>JAXEKN010000039.1:0-5259 GCA_034101015.1 Prevotella sp.
GATAAGCCTTTATTTGCTCATCAGATAAGCCTTGAAACTATCGAAGTCCTTCGACATCTCCACACTCTGCTTCTCGCCCTTCATGAAGGCGGCAAGACGCTCGGGGATTTTCACCTCAGCACCGATGGCAGACTCTACTGTCTCCTTGAACTTGGCGGGATGGGCAGTCTCGCAGAACACACCGTATTCACCATCCTGAAGCTGTTCGCTGAGAGCACGATAGCCACAAGCGCCATGCGGGTCGAGGATGTATGAGTTGTCGGCATAGCACTGCTTCATAGCCTCGCGAATCTGGTCGTCGCTATATGTGGCGCCACTGATGAGAGAAGTGATGCGCTTGTGATCGCCCTCGTAGAGATCGTAGATACGCGCGAAGTTGCTCGGATCACCTACGTCCATAGCATTAGCGATAGTCTGCTTGCTCGCCTTCGGTTCGTATTTTCCTGTGGCGAGATAGTTGAAGAAGATATCATTGGCATTGTTGGCGGCAATGAATCGCTTGATGGGCAATCCCATGCGATGACCGAAGAGAGCGGCAGTGATATTTCCGAAGTTTCCGCTGGGCACGCACACCACCAGTTGGTCGGCCTTGCCCAATGCCTTCATGCGCGCATAGGCATTGAAATAATAGAAAGCCTGCGGCAGGAATCGCGCCACATTGATAGAATTTGCCGATGTGAGTTTCATGTGACGATTGAGTTCCTCGTCCATAAACGCACTCTTCACAAGTGCCTGGCAATCGTCGAACACGCCATCCACCTCAACAGCTGTGATATTGCGACCGAGAGTGGTGAACTGGCTTTCCTGAATCTTGCTCACCTTACCTTTTGGATAGAGCACATACACGTGAATGCCATCCACACCGAGGAATCCGTTGGCCACGGCACTTCCCGTGTCGCCGCTTGTAGCCACAAGCACATTCACCTGCTCGCGTCCTTCCTGACGTATGAAATATTGCAACAGTCGGGCCATGAATCTCGCACCTACATCCTTGAATGCCAATGTAGGACCGTGGAAGAGTTCGAGGCTGTAGATGTTATCAGTAACGGGAGCGACAGGGCAATCAAATGCCAATGTGTCATCCACAATGCGACGAAGGTCGGCATCGGGAATATCCTCGCCAAAGAAAGCCTGTGCCACTGTGAAGGCGATGTCCTGGAATGACATGTCCTGGATATTGTCGAAGAAAGACTGAGGCAGTTGCTTGATGCTCTCGGGCATGTAAAGGCCGCGGTCGCCCGCCAATCCCTTGACCACCGCCTCATGAAGTGTAGCCATTGGAGCCTTTTTATTTGTACTGTAGTATTTCATATTCCTTTAATTTATCTTCATGAATTCCTGCATGAACTGCTGCAGACGGAGAAGACCATAGCTGCCGCTCACGCAACTCACCTCGTCGTATTCCACTACACCGTCGGGCTCAACACCAGGATAATAAATTACAAATGGCACAGGTTCCTGTACGTGTGTGCGCACTTCCACCGGTGTGGGATGATCGGGCAACACGGCTATGCATACTGGTTCGTCCCATGTCTTCACCTCATTATATATAGGCTCTACGATGCGTCGGTCGAGATTCTCGATAGTCTGCAGTTTCAGTTTGAGATCACCGTCGTGTCCGGCCTCGTCGCTTGCCTCCACATGCAGGAATACAAAGTCGTCCTGGCGCAGAGCCTCGATGGCTGCTTGTGCCTTACCCTCGTAGTTGGTGTTGTAAAGTCCGGTTGCTCCTTCCACCTTGATAATGCGCAATCCGGCATAATGACCTATGCCGCGGATAAGATCTACGGCAGAGATGACAGCACCGCTCTTCACTTGTGGATACATCTCGGCGATGGTCTGCATCGAAGGGCGATAACCTGGGCTCCAAGGCCAGATGGAATTTGCCATCGGTTTGCCTTCAGCCTTGCGCTTCTGGTTGATGGTATGATTCTCCAAGAGCTCCTGAGAGCGAAGGATAAGGTCGTTGATGAGAGCGGCTGTATCGCTGGGAGTCATCCTTGTATTGTCTCCAGTAGTGTCTTCTTCTCCCTTCACAAGCAGTGGATTCCATTCCTCGTCGGGATGATCGTGGGGAGGCGAGCAAAGAATATGCTTGTTGCCGCCACGTATCACGAGCAGATGGCGATATTGGATGCCGGGGATAAACTGCACGCGCTCGTTGCCGAGATGCTCATTGAGATAGTTGATGAGCTCTGTGCCGTCTTCAGTCGTGAGATGACCGCCGTGATGATTCTTTATCTTTCCGTCGGCAAGGGTGATGATATTACATCTGATGGCCATGTCGTCGGGGCGCATCTCATAGCCGATGCTTGCCGCCTCAAGCGGTCCCCTACCCTCATACACCTTGTCGAGGTCGTAGCCGAGAATGGCTGTGTTGGCAACCTCAGAGCCTGGCTGATAACCGTCGGGCACTGTGATCAAACGGCCGCAGCGACCTTTCTTTGCCAGCATGTCCATATATGGAGTGTCGGCATATTGCAGCAGTGTTTTGCCGCCGAGGCTATCCACTGTGTGATCGGCCATTCCGTCGCCTAATATAATAATGTGCTTCATTGTCAATTGTGAATTATGTTGACAAAATATAATTACCTTAAATTATATATTTGCTATCGACATGATATTTGCAAACACTCCCGCAGCTGTCACGCCCGCACCGGCTCCATAGCCCTGAATGAGCATAGGATACTCGCGATAGCGCTCGGTGGTGAGCAATACGATATTGTTGGAGCCCTCAAGATCATAGAACGGATGATGCTGTCCTACTGCCTCAAGCGACACGCTCGTCTTGCCGTGCTCGAGCTTTGCCACAAATCGCCAGCGCTTGTTCTCGCTCTCCAGCACCTTGCGTTTTGCCTCGAAGTCGGCATCGAGCGAAGGAAGATTCTTCCAGAAGTCATCTATGCTGCCCTTGAAGAACTCGTCGGGCACGAAGAGATGCTTCTCCACATCGTCCTGTTCTACCTTATATCCTGCCTCACGCGCGAGGATGACGAGCTTTCTCACCACGTCCTTACCGCTCAGGTCGATGCGCGGGTCGGGCTCGCTATAACCTTGTTGCTTGGCTCTCAATACAGTCTCGGAGAAAGGCACATCTGACGAAATCTCATTGAAGATAAAGTTGAGCGTTCCACTCAGAACTGCCTCAATCTTAAGTATTTTATCACCTGAGTTCTTCAAGTCGTTGATAGTGCCGATGATAGGCAGACCGGCACCTACGTTTGTCTCAAACAAGAACTTCACGCCACGCTTGAGAGCCGTCTCTTTGAGTTTGAGATAACTCTCGTAGTCGCTCGACGCAGCCACCTTGTTGGCAGCTACAACCGAGATATTGTGGTCGAGGAATTCCTGATAAAGTCCGGCCACCTCACTGCTTGCTGTGCAATCCACAAACACGCTATTGAAAATGTTCATGCCGATAACTTCCTCGCGCAGATGATTAATGTCGCTTGGAGCCGACTTGGCGAGTTCTTCGCGATAGTTGCCGAGGTCGATGCCTTCGCGGCAGAATATGGCGTTGTGACTGCTTGAAATACCCACAACATTGAGTTTGAGTCGGCGGCTCTGCTTGAGTTCCTCATACTGCGAGTGAATCTGCGAGATGAGATTTCCGCCCACTGTTCCCACGCCACATATAAAGAGATTGAGCACGTTATATTCGCTCAGAAAAAACGAGTCGTGGAGCACGTTGAGCGACTTGCGCAGATATTTTGAATCCACTACAAATGAGATATTTGTCTCGGAAGCTCCTTGTGCACAGGCAATTACGCTGATTCCGCTTCGTCCGAGAGTGCCGAATAGTTTTCCGGCAATACCAGGCGTATGCTTCATGTTCTCGCCCACGATGGCGATTGTGGCAAGTCCGCTTTCGGCATGCATCGGGAACATTGCTCCCGTCTCGATTTCCTTGGCAAACTCATGGTTGAGTACGCGCACTGCCTCGTCGGCATCTTCGTCGCGCACACCGATAGACGTAGAGTTTTCCGATGATGCCTGCGAAACCATAAACACCGATATGCCATTGTCGGCAAGGGCGGTGAAGATACGTCGGTTGACACCAATCACTCCCACCATCGACAATCCGGTGACGGTGATAAGCGTTGTACCGTTGATACTCGATATTCCCTTGATGGGTTTGCGGTCGTTGTCAATCTTGTCCTTGATGACTGTTCCAGGGTCAGAGGGATTGAAAGTATTCTTCACTCTGATAGGAATATTTTTTACACATACAGGATAAATCGTAGGCGGATAAATCACCTTCGCACCGAAGTTGCAAAGCTCCATTGCCTCTACATAGCTCAATTCGGTGATAGTGTAAGCCGTGTGAATCACTCTCGGGTCGGCAGTCATGAATCCGTTTACGTCTGTCCATATCTCGAGAGTCTCGGCATCGAGAGCAGCTGCAATGATCGACGCAGTGTAGTCGCTTCCGCCTCGCCCGAGATTAGTCACTTCGCCCGAATATTTGTCGGAACTGATAAATCCCGGCACTACAGTGATGGCGGGCAATTCGCAGAATGCCTCGCGCACGAGTCGGTTGGTCAGTTCGCTGTCGAGCACATGCTTGCCATGCTTGAGTTCTGTCTTGATGAAACTGCGTGAATCCTTCCATTCTGCGCCCTCGATGAGAGTGGCCACGATATTGCTGCTCAATCTCTCGCCGTAGCTTACGATTGCCGCGGATGTCTTGGGACTGATGTCGCGGATGAGGAATACACCATAATATATAGATCGAAGCTGGTCAAGCAGTGAATCCACCGTTGCCAGCAATTTAGTTCGTTTCTCTTCGTCTGTTATTATGGTGGCAATCATCGTGTGATGACGCTCTACCATTGCTTCAAACTCGCCACGGTAAGCCTCGTCGCCTTTAACGGCCAACTTGGATGTGGCAATCAGCTTGTCGGTGATGCCGCCCAGGGCGCTCACCACGACAATCACATCTTGAGACTGATGCTCAACGATGTTCTTCCCACTCAAAATACTTTCTACGGAACCTACGGATGTTCCGCCGAATTTCAGTACTTTCATAATGTCATTAAATGATTTAGTGGTTGCAAAGGTAAGAAGTTTTCTCGGTTTTTCCAAAAAAAACATCTATTTTTTATCATAAATCCAAAAAAATGGGTATAGTTTTCTTAAATTTTCTTTTATATCGGGTAGAATTAATATTTTTTAGACAGAATAATGCCGATATTTCGCAATTACTAAGTAATTTTGCAGCAAAATTGAAAGTATATAGAAAAGATAATTGAAAACATA
>JAXEKN010000040.1:0-47675 GCA_034101015.1 Prevotella sp.
AGAATCACTGAACTCAAAGATCAAATGCTTCCGGGCACAAGTGAAAGGAGTCAGAGACATCCCTTTCTTCATGTATCGTATAGCAACAGTTTTGGGCTAGCATCCGTGCGCCCTCCCCACAGGGTTTGTCGGGTGCGCCGAGAAGGTATTTCTTCTGATGTTGTAGCGTTTCAAGTATATCGGTTTCTATATCTAACTTACGTTCAACGCTTTCTATTACGCAACAAATATGTTTTTGTTTCTCATATGATGGTATTGATATTATGGTTTTTCCCAAAGAAGTTTGGTTAATACTTGCTTGTGATACAGCTTTGTTGCAGACACTTTGGAAATGACGCAACAATCTATCTGTGCAAAGAAGCAAGTGGATGAAACGAGGAAATACTATTTTGGAATTAGGAATTATTCGTAACAAGTTCATACCATGATATAATCCATAGTCTTTGTCGATGTATGCGGTATTTCCAATATATTGCACACTATTGATGTTGCTAAACAGAATGTCACCTACATTCAATTTGTATTCTTGTGGTATTGCCTTTACAAATCCTGTACGTGACATATCAACACTGTGTTTGCTAATTGTCTCAATCCGTGATACTTTATAGGCTGTTTGAAATGAAACTTGAGTTCCAGAATAACCACTTTTGATTTGGCATAACTCATCAAGTCTGTATGATGTCCAGCCTTGTTTAGGAGACAACAATCTCTGTCTTAGCCCCTTGATTAAGGATTCCAGTTTCTCAATGACTTTGTTTTGGGTCGCAATGCGCTCATCAAGCAATGATAAAATCTCTGCTATTTTCTTTTGCTCATCAAGTTGAGGAATTCTCACTTTGATTTTCTCAATAGTATCCTTTGAAAGACTCGGTACTCCAGACGCTTCATTATAACGAAGCCAATTTATGGTTAGAAATAAGCAATATACAAATTTGGGGATTACCTTTTTGAATGAGTGAGTATAAAACAGAGTATCAACTGTCCAAAATTTGCCATTGTAGTAAAAAGGTTTATTGATTGTCCCTTTTCGTCCTATAAACGTAGTTTCACCTTCGTATAAACATTCGTTTACGGATGTCATATAGCCACCTGTTCCAAAAACAGGTATATCCCCTTTGATTAGATGTTTATAATCTCTGCCATTTCCTATGCAAAGTATGTCGGCGATTTTATACGTCTCCCACTCCTCCGTAAACTCCGGAAATCTCAAATGGGGGACATTGCCCATTACTATTCTCTAATTATATTAATTAAGGTATTAATAATTTTATTATAAGAATAATGAACAACAAAACAATTAAGGAAATTGCGGAGGCTTGGAAAGAGTACAAGCGTCCCTACGTGAAGCAGTCCACAATGGCTGCCTACGTGTTAATTCTGGAGAACCATGTTCTTCCTGAGTTTGGTGACAACGATTCACTCCATGAACATGATGTACAGGCATTCGTCTTGAAAAAGATTGAGCATGGACTGAGTGTGAAATCGGTCAAGGACATTCTCATCGTCCTGAAGATGGTGATGAAGTTCGGGGTGAAGAACGAGTGGATGACCCACTATGAGTGGGATATAAAATATCCTGCCAACAGCCAGCCCAAGGAACTCGAAGTTCTCTCCGTGGTCAATCACAAAAAGATACTGGACTATGTGCAGCACAACTTCACCTTCATGAGCCTCGGCATCTACATCAGCCTGAGCACAGGATTGCGCATTGGCGAAATCTGCGCTTTGAAGTGGAGCGACATCAATGTGGCTGACGGAACAATCACCGTGCAACGCACCATCGAAAGAATCTACGTCGTGGAGGGTGAGAAGAAACATACACAGCTTGTCATCAACACACCGAAGACGGTGAACTCATGCCGTGAGATACCCATGAGCAAGGAGTTGCTGGCCATGGTGAAGCCAATGAAGAAAGTGGTCAATGGAGATTTCTACGTTTTGACCAACGAAGACAAACCGACTGAGCCACGCACATACCGCAACTATTACAACAGACTTATGGAGAAACTTGAAATTCCGAAGTTGAAGTATCACGGACTCCGGCACAGCTTTGCCACAAGGTGCATAGAGGCAGGATGCGACTACAAGACAGTAAGCGTGTTGTTAGGACACTCCAATATCTCCACGACATTGAATCTCTATGTTCACCCAAACATGGAGCAGAAGAAACGCTGCATCAACAAGATGCTTAAATCCTTGGGAAAATAGTTCTGCCTTATACAAAGATGGCAGCAAGTCGGATATAGATACTGAAGACTATGTTTTTTCCCCGAAATATTTTGCAGTCTCGAAAAATTGTCGTAACTTTGCGGCTTGAATATCAACAACAGAATAATATGAGAAAAGAAATATCACTTGCCATTAAGTCATTCTGGCAGACAAGGCAGACACAGGGCGGTGTCCTTGCAGGCAAACAGTTGGACGCATTGCTTCTCCTGCTGAAAAAAAAGGCAGAAGAAGCAGGTGTTCCAAGCAAATGTATATACCTGAAGAACAACCATGTCCCTGGTTATTTCCGAGCTACAAAGGATTGGGATCTTCTGATCGTTTCACCTCATGGAAATCTTATAGCTGCTATAGAACTGAAATCTCAAATTGGTTCATACGGCAACAACCTGAATAACAGAACCGAAGAATCTCTTGGTTCAGCTGATGACTTTTGGACTGCATATCGTGAAAACACTTTCAAGTGTGTCCAAAGTCCATGGCTTGGATATATGATGGTGGTAGGTAAAGACGAACGTTCATTACGACATGTAAAGGCGAATGAACCTCATTTTCCTGTACGTCCTGAATTTAAGGATTCCACCTATCTTGACAGATACACAATATTATGTCAGCGTCTGCTTCTTGAACATAAGTATAATGCCGTTGCACTTATTGCGACAAGCAACAAAAATTCTTATGAGAATCTCGCAGACAACATATCCATCGAGTCTTTTATCTCGTCATTTATGGGATTTCTATCCGGGGTAAACTATGAATTCAAATAATAGCCACATCTACAGTCTTCGCTCCAATGGAGTGGCCCACGGCGATGTCTTCACACGCCATGAGGTTGTAGCATATATGCTCGATTTAGTGGAATATTCTCCGAATAGGAATTTGTCAAAAATAAGAATTGCCGAGCCTTCATGTGGTAATGGAGAATTTGTCATTGAGATTCTGACAAGGCTTCATGAATCATCAATACGTTTTGGTTTCGACTTCAACAGGGCGTTTCACAGTTGCCTGTCAGCCTATGAAATTGATTCCAGCAAAATAATCGATTGCATAAGGAGAATAAAAGCACTGTTCCCACAGCTTACCTCACCTGAAGATAGAATAATTTGCGGTGATTTCTTATTGTCAGAAACAGCAATGGCAGATATTGTAATTGGAAATCCTCCATATATCAGATATGAGGAAATACCCGTTGAAAAACGAAATGTTTACAAGTCAATGTTTCCAACGTTTCATTATCGAGCAGACATCTACGTCTTGTTTTTTGAGAAAACACTTCGTATGCTCTCTCCTGGCGGAAAGCACTGCTTTATATGCTCTAATCGATGGATGAAAAACCAATATGGGAAGAAATTGCGTCTTCTGGTGGCATCGGTTTTCCGTCTGAGCCTCATTGTTGACATGGAGCACGCTGATGCATTTCAAGAGGAAGTTTTGGCTTATCCTGCCATTACATTAATAAAAAATTTTCCACCAGCATCAACCTTCCTTGCAGCTTCAGCAGAGTCCATTGCCGAATTGTCAACCCTCAGCTACTCTGAACATTCATCACCGTCAAGTGACGATTGGAGTTCTTCATTCTCAAACGAAGATGAATTATCACACCTGACACCAATTGAAAGACAAGGATTCAAAATAGGCGTCGGCGTAGCTACAGGAGCTGATTCAATATTCGTGTCCTCTTCATTATGCGGAACTGTAGAAAAAGAAATATTGTTGCCTGCAATAAATGCCCGTAATCTCTCAGGAGATACATTTTCGTGGGATGGAAGATACCTTATCAATCCATATAGGGAAGATGGCTCATTGATAAGACTGGATGACTATCCTTTGGCCAAGACCTATTTGGAAAGTCATTATGACAAACTGTCAAAACGTCACAAGGCTTCAAAGAACCCTTCAAGATGGTATGCCACGATAGACCCAATAAAGCCATCATTGCTCCGTCAACCAAAAATCTTGCTGCCAGACATATCAGGGAATACTTACGTCTTTGTGGATAAGGGGAAGTATTATCCACAACACAACCTTTATTATATTACCGGTCAAGACGAACGCACCCTGCGTCTGCTCGCGGCAATACTCATGTCAGACACTATAAGAAAACAACTTGACAGGATGTCCAACCACATGAATGGAGGCTATGCGAGATGGCAGAGCCAGTATCTTAAAAGACTACGCATTCCTATAGTGTCTTCAATATCTCTTGTCGTGGCATCTGAACTTCTTAATGCATACGACAACCACGACCTCAAGTCAATCAATCGACTGACAGACGAAATAGTAAGAGAACAACCGTGTAGCAATCATGCAATACAAAAAACGCCGAAACAGCTTGCCTTGGCTTTTTAGTTGTCAGAAACTTGAGATATTATTTTCAATTCTAAATCCTCCAAAAACCGCAAAATGGGGTTTTTGGGGATTTGTTATGTGAATGTGAGTTAAATCTTAAATTGATACCAATTTTTTTAAATAATTGTGTTTGTATATCGAATTATTTTCTTAACTTTGTGGGCAAATTTCCCGATGATGGTTGTGAAACTGGAATCGGACTAAATAAATAATATATGAATACAAATTTAAATTTAAAAATTGACGAGACAATTTCTCGGTTGTTCGAGTCACAAACAATAGCGGACACAAAAGGAAATATGTTCGCTACCGACGAATGTGGCTCGATTGTTATAAAATCAGCTGTAAATGGTAACTATGGTTTTTTTGCAGATCTGAAAATGGTTGCGGGCGGCGTGGAGAATGACAGGATAATGGAGGCATTGTGTGATAGGCGTTTAACGGATGCCGCTGCAAAAAGGTGGTCCTGCATGATTGACAAATTACTGATAGAAGCTCAATCGGAGTATGATGAGCTTCAAAGCTACCAACCTATTTTTCTTGGCGATTTTGCGCCCAAAGAACTCGATTGCTTTAGGAAAGCCGATAAATTATTAAAAGAATCAAGCTTTACCATAAAAAAGTGTATGGATATATTAGAAGAGTTTACAAAAAAGCCCAAAAACCCCAGAGACCGAAAACTGATAGAAGGGTACGGGCGTGATTGGACTATGTCACATACTATTCTTGCTTCAAAGACTCCGCAGACACACTTAAACTTTATGTACGAATCCTTCACTTCCGAGGGACAGCAACTTATTGAGTCATTAAATTCATTAATGAGGGCAGTTGACAGTCTTATGGACTTATGTTGCCAAACGCTTGAATCGGAAGAAAGAATAAAAACAGACCCCCAAAAACTTAAAATGATACACGATCGGCAGTTTAAGGATATAAAGTCCCAAATTTATGATTTAATCAAACATCTAAAAGATTATCCAATAGATGAGATGTCAGTGCTTAAGAATAAAAATTCTTGGGAGGATTTTCTTAAGATGGCATATCACAGATTCAAGGATGACATAATGAAGAAATATACGGTTTATCAAATCATTATCGAGAGCAACAATAAAAACATAGATAATGACTTTGAGAGAGCTTACCTCCTTGATGATGATAAAAGATACAATATTAGGCATGCGATAGAGAACTTTGACGATATGAACCCCAAAGGGAGGGGTGGAAAACTTTCTTCATTTCATCTCGCTGCACTTCATGAATGGAGTGGCATCAATTGCTCACAGTTAGAATTCTATAATTACTTTTGGGAAACATATAAGGGGAAATACACAAAAATCAAAATACAAAGTTATAACGAGATGAAATGCTTAATAACTACAAAAAAAAAGACCCAACAATATAAACAGTTCCTTAATGAAATGAATGAAAAAGGTTTTCTAATCTGATTTCCAAAACTTAATCCTGTTTTTTTACGTGAAAAGCTGACGGTTTTTATCATAACCTGTCTGCTTTTTTCGTTTTTATCCTGATTCTATCTTGGATAATAATCAGGAAAATCAAGTTTATCCTGATTGTCCACTGTATGACAATCAGGATAACTGCTCATTATCCTTATTTCCTGATTACGTTTTCCTGTTATCCTAACTCAAAACGCCATTTTCCCCTTGTCGAGTATGGATATGCAACGTTTTGGTAATCAGTTTATTTTTATCCGCGTTTGGAAAATAATGAGTAATTTTGCATTCGAAAAGGACAGCGAAGTCATAAATCGCATGTCTGGTTCGTGGGAGGATAAACCCTTCAATTACCACCTCCCCTCCGAACCCGATTTAGCTGGATGGCACAGCAGTTTGGGTAATTGGGTCGAGTGCCGGAAAGCATAATTATGAATTATAAAAATAAAATGGACATAGAGTCCGCAAATACAATCGGACGACTCTTCACTGAGTTCCTCCACAGTAATCAACCTCTGGCCGTGGCCATCAGACAAGCCATTGATGACGGACATTTGCCTCTTACCGCCCAACACATCAAGGAACAGGGTGAGGGGACAGGTGATGCCGCACCAAGGGCAAAGACCGATAAAAAGCCCACACCGCTGGAAGACTGGATTGACGCACAGGACGTGATGCAGGCGCTGCATATCTCACAGCGCACGCTCGCAACTCTGCGCGCCAACGGGACCTTGCCGTACGCCAAACTTGGCGGACGATGCCTCTATCGCAAGAGCGACCTCGAAAGGGTGCTCGATAATCATGACGTAATGGTGAGACTTAATGACCCAAAAGGATATGGACATTCACGAAGTTAGTTTCTTTAAGGCCCCGGTGACCAACAAGTATCCATACCAGCCCTTGTCACTGGCAAACGTATGGGCATATATAATAGGTACGAAAGCGGAGGAGAGAACGAAAAAACTCAGAGCCATAACCGACAAGAAGGAGGCGAAGGTGTTCAAGGGGAAAAACTTTGATTTCGTCACATCCTCAGGCTTGTTCTCCTATCATTCCGACAAGTCACTCATCAGGCATTCCGGACTCATCTGCATCGACTTTGATCATATAGCAGACATCCCCTCCCTGAAGACGACGTTGCTGCATGACCCCTACTTCGCCACTGAGCTGATGTTTCGTTCGCCTTCGGGCGACGGGCTGAAATGGTGGGTGCCGATAGACATTGCCAAACATCCGCACAGGGTGTGGTTTAAGGCCATGCAAAACTATCTTCATGCCACCTACGGTCTTGAGGCCGACCCTGCATGTATCAACGAGTCAAGGGCGTGCTTCCTGCCATTCGACCCTGACTGCGTAGTAAATCCGTTAATATGCCCATTTTAAAATATCATTGAATTATGACAGAGAATAACAATATCAAGAAGGAATTTCCAGTGGAAGACTGGCTAAATTCATCCAACGAGAGTGTTAACGCGGTAAATGCCAAAGCGCAAGCCGCAAGTGTTGAACAAATTAAGGCTGGGAAAGAAGGAGCGACTGCCTTTCCGAATGGGCAAAGTATTCAAAGTCTGGATATACAAGACCTTGAATCTGAGGTCAGGGACGTTGTCAGCCGTCTTGTAGAAAGGAGGATTGACATCACCGCCGGCTATCAGAATTGGCTCAGCTGTGGCTTTGCCTTGGCCGAGGCATTTGGCGAGGGAGGACGTGCCATGTTTCATGATCTCAGCAGACAGAATCCCTACTACAACCCTGAGGAATGTGACAAGCAGTTCACCAACTGCCTGAAGAGTAAAGGGGGCGGAATTACGATAAAGTCATTCTTCCACATGGCCAAGCAGGCAGGGGTGGATATAGCTGACGTGGCGCGCCGCAATTTTCATTCCCCCCAGAAACCTCAAAACGAGGGAAGTGGGGAAAAAGAGGAGTCTTCTGTTCTGACGGAGGCGACAAATGAGTCGTCTGAAATGCCCACATTCACGGATAAGATACCGATGGAGTATTGGCCGATGACATTACAGGCGCTTCTGAAGATTGCAGAGGACAGGCAAACAGCCGATATGCTCTTAACGGGTGTCCTCACAGCTTCGTCGGCATGTCTTCCTAACTACACCGGCAACTACGACCGCCATCTGGTATTTGCCTGCCTCTATGCCTTCATCGTTGCCCCGCCAGCATCAAACAAAGGCTCACTGTCTGCCATACATGCTTTCCTCAAATATATTCAGGATAGCATACGTCAGGCCAACAAGGCGGAGTTTGTGGAGTATGAGAAGCTGATGGCTGAATATCAGGCGCAAAAAGGCAAGAAGGGGCAGACCGTCCCCGAGCCAAAGCAGCCACCCTATCGCTCGCTGTATATCAGTGCCAACTCGTCGTCAACGGCGATGTATCAGGCTCTCAGTGACAATCACGAGTGCGGTTTCACCTTCGAAAGTGAGGGCGATGCCATGGCAAATGCCCTTAAGTCTGATTTTGGAGACTACAGTGACGGACTGCGCAAGGCTTTCCATCATGAGCCTATATGCTATAGTCGCCGAAAGGACAACGAGCGCGTTGACATACGAAAGCCCCGATGGGCTATATTGCTGACAGGAACTCCCGACCAGGTGGGCAACCTCATCCCCACCGCCGACAACGGTACATTCTCGCGTTTCCTCTTCTATGTCTTGCAGCGCAAACTCGAATGGCGGGATGTCTTTGCCGAAGAGGAGGTGACGCTTGACGACGAGTTTGAGAAGATGGGGAAGGAGTTTTTTGTTGTGTATCTCAAGTTGGCGGCCCGCAAGACTCCATTGCGCTTCAAGCTCACACGTGAGCAGCAGAGGAAATTCAATAAGTTCTTCAGCGAACTGCAGGACGAGCAGACAGCCATGCTGGGCGACGACATCGTAGCTTCAGTACGCCGCCTCGGCCTCATTGCCTTCCGCATTGCAATGGTGCTCACAGCCCTGCGCTTCATCGACAATCCCTCGCTTGACATCCAGAATATTCCGGAGATTGTCTGCGACGATCGCGACTTCCACATTGCCCTCACAATGGTGAACAATCTAATCAACCACACATCAATGGTGTATAGCACCCTGCTGCGCAAGAGTGGCGTTGAGGATGAAAGCGATGTCACCGTGAAGATGAGCATGAGGGACCAGAAGTTTTTTGACAGTCTGGCTGTTGACTTCACGACCCAGGACTACGTTGCGGCTGCTACAAAGCTCGAGATTCCAGAAAAGTCGGCCCAGAAAATCATAGGTCGGTTCATCAACAGATATATGGTTGTAGTGAGGGAGAAAAACGGCAAATACCACAAGGTGAAGCCTCAGAAATAATCCCGCCCCTGACGATAGATGAAGGAAGATAGTGCAAAATGATGCAATCAGATGCGGTATTTCCCATTCCTTGGGAAGTGCCGCATTTTCTTCGTATCTTTGCATCGTCAAAAGGGAGGTGAAAGGCCGAGGCCTTCGAGACCACCGCCCCAAGGTCGGGACAGATGGAGAAGTCCTTCGGGACCGACGGCGGGAAGCTCTGAGAGAGTCTGACGGAAGCTCTGAGAGCCTCGGACTGAAGCTCTAAGAGAGTCGGGCGGAAGCTCAGAGAGGTTAGGACGGAAGCCCCCTCGCGACACCAAGTGAGTTCTTTTTTTATTGTTACACTTTTAAATTTTTCATGCCTTATGATTAATTATTCTCTAAGCAAGAGGGCTGTAGATCCCTCCAAGCAGGACGGCGAGAAGAGGGTCTATCCCAACGCCCAGACCGTCAAAGTGATGTCGCTCGACGAGTTTGCCAACCACATCTCGAAGCACAACTGTCCCTACCACCGCTCCGACATCAACGCAGTGCTCACACGCTCCGTTGACTGTGTCCGCGAGATGTTGCTCGAGGGCAACAAGGTGTGTCTCGGTGAACTTGGCAACTTCTACGTCCGACTGGAGTCGAAGGGCGCCATGAGCGTCGAGAAGTTCAATCCCGCCAGCGACATCACTGCCGTGAAGGTCTATTGGGAGCCCGGACTTCTCTTCCGCGACCTCATCAACGATGCAGAGTTTCAAAACGTGGCCACCCGCAAGGCTCAGGACAATGCCCTCAAGGCCGAGCGCGCAGGCTTGTCGGACGGCGGCAGCGACAACCCCGGAGGCGGAAGTGGAAACGACAACGCAGACAACAGTGACAACACTGGCGGCAGTGACAATACTGGCGGCAGTGACAACACTGGTGGCGGCGGCGACGACGTCTTCGTTGACGGCGATGATGACTCCGGCATTTAATCCCCACCCATGAGGACATTAGTCCGAATGGCTAATGAAAGAAGCGCGGCTGATTGGAATGTCAATCAGCCGCGCTTTTATTGTGTGATGCGGAGAGAACAGGATTCGAACCTGCGAACCAGTTTTGCCGGTTACACGCTTTCCAGGCGTGCCTCTTCAACCACTCGAGCACCTCTCCTTCATGAAAAGCGGTGCAAAATTAGGCTTTTTCCGTGAGAAAAGCGAATGATTTGCAAGAAATCTGCGAGGATTTAAGATTTTTTTAGGTATTTGGCGGATAATGTGTCGCTTTTTTGTGTATCTTTGCACCTGAATTGCGCTATTATTAGTTAACTATCAAACAAGCATCATGATGACAGGCAATACTCAGACACAGCAGATATACCAAAGGACGATGTCGAAGACATTGGAAAAGATCATTCATACCGACGACATACAGGAAGCGTTTAGCGACGTTTTCCACGACATACTCGACTATTTCAGGGCGGGTAGGGTGGCTGTGATGTCAACCGACAGGAGGGACCCCTCGCTGCAGTATTGCGTGTTTGAGGTGACCGCCCCGGGCGTGTCGTCGTCGATGAAGGGCAGGGAGGACCAGTTTCCGAAGCATCCGTGGTGGTATAGCAAGTTGGAGGCGGGCGAGTGTGTGGTGGTCAACGACGTGGAGACCCATCTCTGGGACGACCCCTCCGCGCTCCATCTTCTTGAGAGCCTCGACGTGAGGGCGCATCTCGGTGTGCCAATCATACGCTATAACAAGATATCGGGTTTTCTCGCCATCGACATCACCGACAGGCCTTACCATTGGTCGGAGGGCGACATCCTCTGGCTCAAGGACATCGCCAACATGATGATGCTGTGGCGACGCCTGCAGCGCAAGCGCACTGATGCCGCCTCTGAGCGCAACAAGCTCCACAAGGTGCTCACCGACATGCCCGTGGGCCTGTGTCTCTACGACACCGACGGCAATATCACCTTTGCCAATGAAAGGGCTCTGTCGGTGTTTGGGGTGAAGTCATTGGAGGAGGCTCGTGCCTTCAACATCTTCCGCAGCAAGCTCCTGACGGAGGAGATAAAGCGCAGGATAAGGGAGGAGGACATCGTTGACACGTCGTTTGAATACAGCTACGGCGTGCTGCCGTCGGATCAGGGACAGACTGACCGGGGGCAGTCAGGCAAGGGACAGTCCTTCGCCGGCGACCATGTGAAGATAAGCGTCCTGGCGAGATACAGCAAGCTGTATGACTACGACGGTGCGCTTAAGGCATATCTCGTGGCATACGTCGATCAGACGCGTGAGCTCAACAACTCGGTGAGAATACGTGAGTTGGACGAGATAATCTCCGTGACGGCCGACTTCGCGCAGTTGGGGTATGCCAGGATCAACGTCTTGACCAACACGGGATATGCCACGCGCCAATGGTACAAGAACAACAATATGGACATGCGCAACTCGGCTATGGGCATATCCGACTTCCCCATAATGCTCCATCCCGACGACCGCAAGGCAAGCGACGATTATCGCCGGCGGGCGGTGGAAGGCTCTGTCAAGTGCTTCAACCACCGATGCAGGGTGAAGGCCGGCGGGGAGGGCGGCGGCTGGGACTGGCTGCAGGTCTATTCGGTGGTGACGAAATGGGAGCCTCAGAATGGCTGCGTGGAGATAAGCACCCTGACGCAGAACATCAACCGCCAGATGGAGATGGAGCGTAAGCTCGTCGAGGCGAAGGAGACGGCCGAGGAGGCCGACAAGCTCAAGTCGGCGTTTCTGGCCAACATGAGTCATGAGATACGCACACCGCTCAATGCCATAGTGGGTTTCTCCCAACTGTTGTGTCATGATGACGTGCCAGGGAATGAGCGCGAGGAGATGTGCAAGATAGTGGAGGAAAACAATGACCTGCTGCTGCAGATTATCTCCGACATCCTCGACCTGGCAAAACTGGAGTCGGGCACACTGGCCTTCATACCCAAGGAGACGGATGTCAGCGACGTGTGCAAGTCGGTGGCGGCGGCTATAGAGATGAGGGTGAAGGAGGGCGTGAAGGTGAGGCTCGACTGCCAGAAGGACAAATTCACCATCGTGTGCGACCCTAACCGCCTGAAGCAGGTGTTGCTCAACTTCGGCACCAATGCCGCCAAGTTCACGTCGCAAGGCTCCATCACCATCGGTTATTTCCTTGCCCGCAAGGACCGCCTGCACTTCTTCGTGGAGGACACGGGCATAGGTATCGCCCCCGACAAGAAGGCGAAGGTGTTTGAGCGGTTTGTCAAGTTGAACAAGTTTGTCCAGGGCACCGGTCTTGGACTTCAGATCAGCAAGGAGATAGTGACGAGGATGAATGGTGAAATTGGTGTGGAGAGCGAGCCTGGCGAAGGGGCCACATTCTGGTTTGAAATACCGGTATAAGATTTTTTAGGAAGTTAAAGAAGTAAAAGAATTTTAGGAAGTTAAAGAAGTTAAGGAAGTTAAAGACAATAGTCTTTTTGCTTCTGTCAAGGTCTTTATGAGGTTCGGACATACGTCATAACTTCTTTAACTTCAAATAGTTGATTACATTTTTCGCCCTATGAAGAAGGCATAGCCATAATATGAGTGGTAGCGGCTGAAGAGCTGCGCCTCATGCCGCTGGTTGGCCACCAGCTCGATGGCCGTGGGGCTGTCGGGGTGTCGCTCCAGGAAGATGCGCTGCGCCTCTACCTGCGGGTCGTAGAATTCCTTCGTCCAGCACTCGTCGGGCAATACGAATGTCCTGATGTCGTCATATCCCGCCGCCTTCATCTGGCAGACTTTCTCGTCGATGGTTGCTATTTCGGGATAGGCGTCAGTCCAGAACCGCTCTATCTCTTCAGGTGAAATATATTCGTACTGTGCAAGCAAATGGCGAAAAAAGTGACGCGGGGACTGGAAAGAATCAGTTTTTGAGCGAGTAGGTGACGGTGGTCACTACGCGTACCTTTTTAATATAAGGAGTGTTTTGGTCGCGGTCCTCGATAGAAAACTGTCCCTGGTCGGCCTTCATGATCTTGTCGATGCTGCTGCTGCTGTTGTTGGCAAACTGTTGGGCAGTTGTCTCGGCGTTCTTGATAGCCTCCTGCATCATCTCGGGCTTCATCTTCTGGAACGACACATACTCGTAGGTGGTGCGGTTCTCATATCCTCCGTCAACGACAGCCACCCCCTGCTTGAGCAGCTCGCCCTGGCGCGCCATGATGGAGCGCACGAGTTTCACGTTGTGCGACGTCACAGTGATGGTCGATGTGATGTTGTATCGGAATGCTCTGAAGTTGTTGTTGTACTGGTCGGCGTTGAGGTCGATGACCACTGGGGCGTTGACACTGATTTCCTCGTCCTTGATTCCATTGCTTTTCAGGAAAGCCTTCACCTTGGCGGTGGTGTTGTTGATACGCTGGTACAGCTCCGGCAGGTCGTTGCCCAGTTCCTTGGTGGGTATTGGCCACGTGACCTTGTCGGCCTCGACCTCCTTTTCCGAGAGCCCCTTGACTGTGACCACCCTGTCCTTGTTGGCAAAGTCGTCAATACCGTCGTTGATGCACATTCCGAGGAATGCGATGCTTGCGGCGATGACAGCCGCCTGTGAGAATTTTGAGTTTATGTCCATATCTTCATGTATAAATTGATTTCGGGGCAAAGATACGACGAATAAATGAGACTGACAAGAAAAAACGGGTGAAAAGTCTTGATTTTAGACAAGATTAGCATCTGTTCGCAAAGGTTTACGTTAGATTTTCCATAAAAACGTGCACACTTTGGAGAAAAATGTGTAATTTTGCAGCCGAATTCATATATTAAGAGTATTATGACACACAATTTATTAAAAGGAAAGCGCGGTATCATCTTCGGAGCATTGAACGAGGATTCTATCGCATGGAAAGTGGCCGTGAAGGCTGTAGAAGAAGGTGCACGTATCACATTGAGCAACACCCCCATGGCTCTTCGCATGGGTGAGCTTGACGCATTGAGCAAGCAGCTCGACGCACCTGTCATTCCCGCCGACGCAACAAGCGTGGAAGACCTTGAGAAAGTATTCAGTGAATCAGTTGAGAAGCTCGGTGGCAAGATAGACTTCGTGCTCCACTCCATCGGCATGAGTCCCAACGTGCGCAAGCACCGCACCTACGACGACCTCGACTACAACTATCTTCAGAAGACTCTCGACATCTCAGCTATCTCATTCCACAAGATGCTCCAGGTGGCCAAGAAGCAGGACGCCATAGCCGAATACGGCTCAGTGGTGGCGCTGACCTACGTGGCCTCACAGCGTACCTTCTTCGGCTACAACGACATGGCCGACGCAAAGAGCATGCTGGAGAGCATAGCCCGCAGTTTCGGATATATCTACGGACGCGAGAAGAACGTGCGTATCAACACCATCTCGCAGTCGCCCACACCCACCACTGCCGGCAAGGGAATCAAGGACATGGAGAACCTCATGGACTTCTCCAACAAGATGTCGCCATTGGGCAATGCCTCTGCCGAGGACTGCGCCAACTACTGTGTGATGATGTTCTCTGACTTCACCCGCAAGGTGACAATGCAGAACCTCTTCCACGACGGCGGTTTCTCGTCGATGGGCATGAGCCTCCGCGCCATGAACCAGTATAGCAAGGACCTCGCTCCCTATGAGGACGAGAACGGAAAGATTATCTACGGATAGTATCTTGATAAATGGGAAGTTAAAGAAGTGTCTTTAACTTCCTTAACTTCCTTAACTTCTTAAAAACTTGAATAATTCATGAAAAGACTGACAACTGTATGTACCCTGCTGTGGCTTGCTATGATGGCAGTAGCCGCAGACTATTCCAAGTATTATCATAACCTGCCTACGGCAATAAAGCCCGTGGCGGCAGTGGTCATTCCCGACAATGAAGTGTCGGTGAAGGACTTTGGAGGCGTTGGCGACGGCGAGACGCTCAACAGCGAGGCATTCCGCAAGGCCATCTCCGCCCTGACCAAAAAGGGTGGGGGAAGGGTCATCGTGCCCCAGGGAGTATGGCTCACCGGACCCATACAGTTGAAGGACAATATCGAGCTGCGCGTGGAGAAAAACGCCATCGTGATGTTCTCGCCCGACAAGTCGCTCTATCTCGACAAGGACGGCAAGTCGTCGCGCTTTGAGCCATGTATCAAGGCCTCCAAGCGAAAGAACATCGCCATCACCGGCGAGGGCATCATCGACGGCAACGGTGCACAGTGGCGCCCCGTGAAGCGCTCCAAGGTGAGCGACGTGGAATGGAAACGATTCAAGAAGATGGGTGGCGTGGAGCGACAAAATGGCAGTCTGTGGTATCCGTGGGACCTGAAAAACGGCGCCCCCAACATCGAGGCGACTCCCGAGGCGCAGGAGAAGCGTCGCAACGACCTGCTTCGGTTCACCGACTGCGAGAACGTGCTTGTTGAGGGCGTGACCATCCAAAACTCGCCCCGCTTTCATGTCCATCCCCTCAACTCGCGCAATGTCATCATCGACGGTGTCACCGTGCGCTGCCCCTGGAACGCGCAAAACGGCGATGCCATCGACATCAGCGACTGTCACCAGGTGCTCATCGTCAACAGCACCGTGGATGCCGGCGATGACGGTATCTGCATGAAGAGCGGACAATACAAGGAGAAGTCGCTTGTCAACGGATGTGAGGACATTCTCATCCAGGACAACACCGTGTTTCATGCCCATGGCGGGTTTGTCATCGGCAGCGAGAACGTCTGCGGCACACGCCGGTTGGTGGTGAGGCAATGCCGTTTCTCAGGCACCGACACCGGTCTGCGCTTCAAGAGCGGCATAGGACGTGGGGGAAAGACCGAGAAGCTCTTTATCACCGACATCGTGATGACTGACATCACCGACGAGGCCATCATCTTCCAGTGTGACTATGTCGATAGGCCTGCGGGCAGGGAGGGAGCCACCGCCGCCGACCCCAAGGACCAGTTTGTGCCCGACTTCAGCGACATCCGGATAAGCAACGTGGTGTGCAGGGGTGCCGGCAAGGGCATCTCAGCCCATGGAATAGCCGGTCATGACTGCATCCACGACATCACCATAAGCAACACTAAGATAGTGGATGCGTGGCAGCCCCTTGACATAGACGACAAGACGGCGAAGGTAGAACTTCAATCCTGTGAGTTTCCCACGTCATTGCGTCGATAGTGAGCATGCGGTTGGTGAGCAACTCACCAGTATGAGTAAGATATTTTAATGTTTCGGTGGCTTGTATGATACCTATCATGCCGGCCACCGTGGCTAATATACCCACCTGCGAACTGGTGGGTATATCTGTTTGTGAAGGTTCGTCGCCGAAGATGCAGCGATAGCATGCCGCTCCGGGCACGTATGTGAAGGCATTGCCGCTGTATCTCAACACCCCTCCATGTGAGAAAGGCTTTTGATGGCTGACGCAGATGTCATTGATGAGATACTTGGTATGATAGCGGTCGGTGCCGTCGATGATGAAGTCATAGTCGTCGATGATGCCTGTGGCGGGAGTGGCTGCGGAGAAAAACTCCGGTATCTCCACTATGCGGCATTCGGGATTGATGGCCCTGAGCTTCTCGGCGGCAGAGGTCACCTTGGCGCGTGCCACGTCAGGCGTGAAGTGTATCACCTGTCGCTGTAGGTTGCTCTCGTCAACGACGTCGCCGTCCATCAGTCCGATGGTGCCCACACCCGCCGCGGCGAGATACATGGCTATGGGAGAGCCCAGTCCGCCGCATCCTATGATGAGCACGCGGCCCTCCCTGATTCTTTCCTGCCCCTCGCGGCCTATCTCCTTGAGCAGCAGGTGGCGGCTGTATCTGTTGTCGTAAGATGTCATGTTCATTTTTCAAAGTCGGGTTATTTCATCTTGTCAAATCCCTCACCGAAGACACCCTGGCAGAAAGTCTGCGACACAAGGGCGTTGGGGTCGATGGACTTGATATAGTTGAAGAGTTCCTGCGACTCGTATTTGCGGGCAAGCACCATCAGTATCTTCACGTCGTGCTTGGAATACCAGCCCACGCCGTTGATGACCGTGGCACCTCGATGCAGGCGCTTGTTGATCTTGTCGGCAATCTCGGCGTGCTTCTGTGATATGATGAAGAACTGCACGGTCTGTCGGGCACCATTGATGATATAGTCACACATGTAGGCGGCAATCATCGTGAACGCCACACCATATACAATCGTCTCCGCACTCTTGAAGAGGAAATACGACGAGCCGATGATGCAGAAGTCGCACATCTGCATGGCACGTCCGAAGCTCATCCTGAAGAACTTGTTGAGCAGGGCCACAAGAATGTCGGTGCCGCCCGTCGAGCCGTTGTGGGAGAAGACAAAGCCAAGACCCATGCCGCCCAAGGCACCGCCAATGAGCACGTGCATGAACTTGTCCTCGCCGGGGGTGATGATGGGGAATGCCTCGAACACCGGCTGCAGCGCACCCACTAAGAGGGAGATCATGGTCACACCGACCACCGTGCGCACCACAAACTGCTTGCTCAGCTGTCGGTAGGCCACGGCCAGCATGGCAAAGTTGAGCGTCCAGATGGAGAAGGCGGGGGGAATGTTGAAGGCATAGTATATCAATGCCGCAGCACCCGACACACCTCCCATCACCACCTTCTCGGGCAGGATAAAGGCAGTGAATCCAAAAGCATAGAGGAATATTCCGAAGAATATGAAAAAGAAGTCCTTCATCGTCTGGCGACGTTTGCGCTTCTTCTTTTCCTCTTCTGTCTCGATGATGATATTCGTATTATCTTCCATAGTTATTATAATTTGGGCGCAAAGGTACATATAAAAAATGAATTAGAGAAGAAAAAGCGGAAAAATTTTCCATTTATGACAATTTGGCAGTCATCACCCTTTAGGCACGGGATTTGTGGGAGGAGGGGTGAAGACATGCAAAACATAAATAAAAAGAATATAATAATAAAAGAAAGGAGTCAGACATGACATTAGACAAATTCACAATCAAGGCGCAAGAGACCATCCAGGAGGCGGTCAACATAGCGCAGACATCAGGACAACAGTCCATCGAGCCGGTGCACCTGCTCAAGGCATTGCTCACCAAGGCAAGGGACGTGAGCAACTTCATATTCCAGAAACTTGGAGTCAACATCCAGCAGGTGGAGATGCTCCTTCAGCAGGAGATTCAACATCTTGCGAGAGTGCAGGGAGGACAGCCCTATCTCTCCAACGACACCAACAACATACTGCAGAAGGCCCAGGACATGGCCCAGAAGATGGGTGACCAGTTTGTCAGCGTGGAGCCCATCCTGCTCGCCATCCTCGACTCATCGACCACAGCCGGACGCATACTCAAGGACGCCGGCTGCACCGACAAGCAGATGCGCGCCGCCATCACCGAACTGCGCCAGGGGCAGAATGTCAACTCGCAGTCGGCCGACGACAACTACCAGAGTCTTGAGAAGTATGCCAAGAACCTTGTGGAACAGGCACGTGGCGGCAAGCTCGACCCCGTCATCGGACGTGACGACGAGATAAGGCGTGTGCTCCAGATACTGTCGCGACGCACTAAGAACAACCCTATACTGATAGGTGAGCCGGGTACCGGCAAGACAGCCATCGTAGAGGGACTCGCACAGCGTATCGTCAGGGGCGACGTGCCGGAAAACCTCAAGGACAAGCAGCTCTACTCGCTCGACATGGGAGCCCTCGTGGCAGGAGCAAAATACAAAGGGGAGTTTGAGGAGAGGCTCAAGTCAGTCATCAACGAGGTGACCAAGAGCGACGGCCGCATCATACTCTTCATCGACGAGATACACACACTCGTCGGAGCAGGAGGAGGAGAGGGAGCCATGGATGCCGCCAACATCCTCAAGCCGGCACTGGCACGAGGCGAACTGCGCAGCATAGGTGCCACGACGCTCAATGAATACCAGAAATACTTTGAGAAGGACAAGGCACTTGAGAGACGATTCCAGACAGTGATGGTGGATGAGCCCGACGAGCTGAGCGCCATCTCCATACTACGCGGACTGAAGGAACGATATGAGAACCATCATAAGGTGCGTATTCAGGACGACGCCTGCATCGCGGCGGTGAAACTGTCGGAAAGATACATCTCCGACAGGTTCCTGCCCGACAAGGCCATCGACCTCATGGACGAGGCGGCAGCCAAGCTGCGCATGGAGCGCGACTCTGTGCCCGAGGAACTCGACGAAATCACACGCCGGCTGAAACAACTCGAAATAGAGCGTGAGGCGATAAAAAGAGAGAACGACACCGACAAACTCGCACAGCTCGACAAGGAGATAGCCGAACTTAGGGACAAGGAAAGCCAGTTCAGGGCCAAATGGGAAGGCGAACGCCAACTCGTCAACAAGATACAGGAGGACAAGCAGCAGATGGAAAACCTGCGCATCGAGGCTGAAAGGGCAGAGCGTGAAGGCAACTACGGCCGTGTGGCCGAGATACGCTACGGCAAGATGAAGGCACTCGAAGAGGACATCGCCGCCATACAGCGCCAACTGCACTCACAACAGGGCGCTGAGGCCATGGTGCGCGAGGAGGTGACCGCCGACGACATCGCTGAGGTGGTGAGCCGATGGACAGGCATCCCCGTGAACCGTATGCTCCAGAGCGAGCGCGAGAAGCTGCTCCATCTCGAAGAGGAGCTCCACAGGCGTGTCATCGGTCAGCAGGAGGCCATCAATGCCGTCAGCGATGCCGTCAGACGTAGCCGTGCCGGACTGCAAGACCCGAAGCGCCCCATCGCCTCGTTTATCTTCCTCGGCACCACAGGTGTGGGAAAGACGGAGCTGGCCAAGGCACTCGCCGAATATCTCTTCAACGACGAGACGATGATGACACGTATCGACATGAGCGAGTATCAGGAGAAATATAGTGTGTCGAGACTCATCGGAGCGCCTCCTGGATATGTCGGATATGACGAGGGCGGACAACTCACGGAGGCCGTAAGGCGCAAGCCATACTCCGTGGTGCTCTTTGACGAGATTGAAAAGGCACATCCCGACGTCTTCAACATACTGCTGCAAGTGCTCGACGACGGAAGGCTCACCGACAACAAGGGACGCACCGCCAACTTCAAGAACACCATCATCATCATGACGTCCAACTCGACGCAGGAGAGACTCAGACAGACCATGCGCCCGGAGTTTCTCAACCGTATCGACGACATCATCACCTTCCAGCAACTCTCCAAACAGGAGATTGCAGAGGTGGTCAGCCTGCAGCTCAACAGGGTTAAGGGCATGCTTCAGCCACAAGGCTTCGAACTGGTGTTCACCGACGCTGCCATCGATCTGCTTGCCACAGAGGGCTACGACCCCGACTTCGGTGCCCGGCCAGTCAAGAGGGCCATACAGCGACTCGTCCTCAACGACCTCTCGCGCAAGATACTTGCCGAGGAGGTGTCGCGCGAAAAGCCCATCACCATCGATGCACAGGACGGTCAGCTCGTATTCCGCAACTGATGACCGATGTGCTTGACTTTTGGCCATCGATATATTCACGGCAAAAAGGCAACTTTGGTGGAATGATGCGGGAAATGCGGGCTGAAAGCCCAATGAGCGCATAGCCCAGGGCAGAGCGTAGCGACACCCTGGGACTATCAATGTGTCCGTAGATTCGCCCTGAAAGGGCAAAAGCGTTATAACTCGCTTCGTATTATCGCTTTTGCCCTTTCAGGGCGTTTGCGTCAGCCTTTATGGTAGAAGTAATTCTATGAATAGTCTTTCTGTATGTTTTTTTGCAAAAAACGGACGTTTTTCTTGTGTATCTCGATAATTAATAGTATTTTTGCATCCGAATAAAACATAAGACAATATAAATGAAGGAATTTGTAATATCAGAAGCCAAGGCAGAGACAGCCGTGCTCGTGGGACTCATCACCAAGGAACAGGATGAAGCCAAGACCAAGGAATATCTTGACGAACTGGAATTTCTCGCCGACACGGCGGGAGCAGTCACCGTCAAGCGGTTCACACAGCGGCTCAACGGACCCAGTTCGGTGACATACGTCGGACAGGGAAAACTCGACGAGATACGCCAGTTTATCAAGGACGAGGAAGACCAGGAGCGCGAAGTGGGCATGGTCATCTTCGACGACGAGCTGTCGGCCAAACAGATACGTAACATAGAGAAAGCACTGCAGGTGAAGATACTCGACCGCACGTCGCTCATCCTCGACATCTTCGCCATGCGCGCACAGTCGGCAGAGGCAAAGACACAGGTGGAACTGGCACAACACCGCTACATGCTCCCCAGGCTGCAGCGACTGTGGACCCACCTGGAGCGCCAGGGCGGCGGCTCGGGCAGTGGTGGCGGCAAGGGCAGCGTGGGACTGCGCGGACCGGGCGAGACCCAGCTTGAGATGGACCGCCGCATCATCCTGCAGCGCATCACACTGCTCAAGCAGCGCCTGCAGGAGATAGACAAGCAGAAGACCACCCAGCGCAAAAACCGCGGGCGGCTCATCAGAGTGGCCCTCGTGGGATATACCAACGTGGGCAAATCGACGATGATGAACCTACTGTCGAAAAGCGAAGTCTTTGCCGAGAACAAACTCTTCGCCACCCTCGACACCACGGTGCGCAAGATGGTCATCGACAACCTCCCCTTCCTGCTCGCCGACACCGTGGGATTCATACGCAAGCTCCCCACCGACCTTGTCGATTCATTCAAATCAACACTCGACGAGGTCAGGGAGGCCGACCTGCTGCTCCATGTCGTCGATATATCACATCCCGACTTCGAGGAACAGATCACCGTGGTGGACAAGACACTTGCCGACTTGGGATGTGCCGACAAACCGTCGATGATCGTGTTCAACAAGATTGACGCCTACACATGGGTGGAGAAGGAAGAGGACGACCTCACCCCCGCCACGAAGGAGAATATCACCCTCGACGAACTGAAACGCACGTGGATGGCAAAGATGCACGACAACTGCCTCTTCATCTCAGCCCGCGAAAAGCAGAATATCGACGAGCTGAGGGACGTGCTGTATAAGAAGGTGAAAGAGCTTCACGTGCAGAAATATCCTTATAATGATTTCCTTTATGACAATTACGAGATATGAGAAGTTTGACTGTTGAAGAAATTGACATCCTCAAGGCCAACGGATGCAGGGCGGAGGATTGGACGGAGATTAGCGTTGACGAGGACTTCTCGCCGGAATATGTGTCGGACGTGACATTCTACGGTGAGGTCAGTCTCGGTGTGTTTGACAAGGCGGTGCCCGTCGAACCGGGCTTTATGCGCCATAGCGGCATCCGTCGTGCCACGCTCCATGACGTCAGCGTGGGCGACAACTGCCTTATCGAGAATGTGGGCGGCCATATCAGTCGCTGCGACATCGGCGAGGAGTGTATCATCGTCAACGTGGGAACCATATCCACCACCGACGGGGCCACATTCGGACAGGGCAACCAGGTGGCGCTGCTCAATGAGGCGGGCGACCCGAACGTCATCGTCTATGACGGCCTGACGTCGCAGATGGCAGCCCTGATGATGCGCTCGTCGGCGGACAAGGACGTGTGGCAGGCATTGCGCGCCATGGTGGCGAGATATGTGGAGGAGCATAATCCCGCCCGCGGACAGATTGGCTACAGGGTGAAGATTGTCAACACCCGCGAGATGGTCAACGTGGTCATTGGCGATGACTGTGAGATCAACTCCGCCTCTTGTCTCAACGAGGTGACGCTCAAGGGCTCTCAGGAGGCAAGCGTGTATGTGGGTCACGACGTCATCTGCGAGAACACCGTGGTGCAGGCCGGTTCGTCGCTTCTCGACGGTGCCAAGCTCGACAACTGCTTTGTGGGCGAGACATGTCATATAGGCCGTGGATTCTCGGCAGAGAGCAGTGTGTTCTTCGCCAATTCATATATGGACAACGGTGAGTCGTGCGCCGCCTTCTGCGGTCCCTTCTCCGTGAGCCATCACAAGGCCTCGCTGCTCATCGGCGTGGAGACCTCATTCTATAATGCCGGTTCGGCCACAAACTATAGCAACCACGCCTACAAGATGGGACCTATCCACTACGGACGTTTGCTCCGCGGGTCGAAGACAGCCAGCGGGGCGCATATCCTCATGCCGGCCAACATCGGTGCCTTCTCGATGTGCATGGGCAAGGTGCAGACCCATCCCGACGTGGTGCGCCTGCCATTCTCATACGTCATAGCCGAGGGCATGACCACATGGTTGGTGCCGGGATGCAATCTTGCCACCGTGGGCACATACCGTGACATCATGAAATGGCCCAAGCGCGACAAGCGTCCCAAGTCCAACCGTAAGAGTGTGGTCAACACCGACTGGCTCAGTCCGTTCGTCATGCAGAGTGTAGTGGAGGGCAAGGCCCTGCTCGCCCAGATAACAGCCGAAGCTGAGGACACTACCGTGGAATATGCCGGTTGCCGTATGCGCTGCTCGTCGGCGGAGAAGGGCATAGGATATTACGACCTCGCCATCCGGATGTTTCTCGGTGAGGCAGTGAAGCGTGGTGGAGAGCAATTGCCCTCATCGTCCATCGGTACTGGTGAGTGGGAGGACCTCAGCGGTCTGCTTGCTCCGAAATTGGCCATCGACCAACTGGCCGATGACATCCGCTTCTCCGCCGTTGACGAGATACAGCAGGTGGATGACCGTCTGCTCGACATACACAGCCATTATGCCGAATATGTATGGAACTATGCCTATCGTCTCGCCCTTCGCCATTATAATCTCGACACCCTCACCGCCACGGATGTTGACATGATCATTGCCCGCGGCGACGAGGCGTGGGACACCTGGCGCAAGCGCATCGCCCGCGACGCCGAGAAGGAATATGCCTTGGGGGATGTATCCCAGGAGCAATTGGACGAGTTCCTGGCAAGTATTTAACTTGCCATACTTGCGAAAGTCGAGTCACTTAATATATTCACTTGGCGACATACCAAATTCCTCCTTAAAGTATTTGGAGAATTTCTTCGGGTCGTTGAAACCGCATCTGTATGCTACGTCAGAGACACGTTTGGCTCCCTGTTCAAGCAGGAACTTGCCGTGTCTCAGACGCAGCAGACGAATGAAGTGGAGCGGTGTGACACCCGTAATGGCCGCCCAGCGTTTGTAAAGGTTGGTGCGGTGCATGCACAACTGTGCACTCAGTTCATCCACGGAAAAGTCGGGATTGGATATGTTTTCCTCCACGATTTTTATGGCTGCATCGAGCAGTTGCCGGTCGGCGGGAGCCATGTCAGTCTCTTCTCTTTGTGGCGATTGGTGAAGCTGGAGTTTGCGGTATAGCTCTTCAATCTTCTTTTTGGTCTCGCGCTTTTGCCTTATGTATGTCACGGAGAGAATCACGAT
This sequence comes from Prevotella sp., assembly GCA_034101015.1. Taxonomy (GTDB): domain Bacteria; phylum Bacteroidota; class Bacteroidia; order Bacteroidales; family Bacteroidaceae; genus Prevotella. Next base: position 24,624 of record JAXEKN010000040.1, read on the forward strand.
AGCAATGACAATCAAGAGGTAAATGATATATGCCCATGTGGAGCGATAGAACGGCGGATTGATGACTACGGTCAGTATTTGTTGTAACAAGAAGTCATTATTTGAGTCTTGGGCAATCCCCGTATCTCGCCTGAGCATCACATGGTATGTGCCAGGGGCAAGATTGGCCATCTGAATGCCGTTGCGGTCCAGTGGCATCCATATATCGCTTAGTCCCTCAACCTTATAATGATATACATCACATGGTTCGTTGAAGTTTCTTGGCGCCAATTCTATCCATATATTATTCTTGTCGTGGGGAAGGGTTATTTCCCTCATGAACGGCAGTGCGCATGATGCATTGTCCACACAGTCGGCATCGGCAGGGATGTAGTTGTTGTTGATTCTCATGGCCGAGAGAATGAGCGATGAGGGCAGTGGAGTGGTAGGGTGCAGGTTGATGTTGCGCGTATCCACAGATATATATCCGTTGGTAGTGCCGAAGAGCATTAGCCCGTCCTTTGATGTGAATGTGGCTTTGTCGTTGAAATACGTGTCGGTGAATGGAAAGAGTGCAGTCTCTGTGAGATGTTTTTTCTCGTCAGTGACGGCAATTCTCATCAGTCCGAGGTTGGAGGCCAGCCACACGTCACCCTTGCAGTCCTCAGCGATGGCATTAATGATGATATCACGTGTCATGTGGATAGAGAATGCAGTCTGTCTGCGTGAGTCATAGACATCGATATCCGCTCCGCATTTGTAGTTGACCATCCACACCCATCCCCTTCTGTCGGCGAGAATGGTTTTGTTGCCGTCCTTAAAGTGTCCGCTTTTGAATCGTTTTGCCTCTACTGTTTTCACATTCAATGTCTTTGCGTCGATGATGTAAAGCATGTCGGGAGTGGCAGCATAGACATTCAGTCCGTCGGATGTCATGTCCATGAGCCATGGATTGGATGTTGGTATGTGTTGTGTCCGTCTTGTGGAGGTATCGAGCGTCCATAGTCCTTCGCCGTTGAGGATGACAAACAGAAGTCCTGGCACAGGCTCGATAATCTTCATTGGCGACTGTCCCTTGAATAACAGGTTGCCATGGAGGTCCACAAGTCCCTGTCTGTACAGTCCTGTCCACACGTGCCCTTTGGAGTCGCATATCACGCTTGTGGCGGTTGTCGTGGGCAGTATGTTCCTTTGTATTTTATGATTAGGTGACATTTCATATACCCCATTGTCCTCAGTCCCGGCAAGTATATGTCCGTCGGGAGTGATGGCAAGGGCAATAACATCCTCCTGTGAGAATCCCCTTGCCGGCGATTGTATGTGGTGTTTCCTGATGGCATTGTCCTTCATCTGAGTCACGGAGAGGTTGTGCTTGTGATAGAAGATGGCGAGGATGTCATTGGCGTCATCATAAAAAAGTCCTTCGAGATGGTTTTGGGGCAAAGATACAATTTTTTTTTGTAATTATCAAATAAAAGAGTCATGAAAAAGGTGTCAAAATGTAGATTTTTATGGTGCGAAATGTAGAAACCATCCATTTCATCGACAATTCACACACCCGTATGCAGATATATACCATTATCTTTGCACCGCAAAATCAACAAAACTTTTAAATAACATGAAACAGCTTATTGAATTCAGGCGAACGACACTATTGTATCTATTGGTGTGCTTCGCAGCGGTGGCAAACGCCGCAACAAAGTCAGCCGCAGTGACAGAGAAGACAGTCAACCTCTTCACCGGCGAAGTGATTTGTGCCGACGACTGGTCGGCAGGTTTCAAGAAATTCGATGCATCCGCATTTGCCAATGCCAACAAGGGCGACAAAATCAGCGTCACGGTGAGCGCGGTGTCATCCACATGCTCTTATTCACAGGTATGCCTGCAAAAAGGCAGTTGGGCCAACTTCGACCCCAACCAGAGCACTCATGTGACAGAGCCAGGCAAGGTGGAGTTTACCATCACCGCCGACATGCTCACCGAGATAAAGTCGTCAGACCTGGTGGTGAAGGGTTGCGGATATACCTTTACGTCCGTTGACCTTATATCATATATCGAGACAGGCGACTCAAAGTCAGTAGCCGTCAGCATGCCAGTATGGACATGCCACACCACCTGTCCCGACAACTGGGGTAACTCAGAGTATATCCCCGCCGATAAGTTTCGTATGGTCACATCCGGAGCCATGCTCAAGGTGCATGTCATTGCCAAGTCATCGACAGCACAGTGGCCCCAGGCACGGCTGAACACCAAGGGCTATGGCAAGATGTCGGAGTCGGCAGCCATCACCGACATCAACCGCGACTACTCCCTGCTTATCCCCGATGACATGATAGACGAGATACGCACCAACGGCGTGAGAGTGGGCGGTTGCGGATATACCTTCGACCGTGTCACACTTGTCACCGATGTGAACGTGCTGACCGAGGCTCATGAAACCCTTCAGCTCTATCCCGACTATGACAACTCGTTCATCCGTGAGTTCAAGACCGGCGAGAAACCACAGATAGCCTTCTCCTTTGTCAATCCCGAGACAACAGCCCAGGAGGTAAGCCTCGTCGTGACACTCACACGCGACAACGGAACAGCCGTGAACACCTATTCACGCAATATCAGCGCAGAGGCAAGCGACGGCACCACAGCCACAATCACTCCATGCACCATCGACCTGTCAGGAGACATCACAGAAGCAGGAGTGTATCACTTCACAGCCACATACAATGGCAATGCACTCTGCTCATATAACATAGCATACAATCTTGAAGGCATCAACTGCCCTGCCGACAGCAAGGCCGACTTCAAGCAGTTCTGGGACAACGCGCTTGCCGAACTGGCAGCCGTGGCTCCCGAATACACCATAGAGGAATATACCGACGGAAAAGCCGACACAGACCTCCGCACCATCTATAAGGTGACGATGAAGTCAACACCGAATGTCATCGGCGAACAACCCGTGACAGTTGCGGGATTCCTTGCCGTGCCAAAGGGCGAGGAAACACCAAGCATCCCGTCATCATCACCTATCAGGGAACAGATGGCGGGACAGGCAAGCTCAACGTGCCAAGCCGCACGGCTTCCGGCGAGTTCATTGACTTTGTCTTCTCTACCCGCGGTCAGCAGCTATGCCGCGACGACCAACCGACTTACTATCCCGAGGGCAAGACCTCGCCCGACTATTATGCCTACGGACTGGGCGACAGCCATAAGCACTACTACTATGGCGGCAACCTCGACTGTGCGCGTGCCGTGGATTTCCTCTGCTCCGACATTGCCGCACAATATGGTGTAGATAAGGATAATATCTTCGCCGCTGGCGGTTCGCAGGGCGGCTCCTTCTGCTATGCAGCCGCATTCCTCGGTGGCGGTCGAGTGAAAGCCATCGCACCAAGCATCACCGGACACTCAGACTTCCGTCATAACACCGAGTGCGTGGGATGGCCCAAGAATGTGTTCCAGAACTTCCTCGACAACAATGCCGACTGGACATGGGACAAACTCTTCGACTTCCTCACATACTACGACGTGAAGAACTTCGCACCATATATCACCTGTCCTGTCGTCACCAACTTCTCCCTGCAGGACACCACCGACCCGACTCACACCAACATCGCCCCCTATCTGCTGCTTACACAGGTGGATGCAGCCGACAAGGCCTATTCTCTCAACAACTTCAACGGACATGCAGCTGCAGCCGACTTCTCGACAACTTATACAGCCTTCTTCAAGAAATACCTCACTGGATATGAACAAGGAGGCGGCAATGAAGAAGGCGGTGAAGAAGAGGAAGACAATGGCGTCAAGACAGTATGGAGCGGTGAGAAGGTGATGCCCTCTGACTGGACGGCATACGTGGTCATCGCCGCGTCGGAATTCAAGAATGCCGTGGTGGGCTATGAACTGCGCCTGCACCACAAGGACGTGAAGGCAGGAGCACAGGTGTCGCCACGCGGCAGTGACTGGAATATGCTGCCCGGCGCCACGGCAGTGTCGCCGGAAGGCGCATACACCAAATACACCATCACTGAGGAGATGCTCGCAAGCCTGCAGTCGGGCGGTTGTATCATCGGCGGTTGCAACTACACCCTCACAAGCGTGGAGGTCGTTGACCCCGCAACCTTGAAGACCCTCACTCTCAATGTTCCCGTCACCGACAACTGGGTATATTCTGACGGCAAGGCAACAATAAAGATCGAGGTGACCAACGACACCGACAAGGATATGACAGCCAAAGCCGAACTGCGCGTCACCACCGATAAGTTTGTTGAATATAAGAATCTCTCGCAGATAGCAGACGTAAAGGCCGGAGCCTCTGTTGACCTTACATTTTCCTTTGATGCTGCCCCCGGATTCTATCATGTCACAGCCATCGTAAACGATGAGACAGCCAGAGCGTTCAACATAGGTGTCAACCCCACGGAGATAGTGTCTCCCACAGACAAACAGCCGGATTTCGACGAGTTCTGGGCATCAGCAAAGGCAGAGCTTGCCTCTGTGGACATCGATGCCACATTCACCAAGATAGAGGAGAAGTCAACAGCCAAGCGCAATGTGTGGCTTGTGGAGATGAAGTCCATTGCCGACACCAAGGACGGTGAGCCTGTCATCATACGCGGTTACTATGCCGAACCGGTGGCTGCCGGCAAATATCCTGCAATAATCCACTATCAGGGCTACGACTCTGGCTACGACCCATATTGCCCCGACGGCAATGGGAACGCCGACTTCTGCGAACTTTATCTCTCCACCCGCGGTCAGCTGATAAACAACCGAGACCCTTACGAAAATACTTATGGCGACTGGTTCCAGTTTAACTTCGGCGACAAGGACACATACTATTATCGTGGAGCATACATGGACGTTTTGCGAGGCATTGATTTCCTCTGCTCTCGCGACAAGGTTGATGGCAATAACCTCTTTGCCGAGGGAGCAAGTCAGGGAGGAGCCTTCACATACGCCGCAGCCGCATTGAGCGACCGCAAACTCAATGCTATAGCTCCTGCAATCCCCTTCATGGGCGACTTTCCCGACTACTTCGAGGTTGGCAGTTGGCCTGCTTATCCCGCTCATCTGAAGCAGCAGGAGCTTGGACTGAGCGACGAGGAGATGTTTGCCTTCCTCTCTTATTTCGACACGAAGAACCTTGCCACCCGCATCTCATCGCCAGTTATGTCTTGCATCGGACTGCAGGATGACGTTTGTCCTCCCCATACCAACATCGCCCCCTACAACAACCTTCCGGATGGAGTGGAGAAGACAATCACGTTCAATCCCAAACTGAAGCATCAGACCTCCCTCACATGGTATGACGAATACATGGCATTTTTCAAGAACCACATGATGACAACTGCAATCGACGGTTCAGCCGTAGAGGCAAAACCATCAGTGTCACCTTTGTATAATGTCAATGGTCAGCGTGTGAGCAGCTCATACCGTGGCATAGTGGTTAGAGACGGAAAGAAAATCATGAAATGATATAAGAATGTTTAATAAAGTAATGATAGTTATTAGTATTCAGGATAATGAAAATTAGAGTTTCGACACTTATTATAGTGTAAATAAACCCTGCTGAGATGTGATATCACAGCAGGGTTTTATGTTGACTTGTCAATTCGTGAACTTGCCTTTCTACGCTTCGCGGAAGAAGTCGAGAGCCTCGATGATTTCCTCCCGGGTGGCAGTCTGGTTGATGATGATGTCACCGATGCCGCCGAGAAGGGTGAAATTGATGGTGCCTGCGACATTCTTCTTGTCGTGGGTCATCAGTGCGAGCAGTTCGTCATAGTCATCACAGGTGATGGGCAGACGGCCGTAGTGGTCGAGGATGTATCGCACGGTCTGGTGAAGCACGTCGGTGGGGAATCCCGCCTTCTTGGCACTCAGATACAGTTCGCTGACAATACCGTATGCCACGGCATAACCATGGAGAATGGGCTTGCGCTTCAGTGCCCACGACTCAAAGGCATGCCCTATGGTATGTCCCACGTTTAGAGCCTTGCGGATGCCATGCTCCAGAGGGTCTTCGAGCACTATGCGCTCCTTGACCTCAACGGACTCTGCCACCATGCGCTGGAGCAGTGAGAGGTCGGGGTCGAGGATGTCGAAGGCGATGAGTTCAGCCCACATCTTCCTGTCGTTGATAAGTCCATGCTTGAGCATCTCTGCATATCCCGAACATAGGTTGTCGGAGTCCTGTGTGCGCAGGAAGATCGTGTCGAGGATGATGCAGTCGGCATTGTTGAACACGCCAATCTCGTTTTTCAGTCCTCCGAAGTTAATGCCTGTCTTGCCGCCCACGGACGCATCGACCATGGAGAGCAGTGTGGTGGGGATGTTGATGAACTTGATGCCTCGCTTGAATGTAGAGGCGGCAAAACCGCCGAGGTCGGTCACCATGCCGCCACCGATGTTGACCATCAGTGAATGGCGTGTGGCTCCCATACGCTGCAGCTCCGCCCACACGTGGGATATTGACTCCAGCCCTTTATTAGTGTCGCCGGCAGGTATGGTGATGATGCCACACCTGTCGGCGACCGACTGTATCACGGGGACACTAAGTCTCAGTGTGTTTTCGTCGCAGAGCAAGAACAGTTTGTCGTGCTCTATTGCGGCGATAGCCTCTTCGAGTGCTCCCGTGATATTGTCCGAAAGAATTATCTTTTGCTTTTCCAAACTTTAATTCTTTAATTTTTTAATTCTTTAATTTCGCTTAATAAGCGAAAAGCGGGTAGTTCTTCATAGTCTCGTTGACACGTGCGCGCACGCTGGCGATGACCTTCTCGTCCTCCGGTGCGTTGAGCACCTCCTCGATGAGTTCGGCGATGAGCACCATGAGATCCTCCTTGGCACCACGAGTGGTGATGGCGGGAGTGCCGAGACGAATACCGCTGGTCTGGAATGCCGAGCGCGAGTCGAAGGGCACCATGTTCTTGTTGACAGTGATGTCGGCAGCGACGAGAGCGTTCTCAGCCACCTTACCGGTTAGTTCGGGATATTTCGAGCGGAGGTCAACGAGCATGGAGTGGTTGTCAGTACCGCCGCTGACGATGGTGAAGCCGCGCTTGACGAGTTCCTCAGCGAGGACTGCAGCGTTTTTCTTCACCTGCTGTGCCCACTCCTTGAATTCCGGTTGCAGAGCCTCACCGAAAGCCACAGCCTTGGCGGCGATGACATGTTCGAGGGGTCCGCCCTGCTGTCCTGGGAAGACGGCGGAGTTGAGCAGCTGGCTCATCATCTTTACCTGTCCCTTTGGAGTGGTGAGACCCCATGGATTTTCAAAGTCCTTGCCCATGAGGATGATACCACCGCGTGGGCCGCGCAGGGTCTTGTGTGTGGTGGATGTGACGATATGAGCGTATTTCACCGGGTTGTCGAGTAGTCCGGCAGCGATGAGTCCTGCGGGGTGAGCCATGTCGATCATCAAGAGTGCTCCCACCTTGTCGGCAATCTCGCGCATACGCTTGTAGTCCCATTCGCGGCTGTAAGCCGAACCACCACCGATGATGAGCTTAGGCTTGTTCTCGATGGCGAGACGCTCCATCTCGTCGTAATCGACACGTCCGGTCTCCTTGTTGAGGTCGTAGCCCACGGGCTTGTAGAGTATGCCCGATGTGTTGACAGCCGAGCCATGAGAGAGGTGGCCGCCGTGGGCGAGGTTAAGACCCATAAAGCAGTCGCCCGGCTTGAGAACGGCGAGCAGCACAGCAGCATTGGCCTGTGCGCCAGAGTGAGGCTGCACATTGGCATACTCAGCACCGAAGAGCTTGCATACACGGTCGATGGCGAGCTGTTCCACCTGGTCAACCACCCCGCAACCGCCATAATAGCGCTTGCCAGGATAACCCTCTGCATACTTGTTGGTGAGGTATGAGCCCATGGCTTCCATTACCTCGTCACTCACGAAATTCTCTGAAGCGATCAGCTCCATGCCTTTCAGCTGGCGCTGGTGTTCCTTCTCGATAAGGTCAAAAATCTCTTGATCTCTTTTCATTTTTTCTGTTGTTACTAAATATTTAATTCTTTAATATTTTAATTCTTTAATTTCCTTCGGAATTTTATTCCGAAGGATTACACCAGCTTCACCTTGTTGATGTCCTGTTCCTTCTCGCAGTAGTGGCACTTGAGTATGCCCTGCTCCTTGTCAACGACGTGGAAGAGCGTGTCCATAGGCTCATTGTTGGTGATGCACTTTGGGTTGTTGCACCTGACGATGCCTCTCAGCTCATCCGGTGTGGTGACGGTCTTCTTCTCCACCACCTCATAGTCGCGGATGATGTTGAGCACCACGTTGGGAGTGAGAACGGAGAGACGTGATATCTCCTCGTCGGTGAAAAACTTGTCAGCCACCTTGATGATACCCTTCCGTCCGAGTTTCTTCGAGCGGTAGTTGCACCCGATGGTGACAGGTGTGGTTATTTCCGAGAGGTGGAGCAGTGTGGCCACCTCGTATGTCTTCTCTGCCGGTATATGGTCGATGACGGTGCCATTCTCAATGGCAGTCACCATAATCTCGTTCTTTGCCATAGTTTTATTTTTTTTAGTTGACAAGTGGACAACTTATCAACTCGTCAACTTGTCAGCTCAATTAATAATCGTTTTGTCATTTCTCACTTCGTCGAGTGTGATACCGAGCACGTCGCAGAAGATGGCCTGTCGGGCGAAGAGTCCGTTGCCCGCCTGCTGTATATAGTAGGCATGGGGGTTGGTATCCACGTCGTAAGCTATCTCGTTGACACGTGGCAGTGGATGTAGGATGCGCATGTTGGGCTTAGCCGATGCGAGCATGTCATTGCGCAGGATGTATATGTTCTTCACCCGCTCATATTCCATAAGGTCAGAGAATCGCTCCTTCTGCACGCGGGTCATATAGAGGATGTCGGCGTCGGCGATGACCTTCTCGTTGAAAGCCGTATGCTCCTGATATTTTATGCCATGCTCCTTGCAGTAGAGCTTGTACTCATTTGGCATGGACAGCTCCTTGGGGGCGACAAAATGGAATGTGGGATTGAAATGGCGCATGGCCATGATGAGCGAGTGGACCGTTCGTCCGTACTTCAGGTCGCCGACAAGATAGATGTTGAGGTTGTCGAGAGTGCCCTGAGTCTTATAAATGGAATAAAGGTCGAGCATGCACTGCGACGGATGCTGGTGAGCGCCGTCGCCCGCATTGACGATAGGAATGGGAGCCACCTCCGACGCATATACGGCAGCACCCTCGATATGATGGCGCATGACGATGACGTCTGCATAGTTTGACACCATGAGTATGGTGTCCTTTAGTGTCTCGCCCTTAGTGCCGCTTGTGATCTTCGGGTCGGCAAACCCGATGACCCTTGCACCGAGGCGGTTGGCAGCGGTTTCAAAACTCAGTCGTGTGCGTGTTGACGGTTCAAAGAAGAGCGTAGCCACGACCTTACCCTTGAGCAGTTCCCTGTTGGGGTGACGCTCAAATTCCTGTGCCATCTCAATCATGTAGAGAATCTTCTCCTTAGTGAGATTGGCTATGGTCACAAAATCATGCTTTTCCATCTCTTATGTAACGATTTTTTCTTTTTGCGCCGCTAAGGTACACATTTTTCTTGATTTATTAGCCAAAAGTTGCAGAAAATTGTGATATTTCTTTCATAATTCCGAAAAAATGACTAATTTTGCCCCGAAAAGCAGCTTTATGAGCTGCGATTCACCATTCATTGTTCAATTTTACATTAGCTGATGAGAAAGACATTTATACATTTTCTATGGGCACTGCTCTTTGTGGTCGTGGTGGGATGCATTGGCGCGTTTTGGGCTATCGCCGAGGGCAAGATAGGGTATATGCCCCCTATAGAAGACCTTCAGAACCCCATCAACCGCTTTGCCACACAGGTGATGTCGGCCGACGGCAAGGTGATGGGCACATGGAACTATAACAAGGAGAATCGCGTGTGTGTCGATTACAATGAGCTGTCGCCAAATATTGTCAAGGCTCTTGTTGCCACGGAGGACGTGAGATTCTACGACCATTCCGGCATCGACTTCTATGCCCTCGGGCGCGCCGTCATCAAGCGCGGGCTCTTAGGCCAGAAGAATGCGGGTGGCGGTTCGACCATCACCCAGCAGCTTGCCAAGCAGCTCTATTCGGGCAAGGCCCACAGCGTGATGGAACGCGCATTGCAGAAGCCGATAGAGTGGGTTATAGCAGCCAAGTTGGAGAGATACTACACCAAGGACGAGATTATCGCCATGTATCTCAACTACTTCGACTTTTTGCATAATGCAGTGGGTATCAAGACCGCTGCCAACACCTACTTCGGCAAGGAGCCCAAGGATCTCACCACGACAGAGGCCGCCACATTGGTAGGGCTGTGCAAGAATCCCTCATACTTCAATCCAGTGCGCAATCCCGACCGCTGCCGCGACCGCCGCAATGTGGTGTTGCAGCAGATGGTCAAGGCGGGTTATCTCTCCGAGTCGGAATATGAGGAGCAGAGCCAGAAACCCCTTGCGCTCAACTTCCACGTCTCCGACCATAAGGACGGTGTGGCAGTGTATTTCCGTGACTTCCTCCGCCTCTATATGATGGCAAAGCGTCCCGAGCGCGACAACTATCCCTCATGGAACTATGTGGCCTTCTATCGCGACTCCATCAACTGGGAGACCGACCCGCTGTATGGGTGGTGCAACAAGAACCTCAAGCGCGACGGCACACCATATAATGTATATACCGACGGACTGAAGGTATATACCACCATCGACTCGCGAATGCAGCAATATGCGGAGGAAGCCGTTGACCAGCATATAGTGAGATTCCTGCAACCCGCCTTCTCGCGCGAGCTTAAGGGCAAGAAGAACGCCCCCTTCTCGGGCAGTCTCACCCCGCAGCAGGTGAGGAACATCCTCGCAAGGTCGGTGCGCCAGAGCGAGCGCTATCGTGTGCTCAAGTCAGAGGGCGCAAGCGAAGAGGACATACAGCGGTCATTCCGCACACCAGTGCCAATGAGCATCTTCACATATCACGGTGAAATCGACACGACGATGACACCCCTCGACTCCATACGCTATTACAAGTCGTTTCTCAGATGCGGCTTCATGAGCATGTGCCCGCAAAACGGATATGTCAAGGCATACGTGGGAGGCATGAACTTCATCCACTTCAACTATGACATGTGTATGGACGGGCGCAGGCAGGTGGGTTCGACCATCAAGCCCTTCCTCTACTCACTGGCTATGGAAAACGGATTTTCGCCATGCGACAAGGCTCCCAACGTGCAACAGACATACATGGTGGCGGGCCAACCCTGGACACCACGCAATGCCAACCATCGCCGCTATGGCGAGATGGTCACACTGAAGTGGGGACTGGCACAGTCCAACAACTGGATATCCGCATATCTCATGAGCAAGCTCTCACCCCAGCAGTTTGTTGACCTCTTGGCCAAGTATGGCATCAAGAACCCTAACATCCATCCATCCATGTCGCTCTGTCTCGGACCATGCGAGATAGCCGTGGGCGAGATGGTGAGTGCCTATACCACTTTTGTCAACCATGGAATACGGTCGGCACCAATGTTCGTCACACGAATAGAGGATAATGAGGGCAACGTCATAGCCCAGTTCCAACCGCGCATGAACGAGGTGATCAGCCAGGAGAGTGCCGACAAGATGCTCTACATGCTCCGCGGCGTGATAGACGGCGGTACGGGTGGACGACTGCGCTATAAATATGGATTCAAGGGCGAGATAGGCGGCAAGACCGGTACGACCAACAACAACTCCGACGCATGGTTCATGGGCATGACTCCAACCTTGGTGAGCGGTGTGTGGGTGGGCGGTGACGACCGCGACATCCACTTCGACTCGATGCAGATGGGCCAGGGAGCCACGATGGCATTGCCGATATGGGCAAACTATATGAAGAAGGTGTATGCCAATCCGCAGTTGGGATATTCCGACTCACAGGTCTTTGACCTGCCTTCAGACTTCAATCCTTGTGAGCTGTCGGAGGACGACATGACGGAGGTCAACGACATCGAGGATGTGTATGAGTAAATGACATAAGAATGGACAATTATATAGAGATAAAGGGAGCGAGGGTCAACAACCTCAAGAATGTGACGCTGAAGATACCTCGCGGCAAACTGGTGGTAATCACCGGGGTGAGCGGCTCTGGCAAGTCGTCGCTCGCCTTCGACACGCTCTATGCCGAGGGTCAGCGCAGATACGTCGAGAGCCTCTCAAGCTATGCGCGCCAGTTTCTTGGAAGGATGAACAAGCCCGAATGCGACTATATCAAGGGCATACCGCCAGCCATCGCCATCGAGCAGAAGGTGATAAGCCGCAACCCCAGGTCAACGGTGGGCACGACCACGGAGATATACGAGTATCTCAGACTGCTCTTCGCACGTGTGGGACATACCTATTCACCCGTGAGCGGCATGGAGGTGAAGAAGCACACCCCCGAGGACGTGCTCGACTGCATACGCACCTACGGCGAGGGCACCAAGTTTGTCATCCTTGCGCCCCTTGTGGTGCCGGAAGGACGCACCCGTTCGGAGCAGCTGAAGATGTCGATCCTTCAGGGCTATGCGCGAATATATTATAAAGGAGACTTCCTGCGAATCGATGATGTACTGGAGACGGCATCCGGCGATATTGACGAGACTGCGGAGCCAGTGTATCTCGTCATCGACCGCCTGTCGGTGGATCTGTCCGGCGACGGCGTGTCGCGCATTATGGACTCCACGGAGACCGCATTCTATGAGGGTAGGGGAGAATGCAGGCTGATGTTTATGCCTTCGATGATCACCTATGACTTCTCAACGCGCTTTGAGGCCGACGGCATAGAGTTTGAGGTGCCCTCCGACCAGATGTTTGCCTTCAACTCGCCCGCAGGAGCCTGTCCGGAGTGTCAGGGCTTTGGCAAGGTGATGGGCATCGACCCCCATCGTGTCATTCCCGACTCGGGCAAGAGCGTCTATGAAGGGTGCGTGGCATGCTGGAACGGTGCCAAGCTCGGCGAGTGGCGCGAGGCTTTCTGCCGATATGCCGCACGCGACAACTTCCCCATCTTCGAACCCTACTGCAACCTCAGCGACGAGCACCGCTCATGGCTATGGCACGGACTGCCCTCAGCCACCGACGACGACTTCGAGTCGAAGGTGTGCATAGACGAGTTCTTCCGTATGGTGAGCGAAAACCTATATAAGATACAATATCGCGTGATGCAGGCGAGATACAGGGGAAAGACCGTTTGCCCCACATGCCATGGCACACGCCTGAAGAAGGAGGCCAACTACGTGAAGATTGGCGGACGCAGCATCACCGACCTCGTAGAGATGTCGGTTGAGAACCTGAAGCAGTGGTTCGACCACCTGGAGCTTTCCGACCACGACGCAGCCATCGCCAAACGTCTGCTGGTGGAAATCAACAACAGGCTACAGTTTATCCTCGACGTGGGATTAGGCTATCTCACCCTCAACCGACTGTCCAACTCACTGTCGGGAGGCGAGAGCCAGCGCATCAACCTCACCACGTCGCTTGGCAGTTCGCTCGTGGGGTCGCTGTACATACTCGACGAACCCAGCATCGGACTGCATAGCCGCGACACCGACCGCCTCATACGTGTGCTCAGACAACTGCGCGACGTGGGCAACACGGTCATTGTCGTAGAGCATGACGAGGAAATCATACGTGCCGCCGACTATCTCATCGACGTCGGACCGGACGCTGGCACACATGGTGGCAATATTGTCTTTGAGGGCGAGGTGAAGGACGGTGACTTCTCATTCCCCGACTCCCGTCAGCCAATAACCAACAGCCATACCCTCGACTATCTTTCTGGGCGCAGCGAGATACCGGTGCCGGAAAGCCGCCGGCCGTGGAACATGAAGATAGACATCCATGGGGCAAGGATGAACAACCTGAAGGGAGTGGATGTGGCATTCCCGCTCAACGTGATGACAGTGGTCACGGGAGTGAGCGGCTCAGGCAAGTCCAGCCTGGTCAAGGGTATTCTCTATCCCGCGCTCAAGAGACATATTGGCGAGGTATGCGACACACCGGGAGAATACAGTTCCCTCGGCGGCGACATCAAGGCGGTGCAGCATGTTGAGTTTGTCGATCAGAACCCGATAGGCAAGAGCACACGCTCCAATCCCGCCACATACGTCAAGGCATACGACGCCATCCGCGACCTCTATGCCGACCAGCCATTGGCGGTGCAGATGGGGTTCACACCACAGTATTTCTCATTCAACACCGACGGCGGACGCTGCGACGAATGCAAGGGTGCGGGAGTAATCACCGTGGAGATGCAGTTTATGGCCGACATCACACTCGTGTGCGAGCATTGCCATGGCAAGCGCTTCAAGAGCGACATCCTCGACGTGAAGTTTCATGGCAAGAACATCAGCGATGTCCTCGACATGACTATCGACGATGCCATCGACTTCTTCACCCAATGGGAGCAACCGCTGATAGTGAAGCGGCTCAGGCCACTGCAGGACGTCGGGCTGGGATATATCAAACTCGGACAAAGCTCTTCCACGCTCTCGGGCGGTGAGAACCAGCGAGTCAAACTGGCATACTTCATCGGTCAGGAGAAGATTGTTCCGACGATGTTCATCTTCGACGAACCGACCACGGGACTCCATTTCCATGACATAAGCAAGCTCTTGGAGTCGTTAAATGCCCTCATCTCGCGAGGACATACCATAGTCATCATAGAGCACAATATGGACATCATAAAATGTGCCGACCATGTCATCGACATGGGTCCTGACGGTGGAGACCATGGTGGCAACGTGGTCGTCACGGGAACACCCGAAGAGGTGGCTGCCTGCAAGGACAGCGTCACGGGACGGTTCCTCAAGGAGAAGATTAGGAATAAATAACTATAATATTAATTTAATTGTTTAGGAAATGATTAAACCAATGCATGCTGATTCAATCAGGAAAATGATGCTTATGGCATCTGTGGTTGTCGGTGCGGCGCTCTTCACGGGCTGTACTGATGACAATTATGACCTCGACGACATTGACATGACGTTAGGGTTGGGAAATGGGGAACTCGCCCTGCCGACGAGTTCCACCGCAGTGATAACTCTCAGTGAGGTGCTCGAACTGAAGGAAAACGGCGACATCACCGAAGATGCCGACGGCTACTACTGGTTCCAGCGCAATGGCGACCCAGTCAACCCCACAATCACCAGAGTCAACACGGTGATGGTGAAGAAGGCCAGCTCGTGGTCCATCGACTTCAAGCTCGACCTTTCCGAATTTACCTCTCCCGCCGCGCGTGCACCGCGCCGCGCACTGACCGTCAACTTCAGTGACGAACAGAATGTGGGACATTTTGAGTATGACGGCTCACTGCCACGCGAGGTGGTGGACATCAACAATGCCGACGTACAGACACAGCTGAACATCGCTCTGACATTCAACTCCCATCTCCAAAAGCTCATGGGACAAATCGACGAAATCACGCTCACCCTGCCTTCATTCATGAGTTATGAAGTGGAGGAGGCCAATGTGGCATACGAGAAGGTGGACAACAAGGTGGTGGTGAAGAACATGAGCACCGCTATCAAGCCCGTAATCAAGTTGGCCGTGAAGCGACTCTCCTTCGGCAAGGAGGACGACGGACTCGGCAGCCTTAAGATCACCGGCGGCATGGTCAAGATGACCGGCGACGTGAAGATGGGCATCAAGCTCAACCAGGAGGTAAACATCTCCGCCGACGCCGACCCATCGAAGTGCAGTGTGGAATGTGCCATCGACTTCATGGGCGATATGCTCCTGACAAAGGTCAACGGACGCTTCTCACCGGAGATCTCACTCACCAATCTCGGACATGTGAAGGTCACGGGACTGCCCGACTTCCTCTCTGAGGATGGAGTGAAAATCGACATCCAGAACCCGGAGATTCATCTCACGCTCTCCTCCGACCTCACCGTGCCCGGACTCATCGACGGTACAATCAATTATGAGCGCGACGGCAAGACCGGCTCCGTCAAACTGCCAGAGAAAATCAGGGTGAAGGCAGCTACAGCCACCGGGCAGAGTGTGACCAAGGTGTGCGTGTGTCGCGCCAAGGCCTTAGTGGAAAATCCTTCGCAGTTCGACCAGATTATAGAGACCGACGAACTGAAGAACGTGCTCTATCCCACCGTAGCCGATGATATCTCATTCAGCGCCGACGCCACTGCCGACGCTTCACAGTATTGCGACTTCGAACTGGGCAGGGACTATACCATCCAGCCCTCATACGAGGTGATGGCTCCACTGGCATTCGGTGAGGATGCCAACATCCTCTATGTCGATGACCTCGACGGATGGAATGATGACATCGACGACATCAACCTCGCCAACGGAGGATATATCGTGCTCACCACGAATGTGGAAAACCGTGTACCTGTATATCTCAATGTCGAGGCCACGCCGGTTGACGTGGCAGGCAATGACATCAGCTCGGAGGTTGAAGTGAAGGTGACCGGCGAGGTGGCTGCCTCTCTTGACGGCACCACACCAACATCATCACAAGTGGAGGTGAAAATCACTCCCAAGAACGGAGCCCTGAAGAAACTTGACGGACTGAAGCTATCAGTGAGCGGTTCGGCAAAGAGCGCGGCTCAAGGACAGACCGTGACGGGAGTGAGACTGAATGCCAAGACCCACACCCTCGTGGCCAAGGACATCAAGGTGAAGATAGTGGGAGGATTGGTATATGACGCCAACTGATTTTAATCAACATAAAAGTAAATAGAATATGAAGGCAATACATAAATATATATGTGCGGCGGCAATGGTGTGCGCCGCAGGCAATGCCACTGCCCAGAATCTCAATTCGGCATATTTTGTGGACGACTATAAGTACAGGCATGACGCCAACCCGGCATACGGCAACGAACAGAGTTATGTGTCCATACCCGGACTCGGTAGCGTCAACGTCGATGTGCAGGGCAACTATGGTGTGAAGGATGTCATCATGGACAATCCGCTCTACGGACAGCCCGGACAGAAAAAGCTCACCACATTCCTCAATCCCAATATCTCAGCAGCCGACGCTCTCGCGGGATTCTCCTCAGGCAACAACCGACTGGTGGAAAATCTTAAGATAGGGGTGCTCTCGATGGGCTTCAAGGGAAAGAAGTCTTACTCAACATTCGAAATCAACGTGCGCCAGTCGCTCGGTGTGTCATTGCCCTACGAACTCTTTGAGTTTGCCAAGAACGTGGGCAACAACAGGTATGAGTTTGACGATATCTCCGTGGGCGCACAGGCTTTCGCGGAGGTGGCGTTCGGACATTCACGCCAGATAAACAATAAGCTGCGCGTGGGCGCCAAGCTGAAGTTTCTTGTCGGAGCGGCACGTGCCGACCTGAAGATAAGCGGACTGACTGCCGACCTCCAGGCCGACGATCGATGGACTCTGTCGGGCAAGGGACAGGGCAACATGTCGCTCAAGGGATTCAGGTATATAAGTGAGACCAAGGAATACAAGGAGCCGGGACGCGCACCCTATCAGCAGATTGACGATATCGACGTGGACAACTCAGGCATCGGAGGATATGGAGCCGCCATCGACCTCGGCGGTGTGTATAAGCTCAACGACGCCTGGACATTCAGTGCCTCAGTGCTCGACCTCGGATTCATCCACTGGAGCAACAACGTGCAGGCAGTGAACAATGGAGAGCCCTTCGTCTTTGACGGATTCAACGACATGTCGGTGTCGCACGACAACCAGGGCAACGAGACCTTTGACGACAAGACGGACAAGCTCGTCGATAAGTTCAAGGACTTCGCCCACCTGAAGGACGAGGGCGACCAGGGCGGCCGCACCACCGGCATCGGAGCCACGATAAACCTCGGTGCCGAATACACTCTTCCCGCATACAAGAGACTGAAGTTCGGATTCCTCAGCAGCACACGCCTGCAGGGTGACTATTCATGGACGGAAGGCCGTCTGAGCGCCAACTATTCCCCGCTGAAATGGATCAACGGAGGCGTCAACGTGGCAGTCAGCAGTTTTGCTGCCTCAATGGGATGGGTGCTCAATATCCACCCCAAGGGTATGAACATCTTCGTCGGCATGGACCATCTGCTCGGCAAGGTGAGCAAGCAGGGCATACCTCTCAACTCCAATGTCGGTGTGAGTGTGGGTATGAACGTCACATGGTGACGGCAGATATAATATAAGGACAACAATAAAGGGTCAGGGCAAACACAGCCTTGGCCTTTTTCCTTTTGGATGATTGCCTACATGAGAACAAAAGGCTTTTGGGCGATTTAAAGCCCCTTTCCGGAGATTTTACAAAATTGTAATATTGATGTAATATAATGGTAATAAGTTGAGCGTACCTTTGCAGCCGAATTTGGTTAAATTCACACATCAAAATAGCCAATAACTATAAATAAATTTAATTATTGGCTATTTTTATCAATATTTTTAGCCAATAACGATATTTTTTATTAGTTTTGTACCGTCAAAACAATATGACACGTATATGAAAGAGAATATATTAGGAAGAGAGGCAGAGAAGGACTTGCTCTCACGAATTTATGATTCCGGCAGTTCGGAGTTTGTTGCTATATGCGGCAGACGGAGGGTTGGGAAGACATTCCTCGTCAGGGAGTTCTTCGAAGAGGAGATGGTGTTTCAATGTGCCGGCGTGGCAAATGCTGGCACACAGGAGCAGTTGAAGAGCTTCTACCACACGCTTCGCAGATACGACAACAGAGTCTCAACCATGCCCTCCGACTGGATAGATGCCTTCGAAATGCTCATCTCGTATCTTGATTCACTAAGTCAAAAGCGTAAGGTTGTATTTATCGACGAACTACCGTGGATGGACACACCGGGGGCGCATTTCGTCTCCGCACTTGAACACTTCTGGAACAGCTGGGCATCCGCCCGCCGGGACATCGTATTGATTGTTTGCGGTTCCGCCACATCTTGGATGATGGACAAACTGATAAATAACCATGGAGGTCTATACGGCAGACTTACACATCGCATATTCCTCTCGCCGTTCACACTCGGTGAGGCGGAGAAACTGCTGATTTCGCAAGGCGTTTCCATGTCAAGATATGAAATAGCAGAGGCATATATGATAATGGGAGGCATTCCATATTATCTCAAAATGATAGATCCTCGGCTAAGCCTCGCACAGAACATCGACCGACTGATGTTCAATCCCAACGGCGGACTGTATAATGAGTTCGAGATACTCTACCGTTCTTTGTTTAACAACTCTGAATCATACATAAAAGTGGTGGAATGTCTCAACTCAAAGGGCTATGGCATGACGCGAAGCGAGATAGCCGAGACTTCTGGTATAAAGTCGGGTAAGACGCTCACTACCATTCTTGACAACCTTGAATCCTGCGGTTTTATCCGCCGATACAACAATTACGGATGTAGCGAACGCAAGTCTCTGTTCCAACTGATAGACTTCTTCACCCTGTTCCACTTCCGGTTTATGCGTGATAGTTCGTTCCGCAACCGCCAGTATTGGACTTCCCTGCAGCGCACTCCGCGCTTTTATGCCTGGGCGGGCATTTCTTTCGAGATTCTCTCTGCTTGCCACATCAACGAAATCAAACGCAAACTGGGCATCTCCGGCGTAGCGACCAATATTTATTCGTGGCGCGGCAAGGGAGAAACCTCTGACAGGGCAGTGCAGATAGACCTCGTGATAGAACGTGCCGATAACACCATAGACATTTGTGAAATGAAATTCACCGAACAGGAGTTCACTATCACTAAGGACTACGACCACACACTGCGCCATAAACTTGCCACCTTCATTGAAGAGACCAAGACCCGCAAGTCCGTCCAACTTGTCTTCGTGACATCCAGTGGCTTGCTACGCAACATGTATTCAGGCAGAGTGCAGGCAGAAGTCACCCTCGATGACTTGTTTGTGTGAATATTGACATACATTCCCAAATATGCAGTAATGGGTTTTATCATCCCACAACCAACAACCTTGCGGAAGTTGCGGAACAGGTGGAAACGGAGGAAGACAATATAATATAAGGTAGGATTATTATATTTCTACTTTATATTGTTAAACATTTATAAATTAAACGTTTTAACAACCTCCTTTTCAAAACAATATATTATCTTTGCAGAAGAAAACAGATGATTCACAATGGAATTCTTAGATAGAACAAAGGATATTGAGAGGCTACGCAAGGCTTTGGAACGCGAACGGAGACAGTTCATCGTCTTGTTCGGACGAAGACGCATCGGCAAGTCAACACTATTGAAAGAGGTGCTTGACACTGATGGTCGTGACATATATTTCCTTGCAGACCAAACCACTGAAAGTAACCAGCGGCAGAGGTTTGCACAAATAGCGGCAACGAAAATCAAGGGGTTTGACTTGGCAAGTTATCCCTCTTGGGAATCAATATTGATAAGCCTCAATGAACGCACTGAAGAGAGGTTCACATTGTGCATAGACGAATTTCCATATTTAGTGAAGAGCTGTTCCTCGCTGCCATCCGTAATACAACGTCTGCTTGAATCAGCCAACCTCAGATACGACCTCGTGATATGTGGTTCGGCACAACAACTAATGCATGGATATGTAATGAAACGCGATGAGCCTCTTTATGGGCGTGCCGACGAGATAATCCGCCTCGCACCTATTCCGCCATCATACCTCTGCAAAGCCCTCAACTGCAATGCCGACGAAGCCATACAGGAATACGCTGTTTGGGGAGGCATACCCAGATATTGGGAGTTGAGAAAGGATTATACAGACATGAAGTCTGCTATAGACAACCTTATGCTCGACCCACACGGAATATTATACGAAGAGCCTCACAGACTGCTCCACGATGAAATGAGAGATACCGTGCAGGCCTCTACCCTTCTGTCGATTATCGGCAATGGTGCCAACAAAATGTCAGAGATAGCCGCAAGGGCTGAAAAAACGGCAACCGAGATTTCTGCACAACTAAACAAACTGCGTGACTTGGGATTTATCACACGCCAACTCCCATACGGGGAGGATGAGAAGAAAAGCCGCAAGGGCATATACATCGTTTCTGATCATCTTTTCCGATTCCATTACCGTTTCGTTTCACCATACATCTCTTTCATTGAACTCGGCAAACAGAATATCATCCACTCTGTCATTGATGCGCAATTTAGCCAATACGTCGGACAGTTTTGGGAGGAATTATGTCGCGACTTCGTATGCGGAAACATGATTGACGGCATACTTTATACAAAAGGATTCAGATGGTGGGGTATGCTTACTGACGGAACGATGGCAGAACTTGACGTTGTAGCTGAGTCGCTCGACCGCAAGCACCTGCTCATAGGCGAGTGTAAGTGGACAAGGAAAGAGAACACGGAAGCACTTGCAAAGCGTATGAATGACATAGCGGGGAAACTCCCTTTCGCCAAACGAGGTCAAACAGTCCACACCTGCCTCTTCTTGCGCACCCACCCCGACACTCCTGTCTCCACTTCTTGTTTCACTCCAGAGGACATACTTGAAGATGTTTTTTGATAAGATTATTAACTTAACGCCGCAAGGTTATTATTCTTAGTGGCGCAAGGTTAATAATCTTATCTTACCCCATCGGGCATATTATCTCACAATCACTTTACGCGTGCTGCCATCAGAGTAGCGTACGATAGCGGGACCCCTCTGTTTGCCTGTGATTCTTCTGCCGTTCAGGTCATAATAGCTTGATATACTGGCTGCGTTATTCCCGATTTCCGTGTTTTCTATTCCAGTGCTCTGAACAACAATGTAATATTCATTCCAAGGCTGTTCTGCTTGGTAGAGTGCCTTGGCTTCTTCATTCACCACATAAATTGTCTGTAATGAAGATTTCTCAAACGCACCATTTCCCACTGTAGGCGGTGTAGGCGGTAGCATGGTGATGGAGGTCAAACTCCAGCAACTGTGGAAGCTGCAATCTCCCAAACTTGTGACGGAATTGGGAATGGTGATGGAAGACAAACTGCTACAACCTCCGAAACAATCATCTCCCAAACTTGTGATAGAATTGGGTATTTGGCTATTTTTACAACCCACAATTAGTTCATTCGTAAAAGTCCTAATGATGGCATTGCAATTTTCTCTTGAATCATATACGGGGTTGTCCTCTGCCACTATTATACTCTCAAGACCCATACATCCTAAGAAACACCATCTTCCCAAGCTTGTCACGGAAGACGGAATGTTGATTGAGGTGAGAGATATACAATAGCAGTATTTAGAAGTGATTGATTACCAATTATTTGCAGTTAATACGGTAGAAAAGTGGATTGGGAGTTATTTGTGGGTTTACGGAAAGTGAAGATTTAACGATTTTAACTTGCTTTTACATGCAAATGTTAGGTTTGGATGACAAAATGAGGGAAGAAAGAGAAATAAAGGGATGCAGTGAAAAGAGAAAACAGGATGGGATGTTGTTGTAACGATACCCATTCTCATATATGGATATACAGACAACTTTACTTTATTGTCTGTATATATATAGGTATAAAGTCAAGTGGATTGTGAAGGATGGTGTCGGTTGAAACGAACCCATCTGTTTATATAGACTTTAGTCGATAACTTCACTTTATCGTCTGTATATATGTAAGAGGTATAAAGTCAAGTGATGCAAAGGGGATGGGTTGGTGATGTGGCAGATCTTTTCTTCTTTTCGCTGCAAAAAGATTATTCTATTAATATTGATGAGGTGGGTACAAACCACCCCATCTTTTCTTTTTTTCGGCACTCCCTGTCTTCGTCATCGTGTGCTCCACAATGGTTCTTCCTGCCAGTTGCCTGATGGGAAGCCCTGTGCGCCGAGGTCAACTTCGGGATATTCTGCGAAGAGAGCCTGCATCTTGTCACGCATGTCATTTCCGGGAGATATGATATTGAGGAAGTACTTGATGATACACATATCAAAATAAATCCTGAGAGTATCTGTTGGCAAGTTTATCCATTCGCCTACAATGATGTTTGGCATCATGGGACGCAGTGTGTTCTGCTTGTTCCATATACGAGCATGATGGCAACATAGATTTCTTGTCAGAGTGACAATTGTCATCCATGACTCGAATGGTGCTATCTGCAA
>JAXEKN010000050.1:0-44017 GCA_034101015.1 Prevotella sp.
TGCCTCAAGTCGCATTGTGGGGTAAGGGGATTTTATGCCTCTTTGTGGCGATTTTTGCTGCGTTGCGCCCTCTTTTGCCGCAGTGCCGCTACCTTTTTGACCTCTGTGTCATCTTATGAGGGCGGTTGCGGATTTGAGGGTTAATAAAGTATATTATCGGCTGCAAAGATAAGGTGTTTTTTTGAATTCCGCAAGTTCATAATGGTTCATTTCCGGATTTTATATGACTTTTCCAAAACGACAGAGACACAAGGCGAATAAAAGCATTGTCACCCTGTGTCCCTGAAATCATTATAAGCAATCAATCCGTAAACTTGCCAACAGAACAATCAATAACTGCGGGCAATAATCACACGGCACTTGGATGGTTTGCCGCTGACCATATCCACGCCCTCGGTCTGCTCGTAGGCGAAAGGCACGCAACGTATTGTGGCCTGTGTCTCCTCCTTGATGCGGGCCTCGGTCTCGGCAGTGCCATCCCAATGGCAAAGGAAGAATCCTCCGTCCTTGATGCGCTCCTTGAACTCGTCGTAGTTGTCGCAGACATAGACATGCTCGTCGCGATACTTACGCGCCTTCTCGAAGATGTTGCGCTGGATGTCATCGAGGAGTGACTCCACATACTGCTCAATACCGTCGATGGACACTGTCTCCTTCTCCAAAGTGTCGCGGCGCATCACCTCGATGGTGCCGTTTTCAAGGTCGCGACCACCCATGACAAGACGTACCGGGACACCCTTGAGCTCATAGTCGGCAAACTTGAATCCCGGACGCTTGTTCTCTGCATCGTCGTACTTCACGGAGATGCCCTTCTGGCGAAGTGCGTCAATGACGGGCTGCAGACGCTCGCTGATGGCAGCCAACTGATCGCCGCCCTTGGTGATGGGGATGATGACCACCTGAATGGGTGCCAGTTTCGGGGGAAGGACAAGACCGTTGTCATCAGAGTGGGTCATGATGAGAGCACCGATGAGACGGGTGCTGACACCCCATGATGTGGCCCATACATATTCGGGCTTGTTCTCCTTGTTGAGATAGGTCACGTCGAACGCCTTGGCAAAGTTCTGGCCAAGGAAATGGCTTGTGCCGCTCTGGAGGGCCTTGCCATCCTGCATCATAGCCTCGATGGTGTAGGTGTCGAGAGCACCGGCGAAGCGCTCGGTCTCGCTCTTCACGCCCTGAAGCACGGGCACCGCCATCCAGTTTTCGGCGAAGTCGGCATATACCTTGAGCATCTTCTGTGCCTCAGCCTCAGCCTCCTCGCGTGTGGCATGGGCAGTGTGACCCTCCTGCCAGAGAAACTCTGACGTGCGAAGGAATGGACGAGTGCGCATCTCCCAGCGCATCACATTGCACCACTGATTGCAGAGCAGTGGCAGGTCGCGCCAGGAATGAATCCAATTGCGATAGGTGTTCCATATTATCGTCTCTGAGGTGGGGCGGATAATCAGCTCTTCCTCCAACTTGGCGGAGGGGTCAACCTCCACACCGCTCTTGTCGGACTTGGCCCTCAGGCGATAATGGGTCACTACCGCAGCCTCCTTGGCAAAGCCTTCTACATGCTCAGCCTCCTTGGAAAGGAAAGACTTGGGGATGAGAAGTGGGAAATAGGCATTCTGCACACCGGTCTCCTTGAACATGGAGTCCAACTGGCGCTGCATCTTCTCCCATATAGCATAACCGTATGGTTTGATGACCATACATCCACGCACTGCCGACTGCTCAGCAAGGTCGGCCTTTACAACCAAATCATTGTACCACTGACTATAGTTGTCAGCTCGCTTTGTAAGTTCTTTTAATTCTTTAGCCATGTTAAAAATGCTATTTTCGTATAATTTTTGGTGCAAAAGTACAAAAAAATATCGGAAAACAATACATAATTCAAATAAATATAGTATCTTTGCAACCGAAATTTGCACAAATTCGCAATTTTGGGCATTTTCATGGGCTTTTTGCCTGCATTAATAGCGTGAAACTCACATTATCATAGTAATTAATCATTAATAATTAAAAGAAAGGTATTAGACAATGAAAAAGATTAAGTTTTTCTCTATCGCACTGTGCTTCGCCATGGTGTTCGCTGGTTGTAACAACACTCAGAAGGGCGCAGCTATCGGCGCTGGTGGCGGTGCTGCTCTCGGTGCCATCATCGGCAAGTTAGCCGGAAACACTGCCGTGGGTGCTGCCGTAGGTGCTGCCGTGGGTACTGGTGCCGGTGTAATCATCGGCAAGAAGATGGACAAGGCAAAGAAGGAGGCTGAGGCAGTGCAGAACGCACAGGTTCAGCAGGTAACCGACGCCAATGGCCTGGCTGCCGTGAAAGTGACTTTCGACTCAGGTATTCTCTTCGCCACAAACAAGGCTGACCTGAACGCTTCCGCCAAGAACTCACTCGCTAAGTTTGCCACTGTGCTCAACAACAACGCCGACTGCGACGTGGCTATCATCGGACACACAGACAATACCGGTACTGACGCTGTCAACCAGCCTCTATCAGTAAAGCGCGCCACAAGCGTGAGCAACTATCTCAAGAGCTGCGGCGTGAAGACTGCACAGATCAAGAGCGTGGATGGCCAGGGCTCAACAAACCCCGTGGCAGACAACTCAACAGCTGAGGGCCGCAAGCAGAACCGCCGCGTGGAGGTTTACATGTATGCCAGCCAGGAAATGATCAAGGCTGCTGAGGCACAGGCTAATTGAAAATTAAAGAATTAAAAAATTAAAGAATTAAAAATTAAAAAATTGGTAATTTTTAATCGCATAAAGAAAACATTGAAATGGATGGTGATAGCCTTTTTCGGCTCCACCATCCTTTCTGTTGTGGCACTGAGATTCATACCCGTGTATTTCACTCCGCTGATGTTCATACGCATGGGAGAACAAATCAGCAAGGGTGAGGAGATAAAGATGAGACACAGGTGGGTGTCCATCGATGAAATATCCGAGTCATTGCCAAAGGCTGTCATGGCCAGCGAGGACGCACGCTTCATGAAGCATCACGGATTCGACTTTGAAGCCATCGAGAAAGCGGCAAAGCGCAACAAGACCAAGAAAAAGCAAAAGCTCGGGGCAAGCACCATCTCACAACAGACAGCAAAGAACGTGTTCCTATGGCCTGGACGGACATGGGTGAGAAAAGGACTGGAGGCCTACTTCACCGTGCTCATAGAAATGATGTGGAGCAAGGAAAGAATCATGGAGGTATATCTCAACTCCATAGAGATGGGCAACGGCATATACGGAGCTTCCTCCGTGGCGGAATGGCACTTCCACTGCAAGGCAAAGAACCTCTCGCGAAGTGAATGCGCCCTCATAGCCGCTTCATTGCCCAATCCCCGAAGGTTTGACTCAGCCCACCCCACTCCATACATGCGCAAGAGACAGGCCGCCATCCTCCGGGGAATGAGATTCGTGTCTATGACTTCATCTCGCGAATCTGGCGAATAAGCTCGTCGTTGGTGCGCTGCATCCTAAGAAGAATGGAGATGCCAACCGATAAACCAATGATGCCGCCTATCGCCATGCACCAACCCATATAGGCGCGGATGGACTCAGGATAACCCATTGCCAACCACCAGAAAAGGGCTACCGCTATGGGAAGTGAGATGATGACCTGCCACCAACGGATGCGCTTCATCCTCACCAACTTGTCGGCGGTGGCAAGAAGATTCTCCGACTGCCAGTCGGACTCCTTCATGCGATTGACATAGAGGTCAACAAGTATCTCACCAAGCACCAAAAGCAAGATGGACACTATGGGACCCCATGACAAGCTTGGGGTCAACATCTTACTGCCAATGAAAGAAAGAACACACAGAGGGAAAAGACCCCACAACTCAAACCATATATACTTCATAATCCAAGTCATCTTGCCCGACATGGCATTACTCAACTGACGTTCGCTGACAATCGTCTGATCGTCGAGCTTCTGCTTCAGAAGCTGCATCTGCTGGCGCATTTCCTCCATCTCCAAATTACTGATGTTGTCTATATTTTCCATATACTATAAATTATTTAAGGGTTAATTCTTCATATTCTTCAACTGTTCACGTATGCGTACTAATTTCACCGACACGTTCTTGGCACTAATACCAACTATGGCGGCTATCTCATCGTAAGGGATGCCCTCCAGCCATAGCAACACTATGGCTCGGTCAAACACACCAAGACGGTTGATGCGGTCATAAAGCATCTTTACCTGCTTAGTGTCTGCATCATTGTCTTCATAGAGATTGATGTCCATCTCCACACGGGCCTCCTTATCGCGACGCCGCTTCTGCTTGCGGTCGATGGTGATGCAGGTGTTGAGAGCCACACGATAGACCCATGTGCGGATGTCGCTGCGACCCTGAAACGAACCATAACCCTTCCACAGGTTGACAAGTATCTCCTGAAACAGGTCGTCAACCTCATCATTGTCCTTGGAGAACATATAGCAGACGGTATATATGGTCGATTTCTGCTGCCTCACCATATTGGCAAATTCTCTTTCACTCTTTTCCATTTATTAGAATTTTATTTGTTTGACGCCGCATTGTCATGCCGCGCATTTATTCCTTTGACTCGAAATGAACCGAAAAAACTACAGCAATCTGACTGTTTTAACATTTTATGGCTGCAAAATTATCAAAAAATACCGAAAAAAGTTTGGAGATACATATTTTTTTTGTAATTTTGCACAAAATAATTATTAATAGGAAACAAAAATTACTGTTATGAAAAGAATCGCAAAGACAATCATCATGGCTGGCATGACGTTTACCGCTGCCTTTGCCATGGCTCAAGGACCTATGCTCGATGAGCAAAAGACATTCTCACAGAAGGTGATGCCACAAGACTATGCCAATTATTCCTATTTAGTCTTGTACATCAGTAACGGACAAGTTTACACCATGAGAAGCACATTGCTTAATGACCAGATGGAAAATGCCAGGAAGATAGCCATACAGCCTGGCGTGGCTCATACCGCCGTGCTCATCAAGAAAAAGGACGGAAAGGAACTGAAGTCGGTCAAGGTGCCTTGTGCAGTAGAGATATATGGCGAGATGAAAACACCGAAGGAGAAACTGAAGGACAAAAACAAGGTGGAGGTATTGTCAATCGGATTCACCGCCGACGGAAAATCGTTTGTCGAGGGTATGGCCAACAATAAACTCAAGTTTTTCGAGACAAAACAATATGAACCCACCACGGAAATCAGCCTTGGACTGCAACCGCAAATCATGACCTTCAGCAAAAACACCTATTTCGCCGCTGTCAGCGATGGTAAGGGCGTTGAGGTGTGGAACCTGCAGGACAACCAACTGCGCACATCCCTCTCACCCGCCGCACAGGTCAATGCCATCGCTTTCTCAGAGGACAACTCAATGATGGCTGTACTCACCGCTGACGGCAAGGCGACCGTATATGACACCAGGACATTCAAACAGAAATACCAGTTTGGCAATATGGGACAGGCCATCGACTGCAAGTTCCACCCGGACAACAAATACCTTGGAGTCACTGTAGATGAAAACACCATCATCCTTCAGAACATGCGCAACGAGGAGGAAAGACTGGAATTTAAGAATGCCAACGGACACATCAAGAAGATACAGTTTATTGAAAGCAATGATGACGAAACGGGAGAATATGCCTCTTACCTGCTCTATACATCAGGATATGACGTGGTATGGCAGACACTCGCAAGCATCAAAATCAACCTCACCCAATACATCAACGACAAGGTCAACGCACAGATGACCGACTGGCTCAAAATGGCAGAAGGCGAAAGCATGGAGGACTACAGAATACGTGTCAACGACCAGACCAGAGCCCAGCAGAAACTCGAGTTCGAACGCGCTGCCGCAACAGAGATGGCAGGAGACATCATCAAAAAACAAAATGTGAAACTCGGCAACTATAACCTCGCAAGCGGAAAGCTCGCCGTGGACTTCGACGGACTGCCTTCCATCACTCTTGATGTGCCCAAGGATGAAGTGGCGTCAATCTCCAAGACTTCCGACCTCGAGTTTGCCAACACTGTCTATGGTGTCAACGACAACGACGAGTTTGAGATTATTTATACCGAGGTACTCAACAACAAGACTGGAAAAAAGTATGTTTATGACAACCTCGACAGAAAACAGGTCACCGCAATGACTATCGACGAGGGATTCGTGCCACTGGAACTCATACAGCAGTCGAGTATGGAGGAGATGAAACTGAAGGAAATCAAGAAGAAGGTGATGGAAGAGGCAAAGCACGAAAACAAAATCACTGACCACACCAATATCAGTGTCAACACTGAGGTGCTCAGCGACGTGGATGCCTCGGGCAAGCAGATCATGAACTATAAGGTGGGATATAACTATGAGGTGGAACAGGAGTTTATCGCACATGACGACTTCGGACCTGGTAAGTACAAGACAGCAGAGAGCAACGCTGCAATGTCAATGCTCGCCATCGTCAAAGAGGCATTCAACACCGACTTCGCACAATATATCAAGGCAGGCAAGCAGATCAAAATCAAGTTCACGGGAAGTGCCGACGCTGCTCCCATCATGGGCAAAATAGCTTACGACGGCTCATACGGAGAATATGAGAATGAACTGATATACAAAAACGGCAAGCTCGACAAGCTGTCACTCAACAAGGCAGAAGGAATCACCCAAAACGAGCAACTTGCTTTTGTACGTGCCCTCGGCGTGAAAGACTATATCGAAAAGAACGTGCCTTCACTCAAGGACATGAAAACGGATTATCAATATAATATAGAGGTGTCGGACAAAAAGGGAGGAGAATACAGACGAATAGGTATCGAATTCCTCTTTATCGACGCTTTCTAAACATAACTTCATCATATATAGGATATGAAATTATTCAAGACTATAGGAATGGTCGTTGCACTCTCTATGAGTGCAACGGCTTTTCCGCAATCATTTGACATCAATAAGGCGGAACAGGATTTCACCGTGTTTCAGAGGGGATACAAGGCCGGCGACAGCAATGAGCATATCTATGAGGCATTGCTCAGTGCATACAAGACATACCTTGGAGCTATCTCTGCAAACGCAGAAGAGGTGAATGCCATCAACGGACTAAGAAAGGTGTATCCGTATATGATTGACGGTGCAATCTTTTTCTCTCAGCATAATAACAACGACAAGGCCGTCGAGTTTGCCATCGCATATATCGACATTCCCAATATGCCGACTTTCAGCAACGAGAGATTCACACGTAACGAATACTACCCCACTATCTGCTATTTTGCCGCCACTACGGCATACAACAACAAGAACTTTAAGGATGCCATCAAATGTTTCAGGCATTATATTGAGTCGGGTGACACAAAAAAACTCGAAACGGCCTATGTCTATATGACAAGGGCTTATAAGTTCTACGGGGATGTGAGGGGACAACTTGCCGCTACCGACGAGACACTCGCAAAATACCCCAACAACATCAACATCGCATACGAGGCCATCAATGCCGCCATCGAGACCAAGGACAACACACTGATGGAGAAATATGTCGATGCCGCACTTCACATCGTGCCAGGCGACCCGAAGGTGCTGCCGCTCAAGGCAAAACTGCTCGCTGAGCGCGAGGCATACGCAGAAGCCATGCCCATCTTTGAGACCCTTTACAGACGTTCACCCAAGGACACCAACATTCGAAGGACATACGCACAGGTGGCTTTCAATCATGCCGCCGGCATCATCAACGATGCCAACAACATCAAAGACCCCAAAGAGTATAAGCTCAAAAGACAACTCGCCAACAACTCGCTGAAGCTATCGGCTGAGCTGTTTGAAGGACTCCTCGACGAATCACCCAACGACATCAAATACCTGTCGGGACTTGCAGACACATACAAATGTATGAACAAGGAGTCGGCAGCAAAAAAACTCATCCAGAAGATTGAGGCTCTCGGAGGTACTTATGTCGCCACCAACGTCAAATCATTGGGTTCGCCACAAGATGGCGAAGCGGAGGGTGAACAGGCCCAGGCAGAGGATAAACGAATGATGACTCTTGCCGAGACACCTTCTTTTGCGGAATATGCCAAGGAATTTGTTGAAAAGGATGTCAACAAATGGCAGCTCAAGGATGACTATGAGACACTCGCCGAATACAAAACGCGCGTCAACGAAAAAACAAGAGACGAAAGAATCAAAAAGACACTGAAGAATGTAGAGAAGCTATATGTAGATGAATATGGGGGCAGAATCAGCTTAGACAACCTCAGATTAGAGAAATACGACGCAGAAAACGGGGTGTTCCTCATCACCTCGCCATATATCGGCAACTTGCTGCTACCCGTGCCGCGCACCAATGACGAAGCACGCAACTTCGAAGCACAGTGGAACAAGGTCACCACAGACAGTCCTCTCTTCTGTGTGGCTAATGACAAGCTCGCTTTGTCGCAACTCACTTTCTCGCTGCCCGACGGAAAGCAATATGTATATCATATCGACACGTCAGTGTCATACAACAACACAAAAATCAATTACAACTTCAACCCGCTGGATGTCAATCTCATCGCACAGTCAACAGAACATGGCGGACAGCAAATCGTAAAGAAGGTGGTGGACGTGGGACGATCGGACGTCGATACTGACATACCTGAAGCCGCAATGAAAAACGAAAACCTCTTCGCTGTCATCATTGCCAACGAAAACTACCGGCGCGAGACACGGGTGCAGTTTGCCAACAACGACGGCGAGTCTTTCCGCAACTATTGCATACAGGCACTCGGCTGCCCGGAGAAAAACGTACACTACATCGCCGATGCCACACTCAACGACATGAGCGCGGAACTCGACTGGATACGCACCGTGGCCAATGCCTACGACGGACAGGCAAAACTAATCTTCTACTATGCCGGACACGGAGTGCCCAACGAGGCCACCAAGTCGGCTTATCTTCTGCCGGTGGACGGATATGGCTCCAACACCAACACGGGATATAGCTTAGACAAGCTATACGCCACACTCGGCAATGTACCTGCACAACAGGTGACGGTATTCCTCGACGCTTGTTTCAGCGGCGCACAGCGCGACGGTAGCGTGATGGCTTCATCAGCGCGCGGTGTGGCCATTATGGCGAAAAAAAGCGAGCCTAAGGGAAACATGCTCGTGTTCAGTGCCGCTTCGGACAGTGAAACGGCTTATCCCTACAAGGAGAAAATGCATGGCCTATTCACTTATTTCCTGCTAAAGAAACTGAAGGACACGAAAGGGGAGGCCAGCATTGGAGAAATTGTTGACTATGTACAGTCGGAGGTGTCGAAGAAGAGCATCGTGGAAAACAACAAATCACAGACTCCTTCCTGCTCGGCAGCACCATCGGTGTTCGACCAATGGCGCAACTGGACTCTCTCCGTACCGGCACCTCTCGAAGAGGACGACCCATTGGCGGAATAATATTTCCAATGGATTCAACGTATTATTATACTAAATAAAAAAGCGACAACCAGGCTTCTCCTGATTGTCGCTTTTTTATTGTTATGAATGACTACAATTCTATGGCACGGAATGAATATGGAGGAAGAACAATGGTGAAGCCATCGGATGAGGGTGAACCACACTCACCTTTTTCAACCACAACCCTCTCCTGACCCGGACGCCCGTTGATCTGCTCATATCTCATGCCTCCTTCCGACTTCACACCCGACACATTCAGCGACAGGCTGACAGGCAACACATTGACCACCTTAAGATAGGACTTGCCTGTGAGATGGTCACGCACCACAGTGGCATTGACACGACGGAGGACATCTGACTGCTTGTCGCGAGTCACCTCGGAACCAAGGGAAAGCGAGGTGGAGACATAACGGTCGCCGCCATAGACGGAAAACATACGCTGAGTCTCATAGCTCGGTGTGGGGACGATGGTGTCATTGTCGAAATAAATCATGTCGGGATTCCAGTTTTGATGCTTCAGATGGCACAACATAGGTGCATAGGATGTCATCGACACAATGTCGCCATTGCGCTCTATGCCACAGAGGTAGAGAGCTTCTACAAGCGCACAGTCGATATTGCCGCGTCGGCTGCGTGCGGCATACTCTCCAAGATAGACCTTGGCTCCACTGCGGTCGTAGGCATCATAATAATGCTGATTGTCAAGGAACCATCCAACACTCTCATAATAGTGCTCGTCGATGAGGTCGAACAGGTCGCGATGGGCATTGGCAAACCGCCAACCCTCCACATAGTCGCTGGAAGGAGAATGGAATGGACCTGCCGTGCCGCATATCTGAATATCTGGATATTTCTCGCGGATGGCACGACATATCATCTCACATCGCTCCTCAAAGACAGTGGATATAATGTCTTCATTGCCAATACCTATATATTTTAGACGAAAAGGCTCCGGATGACCGGCATCGGCGCGCATCTTTGCCCAGCGACTTGTGGCAGGGTCGCCATTGGCCCATTCGATCATGTCGAGTATCTCCTGTATGTATGCTGGCATTTGATCCATGGGGATGCCGCCCTGCTGACCACCATATCCACACTTGTCGGCGGCTGAATTCTGGCATGGCACTCCGGCAGCAAGAACAGGAAGAGGTTCGGCACCAATATCCTCGCAAAACTGGAAGTACTCATAGAATCCCAGTCCGCGAGTTTGATGATAATGCCAAATATTACGGTCGGGAGTACGCTCCTGAAGCGGTCCCACAGTATGATTCCAATGGTAGATATTGTCCAGTCCGTTGCCATGGCTCATACAGCCGCCCGGGAATCGTACAAACTTGGGCTTCAGACGCTCAATGGTTTCAGCGAGGTCGCGGCGCAAACCGTTTTTGCGTCCACGGAAGGTGTCGCGTGGGAAGAGGCTTACCATGTCGAGCAGGCACTCAGCCCCACCTTGGCCCACTATCATCAAACGCGCATTGCGGCAGTCTGCCGAGCAGCGAAGCGTGGATGTGTATTGACGCCAAGGTCCCTTGCGCGTCTTGACAGTGGTCTTGGCGAGAACCTTGCCGGCCTCATCAACTATGGCGACAATGAAATTTTTCCTGGATGACGGAAGGACAAAAAAGGAGAAGTCGTAAAGGGCATCCTTTTTGACCGACATACCATCCCAACCCGTATTGTAGAGCGTGTCGGCGGTAATGGCAAGAGCGTGGGGATTCTGCTTTGAGAGGGGTTGGGAGGTGACGATGCGCGGCTCCGCTCCCGAGGCAAGGCTCCACGATGTGGATGAATGCCATCCCTTATGGTCTCCAGGGGTGTATTCAAAATCGCGATTTTGCACCATCTCCGCATACAGTCCGCCATCGGCTGCATAACTGATATCTTCAAAGAAGATACCAATGAGTTTGTCACTGATGACCTTCTCCTGACCGGCATTCACCTTGAGTCGGGCATTAAGGATCCCGGCGTCAATCAGGGAGGCAAATCGCTTGTCGTCGTCGCCAAGGGTTTCCTGAGAACGCTGCCAAGCCTCACCCTGACGGCGGAAATGCTCACGCACGGCATTAATGGTCTTGCCACCGTCGTCGATACTGAGCAGAGTGCCAACATACTCCTTGTCGCCCACTACTATACGTGAGCGTTTCTGGTCGGCCTGGGCATATTCCTCGGCAGTGGCTGGCACATCGGAGGAGAAATGACGAAACGACGCATCAGTGGTACATTTGCGATAGAGACCGTCGAGTGTACGATAGACCACGTCATAACGTCCATTGCCACATGACACAATCACCGGGGCTATCACACCCTGATGACTCATACGGGGATAATCCTGCGGACGCCATGTGTAGAGATCGTCACTATATGCCACGGCAAAGCATGGCGCAATGTCATTCACCTGAAACACGGATGCATAGCCACCTTCTGCAAGCCGAATGAAATATGGTGAATACATCTTCTTGTCAGCTCCCCACTGAGCATAATCGGACTGGAAAATCTGTCCTACATCACTAAACGACTCGGCACCATCGGATGCCCATGCCAGACGCACACCTCCATCTTTGGCTGGAGAATACAAAAAAACTCTGTCGGACGCCAATGAAGATGCTGACAAGACCGACAAAAATAGCAACGATAAGTGTTTTTTAATTTTGTTCATAATTTGATAAGTTAGATTTTACTCGCAAAATTATAGCTAATATTTTATATACAAGGATATTACATGGTTAATTATGGTTAAATGACAGTTTTTTCCACCTTTTTCGTAACATATTTCCAACATTTTTTGTATCTTCGCAGCAAGAATGTAAAACCTACTAAAGAATGATGTATATCAATAATATCAAAAAGACTGTTGGCAGATGGGCTTCTGTCATTATGGCTTGCACCATTGTCGGCAATGCAGACGCACAGACAATGCAGGCTTCTCTCAAACACTATTCCACAGATGATGGACTATGCAGTAATGCCGTGGCAAACATTATTCAGGACGACTACGGATATATCTGGATAGGCACATGGAACGGCGTGTCAAGATTTGACGGATATAACTTCTGGAACTACAAGACTGGAGGGGCATCCAAGGTGCCGCTACTCCACAACCGCATCACGGAGATGCGCACAGACTTGTGGCAAAATATTTGGATGAGGATGTATGACGGGAGGGTGTTTGTCATCGATAGACAGAAAGACTGTATCGTCAACCCGTTGGAGAAAATCACAGGACACGAGAAAATCAAGACAAAACGCACCCTGACAGTCACTTCCAAGGGAGAAGTCATTGCCATCATGGACGGAAAGGGTATATACAAGATGAAATATACGCGCAAGGGATTTCAGACTGACATAATAAGTACAGGCACATTCCACCCCACAGTGGTCGTGGAGGGATATAAAGGCGACCTGTGGGTGGGGACAGACAAGGGACTGCGCCGACTGAGCAGCAACAATGAGAGCCTTAGCCGCTCGGCCCTGCTCGAAGACGAGGGTATCACGGCTATGTATTCCAATGGATACAACATTTACGTAGGTACAAAGACGGGGAAGATATACACATGCGCATACGGACAGGAGCCGCATTTTATCAAGGATATGGGGAAAAGCATCAACTCAATATTCAGCGACAGTCACGGATTAATATGGATAGCCACAGGCGGACAGGGCATACAACGCATCAACCCTGCCACGGGAGATGCCAAGGAATTCACACAGGTGGTAACTGTACCGGAATATGACGTCACTGGCGTCAGGGTGACGGAAGTTGCCGGCACCGTGTGGCTGGCTATGAGTCACGGCGGTTTCGGATACTATAACCGCGAGGCTGACGAGGTGGAATATTTCCACAATAACCCAATGAACCCATGGGACCTCTCCAACACCGTGGCGGCATACCTCGCCCTGCCCGAAGGTGTGGTATGGGAATCGACCAGCAGAAAAGGTCTGGAAAAACTCGATCTCAAGAAAAACACTATTGACAGGAAAAAGCTCTTTGATGACTCTGCCATCGAAAACAATGAAAACGAAACAAGGGCCATATACTATGATGACAGCAAAAAAATAGTACTTATGGGCAACAAAAAAGGTTCACTCATAATTACTGACGGCAAAAACCGCACTGTTCTCAGAGGAGAAGAACAGGGAATGCCTTTCGGACGTATATATGGAATCAACAAGGACAGAAAGGGCAACTACTGGATAGCCACCAAAGGCAACGGACTGTTCAGACTGACGCCTGAAATGAAATTGACCAATTACAGGAATTCCCCCAACGACAAATACTCAATAAGCTCAGACCTGGTATATAAAACAGTGGAAGACAGGGACGGCAATATATGGATAGCCACATACGGAGGCGGCGTGAATGTCATGAAAAGACAAAACAACGGTAAGGTCATCTTCATAAACAAGAACAATGCCATGACAAAATATCCCAACGACTCCTACAACAAGGTGAGAACGGTTTGTCTCGACCGACATGGACAGGTTTGGGCCGGTTCTACTGACGGTATCCTCGTCATGTCAATGAAGGGCAACAAGATCAAACTTGAAACTATCATCGATGATAAAGAAAATGAAAGCCTCAACCTTCAGAGCAAGGACATCACCTGCATAGCTTGTTCCTACAACGGTACAATCTGGGTGGGAACCAACGGAGGCGGACTGTCAAGATGCGCTGACTACAGGGAAGGCCACTACCCCTTCGAGACATTCGGAAGCAAGGACGGACTGCCGTCAGAGGAAATAAAGAGCATCACATTCGACAATCGAAATAATGTATGGTTTGCCACAGACCATATCCTGTGCTCTTTTGATATCAGAAAACAGATATTCAGCACCTTCACCACTCTCGATGGTGTTGATGACACAATATGCTCTGAGGATGCGGCTGTGGCACTGCCTGACGGACGAATACTCTTTGGCACGGTGAATGGATACTATATCGTTGACAAGAAGAAACTGGTCAATGAGTCTGGTTCACTGCTCAAACTGAAAATCACTGACTTTATTGTCAACGACAAAATACAGTCTCCAAGATTTACCGACACTTATGACTTCTATGTACCCGACGCAAAAAAAGTGGAACTGCCTGAGCATGGATGCACATTCGCATTCAGGTTTGCATCACTCAACTATCAATTGCAGCATCGTGTGCACTATCAATACACTATGGATGGATATGACGACGACTGGTATAACGCTGACGAAACAAAAATAGCCACCTACAGCGGACTGCCTGCAGGAACATACGAGTTTAGGGTCAAGGCCTTCTTGCTTGAATCGCCCGACAAGTATGACATCAAATCAATCACCGTGGTGGTGCCGCCCCACTTCCTGATGTCGGAGAATGCCGTGTGGCTATACATGGGGATAATAGCGTTTGTCGCCATCACCTTATTATTATATAGGGAGGAAAGACGGCGAAAGATAGAAAGGGAATATCGACGCGAATTGGGAGAAACGGACGACACACATGACAATTCATCATCCAGAAAACCTGAGGCCGATATATCCGACAAGGAAGAAGTAATTGAAGAGGCAGAGATTGTCGAAGACTGATACATAGATTATTTCGGGGAAAAATATGGTCTGTTTATACTCTATATTCAGAAAAATGAAAAAAAAGGGGAAAAGTGTTGCATAATTAAAAAAATGTTAGTACCTTTGCACCCGAAAGTGAAAAATAACATGGGGGTTGTGCCGGTTCGATCGGGATACTCATCAAAAAAAATACCGAAAACAGGGAATACTTCTCTTGTCAATGGCGGGCCACTCACTTCACTTCAACGTGAAGGAAGCAGAAATGCCAGTGGATTACAACGACGGAGAGCACCCAAATCTTATGCTAATAGGAGTTTTCATCACATCATCGGCATGACCCCTTTTTTTAATTATACAATATCATGTTTTCTGGAATAATAGA
Organism: Prevotella sp.; assembly: GCA_034101015.1. Lineage (GTDB taxonomy): Bacteria > Bacteroidota > Bacteroidia > Bacteroidales > Bacteroidaceae > Prevotella. The sequence continues at coordinate 15,325 of JAXEKN010000050.1, forward strand.
AGAATTTGCAACTGTCGTCAATGTCAAGAAAGACCGTGAGAACATCGACTTCTCACTGAAATGCTCATTTTGCGACGAACTGAAGATAGACCAAAGTGTGGCTCACAATGGCGTATGCCTCACAGTGGTCAAGATAGAAGATGGTATTTACACTGTCACTGCAATGAAAGAGACACTATACCGCAGTAACCTGGGTATGTTGAGACCAGGTGACAAAGTCAATGTGGAGCGCTCCATGATGATGAACGGAAGACTTGACGGACATATCGTACAGGGACATGTCGATTGCACTGCGCAATGTATCGAGATAAAGGATGCCGATGGCAGCAAGTATTTCACATTTGAATACCGAATAGACCCGGAAATGGCGAAAAAAGGCTATTTCACTGTTGACAAGGGAAGCGTCACGGTCAACGGGGTGTCGCTTACCGTATGTAATCCGGAGGGCAACTCTTTTCAGGTGGCTATTATCCCTTATACCTTGGAACACACGAATTTCCAAGATATCAAGGTAGGGTCAACGGTGAACATCGAGTTTGACATCCTGGGAAAGTATATTGCCAAACTACAAAGCATTCAATAAAAAAATCCGCCCCACACAAGAGGCGGATTTATTTTTGTCAAACTATTCCACTACACTGCGCTTCATGTTCATTTCCTTAATCTTGCCCTCAGAGGTAAGCCGGACTTTCACCTTATAGCTGACAAACGTCTCCTTGTCAGTATCATTACGGTCAATCTTCTCATCAACCGAAAACTCCACGGACATGATATAACTATTGTCGGACTGAAGTGTCTTCTCTATGAGCCAGTCATTATTAGTGCGAAACTGGATGTTATTGATGTCAGCAGGCTCATACAGGCGATGCATGTACTTCAAGACGTCGAGCTTAGTGGCATTCTCCTTATGGAGAAAACTATTCATTGACACGGCAATATTCATTGTAAGCGCATCCTCATCACGACTGCCCAAAGCATCAAAAAATGAGGTAAGCACATCTGCCACCAACTGTTTGTCAGCCGGCGTGACATCATTTTTCTCCAATGTCTCCAATTTCATTTGAGCCTCGTCAATGTATTGTCCGTCGGCATGAAGGGATATATACTTCTTATACGACTCCATATTATCCGTCCTGACAGCATCCGCCCAGTCAATGGAGTCGAGCTTCAACAGGGCCTCTGTCTTATGAATACTCTCAGGATACTTGCGAAGATATGCCAAAAATGCCATACGGGAATTGTTGACCAATGCGTCTTGCCATTCCGAATCCACCTTGTTTAATAGGGCGAGATGGGACATAATGGAGTCACGATGGGCCTGAGGGGCATCTGCATACATGTCAAGATAGTTTTGAAGCACTGCTTCATCACTACTGCGCATTGCATTTTCCCATGCGTCCAACTCATTGTGTTCCTGTGCGTTGGTGTAAAAATACGCCACCACTCCAACAATCACAAGAGACACCACAAATGCTACAATCAATACATTGCGCGAATTGCGCCGACGCAAAACTGGAGTCTGACCCGCTATTGCCACTCCACAATGTGGACATGTTGCGGCTTTGTCACTTACCTGATTACCGCATTCAGGACATTTTATTAGTGCCATTTCTATAATAATTATAAATATTGTTTTGATTATTTATGTTTGTATCGTATCTCCTTCAGTCCATGCTTACCCATAAACCGGCTCTTGTCGATATAACCTGATACACCTACGATGCGCCCCTTGCTCGTATATTGCCAAATGATATACTCGCGGTCATCAGCAAGTATGGGTTCCTCATCTTTATACTGGGCTATCATCAACTGATAATCATCAATGGCTCCAACAAGATTTTTGTTGTAGAAATTCGTAAAGGTATATAGCAAGGGCTTCTGCTTGTAAGCCTCCTCCACCATGACCAAAAACTTCGACAGCGAGTCCTGAAACTCCTCCTTCGACAGGCCTTGGCGTGTCTCCACATCAATCATCGGTATGAGATCCTGCTCACCAGGGAGGCATTGCGTCATGAAGTTTTCAAGCTGCTTGCGCTGCTCTGTCTTGGGACGATAGTAATGATAACTCCCCACCTTCAGCCCATAGCGATGAGCCAACACGATATTGCGCTCATACATCTTGTCAATACGGTCGCCACCCTCTGTGGCCTTGAGATAAACATAGGCCATGCGAGTGTTCTCACCTACTGTTTCCCAAAACACCTCACCCTGATAATGACTTAAGTCTATACCATGTACATGATTGCAGGTGTCCTCACATTGCTCGTATGGATTTTGTGCCTGAACGGTCAGCGTCAGGCACGAAAACAACGATAAAAATATCTTTTTCATGTCTTATTATTGAAATTTTGGTGCAAAGATACAAATAATTCGAGAAAAAGATGTAACTTTGCCCCAAAAAAATAAGAATATGAAATATTTATTAACCGCATTTTGCGCTTTATTACTCTTTTCATGCTCCGACAAAGACCTTCCATACAGTGAAGTCTCGGCGGAGAGAACTGTCATCGTATATATATCGGCCGAAAACGGACTTGCCGGATTTGCACAGTCAGACCTCAACGAACTCATCGAGGCATCAAGGCACATCACAAAGGACCAGCGGCTCGTAGTCTTCTATGACGACAACAACAAGACTGAGCCCCCATATATTGCACTGCTCAAAAACGGCGAGGTCATCAAGGACACCAAACTCTCGTTCAAGGAGGACTTCTATTCCAGTGACCCGGAAAAAATGAAACTTATCCTGAGCCATATCATGCACAACTACTGGGCTGACGACTTCGTTCTCGACCTGTGGGGACATGGATCGGGATGGGTCATCACCAACGACACCATCGAAGGCGGACAGCCGGCAAGCAAGACCATGAGCAGGGCCTTCGGGATAGACAACGGACAAAACACGACGATGGACACAGGAAAGTGGATTAACATAACCCAAATGGCAAATATTTTCAACTCACTGCCTGCACGATTCCGGCTCATCTACGGAAACAACTGCTTCTTCCAATGCATAGAGACGGCATACGAACTAAAGGACTGCACGGACTATCTGATGGGGGCTCCGGCAGAACTGCCTGCCGAAACCGCATCATACATCGACATGATACCGCTGATGTTCAACAAAGACATAGAATTCTACAAGGCCATCGCCGACAAACAATATGAGGAATGCCGATATCTTGACTGCACACCGCCAATGTCCGTGATATATACCGGCAATCTGGAAAGACTGGCAAAAGCCACATCGAAACTGATGCCCGACATAATGAAAAACGACAATTTCACCGGACACAGAATCATCACATACGGACCTCTACAGGATGACTCAGGAAGAAAGGCAAAAGGCTATTACGACATGAAAAACATTGTCATGGAATATGCAGCAGACAATGACGCTTACAGGGAATGGAAACTCGCATTTGACGAGACAGTGGTATATAGACTGAAAAGCAACAAATGGGAGACCATTTTCCCAGCATATATCAACTTCTCGGCATTCGACGTCAATGACGACACATATGGTGGAGTGTCAATGTTCATTCCACAACCAATGTACAACATACTATCGCCTTGTCCCAACAAAACCATACAACAAATGAAATGGGCTAATGCTGTGGGACTTTAATTAAGAAAACCAGGATATGACAACATATTACGTGTGATTGCATGATATTTTGGGAATAAAAATGAAATTTTTGCCATTTTATTTTGTAGTCCACAAAAATTGCACTATCTTTGCACCGAAATTCAAAGAATACAAAGTTATGACAGAAAAGAAAAACGAGGTAAACGAAGAAAAGAAAAGCTTAAGCTTCGTGGAACAAATGGTGGAAGCCGACTTGGCAGAAGGTAAAAACGGTGGCAGAATACAAACGCGTTTCCCCCCCGAACCCAACGGCTACATACACATAGGACATGCCAAGGCCATCTGCATGGACTTTGGCGTGGCTGAAAAATACAATGGTGTGTGCAACCTGAGATTCGACGACACAAACCCATCAAAAGAGGACACAGAATACGTGGACTCCATACTCCATGACATACAATGGCTGGGATTCAAGTGGGGAAATGTATATTACGCTTCCGACTACTTCCAGCAATTATGGGATTTTGCCGTGTGGATGATCAAGAAGGGTATGGCATATATCGACGAACAAACATCCGAACAGATAGCACAGCAAAAGGGTACACCGACCACACCGGGTCAGTTCAGTCCTTATCGCGACAGACCCGTGGAGGAAAACCTCGCCCTATTCGAAAAAATGAACACCGCCGAGGCAGTGGAGGGTTCAATGGTACTACGTGCCAAACTCGACATGGCCAACCCAAATATGCACTTCCGCGACCCGGTGATGTATCGTATCATACACACCCCTCATCACAGGACCGGCACCAAGTGGCACGCCTACCCTATGTATGACTTTGCCCACGGACAAAGCGACTACTTTGAGGGAGTCACCCACTCGATTTGTACACTTGAATTCGTGCCTCACCGCCCACTATATGACAAGTTTATCGACTTCCTAAAGGAAAGCGACCAGAAAGCGGAACGCGGAGCGGACTACAGACCAAGGCAGATTGAGTTCAATAGACTTAACCTCACTTACACCGTCATGTCGAAAAGAAAGCTCCATACCCTCGTTGATGAACAACTCGTAAGAGGATGGGACGACCCTCGAATGCCTACAATATGCGGTATGAGAAGAAGAGGTTATTCCGCTGAAAGCATAAGGCGATTCATTGACTCTATCGGATACACCAAGTTTGACGCCCTCAATGACTATGCCCTGCTCGAAGCTGCCGTTAGGGACGACCTCAACAAAAGGGCTTGCCGAGTGTCTGCGGTGCTCAATCCCGTGAAACTGATCATCACCAACTATCCCGAGGGACAGACCGAGGAGTTGGAAGCCATCAACAACCCCGAAAACGAGGCCGACGGCTCACACTATATCACTTTCAGCAGGGAACTGTGGATAGAAAGGGAAGACTTCATGGAAGACGCTCCCAAGAAATTCTTCAGAATGACACCTGGCAAGGAGGTCAGACTGAAAAACGCATATATCGTGATGTGCACAGGATGCAAAAAGGATGAAAACGGCGTGATTCAGGAAATATACGCTGAATATGACCCTATGAGCAAAAGCGGAATGGAAGGGGCCAACAGAAAGGTCAAGGGCACCTTGCATTGGGTAAGCGTCAACCACTCCTTAAAGGCGGAAGTAAGACTATACGACCGTCTATTTAATGTGGAAAACCCGGCAGCCGACGAACGTGACTTCCGCGAACTGCTCAACCCTGAGTCTCTCACCATAATCACCAACTGCTACGTGGAGGATTATCTCAAAGTGAAAAAAGCCGGGGATTTCCTGCAATTCCAAAGAATAGGCTACTTCACCCCCGACAAAGACTCCACAGCAGAACATCTCGTATTCAACAAAACAGTGGGTCTTAAGGATACATGGGCAAAACTAAATAAATAATGCACATAGACGAAGAACTGTTTAATACACCGGAGTTCAAGAAAAACCTTCAACTCTATCAGCAGGCGGTGAAGTCGGGAGAAACCGTGTTTATCGACGTGGATGACCTTACTGACATCATCGACTACTATAACTATGACGGGCAAGTTGACGATGCCAACCGTGTCGCCGACTATGCCCTCTCCATGTATCCAGGGTCCATCGGGCCTCTCGTGTTCAAGGCAAGACAAGCACTAATGGCTGGCGACATCAAACTGGCTAAACAATATTGTGACAATATCGATGACAAAGTTGATATTGACTATATATACCTTCAGGCGGAAATTTATATCGCCCAGGAAAAATACGACGCGGCTGACTTTATGCTCGTGGATATGTATGACACTGTCGAACAGGACGATATAGACAATTATCCACTCGACGTCGCTGCCCTCTTTCTTGACTACAACGTACTTGAATATGCAGAAAAATGGCTCGCTAAGGTTGACAACCAGAACAACCCGGAATGTATGGAGATGAAAGCACGTATTTACAGTTCGAAAGGCAATACGGAAAAGGCAAAAAAAATACTTGAACGACTGATTGACATCAACCCTTTCATTTGCAGATACTGGAACATGCTCTCCATCATCCAACTGTTTAACAATGAATATGCCGACTGTCTGTCAAGTGCGGAATACTCTCTCGCCATCAAACCCAACAACTCCGACGGACTATGGTGCAAAGCCAAGGCTCTCATCGCTCTCGACGAACCACAGAAAGCCCTGGACTGTCTTATGAAGTTTCTCGAAAAGAAACCTCATACCGCACGGGTTGAAGCCGAAATCGGTTCATGCTATATGCAGATGTCAAAACTGGAACTTGCAATCGACGCCCTCGAAAGGGCAGAGGATGACTGCATCGACGATGACGTCATGCTACAACAGATTTGCGATGACCTCGCCTTCTGCTATGGCACTACAGGACGATTGACCGAAGCATTGGGATATCTCAACAAGTCTGAACGTATTATGGCATCCACGAAATGTGACGATGAGACATATGAGGAACTCACGCTCCAGAGAATGGTCATCAGGGGGCATGTCTTATTGCTTAACGGAAAGATTGACCAAGCTATGTCTCTATTCAATGATGCCATTGACAAATCCAAATCCAATCCTGCCATAATATATAAGGTCATGGCTTCAGTATATGACTATGAGATGTATGAACAATGCATCGATTATTATAATCTTATGGAGACTGTAGCTCCGGATGATTGGATATTCGGTGCCGGGTATATGGCTGCAAGCCTCGTAAGGGTGGGAAGAGGCAAGGAGGCCATACCATACCTTATGAAAGTATGCAAAATAAATCCACAAGAGGCTGAAATGCTCTTCGGGCATGTTTTCCCAGAGGGGGTCACTCCTGACCAGTATTATGACTTCCTTTGCAAAAACAGTAAGTAGTTTTCACTACTCCAACATAGATATATAATAAAATAGGAATTAATAAAAGATAAAGATTAATTGGAACATGAATTTAACATCATTACTCAGCAATCTCAACTATGGCACCATACTGCTGCTGATGCTCATTGAAAGTACGGTGATACCTTTCCCCTCTGAGGTGGTTGTCGCACCAGCCGCTTACCATGCAGCGGCGGGATACCAAAATGTTGTATTGGTTGTCGTCTTTGCCACCATCGGCGCCGACCTCGGTGCTATCATCAACTACGGGGCTGCATATTATCTCGGCAGACCTATTATATATAGCTTCGCAAGAAGCAAATGGGGAAGAATGTGCATGCTCAACGAGGAAAAGGTGGAAAGAAGCGAGAGATTCTTTGACCAACATGGTGTGGTGGCAACCCTAACAGGACGCCTGCTCCCCGTCATAAGACAACTTATCTCAGTCCCCGCAGGACTCGCCAAAATGAACTTCTGGAAATTCTTACTTTACACTACCATTGGAGCAGGCGCGTGGAACACGATCCTTGCAATCCTCGGATGGTATCTGCACTCCATCGTACCAGAAGAACAGCTTAATGACAAACTCATTGAATACTCTGACTATATCAAGATAGTCATCGTGGCATTAGTGGCTATAGCTGCAATCGTATTCTTTGTCAAAAAATACAAGAAAAATTAACTATAATTTATATTGGATATGGCAAACAACAACCATTTAGTGATTATGGCTGGAGGCGTGGGAAGCCGATTCTGGCCAATGAGCACACCTGAACGCCCTAAACAGTTTATTGACGTGCTGGGTGTGGGAAAGTCTCTGCTACAGCTGACTGTTGACCGATTCAACGGTATCTGCGACCCAAAGAACATTTGGGTAGTAACCAACCAGTCCTATATGGACATTGTCAAGGAGCAATTGCCTGATATCCCAATCGGCAATATCCTTTGCGAACCATGCCGCCGCAACACCGCACCATGCATTGCTTACGTCAGTTGGAAGATAAAGTCGAATGACCCTAAAGCCAACATTGTCGTATCACCAAGTGACCATATCGTGACCAACACTGAGGAGTTCAAAAGGGTAATCAAGTCATGCCTGAAGTTTACTGCGGAGACTGATGCCATCGTCACTCTCGGTATGAAACCGACAAGGCCTGAAACCGGATATGGATATATTCAAGCAGACCTCTCAAGTAGTTCACTGCGCAACAAAGAGATATTCAGAGTTTTCTCATTTCGCGAAAAACCAGACCTTGACACTGCAAAACAGTATGTCTCCAAAAATAACTATTTCTGGAATGCTGGTATATTCATTTGGAACGTCAGCACTATTGTCAACGCATTCAGGGTTTACCAACCGAATATGTCGAAAATATTCGAGAATATGCTGCCTATCTACGGCACTGACAAGGAACAGGAGATGATTAACCTAAGATTCCCCGAGTGTGAAAGCATATCCGTTGATTATGCCATTATGGAAAAGGCGGAAGAGATATTTGTATGCCCTGCTGACTTCGGATGGAGCGACCTCGGCACATGGGGTTCACTGCTTGTCAACACAAAGAAAGATCTTTATGGCAACAGTTGCATCGGTCAGGAAATAAGCACCTTTGAGACCAACAATTGTATCATCCATACCACTCAGGAAAAAAAGGTGGTCGTACAAGGGCTCGACGGATATATCGTGGCGGAAAACGATTCCACTCTTCTGATTTGCAAACTATCAGAGGAACAGCGGATAAAACAATTCACAGGATGCTAAGAAAAATATAATATTGAATATAATATCATTTACATATATATAGAGACATGAAAGAAAAAAAAGTTGCTTTAATTACTGGTGTGACAGGTCAGGACGGTTCATACCTGGCCGAGTTGTTATTGGAAAAGGGATATGAGGTGCACGGCACCATCCGCCGCTCGTCGGTGGACTTCCGTGAGCGCATCGCCCACCTTGAGGGCACTCCCAACTTCCACCTTCACTATGCCGACCTGGGTGACTCCATGAGCATCCTCGGAGTCATCGGCAAGGTGCGCCCCGACGAGATCTATAACCTCGCCGCACAGAGCCATGTCCAGGTGAGCTTCGACTCTCCTGAGTTCACGGCCGATGTAGATGCCGTGGGTGTGCTGCGCGTGCTGGAGGCTGTAAGACAATTGGGCCTCACCGACACATGCCGCATCTATCAGGCTTCCACATCCGAACTTTACGGCAAGGTGGAGGAAGTGCCGCAGAACGAGAACACCCCGTTCCATCCATACTCACCATACGCCGTGGCAAAGCAGTACGGATTCTGGATCGTGAAGGAATACCGCGAGGCATACAATATGTTCTGCTGCTCTGGTATCCTGTTCAACCATGAGTCGGAGCGCCGCGGCGAGACATTCGTCACCCGCAAGATTACCCTTGCCGCTGCACGTATAGCACAGGGCAAGCAGGACTGCCTCTATCTCGGCAACCTCGACTCGCTGCGCGACTGGGGATATGCCAAGGACTATGTGGAGTGCATGTGGCTCATACTTCAGCACGACACCCCCGAGGACTTCGTCATCGCCACCGGTGTTCAGCACACTGTACGCGAGTTTGCCACCCTGGCATTCCACCATGTTGGCATCGAACTACGCTGGGAAGGCGAGGGAGTCAATGAGAAGGGTATCGACGTGAAGACAGGAAAGGTGGTCGTAGCCGTGAGCGAGGACTTCTACCGCCCCACCGACGTTGTAAACCTTTGGGGAGACCCGACAAAGGCAAAGAAGGAACTGGGCTGGAACCCACAGACCACCAGCTTCGAGAAACTCGTGGAGATTATGGTGAAGCACGACATGCAGAAGGTGGCTGCCGACCATGTGGCCAGCGTCATGCGAACCAATCTCGCAGAATATCTGGAAAAGGGCATCGTCAAGTAACAAGGCTATATGTTAGATAAAAAAAGTAAGATTTTTGTGGCAGGTCACAGAGGACTGGTTGGCTCTGCCATTTGGAACAACCTGAAGGCAAGGGGATATGATAACCTGGTGGGAAAGACACACCGGGAGCTCGATCTCACTGACCAACAGGCTGTCACACGTTTTTTCGACGAGGAACGCCCGGACGCAGTGGTTTTGGCTGCCGCCTTCGTGGGTGGTATCATGGCCAACTCTCTATACAGGGCTGACTTCATCATGCAAAACATGAAGATGCAATGCAATGTCATTGAAAACGCTTACAAGCATGGTGTGAAAAAACTGCTTTTCCTTGGTTCTACATGCATCTATCCCAAAAATGCCCCACAACCGATGAAGGAGGAAGCTCTGCTCACCTCACCATTGGAATACACTAACGAGGAATATGCCATCGCAAAGATTGCCGGACTGAAGATGTGTGAGTCATACAACCTGCAATATGGCACAAACTATATAGCAGTGATGCCCACAAACCTCTATGGTCCTAACGACAACTTCCATCTGGAGAACTCACATGTCATGCCTGCCATGATGAGAAAGATATACCTCGCAAAACTTATTCACGACGGCGACTGGAAGGCTATAGAGAACGACATGAACAAACGCCCCATCAACCCTGATGTGCATCTGAAAGCTATCATCGGTGAGGGCAATGTCGATGGACAGAACTCACACGAACGCATACTGAAAGCCCTGGAATTCTACGGTATCTCTGACAATAAGGTGACATTGTGGGGCACAGGAAAACCGTTAAGGGAGTTCCTATGGAGTGAAGATATGGCAGATGCCAGTGTTCACGTGTTGCTTAACGTTGATTTCAAGGATATCATAGGTATCGAGAAATATTCATCGGTCTTCTATGGTGCAAAAGCTGACGGTGCTGTGGACCGCAACAACTCTGAAGGACGTGGAGGTGCCATCCCATCATTGGGCGAGATACGCAATTGTCATATCAATGTGGGTACAGGCAAGGAACTTACCATACGCGAACTGTCACAACTTGTTGTGGACGCTGTGGGATTTGAGGGGACTGTGGAATTTGACGCTTCCAAGCCCGACGGCACAATGAGAAAGCTTATTGATGTCAGCAAACTTCACTCGCTCGGATGGACACATAAAGTGGAAATTGACGAAGGTGTAAAAAGACTGTTCGACTGGTATCAGGAAAGCCTAAAATAAATGCAAAATAAAGAGGTGACGTGGCAATCACGTCACCTCTTTATTTTATTCATTCAACTTAGACAGTGAGATGATTTCCCTGCCCTGTCCATGTCATAACAGAATACCTTGTCCTTATGGCGTCTGAATGCCCTACCATTGTTGTATCTGAATGCCCTACCATTGTTGTATCTGAATACCCAGTCCTTGCGACATTAATGAGCCATCAAACTTGGGTTAAAATATAACGGCTGATTAGAAGAACTATTACGTAAGACAAGAAAAGTGTAGTTCCCGACAGGTATGCTCATAAATAAATGAAAATAAAAAAGGGAATTGACCCTCACGGGCAAATTCCCTAAGATAGGAAAATGATAAATATAGTTTAAAATTACTAGTTGTCGATTGCAAAGGTACTGCTTTTTTTCGAACTTGCAAGAGATTTAGTGTTTTTTTCTCACTTAATTTGCAATATTTAGCTTTTAAGAATATAACCAACTGATAAATTAACATCTGTTTAACATCAAAATGCATTTTATCGTCGATATTTGCATTTTAAGCACATTTTCAAATATGACTCTCAATTGCCTATCATAGTCTTCAACTCGCTGTAAATTCGCTGCACGGGAAGCCCCATCACATTATAATAACTACCCTTGAGCGCAGTGACCCCGACATATCCAATCCATTCCTGGATACCATAGGCTCCGGCCTTGTCCATCGGACTATATCGGGAGACATAATAGTCAATTTCGTCGTCACTAAGAGTCTTGAATGTGACTTCCGTGGTGACGGAAAATTGCCGGCGTGATACAGAGGTAAGCAAACATACCCCAGTGACGACATGATGACTTCGTCCGCTAAGCATACGGAGCATGCGGCGTGCATCGTCGTCATCAACTGGTTTGCCAAGTATCTCATCTCTCACGATGACCACCGTGTCGGCTGTAATGACCAATTGGTCGGCATCGATTATGCCAAGATAGGCGTCTGCCTTTTTGGCTGCAATATATCCAGCCACATCCTCAGCAGGCATATCGTCGGGATAGGTCTCGTCAATGCCCTTTAATACCTTTACCTCAAAGTCGAGGTCAAGCCCCGCAAGAAGTTCTCGACGGCGGGGTGAATTGCTTGCTAAAATAATCTTCATTTTTATCTCTTATTTGTCTATTCAGTGCTACCATCCGAACGCATGTTCATCCTGAAGCCATTTACCCTGTGCGCGCAGTACCTGCTCTATGACATCACGTCCACAACCCTCTCCTCCCCTACGCTGGCTCACGTATATAGAGATATCACGTATATCGCTACACGCATCAGCAGGACATACCGGACACCCCACCCGACGCATTATCTCATAGTCGGGAATATCATCACCCATATACATAACCTGCTCGTCAGTGAGTCCATACCTTTCAAGAAACTCATCGTACTTTTTGATCTTTACCGCGCATGCCATATACACGTCCTCCACACCGAGATTAGTATAGCGCAGGCGCACACTTTCTGTCTTGCCGCCTGTCAATATGACAATGCGGAGCCCCAGTTTCATAGCCAACTGAATGGCATATCCATCCTTGATGTTTACCGTACGCATCGGTTCGCCGTTGGGATGAAGCGGTATGGTCTCTCCACTGAGCACACCATCAACATCGAAGATGATGGCACGAATTTTGCTTAGATCATAGTTAATCATTACATTTCGACTTTTTGTTGATACTAACACTCATTCTTTCATATATATCCTTGGCAAAAGGATTGTCGCGCAGCATTTGCGCCTGTGAGCGGATGACATTGTCGTCATATCTCACGGCAGGACCGGTCTGCGCCTTCTCTGGCGACATGTCATGCACCTTTCGGGCTGTTTCGTCAATAAGGGGCAGCATGACGGAGAAATCGATACCCACCTTTTTGAGCACGTCAGCGGCAAGTGCATAACAGTGGTTGGAGAAATTGCAGGCAAAGACGGCTGCCAGATGCAGATAGCGGCGCGAAGGCGAGTCAAGCAGACTCACGTCATTGCTGACGGATGTGGCCAGACCACTAATGGCATTAAGAGTCAACTCGTCATTGGCCTCAAGAAAAATGGGGATTACGGAGAAATCCACTTCCCTCTGACGTGAGAAAGTCTGCATCGGATATATCACGCCATAATGCAATGCCATACCCTGAAAGACGTCCATAGGCATGCTGCCTGCCGTATGCACGAATATTTTTTGTTGGCGTCCATTGCATAGCTGCGGGATAATATCAGCCAGCACTGAGTCCTTCAGAGCGATTATATATATGTCTGCATCATTTGTTACAGCCGCGATGGATGTGGTGGCGGCACCACCAACAATAGCGGCGAGGGTAGCAGCCGACTCCATTGTCCTGCTATATACAGAAACAAAATCATGACCGGCATTGTGCAGCGCACGTCCCAGGTTGGTGGCAAGGTTGCCAGCCCCTATCATTGCTATCTTCATAAGTTCAATAATCTATAAATCCTATGTTGGAAATTAAAAATGTTCTAAAATCACTGCAAAGGTATGGAAATAATATTAAAAATCGACCAATATATTGCTTTTTTAAAAACATTTTTATTATTTTTGCGTCATGAAAGAGTGGAATATTGACATATTGACCAAAAGTGAAGACCTTCCGGACATTCTTCAGGAGGATTTCTTCCATAGCAACCGGCTCTTCCTCATCTACGAGCAGACCCCAAGACTCAAACCATATATGGTCACTGCAAAGGATGAGGAAGGCAAGGTGGTGGCATGTATGCTCGCTGTGGTAAGAGCCCGTTCCACATGGATTCCACCTTTCATATATTGGCACTGTCGCATCTTTGGCGAGGGCGACTATAGCAAACTGCTCAGCAAGGCCGACAAGGAGGAAATCTTCGGATGTATGATTTCCGCCATTACAAAAAAGATGGGGTTGATGGTGTTTTATATTGAGATGAGCAACCTCACCAACAAGATGTTCGGCTACAAGTGGTTCAGAAGGTGCGGATATATCCCTGTGCCATGGATGAGCATACACAACTCCCTGCACAGCAAGTCGCCAGAAGAGAGAATCAGCCACAAACTGTCGCTTCGTCTGACGAAGTCAGCCCAAAAGGGAGTCAGGACGGAAGAGATAAAAAGCGATGACGACATCAGACAGTTTATCAGGCTTCTCCATAAACACAATCTCCTTAAGCCAAAACGATATATTCCTGCCGACAGGTTTTTCCATGAAGTTGCAAAGACAGACAATTGTCACATGCTGCTTACAAAATACCGGTCAAAGGCAATAGGATGTGCCGCATTGGTTTATTCACAGGGCAACGCCTACCTATGGTATTCCGCCTTTCTGAGAAAATCATATATGCCCTTGCATCCTGATGACGCCACACTGTGGAACGCCATACAAAAGGCTTACCATGACGGTTGCCAGCATATCGTGTTTATAGATGTCGGACTGCCATTCCGGCGCAACTCACTTCGGGAATTAATACTGCGCTTCGGCGGAAAGCCCGTGAGCACGTTTAGATGGTTCCGGTTTACCAACAGATGGCTCAACAGGATTCTTTCATGGCTATATCGGGCATAGAAATGGTTAATATCGCATAAAAATCACATTTTTTGAACAAAATATTTGGTTAATCCATTATTTATTTATACTTTTGCAGTCGATAAACATATAAATAATAATTAAATACACGTTTGCCTATTGATTGACTATACCCAAATAAGATAATTATAAGGTATATGAACGAATACAATGAGATGACCGATGATACATTGGCCACCAAGTATATGAATGGTGACGCGAGAGCATTTGACACATTGCTTTCGCGCTACAAAAAGGGTATGTTCGCATTTCTGATGTATCACTGCAATGGAGATGAAGACAAGGCAAACGACCTTTTCCAAGACTTGTTTATCAAGGTCATCATATCCCTGCGTGAAGGCAAGTACCAACCCAAAGGGCGATTCAGTTTTTGGCTCACACGTATTGCCCACAATATGGTGCAGGACAGACTCCGATCCAGGCAAAATTGTCCGGTGGTGGAGATTGGCAACAACAACGACCTCTCGCTCATTCAAGGCGCGGACATAATTGAGTATCCCTGCGACGTGGAGATAATAGAATCTCAGACACGCCACAACGTGATGGAGATGATGAACAATCTACCGGAAGAACAGAGATACATCATTGACCAAAGATATTTCCAGGGGTTGTCTTTCAAGGAAATTGCCCAGAGCAGCGGAATGAGTATCAACACTGCCCTGGGACGTGTGCGTTATGCCCATATCAACTTGCGCAAGATGGCCAAGAAGAAAATGGAGCTTAGCTTGATCTAATCACTAATGTCTATAGTTGGCGGATGTCTATAGTTGGCGAAGCGAACGGATGACTCCCTCCGGATCAGAGGCCTTGAAAACGTATGAACCGCTGACAAGCACGTCAACGCCCGCCTTGACAAGACGTGGGGCTGTTTCATGCTGCACTCCGCCATCCACCTCTATTAGCGCATGGCTGCCACTACGCTCTATGAGCATGCGGAGTCTATGCACCTTGTCTATTGTGTTTTCAATGAATTTCTGTCCGCCAAACCCAGGGTTGACACTCATCAGCAACACCATATCCACATCTCTGATGATGTCTTCCAACACACCGACGGGAGTAGCCGGATTGAGCGTTACTCCAGCCTTCATACCTGCATCATGTATCTCTTGGACGGTTCGGTGGAGGTGTGTACATGCTTCATAATGGACATTCATCATCATAGCTCCAAGACGGGCTGTCTGATGAATGTACTGTTCGGGATGGACAATCATAAAATGTACATCGAGGGACTTGTTGCACTTTTTTGCCACTGCCTCGAGCACGGGGAATCCAAACGAGATATTAGGCACGAAAACACCATCCATCACGTCAAGATGAAGCCATTCCGCTTCACTGCGGTTTATCATTTCAATATCGCTGTCAAGATGCAGGAAGTCAGCTGCCAGCAATGATGGGGAAACTATAGTCATATCCTTCTTTTTTAAATTGTAAGAATGCTCTTGCTATCATACGCAATTGTCTTAGCGTAATCTCTCGCGGTTGGCACGGTTGTGTAAAATGCTCCATAGGCAATATCTTATTATATTATGGTTATCAACATATTCATGTCTCTATACATATAACGAAGAATATTACCATTTATTGTGATTAAACGGATTATTTTACGTGAAAAAGTGTCAAATTCTTTATTCCGTTGATAAAATCCTTTGCCTTCATACGTTTTTTACCGGCCATCTGTACCTCAACAAGTTGAAGTAGTTTGCCGTCTGCTGTCATCACATATAGCTTTTTTGCAATCACATATATGCCACCTGTTTCACCGCCTTCAGGAACCGTCTCTTCACTTTTGGAGGATGCATATATTTTCAGCACGGTTTCATGACCTTTATCGTCAACAAGGGTGGTCCATGCACCCGGATAGGGACTGAGACCACGAATAAAGTCATAGGCCTGCTTGGATGTGAGACGCTGCCAGTCAATTCGACATGTATCCTTGAATATCTTCGGTGCGGGGTGAAGTGCCTCGCCTGCTGTCATCAGTTGCTCCTGAGGGATGGAATCAGGATGTCCGTCGGCTTCCAATATGCGATCAATGGTTTTCAGACAGATATCTGCACCGAGATGCATCAGTCCGTCATATACGTCTTCAACATTATAGTCATCTGCAATGTCAAAAGGCATCTGCATTATGACCCGCCCCGTGTCTATATCATGGTCAAGGAAGAAGGTGGACACCCCTGTACGTGTCTCACCATTGATGACTGCCCAGTTTATTGGTGCAGCTCCGCGATATTGGGGCAAGAGGGCGGCATGTACATTAAATGTGCCATAGGCTGGCATTGACCACACCACTTCCGGCAACATTCTGAATGCCACTACCACCTGAAGATTGGCATTGAAGGAGCGCAACTGCTCTATGAATGCCTCGTCCTTCATCTTTTCGGGTTGAAGTATGGGTAGATGGTGCTCCTGGGCATACTGTTTGACCTGGGAGGGCTGCAACACACTACCATGACGCCCTACCGGCTTATCGGGTTGTGTCACTACTGCCACAACGTTATATCCCCCACTGACGAGGGCATCAAGGGTCTCCACCGCAAACTCTGGTGTGCCCATAAACACTATTCTTAGGTCTTCTTTCTTCATCTTTATTATCTTATTTTATTCTTCACTCATGTCCTTCACCATCTTGCGATACATGCCATACATTCTCTGACGGGAGATATATCCCTTGAGATGGTTGTCGCTGTCGAGCACTGGAAGCCAGTCGGCTTGTGTTGTCTCGAATGTCTTCATCACACGGGTCATCGGGAGGTCGTCGGTCAGTGTGGATGCCGGTGGGGTCATCAGTTGGTGAGCCTTGAAATGATGGTATAATTCTATCCTGAACACCACATGCCTGATTTTGGCTATGTTTATCTCGCCCAGCAGATTGCCTGCTGCATCAAGAACGGGCAGGATACTTTGGCGGCTGCGGCTGATGCGGTGGACAATCTGTCCGAGTTCCATATCCGGGCTCACGGCATGGAAATCACGGTCGATGACACTGTCGAGACTCATCAATGTCAACACGGCATGGTCGGTATGGTGGGTAATGAGTTTCCCCTGCTTTGCAAGACGCATGCCATATATGCTATGTGGCTCAAAGATGTAAATGGTCAGATAAGCACATACCGACACAATCATAAGCGGCATGAATAGGTTGTATCCCGTGGTAATCTCCGCTATGAGAAACACGCCGGTCAACGGGGCATGCATCACTCCCGACATCACTCCTGCCATGCCGAGAAGGGCATAGTTCTTCTCAGGCAATGGCACACCTATATCATAAATATTCCATAGACGGGCAAAAAGGAAACCGGCAAAGCAACCAATGAAGAGACTTGGGGCAAACGTACCGCCACAACCGCCACCGCCATTGGTGGCAGAGGTGGCAAACACCTTGGTGAAAAGCACCAATGCCACATATATGAGAAGCATGTCGCTGCGTCCGGCAAAAAGCGAGTTGCTCATAATGCCGTCCCACTCTTCTTGTGTTGTGCCGTTGAGTAGCATGTTGATACTGCGATAGCCTTCACCATAGAGCGATGGGAAGAGAAATATCAGAGAACTGAGAATGACACCTCCAATAAGCAGTTTGACGTATGGTTTGTCCTTGAAACGTGCGAACACATCCTCTACAGATGTCATGGTACGTATGAAATAAAGACTCACCAAACCACAGAAAATGCCGAGGAGAATACATGCTGGTACGCGCTCCACTGGCCAGTCGGCATCAAGATGGAAGGTGAAGAGAGCTGTGCTGCCACGAAAGATATATGTAAAACAGGTGGCTGTCACACACGACACGAGTATTGGCAGCAGGGATGACATCGTAAGGTCAATCATCAACACCTCAAGGGTGAAGACAAGTCCGGCTATAGGTGCCTTGAAGATACCGGCAATGGCACCTGCCGCTCCACATCCCATAAGGAGCATCAAGGTGCGGTTGTCTAACTTGAACAACTGTCCGAGGTTACTGCCGATGGCTGAACCTGTTAGTACGATTGGAGCCTCTGCTCCTACAGAACCTCCAAACCCAATGGTTATGGCGGATGCCACTACCGACGACCAACAGTTATGCCCCCGCAGACGGCTCCGCTTACTACTGATGGCATAAAGGATACGTGTGATACCGTGGCTGATGTTGTCCTTGACGATATATCTCACAAACAATGACGTGAGATAGATACCCACCACGGGGAAGACAAGATAAAGCCAGTTGGCACCCGTCTTGTCAAACGAGCTGGTGAGCAAGACCACTATCTGGTTTATCAATCCATGAAGCATACATGCCGCCACGGCTGAAAAGAAACCTACGAGGAAGGCAAGAATAAGTATAAAACTCCTCTCGCTGACATGCTCTTCACGCCAGTTACAAAACATCTTGAACCATCCGGTTTCTTCCTGTACTTCTTTCATAATAATTAATTATTCACTGATTATCACAGAATTACATTTCGATGACTGAAGGTTAATTACCTGTAGCCCCCCTACTTCCGAATAATCTCAACTTCCCCACCTCTGCCGAGCTTGATGATACTCGACGGTTTGTGAGGCTTGTGTTCCTGCCGACGTGTCCAGCATACATAATCCACTGCTTCCAGTATCTCTGGAGATATGTCACGATAGTTTTGAGCCGTCGCCTCTCCCGATATATTGGCAGAGGTTGAGACCACCGGCTTCTGCATCCTGAAACATAACTGGCGGGAAAACTCCTCGTTGGTGATGCGCATGGCTATGGAACCATCTTCCGCTATAAGGTTTTCAGCCAAGTTGCAGGCATCGTCGAGAATGATTGTGGTGGGCTTGTCAGCACATTCAAACAACTGCCATGCCACATCAGGCACATTGCGCACATAACGCTGTATGCGATTCTCATTGTCAACAAGGCAGATAAGAGCCTTGGATTCGTCACGACGCTTTATCTTATATACCCTCGCCACAGCATCTGCATTGGTGGCATCACAACCGATGCCCCAGACGGTGTCTGTAGGATAGAGGATGACACCTCCGCGACGCATCACCTCCACTGCATTCTTTATATCTTCTTCTATCTTCATATCGTCAGAACTCTGAGGTAAAATGGAACTTGATATGCTTGAAATCCTCCTGAGCCATGGACAAGACATATCCACTGTCAGCGAGGAAGACATCGCGTCCCTCCTTGTCTTTTGCCATATACTGATACTTGCGCTTCTTGAAATTCTCCAGTTCCTGTGGATCGTCACTCTCTATCCAGCAGGCCTTGTATAGATGCACTGGTTCCCATCGGCACTTGGCATTATACTCATTCTCAAGACGATACTGAATCACCTCAAACTGCAACTGTCCCACCGTGCCGATAATCTTGCGTCCATTAAACTGGTTGACAAACAACTGCGCCACACCCTCATCCATCAATTGGTCGATACCTTTCTGCAACTGTTTCGACTTCATCGGATCATCGTTTTCAATATACTTGAACAATTCCGGAGAGAAACTGGGCAAACCACGGAAATGCAACTGTTCACCATCGGTGAGCGTGTCGCCAATCTTAAACGTGCCATTGTCTGGCAAACCGACAATGTCGCCTGCCCACGCTTCGTCAATAGTACTCTTGCGCTGAGCCATAAACTGCGTTGGCGAGGAGAAACGGAGAGTCTTGCCATGGCGCACATGCAGATAGGGTTTGTTGCGTTCAAACTTACCGCTACACACCTTGCAGAATGCTATGCATGAACGGTGGTTGGGGTCGATGTTGGCCGTTATCTTAAATATGAAACCTGTAAACTTCGGCTCTTCAGGGTCAACCATTCTCTCCTCTGCCTTTGTCGGACGCGGACTCGGTGCTATCTCCACAAAGCAGTCAAGGAGTTCCTGTACTCCGAAATTGTTGAGGGCAGAACCGAAGAACACAGGAGCCACCTCCGCACTGCGGTATTCATCGACATTAAATTCCGGATATACACCATCCACCAGTTCCAAATCTTCACGCAACTTCTCAGCGTCGGCCTCCCCCACTGTCTCGTCAAGCTGACTGCTATTGATGTCCACGGTCATCTTCTCCGTGACTCTCTGCTTGTCTGGTGTGAAGAGATTGAGCTGTTTTTCATATATATTATATACACCCTTGAACTTGACTCCCTGATTAATCGGCCATGAAAGGGGTCTTACCTTGATCTCCAACTCTTGTTCGAGTTCGTCAAGCACGTCAAACGGGTCGCGTCCCTCCCTGTCCATCTTGTTGATAAAGATAATGACGGGGGTATTGCGCATACGACATACAGACATCAGCTTTCTTGTCTGAGCCTCCACACCCTTGGCCGAATCCACCACGATAATGGCCGAATCAACCGCAGTAAGCGTACGGTAAGTATCCTCTGCAAAATCCTGGTGACCGGGTGTATCAAGTATATTGACCTTATAATCCTTATAGTCAAACTCCATGACCGATGTTGACACCGAGATACCGCGCTGCTTCTCTATGTCCATCCAGTCGGATGTGGCTGTCTTCCGTATCTTGTTGCTTTTCACGGCTCCCGCCACTTGTATCTGTCCACCGAAGAGAAGGAATTTCTCTGTCAGTGTAGTCTTTCCCGCATCGGGGTGCGATATAATCGCAAATGTTCTTCTTCTTTCTATTTCCTGATTCATAATCTCTATTCTACTCAATTTGGCAAGTTATTATTACCACTCATGACAGATATACACTTCTCCAACGACTCCTCCCAATACGGGATTTCCATATCGTATGTCTGTTTTATCTTCGTCTTGTCAAGCACGCTGTATGGCGGACGGTTGGCAGGTGTGGGATATTCCGAAGTGTGCAGGGGGCGCACATGGCATGTCGTGATACCCGCTATGCGATGTATGGCCTTTGTGAAATCATACCAGCTGATGACACCCTCATTGCTGAAATGATACACTCCTGGCACTATTCCCTTGTTGATGGCTGTCATGATGACATTTGCAAGGTCTGCGGCATATGTGGGTGTGCCTATTTGGTCAAAGATGACACCTAAGTCATTCTTTTCCATTCCAAGCCTTATCATTGTCTTTACAAAGTTATTGCCAAACGTACTGTAAAGCCAAGCCGTGCGTATGACCATTGCCCGCTTGCAGAATTTCTGCACGCCGAGTTCTCCTGCTAACTTAGTGCTGCCATATACACTGTCAGGCGAGGGTGTATCGTCCTCACGATATGGGGTATGGCGCTTGCCATTGAAGACATAGTCGGTGGATATTTGGATTATCCATCCGCCACGCTTCTCCACTGCGGCGGCAAGATAGGCGGGAGCCAGCGTGTTGAGCGATGTGCAAAGCTCTTTGTTGCTTTCAGCCTTGTCCACTGCAGTGTATGCGGCACAGTTGACTATGCCGTCAATCTCATGCCGTGCCACAAAGTCATCTACGGCCAGTTGGTTGGTGATGTCCAACTCTGCTACATCGGTATTAAAATATGTATGCTGTGGATTGGCTTTCTCCAACAGTTGCATTTCATTCCCCAATTGGCCATTACAGCCTGTAATCAGTATATTCATAAATATTATGTGTTTTTATCTTCACTAAAATTCTAACGGATTCTCACGATTCTTGATATAATAGTCATTGAGCATGCCGATAAAGGTGGATATTTCCTTCACGGCATTCTGCGTCTGAGGCGACACTTCACGTTTTTGCAGACGGAGCATCATCAGCCCATAGAGCGAGTTGAAGCATGTCTCTATCTCATTCTCTTCCTTGTCCTTTCCCCTCTGTCGCAGTTCGACGATAAAGGGCAACACCTTATAATAAGCCGTATTATAAAATGGATATTTTGTAGAGTCGAGCAGTTGCTTGTGTAGCTCCTCAAGATTCCATAGAGTCACCTTGTTTATGGTCAGATGACCTTTCTCGCGACAACCCTCCTCGTTCATCATGCGAATCAGATTGCCATACCAGTCTGCTTCCTCTTCCTTCTGTTCGTCGGAATAGTCAAACTGTGAGATATATTCGCGACGTATTCGTGACAGGGAACAATCAAATGCCCTGATAGTGTCTTCCACCTGCCACATATAAAGCAAATACTCCGCGATGTTCTTTTGTCGAAGTTCGTTGGCTATATACATTATTTATTTATTTTATGGATAGTCAGAAAAAACGATACAGGTTGGTCACAGTGCCCAATAGCATCAACACGGAACATAGCATCACTATCGAACCAATCACCTGGTTGATGAGACGTATGCCATTGGAGTCAAACTTTCCCCTGACCTTGTCGATAAGCCATGTCAACCCATACCACCATACCAATGCCCCGGCCACTATACTCATGAAGCCCACAAACATCTCAAAGGGATGGTTTGGCATGACAAAGGCAAACTGGGCATAACTTGCCAGAAAAAGGAAGATTATCAAGGGATTGGAGAAGGTTACTAAGAATGCCGTTAAACCATTATGCCAAAGGGTTCCCTTCGTATTGCCAGACTTATGCAATTTCTTTGTGGGATCGGAGCGCCATGTCCACAACCCGAAAATGAACAGCAACACACTACCCACTATCTGAAGGTACATCCTCGTCTGCTGGTTATTTAGAAAGTCCATCACAAAGCTCATGCCATATCCGGCGATGGCTGCATATATCATATCACTGATAGCGGCGCCCACTCCAGTGATAAAACCATACCACCTTCCCTTGTTGAGTGTACGCTGAACACAAAGTACCCCAACAGGCCCCATGGGAGCCGATGCGATAATACCAATCAGCATACCCTTGGAAACGAAATTTAATATGTCTATTTGTATCTGAAATGCCATAGCGACTGCAAAATTGCTAAAAAATGTCGAAATATACAAGTTTTTTCCCGTTTTTTTTTGTTTTCTCAGTGTTTTTTTCTAACTTTGCCCTCAGAAAACGAAAATAATTAAAAAAAACTAGTAAAAATGAACTCACAAGCAACTATTAAGCCATACGTTATTGGCTTGGATCTCGGAGGCACAAACTCCGTTTTCGGTATCGTTGACAGCCGTGGCGACATCAAGGCCACAACAGCCATCAAGACTCAGGGTTATAAGACAAGTGAAGAATATGTCAATGCCGCAGTCGATGCACTACAGATTATCATTGACCAGGTAGGAGGCATCGATAAGATTAAGGCGATGGGTATCGGTGCTCCTAATGCGAACTTCTACACTGGCAATATAGAGCATGCTCCCAACCTGGTATGGGGCAAGGACGTGGTGCCATTGGCAAAGATGTTTTCAGATAAACTTGGCGGCATCCCGGTGGCCATGACCAACGATGCCAATGCTGCCGCCATCGGCGAGATGACCTATGGTGTGGCACGCGGAATGAAAAACTTCATCGTCATCACTCTCGGCACCGGTGTCGGCTCTGGTATCGTCGTCAACGGGCAGCTTGTTTATGGTCACGACGGATTTGCAGGTGAACTCGGACATGTCACCATGGTAAGAGGGGCTGAAGGTCGTCTCTGCGGTTGCGGACGCACTGGCTGCCTTGAGGCATACTGCTCTGCCACCGGCGTGGCTCGCACTGCACGCGAGATTCTCTCCAAGAGCGAAGAGCCTTCCCTGCTTCGCGACATAAAGCCCGATGACATCACCTCTCTCGATGTCAGCATTGCTGCAGGCAAGGGTGACAAGATTGCCAATGAGATCTTCGAGTTCACTGGCAAGATGCTCGGCGAGGCTTGCTGCGACTTCACCGCTTTCTCAAGCCCCGAGGCTTTCATTTTCTTCGGTGGACTGGTGAAGGCCGGCGACCTCATCATGAATCCTATCAAAAAGGCATACGACGCACACGTGCAAAACATTTTCAAGGGCAAGGCTCAGTTCCTTATCAGTGGACTCGACGGTGCATCTGCCGCCGTTCTCGGAGCCAGTGCCATTGGATGGGAAATTTAGTTAATCGGTTGACCAAATGTCAACTATATTAATTTAAAAATGGATATATCAGTTATTATACCGCTCTTCAACGAGGAAGAGTCATTGCCGGAACTCTATGCATGGATAGAGCGCGTGATGAAGGCCAACAACTTTTCATTTGAGGTCATCTTCATCAACGATGGTTCCACCGACCATTCATGGCAGGTGATTGAACGCTTGAGCAAAGACTCCTCTTCGGTTAAGGGCATAAAGTTCAGACGCAACTACGGAAAGAGCCCTGCTCTCTATTGTGGCTTCAAGCAAGCTCAAGGCAATGTGGTCATCACCATGGATGCTGACCTGCAGGACTCTCCCGACGAAATACCTGCCCTCTACAAGATGATTGTAGAGGACGGGTATGACCTCGTTTCAGGATACAAGCAGAAAAGATATGACCCTCTTTCAAAGACCATACCGACCAAGCTCTTCAATGCCACTGCGCGCAAGATAAGCGGCATCAAGAACCTCCACGACTTCAATTGTGGCCTGAAGGCCTATCGTCGAGAGGTAATCAAAAACATTGAGGTGTATGGAGAAATGCACCGGTATATTCCATACCTTGCCAAGAATGCCGGATTTGACAAAATTGGTGAGAAAGTGGTGCATCATCAGGCACGTAAGTATGGCACGTCGAAGTTTGGTCTCAACAGATTCTTCAATGGCTATCTCGATCTCATCACGCTATGGTTTCTCAGTAGTTTCGGTCGCAAGCCGATGCATGTGTTCGGATTCCTCGGAACCATTATGTTCCTCATTGGATTTGTCTCGGCATTCATCCTTGGAGCCGACAAGCTATACTGTCTTGCCAATGGCATACCGCAGAGACTTGTCACCGACTCGCCTTATTTCTATATCTCCCTGACAATGATGATGATAGGCACACAGTTGTTTCTTGCGGGATTTATCGGCGACCTCGTCAGCCGATCATCCAACACACGCAACGACTATCAGATTGAGGAGGAAATAAAATGAGGAAACTAATCCTTACAGCCCTTGCCGCCATCGGCATATGCAGTTGCTCGTCTATAGACTGTCCCGTACAAAATTCGGTCTATACCAACTATGCATTCTACAAGGCCGACGGCAGCAAGGACACCCTTAAGGACACTATGAGCATTTTCACCACCATGTCCAATGGACGCGACACCCTGGTCTTCAACCGTGGTGTGGGGGTTCATGAATTTAGCCTGCCCATAAGCTATGTCAATCCTGCCGACACTTTTTACATAGGCAGAAAACCTGAGGGTGCTTCATCGTGGAAGGCTGACTACTTCATCGTCAACAAAATAAACACTCCTCGCTTTGAATCGGTTGACTGTCAAGTGGCTTATTTCCATACCATCACATCCATCGACTGTGGAGGTATCTTCATTGACTCAATTTCCATCAACAACGCCAAAGTAGATTATGACACTGAAAGACTGCATTTCAAAGTTTATCTCAAGAAACAGGACTAACATCGGGCATCGTATGTTGCCCCTTATAGCCGGATTCTCACTTGCCATAGTCTCCACCGGCAAGGCTCAAGCCCAAGGACGCTTGTTTGCCATCCAAAAGGACTCTGTGGCTATGTTTCAGGGATTTCAACTGTCTGTTGATATAGCAGGACCCATCATTCGTGCCGTGAGCGACTATGGAGAATACGAGGCTGCACTGAAAATCAACCTTCATGACCAGTATTTCCCCACTGTGGAAGTCGGTCTTGGCTCAGCTGAACACGACGACATCGTCACAGGCAACTATTACAAGACTTCATCCCCCTATTTCCGCATCGGTTGCGACCTCAATCTGGCAAAACAGAAACACCAGCCCAACTTTGTATATATGGGCCTGAGATACGCCTTCACATCTTATAAGGTTGACATGTGGCGACAACCGTCTCCTGACCCAATATGGGGCAATGAGACCACATTTATCGTGGATGGCGAGACTTGCAATCAGCATTGGGCGGAAATCGTAGTGGGACTCAAGGCCAAACTTTTCGGCCCTGTACATGCAGGATGGAACGTGAGATACAAGCGCCGACTAAGCCACAAGGACTGTTCGGCGGGTAATACATGGTATATACCCGGATATGGCAAATACGGCGACACACGCATTGGAGCCAATTTTAATGTCATCATTGATATCTAAGGAATTAAGAAATTAAGAATAGGGAGTTAAGTCAGATGCAAAAAAGGAAAAGACTGATATGGCAGTTGCCATTCCTTGCCTTCCTCGTGATAGGCACCGTATTGATCATCAATCGCCGCCATTCCATACCTTATCAGCACAACCAAGGCATGGTGTTCGGCACCGTGTATCATTTCACCTATCAAAGCGACTGCAATCTACAGAAAGACATTGAAAGCCTGCTCTCTGATGTGGACTTTTCCCTCTCGCCATTCAACGAGAAGTCTATCATATCGGCTGTCAACAGCAACCGTCCCGTCAAACTCAACAGTATGTTCACCGATGTAATAACCCTGTCCCAAAAAATTTCATCTGACACCGACGGTGCATTCGACATCACGGTGGCTCCTTTGGTCAATGCCTGGGGATTTGGATTCAAACACGGTACAATGCCTGACAGCGCAAAGGTTGACAGTCTTTGTCAACTTGTAGGCTACCAGAAAATCTGTATCAAGAACGGCAGAATTGTAAAGAGCGACCCGAGGATGATGCTCGACTGCAGCTCTATCGCCAAAGGCTACGGATGTGATGTAATCGCACGGTTTCTACAATCCCGTGGCGTGTCCAACTTCATGATTGAGATTGGCGGTGAGATAGTTGCCCGCGGCATCAGTCCCAAAGGCAAGCCATGGAAGATTGGGATAACCAAGCCCTCTGATGACTCCCTGAATGTAAACCAAGAGATACAGACTATAATCAACGTGACAGACATGGCTATGGCAACAAGCGGCAATTACCGCAACTTCTACTATAAGAACGGTCGCAAATATGCCCATACCATTGACCCTGCCACTGGCTATCCTGTTCAACACACCATTCTTTCATCTACGGTTATTGCCCGCGACTGTGCCACGGCTGATGCCTATGCTACCGCTTTCATGGTGATGGGACTTCCTCGTGCCAAGGCGCTTCTTGAACGCACTCCAGAAATAAGGGCCTACTTCATCTGCTCTGGTGATGACGGCAAGTATGCTTTCTGGTACTCCCCCACTCTAAAAGACAAAATATCAGAGTGAAACGGTTTGACTCTCTTCTTCGTCTTCCCCTCTTCATGGGTATATCAAGCGACTATCTCCAACAGATTGTCGCCCATACCAAGTTTGGCTTTTCCAAACGGGAGAACGGAGATAACATAGTGACTGAGAACGAGCGATGCGACAGTATTGTTATTCTCACCAATGGCACCATGGAGATAAGCAAGTATTCCGACGACCATGGCTATTGTGTCCTTGAGACTGTATCAGCTCCCTGTCTCATACAGCCGGAACATCTGTTTGGACTTACCCAAAGATATTCCGCGACATTCACAGCCGTCACGCAATGCAATCTCATGACCCTTGGCAAGACGGAGGTTATGTTTCTTTTCGAACAGTTTGATGTATTTCGTATCAACTATCTCAACGTGATTTCCACATCGGCCCAACGTTCCACGGCTCGCCTCTGGCGTCATGTCGGCTCCGATGACCGCAGTCGTGTGACCGAGTTTTTCCTGTCCCATTGTCAGCGTCCAGTCGGCCGCAAGGTATTCAAGATTCTCATGAACCGTCTTGCCATGGAGATCAACACCAGCCGCCTTGATGTCTCACGTGTACTCAACCAAATGCAGCACGAGGGTATCATCGAACTCTCTCGTGGTCGAATCGTCATCCCGGAGGTCAAACGTCTCATCCAGGACACACGATAAACACAAAAGCGCTGGAGCCACCGTTTCCCGCAGTATTCTTTTGGCGTTGCAGCGTTGCAGTAACAAAAAGGGACTTCCCCAATGAGGAAGTCCCTTATTCTTGAGATACGGTGGATTTACTTTACCTTATCTACGATTGCCTTGAAAGCCTCGGGATTGTTGACAGCGAGGTCAGCAAGCACCTTGCGGTTGATTTCAATACCAGCCTTGTTGAGAGCACCCATAAGTACTGAGTAGCTCATACCTTCGAGACGAGCAGCGGCGTTGATACGCTGAATCCACAAAGCGCGGAAGTTGCGCTTCTTGTTGCGACGGTC
>JAXEKN010000051.1:0-6944 GCA_034101015.1 Prevotella sp.
CGACTATTGATTGCCACAGACCTATTTGGAAACCATGAGAAACCTGCATCTTTCCCCATAATTATGATTACTTTTGCGGCGGCAGTACAACATCCGGGTGCTTCATATCGCCTTTCAGGCGAGACGAAGCCTATCTTGTTACATTCATATCCTAAATTATTTAATGCAATTCGTCGGCAAAGATACAAACTATTTTTGACATCACCAAGATTTTTCACGAAAAACTGCAAATAAAATATGAAGGGTGTATATTCGTTGTACTAAATTTCACTGCGGTGAAATAGGTGGAAATATGAAGCCGCCTTCGATGACCGATGAAGCCGCCTTCAATGGCTCATGAAGCCGCCTTCGATGACCAATGAAGCCGCCTTCATTTTTTTGGGGCATTTTGGGGCTGTCGATTTAGCTTAACTCAATGTGGTCGTAGGACAGGTCTCTGCCTTCCTTGCGCTTGGGCCGGCGATATGCATAACGGTTGAATGAATCTAATGCAGATGTCGCATTTATCAGGTCAATCTCACATATCGAGGACTCCTTCATCCCAAGGCTATTGACGGATGGTGGCTTGATTGCAGAATGATTGCCGTTTTCCTCGTCGCAGCATATCCAATAACGGTCGTGAAGAGGACCATCGTCAGGCTTGTCCTTGTAATACACAAAAAAGATATTGATTCTATTGGTCACTATGTTTGACAGTTGACGCCAACGGGAAAGGAAATCGTCCGCTTTGACCTTGCGGCAATGACAAAGTATGTCTATCTTGACATCATTGTTCATGTCGCATATATTCTTGATTATACGTAGGTCATCCGGTGAGAAATACGGGTCGATAATCACCAATGATTCGTTCATCTTCTTCTCTGCCCATTCCATTATGTATTTCTCTCCCTTGCCATAGTCTCCGACTCCTATGAATCCATCTGATTCCGAACCTCTCGTGTAGATGGTCTCGTCAATCCGCTGAAGCCCTTCCTTGGTCTTGACAGCCAAGGATAGGACTATCTTGAGATTGTGTCGGATGGTAAGGTGTATGCCGTAAAGCAGCTCCTTGTGCTGACGTGTCTTGCCCATCTTGCGATATAGATTTTCAAGAAGGAAGAGTATGGCATTCTTGGAATTGCTTAGATTATTGTCGTATATATGCTTTATGGTGAGCTTCAACAGCCTTGGCAAGTCAAGCAGCTGCGCCTTGTTGCATGCCAGGTCAGACACTTGCTCCCTGAAAAACTCCAGTTGCTCAGCCCGGTTCAGGTCTTCAAGGCTATTCTGCTCTTTGTGAACCTTCTCTATTTTCTTTTTTGATGATATATGCTCCAAGAGTTTCTGCTTGTAGTGCATTCTTGCCGGGTCGTTGTCGAGATTGTCGAGCATTTTTTCTGCCAAAGACGAGTTGTACTGATATACAGCGTCAACCAAACGGAGATGGTCTTCCACACTCCCATTTCCTGACAGGCATTCCATGGCTTTGTTCGCTATGTCCTTTATCATATCGGTCATGCTGTTCTCATAACATTCCGTGATGCTCATGTCAAGGCGGTTGACCTTGTCATAATATGAGGAAATGGAGTCGGTCAATTTCAAACCTTCATTGAATAATTCCTGTTTGTCATTGCCGCGCTGGAAGAATGGGCCAATGGCAAAATAGAGGAATGCCCTGTCGGCCGTGTTCTCCACAGTGGAAATCAGCTGATGCCAACGTTGCTTGTCCTTGGTGCCAAATTCACTGACGGCATAGTCAAGCATGGCAAGGCATATTATCTTATATCCGTCATGCCTGATGCCTGAGGATGTTGGAAGAGTATTGGATATGATTTTCTTTGCCTCTGCCGTGATATATAGCTTTTGGTTGGTACTGAGCGGATATTTCGTATGTCCTTTGCGAATGCTCTGACTCAACATTTCACATGTCCTGTACATATATTCGTCGGATGTGGATCTGGCCATAAGGGATATTATATTCAAATAATCATTATAATCCATGTCAAAACCGCGGCTGCTGTCGATTGCCACATTCTCCATGGACGCATATTTGGTAATCACGAATTGAGTGGCTTTCTCTATGCAGTCATTCCTGAATGTCTCGTCGTAGCGACTGAGGATTGAGAAAAAGGTGTCAGAGCTATATACGAATAATACTCCGGCATTGTTGAATATGACGCATTTCTGACTGCGTATGGGCAAATGGGAATAGTCGCATGGCAAATACCTGTTACAAACATCCCGAAACTTCGATTCATATCCCTTTTTCCTGTCATTTCGGGACACAAGATAATACTCCATGGCTATCTGCCCCCAGATCATTATCTTGTCCTCTTCAGCCAAGAGTTTGTCCACATCGTCGTAAAACTGGCTGATATCCTCATCCTTGCACATATCAAATCGAATGAGATAGCGCAACGAGCGGGTGTAAAGGTCTATTGCCTCATTACATGCAGAAAGACTCGACGAAGATGTGGAGATGGCATTCTTCTTGAGCTGGTCGCACTTGTCAAGCATATCTTCGGCTGAACTTTGGGACACACGCGCAAATTCCTTGGCGATGAAGTAGCCAAATTGTATCTTGAATGTCGGATGGTTGATGGACTTCCAACTATTGACTATGTCATTTCGCAAACGGGTAGAGAAGGTGTCTTCAGGATAGTGCTTGGAGATCCACCTGTAGAGACCCAGATATAGACGGCAACGGTCGGTAATTGACTCAACTTCACTGAAAATCGAAATATTCGATTTCACGTGGGGGAGCAACGAGTCCGGTTTTAGACGTTTGTCATGCAGAATGCGTTCGGTAAATATCATCAAGGGTTTGACACCGTCATTATTGCGAAAAGAAGCCTTACGCACAAGCGAAAAAAGACGTGACGCGTCAAACTTCTCAGGTTTAGACTGATAGACATAATATAATGCCGCCAATGAATATGCACGGCTGCGACGCTCCGCTGTATTGACTTGCTTGACAAACTCGTCAATCATCGTGGGATAGTCGCATACCAATGCCTTGATGGGCTCCTCCACGATCTTTATGTGACAGGCTGTAATGTCGAGAAGCTGCTTGACTCCATTGGACACTTCCTTGCGAAGGTCAACGGTTGACACAATATCTTTTTCTATGCGACGACGGTCGCCTAAATAGTCATAGCGTCCCAACAACTTGGACAGGCAGGACATGCGGATGGAGTCGTCCTTAAGGTCAAGTATATAGGTGTATATATATTCTAAACGTTTGATGGCCTGGTCCGGCTTTAATTTGCTTATCGACTCTATTATGGTCAGTTCGGCATCAATATAGTCAAGGGTGGGATACTTGATAGTGTCGCTCAATGACTCTATTATGGTGAGTGCCTGGTCCATTTCCTCCAGTGTCATTTTTGACATTGACTTACAGAAGGTGTCAAGCATGCTGGCACGCGGCATTGAAGTGTCGGACTCTGCTACGATGAGTTTGATTCCCTCAAGCACTACCTTGCCTATGTCTTCCTTTTCCTGATGCTCAGGAAGCCATATCTGAAGCAGATAGAGCTTATGGGAGTTGCTTGGCAGAGTAGATAGGTTATGAAGAAACTCATCGGCGGTCTCCTCTGCAAACAGGCTTTTCGCGGCATTTGCAAACGACCGCAAGCTGGTGTTCTTTATCCTGTCGTCTATCAAGTCCGGATTGTTTGCGTCGGAGGACTCTGAATCAATCGGCTCTCTCATAAGCGACATAATCGTATAGACCTTGTCGGTGTTGATTGACTCTTTGTTGGTCTTTTCTATCCGGTCAACGATACTGATGGCTGACTTGAAGTCAATCGGCAAGAGAAGCTTGGCGAGTTCTATGGCCTTGTTGGGCATTTTCTCAAACTGGATATTGGAGACAAGTATGTCTATGTTTTCCTTTATCACTTCATAGTCTGAACGTTGCAGCTGCTTCTTCTTGCGCGCTATCAGGCACAGGCACTTTAGGCGTTCCTCAACGAGATACACACTTTGAGCCAAGTCTATCGCCTGGTTGTAACGCCCGACTGCAAGCAGCGCATCTATCTCATTGTCTAATAGCCTGTTTTCCTCAATCTCCCGCGATGCTGACTTGTTAAGGGCAAATCGTATGAGACCTCCGGCATATTTTTCAGGATCGCTATCGCATGCCTCAAAGCCGTACTCACACTGTTCGTTGAGTACTGCCTGAGTGCATTTGCCTACTACCATGCTGAGAATGTTTTCATTGCTCAAATAGTTGACCAACTTGTCATTGAGATTTAAATCCTTATAAATGGCAGGAATGAACGAACCATAATTATTTATGTATGACGGAAGCTCAAGTATGCGGATAATGTCAAGTTCCACATCTTTCTTGTATTCCGACAGTTTTTTCCTAAGATACTTGTGAAAGCCTTCTGTTGATATTTTCAGACAAGATTTCTCGTTGATGCAGATGATGTCACGGTAGCGCTCGCAAAACTGTGACAAAATAGTCTTATCAACTTGGAGTATCTCTGCTGCAAGGGAAAGGGTGATTGGAAATTCCGCATAAGCAAGCAGGGTCATGAACCTTACCGGCACATCATCGTCATAGCTTGCGAAGATGTGGTTGTAATCATCCTCGTAAAGGTCGTCAAATTGGTCTTTGTTGGAATTGAGAAGTTCTTCAAGACGTCCCTTCGCGATATAGTTCTTGTTGATGATTGACATACGTCCTGCCTGGCAACGGGATATGCAGCGTAACTTTTCGAGATCACTTTCCGATAGTTTAGGGGACAACTGACGGAAATACTCGTTGACATCGCTGTCACTGAATGGTAGTATCTGATGTTCACTGCATTGAAGGTCTTTGTTATCGGGAATGAGTTGCTTAATCTTGTCAGAATCTCCTGTGAATATAAAACGACACTTTCTCCAGATTAATTTTTCGAATATCTTCCGTATCCCGTCAACCAACGCCTCCGGTATATTGTCGAAGCCATCAAACACAAAGTACAATGGTGCCTTCTCTTTTTTCATCTTCCGCATCACCCTGTGGTTCAGGGACGAAATGGACGTACATTCCAAATCCTTGACATAGTCATAGGGATCGGCCACATAGCGATTGAGCTGTGTGGCTATGTCCTGCTCTACATAGTCGGGATTGAGTAGTGCAAGGTCCAAGCCTGTATTGAAGTAGCTGACACAATTGTTACCATGAATTCTTGCAAACTGTGCCAGAAGAGTGGTCAGACCTATGTCCTCCTCGCCGGTAAGAAACAGGATATTGTCCTTTTCAAGACGATTCTCACAAAGCTTCAGCTCTTGCTTGCGGATAATCTCGTTTTCTATCGGACATGGACTGGTGGAACTCAGATAGTACATATCGTATATCTGGGCATTGACGGTATTCACCTCTGGCTGACACGTATGTACCATCTGATTTGCAGCCGTTCCGGCAGTGATGAAGATATTCTGTACTGCCTGAGTGGCTGAGGGGTTGATTTGCGCCTTTCCGAAAATGTCAAATTGTGTTGATGATGCCATAATATTTCGGGGTTAAAGTCCTTTATTGAGCTTTGCTGCACTCTTCATGGCTTTTATGGCATTGTCTATATGGATGCGGAGATTATCCACAGACAACCCTTTGATTGCTTTGGGGGCCAATGGTGGCAAAAGAGATATAAACCGGGCTTTGTCAACCTCCTCGTGTGTCAGACGCTCTTCTTTACTCAACATCACAGCCACTACATCGCCTATCTGCTTGGCTGTAGTGCATGAGGCAAGCATCGTGAGATAGCCGCGAAGGTCTTCCACCTTATTTATATATATAGAAAGCTGTTTGGCCTCATCACTTTGAAGGCTGTCCTCTACTTTCTCCCTGAGCACTTGCTCGCCAAATTTGTCGCCGTAAAAGTTTTGCACCGCTGACGTGGCATTGGGGTTCACCTGCTGGGTGCCGCCGTAGATGTTAAATGTTATATCTGCCATATTCTTAGGTCTTATGTACTTTGTGAGACTGTTTCTTCAACCATTTTTCAATGGATATTCAACCATTGTTCAACGGTATTCAATATAATTGTTTTTCGCTGTTTTTTGCAGTACCTTTGCATCGCAGTTCGATAATAACAACTTCTGCCGGGCGCAATGAGCTGCTTGCGTAAATACTAAGTCCCATACCGGCGATGGGCAAGCGAATGATTAATTTTTCAGTTTTTATGCTTCCTAATCCAGTGGATGAGAGCAAACCTGCCAAGGCTTATGCCAAGGCGCAAGTAAAAGAGGTGATGTCGTACAGAAAGTTTGTTGAGCACATCGCAGATCATGGTGGACACAAACGTGGTCAAGTGAAGGGAGTTCTGTCGGACACTTGTTCATGTCTCGTGGAGCAACTGCTTGAGGGAAAGAAAATTGTACTCGATGACCTCGGAAGTTTCTGGCTCTCACTGTCAAGCACTGGCGCGGAAAGCTGCGAGTCCTTCACTTCCAAGAACATCACGGGTGTGAAGATTATCTTTACTCCTGGTGAGGACTTCGAGAACCTCCTCGGACGCTCTGAGTTCAACCTTGTGGCAAGCAGGACTACACAAGCCGCCTCGCTTAAGGCTGAGAAGATGGGAGAGGACGTTGTTGACATTGCTGCCGCCAAGAACAAGGGTACTGCATCTGACGAGGACAACTCGACCACGCCACCCGATGACACCGACCCAAGCGGTGGCAGTGACAACACCGACCCAAGCGGAGGCGGTGACAACACTGACCCAAGCGGCGGCTCTGACAACACCGACACGGGAGGCGGTTCCGGCGACGACGTGTTTGTAGATGGTGACGACGACTCCGGGCTTTAAGCCTTCCAAGTAATGCACTAAACGCGTGAACATATTATTATGGAGTTTTTAATGTCAATCTATTTAAAGACTACGAGTATGAAGAAATCTTGGAAGACTGTCGTTCTCTATGTGATCCGTATCATTGAACTGATACTGACGGGTGCCGCGGGCGGCGCC
>JAXEKN010000099.1:0-124148 GCA_034101015.1 Prevotella sp.
TTTCATAGATGGATGATGATGTCGTTTTCTTTGCCATGGTGCAAAGGTACAACATTTATTTCAAATATGTATCATTGCACCATGATATTTTAGGTAGTCATGGTGCTAAGTCATCCACGGAAAATATCTACTGGGCCATCATTTTACCTAAATTGTATTTTCTTCCATTGTCAGCCCACGAATCTCCAACAACTGCGATTGTATAGGATGAGTCTTGTCTTACTACACGTTTGTGAGAATATGAAATTTCTTCAATGCATTGTAATCTGTTTTGAATGATGTTATAAATAAATGCAACAATAATAAAGATTAGTATAGTGAAAGTAACAATTATTTTCTTCATCGCCCATTTATTGTATTAAGTAATGTTGGTGTATATTTCTTTAATAGTTGAAATATGACAAGGCAAATCAATATTACGATTGGGACACTTGCCAAATATAGCACAATATGCATGATTTCATATTCATCTGAGATTAACCTATAAGAAATTTTTCTGATAGCAAGCATTAGGGGAAGATGTAATGAATATATAAAAAAAGAAGACTTAACCATTAATTCGGGGAAGCTGAATCTTTTACATAATCTATAACAAAGTGAGAACATTAATGGAATGGCAATTATTATTCCCATTCTATGCACATAGTATCCATAAGGATATATACCATTTGTTTTTAACATAATATCAAGAAATAAGGTCATTATGTATGCAAACGCTAATGGATATAGATTTTTTTTCACATGTAGCCAAATGTTATTTGTATTTTGAGCAACGTAAGCTCCAAGGCTGAAAAATGATATAGATGACAAAGTAAAGGCAGAGTCTGTCTTAAGAATCCATAATACAATAAATATTGAAACAAATATATATCTTGTCCTTTTTACAATAAATAATATGAAAGGAGAAAGAAGGCAGAGTATAAACAGGTTTCTGACATACCAATACGTTTGAAGAATAGGAGTACCATTACCTTGATTCCAATTTCCGCAGTCCCAATAAGCTCTAATAAAATCAATACATGTATAATCAATAACCTTTTTATTATTACCACTGAAAAAAGGAGATAAAGATGGTATCTGCTGAATAATGAAATATACACAAATAAAGAAGGTATTCCACATTAAATACGGAACTAAAAGAGATTTTGTACGCGTTTTGATTTTTCTAAAGTAATCACACATACTAAAACTCAAAAAGAATAAATAGCCAGAGATAGTAAAGAAAAGAGGTACGCCGATTTCACCAAAGCAGAGTGAAATACACG
This sequence comes from Prevotella sp., assembly GCA_034101015.1. Taxonomy (GTDB): domain Bacteria; phylum Bacteroidota; class Bacteroidia; order Bacteroidales; family Bacteroidaceae; genus Prevotella. Next base: position 1,266 of record JAXEKN010000099.1, read on the forward strand.
ATGCCACGTTTGAATATAGTGGCATATCCATGGCTGAAGTCATCTGAAGTGTAGTGTAAGCATGTAACAATACAACAAGTATGGTTGCAGGAAATCTAAGAAAATCTATTGTCTTTGATATTTCTGTCTTGCAAAAAGTATTTCCGTTCATGTTTTACAAAATATTAATTCCATATATTCAACAAATGATATCATTCGTTATTCTATTTCTTCCATCCTCACCAATTCCCAACCGCAGAACTGCATGATTATCTTGTGCATACGGGTGCCCTGGCGCAATGCCTCCACACGTGGCGCAATGGCATACTTGTTGATTTGCTCCACGGCTTCCGCCCATTGTTTCCCGGCAGCCTCTTCCGTGTAGTCAGCCTTCGGCATGTATTTCAGTTCGAGGATATAGCTGTGGTTTGCATGATAGTGGGTCATGTTGGGAAGTAGGAAAAAGTCACAATAGCCATGGTTGAGTTCAAGCTCCGGCGCTGTGATGTAGTAGTCGTTGAGGCTCAGGTAGGCAAGGAAGAATCCCTGGATGTTGCGCTCGCCCTCAATGGAGTCGCGTACGGAGGAAAGCTGCTTGTAGCAGTCGGCCATGTATTGAAGGGTGTCACGCCAACATCCTTCCAATGACATCTTTACAAGTGATATTTGAAGTTTATTGACATTTACTATCTTATATTGATTGAATTGCTTCAATATATAATTGTAGTATTGCATACGAACGTTATTGTTTGGAATGCCTAACGACAGCATTGAACCATACTTTCCCTTGATGGTCAGCATGCCATAATAAAACAGAAGGCTTGGGAATGTCTCCGGGTCGGTCATCTCGTTGGCAGAGAATGAGGGGACGAGTGTGGCTGCTATCTCGCCCTTTTCAATGATGTCCATCATCACTCCCTTGCGGTTGCCGTCGAGCTTGTCGAGCTGTATTAGCATGTTGAGCTTTTTATAGTCGGTTTTCGTGTTCGGGTCGAGCATGATTTTTGGCGAACTTTTGTATGACACATAGTTGCGGAGATAATAGAGCACCATGTCGCAGTTGAACACCCTCATGTCGCTGTCAAGACATTCCTCAGCGAAGCAATAGTTGTCATACCATGGCTTCATCTCTCTGATCATTGCCTCTATGTCGCAGTCGGCAGGCAGCAGGCCTGCATTCTTATAGTATGTGAACATCCGGCGCACATCTTCGGTTGAGAATCCGAGCATCTTGTCGAGTTCGGGAGCCATCGACACGTTCCAGCCGATGTTGAAGCCGCTTGTCAAGTCATCAAGGGTCACTGGACTCACTCCCGTGAGGAATATGCGCTCGAACATTCCCTTGAACTTCTTGAACACCTCGCGGTAGAATCCCGCCGCATGGGTCATGTTGTGATATATTGCCTCCCCGTGTTCACTCAGTACGACATTGGTGAAGTTGTCGTACTCGTCAATGATGAGATACAGCGGCTGACCGTATTTTCTTGACATGTTGAGCAGTAGGTTCAGCTTCTGCCCGGCATCATCGGAGCGAAGGAACTCGTCAACCCTCTCCTTGGGATAGTCATCGCGATAAGTGTCGATGAAGTCGTTGAGCTGGTCGCAGCAGTATGAGTTGAACTTTTCTTCGAGCACATCGATATTGCCCAATATTCGGGAGAAGTCGAGGTAAAGCACCTGGTAATGGTTGCGCAATGGAGTGGGATGGCTGCCAATCCACAGGGTGCCAAACAGAGTGTCGAAATCCTTGGCCTTCGACTTGTCGTAATAAGCCCTCATCATGCTGATGAAGAGGCTCTTGCCGAATCGTCGGGGGCGGGTGAAAATCAAATTGCGTGGTTGATTTTCCAGTTCCACCAAGTACATTGTCTTATCGACATAATACAACTGTTGTGTCATCACCGACTCGAAATCGGCCACTCCGTATGGTATTTGCTTTATTGTTTCCATCTTTCATCCATGATTATATGTTTCAATTTGCAAATATACGATAATTCCATCAAACGACCAAATAATCAATTATTTTTTTTTCTCTTTTAACAAAAAAATGAATGACGTCTATTGTCATGTCATTGCCGATGTCAAAACTCATCTTAATGGTTGGAGTCATCAGGCATCGTCGAGTCTTTTTGAAGTTTTTGTTGTTTTTAGTGGCAATAGTGGTAATTTTTAGTGTCAAATATTTATAATTGCAGTTAATTCTATTAATATAATTCCACTTCTATATGGAGGTGGAAATTTCACTTTAACACTATTTGGAGCATATTCGTTTTTTTGGTATCTTTGCGGCGAAATCGCAATGCCATTGCGTCATGTTACCTTCCGTTTTAGTACAATGGACTGTGAGGACTGTTTCAAATATACACTTTATGAATAATTACACATATAAAATAATAATAATATATATATTGTATTTTATATAAAAGGTATATATTTTAAATGGTACTCATGGTACCGTCATCATGACGGCACTCAACAAGTACAACCGCAAGTTCGACCGCATGCGCGAGCTTACAACTGCTGTTGTAATGGTCTTACGACTGCGATAGTAAGGTTGTTACTACAGCAGTTGTAACAGCCTTACAACAGCTGTTATAACAACCTTACAACAGGCATTCTAAGACCATCACAATCCTTAAGAGCACTTAACGACACTAAAGAGCCATAGGGGTTGGAGAAATTTCGTACCTTTGCATCGTAAATCTTATTTATTAACCATTTAAACACTTTACAACTATGCCAAAAGGTTACAAAGCAACAAAGCGCACGGTGATGTTAGAGAGACTGAAATTATGCACATTATCACAAAAAAACTCCGAATTGTTTGGTAGTTCAGGAGATTTTGTTTATCTTTGCAGTCGGGTAATCATCCTTGGTGAAGGAGTGCGCCCATTTTTGTGGTAAAAATATAAGCGTTTGCTGATTATTCGAATGTTCGAGAAACTTGGCGGTGGAAAGGACAATCCAATGAGAATAATAGTGGACGTTCATGCTATGCGTGGACGGTTCGCTACATCTCATTGCAATAGGTTTCCGCCAAGTACCTTCGAACGGGGATGTATCATCGTCCACGTTTTTCGTATAGGTACTTGTCGGGAATTTTTCGTTTATGTGGCGACGCATTAATAACTAAAAGCGTATTAATGCAGATATGGCTAAATCATTAATCGAGGAACTGCCCCGTATTGTCAACGAGGGCAGACGTGAGGCGCAACAGATATTGGAGCGTCTCAGTAGTGGCACTCAGATTGGGCTTCAGACCAACGAACTTGTGTTGCCGAGTAAGGACGTGAGCGGACTGTTTAAGGGCAGTTCGCCGCAGATTCCCAATGCCTTCAACAATGCAGTGGGAGGTGACGAGACTGACTTTCCATATAAGGAAAAGAATCACGTCTTGTTCTCCTTCTTCCTTTTGAAGAAGTTACTAGAAACGAAAAGTTCAGTGACATTCGAACTATCAGTGTATATCACCACGATTGTAAAACATCTGTCTATTGTGTCCAATCGCAAGAGCCAGACACCTATGGTGATATGCTCTGAAAGCATTAGTGCTGATTGTAAAAAGAAATCGATTTTCACTAAATAAACTAAAAATATTTACACACTATTATGAAGAATAAATTTTTAATCTTATTGCTGTTCATCCTGCCTTCTGTGTGCTTGGCGCAGGAATTCAAACTAGATGGATTGAAATACAGGGTGATAGGAACTGGAAACAATGTGGCTGTTATTGGCATGACCAAAAAGACCTCCGAAGTCATCATTCCAGATAAAATCATTTACCGGGGATGTTGGTATAATGTAAAAGAAATCGGTGCAAGAGCTTTCTATGAGAAAAAAATTGAAAAAGTAGTGATTCCCGACAATATTACTGCTATAGGGGAATATGCTTTTAGTGCAAAATATGACGAGTCAGGCAAAGGGATGCTTTCAGAAATTCGACTGCCTTCAAATCTGGAGTGTATTGGCAGAGGTGCTTTTGATTTTCAGTCTAAACTCGAAGATATAAAGTTACCTGCAAAGCTAAAGCGAATAAATGGTTTTAGTTACTGTTCTGGATTAAAATCAATCACAATTCCAGAAGGCGTGGTGAGTATAGAAGATCATGCTTTTCATGACTGTGGTTTAGAAAATATCGAGTTTCCATCAACATTACAATATATTGGGGAATGGAGTTTTGCAGGTTGCTATGGATTAAAAGAGATTAGCATTCCAGATAATGTGACAAATATCGGAGAACGTTCGTTTTTCTGTTGCAGCCATTTACAAAGAATCAAACTTCCTTCAAATTTACAAGCTATAGGAAAAAGTGCTTTTGAGCACTGTTCTTGGCTTAGGGAAATTGACGGATATAAAGAGGGTGTAGATTACCATCGTAATGAACTCTATTCCAACTCAGAAGGTGGTGATTGCTTTTATGAAACGCCTTTTTATGGTAAAATCGGACGGATACCTAAGGGGGTGGGTATGTTGCGGGTAGAAGGCGATGGTACTATATCTTATGCTATAATGCCGTTCTCATCGTTCTTAAAGGCCAATGTAGAGGCTGAAATAAACGCTTGGCAGAAGAAAGGGGAGTTTGAAAGTACCGAGAAATGGAAAGCTCGTGTGAGTGAAACGACCCGCGAAGCCAAAATTCAAGAGTTGACGCAAAAATATAAACAAGAGTACCAAGCATTGGTGAAAGAATACTATGTTAAGGCGGAGCAAAAAAAATCAGCCTCTATAGATTTAAGCAAGCTGCAACTTTCTGCATTTGACCCTGACAATGAAAGCTTCATGATTACCGGTTTGCCCGATGCCGATATTCTTCTTTCTGTTAAGACAGAAGATGCTCCGTCTTTCAAGCAAAATTGGGAAACGATAAAAAAGTCAGCCTCATTCGAGTATGTCCCTAATGGTAGTGAAGTCGCGATTGCTTCGGTTACTTTCACTAATGGACAAAAGAAATATACCTACGATGGCAAATCGGACGTGAAGTATGGCGTGACGGATGTTGAATATAACTTCAAGCCATTGGAACTTGCTATGGAAGAAAATATTGAGTACAACTTTGATGCCTTGGAAGGGGTGCCGACAACCACAGTCCAGTCATTGGCTCAAAACAAGACAAAGGTTGAGCATAAGAAGGTCAGCGTAGGTAATGTGTCGGATGTTGACAAGACAATACCGAATACCTATACGAACAACAGCAACACCTTTGCGGTCATCATAGGCAACGAGAACTATCAGAAGGTGTCTAAGGTGCAGTTTGCCGGCAATGACGCTGGCATATTCGCACAATACTGTAAGCTGACTTTGGGTCTTCCTGAGAAAAACATAAGATGCTATAATGATGCCACTTATGCCACAATATTGTCGGCGGTAAAAGATATCAAGAGTATTGCGCAGGCTTACAAGGGCAATTTGAATGTGCTGTTCTACTATGCGGGTCATGGAGTACCCAATGAAAGCAGTAATGACGCTTTCCTACTGCCAATTGATACCGACGGACGGAGCACTGAGGTTTGCTACCCCTTGTCCAAACTCTATCATGAACTTGGGTCTATGAATGCCAAGTCTGTCGTTGTCTTTATGGATGCATGTTTCTCTGGCGCACAGCGAGGGGAGGGTATGTTGGGTTCTGCCCGTGGTGTGGCTATCATGGCAAAGCCTGCTGCTCCGCAAGGCAACATGGTGGTCTTCTCTGCTGCAAGTGGCGACGAGACTGCTTATCCTTATAAGGAAAAGAATCACGGTCTGTTCACCTATTTCCTCCTGAAAAAGTTGCAAGAAACAAAAGGCACTGTGACATTGGGCGAACTCGGCAGCTATATCATTGACAATGTGACCAAGGAATCCGTGGTGAGCAATGGCAAGAGCCAGACACCTACGGTTTCCACGTCAATGTCATTAGACGACAGTTGGAGAGAACTAAAGTTGAAATAATATTCAATCCCTATTCCTCAGTCTTGCATTCCTTAAAGTGCATCTCCTGTTCTGCCTTTTCCTTCGGGAAGGCATAATAGGTGCAGGTTGCCTCGGTGCAAACCATTCCTGATGAATCGGAAAGTGTAGCCTCAATAATGACGATATTCCGTTTCTGCTCCTTGATATGCGCACGAAGGGTAAGCAGCGAGTCAGAGGTGGAAACGGGACGTTTGTATTTGGTCTCCATACGTGAGGTCACACCTGCTGTTTGCAGCTTTCGAGTGACCACCCAACCGCAAATCTCATCGAGCAACAGCGCCTGTATGCCGCCATGCAACGTATTGACCCATCCCTGATAATCAGTGGTTGGTTGCCACTGACTGACTATATCCTCTCCATCCTCATAGAAATGGAGATGAAATCCGAAAGGATGATCGGGAGAACAGCCTATGCAGTGATAGCCAGGCATTCCCTCCCATGGATTGATTATTCGTTTCATAAGCCAATAAAAATATTAAATTATAAATTATTTACTGATGCAAAACAACTATTTTCCTATGCAGAAATGTGAAAATATATTGTTGAGCACCTCGGTTGGGGTGATGCTGCCACCGGTAATCTCGGCAAGGGCTTCGAGACATTGACGAAGATCTTCGCTCAACAAGTCGTTTGCGAGATTCATTGCCAGGCCGTCAACAACCCTGTCGATGCTCTCTTTGGCTTGCAATAAAGAGTCGTAGTGGCGAGCGGAGGTGATGATAGCATCGTTTTCTCCTATTTCGGGGATTCCCGCCTTCTCGTATATTGAGTCAATAAGGCTGTCTATGCCAATGCCCTCAAGTGCGCTTATTGAAAGGGTGGTGTAGGGTAGGGACAAGTGTGGAGCTTTGAGTTTGTCCGTTTTGTTGATTACGACAATAAGTTGCTTGCCCTCGCATCTGCCCGTGATATCCTCTATTTCATTGTCGGTTGGGGCGGTATCAATAACCCACAATACTATAGCGGCCTTTGAGAGGGCGGAATATGAACGCTCAATGCCAATTTTTTCTATTATGTCATCAGTGGAACGCAAACCCGCAGTGTCAACAAAACGGAATGTGATGCCGTGGATGTCTATGGTGTCCTCGATGATGTCTCTTGTTGTGCCGTGGATGTCGCTCACGATGGCTTTCTCTTCGCCAACAAGCCGGTTGAGCAATGTGCTTTTACCCACATTGGTCTTACCGATGATTGCCACTGGAATACCTTGTTTAATGGCTTGTCCAGTGCGGAATGACGATGCAAGAGATGAGATTCGACTTTGAATGGTGGTGGCCAATTGTATCAGTTCGGAGCGGTCGGCAAACTCCAGTTCCTCGTGGTCGCTGAAGTCAAGCTCAAGTTCTATAAGGGATGTTATGTGAAGGAGCTTGTCCCGAAGCATGGACAGTTCGTTGGAGATATTGCCCCGCAGTTGGCCGAGAGCCATGTCATGAGAGGATTTTCCCGTGGCCGCTATAAGGTCAGCGACGGCTTCAGCCTGACTCAAGTCCAACTTTCCGTTGACGAAGGCACGGCGTGTGTATTCTCCCGGTTCTGCCTGCCTGCATCCGGATTCGATGAGACAACGGATAATCTGTGACATAATATATCTTGAACCATGACAATATATTTCAACAGAGTTTTCGCCCGTGTAACTGTGAGGCGCATGAAACACTCCCACCATGGCATCGTCGATGGGCGACGACATGTCTTTGCCAATAAGGCCATAGTGAAGGGTGTGTCCTTTGGCTGTGGATAGGTCCCGGCTGAACAATTGATTGACTATCTTGATTGCTTCGGGCCCGGATACACGAATTATACCGATGGCTCCTCCGGGTGGAGTAGCCATGGCACATATATTGTCATTTGCTGTCATTGCGATGGAATTAAATTCTTTCAAGAACTTTCGTGATTAATATGTCAATGTCATTCTGATAGTTCGTCTCGCTGTTCTTAGCCCTTCGGTTGGCAACAACCATGCAGCAGGTCATAGCCTTGTGTCCGAGAAGACTGCTCAGTCCGGCAAGTGCACTGCTTTCCATCTCGAAGTTGGTAATGCGAAGACCATCGTATTCGAAACTCTCTATCTTGCTGTTTAGTTCAGGGTCGGCAAGCGGTATGCGCAGACGTCTGCCTTGCGGACCATAGAATCCGCCACAGGCACATGTGATACCCCTTACCATGTCGCCTTGGGCGATGCGACTGATGAGTTCTGGATCAGCCACAGCCACATAAGGGGCAGGCATTTGGCTCAACCATGCAGTATGACGCACGAATTGACGCTCACATTCAGTGTCGCACACTTCATCCCTGCGTCCGTAGTAGTTGAGCAGTCCATCAAAGCCAATGCTCTTCACTGACGCTATAAAGGTCCCTACGGGAGTGTCGGGTTGCAGTCCTCCGCATGTTCCGATACGTACTATCTCCAATGACCTCATTTGCGCTTTGTCTTCACGGGATGTGAAGTCAATATTAGCGAGCGCGTCAAGTTCGTTTACCACGATATCTATATTATCACAGCCGATGCCAGTGCTTTGCACCGTGATGCGCTTACCTTTATATGTTCCGGTGATGGAGTGAAATTCACGATTGGACACTTCACATTCCTTAGTGTCAAAATGTGATGCCACAAGGCTTACCCTGCCAGGGTCGCCGACGAGTATGACCTTGTCTGCCAGTTGCTCCGGGCGAAGGTGGAGATGGAATATTGAGCCATCTCCATTGATGATTAATTCAGATTCCGCATAATACTGTTTCATGATACAATAATATTTTGATATATAACTACTTATTGAGAACCTCTAATTCAATTCTTCTGATCTCCTTAGTCAGTTTGTCAATCTCTATCTCATATTTCTCGCTCTGCTTTTCAGCGGCAATAAGTTGTGTCTTGTATTGAGCTTTGGCCGTGGCGTTGGACTTCGGATACACATCCCTCGCCTTGACCATAGAGTTGTCGAGTTTTATTTTTTTGTTTTTCAGATTAAATAAGGTGTTGAACTTTCTGGCGGCTTCTTTCGACTTGAAATCAGAGAGCGTGGTGTATGTATGATTGTCGTCAATGATAAATTCAAAGTCTGATTTTTTCGTCTTGTTAGTCATTCTCATGACGATGGCCTTCATAGTCGAGAGACCCTTGTTTTTTGTCGCGACATCAGTCCATGTGTCTGATATGCTGCTGATTTCCGAGAGTCCTCGCAACTGTTCCGGCGAGTATTCCTCCGCATTGTAGTTGACGCGAATGTTGTTGAGCAAGAATGTGTATATGCAGACCTTTCCGTCTGGTTGGCGTCTGTCGGTGGCAAACCATCCGATACCGTCATATTCATCGGCAATGATGAAATAGTCATTGGCCATGGAATTGAATGGCATACCTACATTTTCCGGTTTCAGATACCTGCCTGTTGATTCGTCGAGTCGTGTGACATATATGTCATATCCTCCAATGCCATCCTCTGACTTGGCGCTGAAGTACATGGTGGTGCCGTCGGCCATGACAAAGGGGTAGTTGTATTCTATGTCATTGCCATTTAGTTCGAGTCCTTTCAGACGCTCTCCGCGTGTCCATTTACCGTCAACGAGATCCTTGGAATACAATGCCCATTCGCCGTTTTCAAAATGAGAGTAGAAGCATCTGTTTCTTAATTGGTTAAGAAAGACTATTCCATTAGCCTGCTCTTGAGTGTTGAAAAATTTACTGTATCGATGGATGCTTCCCGCTTCTTCAGGGAATTTGATGGCTTCAAGCATTTTCTTTTTATCCACCACCACGCTGTCTATAAACATAATCTTTTGCGTGGAAGCTCTCATGACCTCAAGTCGTTCTTCCATCTCCTTGTCCACAACTGTTGCCTTTGGTTTTGCAACTGTCCTTTTCTTCTTTTGCGCCATTGCGTCAGAAGGAGTGACTGTGAGCATTAATGCTGTCAATATGGCAATTGTCTTTTTCATATTCATTCGTTAGATTTTTCAATTAATTTCATTTCAGATTCAAGAGCATTCCAAATGGAATATCTTGTCTCGGGATTGATATTCTCAAGTTGTTGGAATATCCTCCTGACCTCTGTGCGATTAGATACCTTTTCATACGGGCATGACTTAATCTGTTTCTCATATTGCTGTAGTTCTGCCCATCTGACTATGTCCTTTTCCTCTATCAGACACAGTGGACGGATGATGGTGACGGGCATCTTTTTCATCTCAAGCATCACAGGCATTGTGGAGAAATGCCCTTGGAAGGCGATGTTCATCAGTGCCGTATGTATGATATCGTCATTGTGATGTCCCAATGCTATCTTGTTGCATCCGAGTTCTTGGGCGAGGTTGAACATTTCCTTGCGTCTGTGCCACGAGCACAGGAAGCATTTGGGCTTTTTTGTCGGACGGGTGGCGTCGAAGCGAGTAGTCACAACGTGTAGCGGTACACCAAGATTGGAGCAAAACCGTTCAAGGTATGTCGTGTCTGAGGCGTATTGGATATTTTCCATCCTGACATGTATAGCCTCAACCCTAAAGTCGGGTCTCTGAATACGGGAGCGCCATGCAAGCAACTGTAGAAGGCATAAGGAATCCTTTCCTCCGGAGAGGCCTACCAATATGCGGTCGCCATCCCCGATGAGATGATAGTCTGCAAGTGCTTTCTGGAAGCGCCTTGTCAGCTTGTGCAGCAGTATGGTCTCCTCGTTTCTCATTTCATAAACACCAGATATACAGCGCAAATAATCAGGAAGAAAGCCAAGATATGATTCCAGTGGAGATTTTGTCCCTGAAAGAGAATATTGGCTATTACTGCAAATACTCCAAGGCTGATACACTCCTGGATGACTTTCAGTTGCACTAAGTTGAATGGTCCTCCATTACCTTCAAACCCCATGCGGTTGGCAGGTACCTGGCAGCAGTATTCAAAAAAGGCAATGCCCCATGAGAAGGCAATCACTCCCAAAAGAGGCCATTTCGCTGATACCCCCGTTTCCTGTAGTTTTAGATGCCCATACCAAGCAAGCGTCATGAAGACGTTGCTCAGTATGAGCATTATTATAGTATATAATCCGTTCATTTCATTAACTTATCTGCCATTGCCTTGGCTGCGCGGCGACCGTCACCCATGGCGAGGATCACAGTGGCACCTCCACGGACGATGTCACCGCCAGCATATACTGAAGGTCGTGAGCTCTGCATGTCGTCGTTGACGGCTATGGTGTTCTTGCGTCCCAGTTCGAGTCCCTCTATTGACTTTGGCACCAATGGGTTTGGTGATACACCGACAGCCACGATGACCTGATCAACATCCAATGTGACAGTCTTTCCCTCCACGGCCACGGGGCTGCGGCGTCCGCTCGCATCCGGTTCGCCAAGTTCCATAACTTGCAGTACAGCCTGACAAACAGCACCTTTCTCGTCAGCCTTATATTCGATAGGATTGTGCAGACAGAGGAAGTTGATGCCTTCCTCCTTGGCATGCTTCACCTCTTCAAGACGAGCAGGCATCTCCTGTTCGGAACGTCTGTAAACGAGGGTGACATCAGCACCAAGACGCTTTGCCGTGCGGCATGAGTCCATGGCAGTATTGCCTCCACCTACAACGATGACGTGCTTGCCCAGGTTGATGGGTGTGTCTGTGGAGGGGTTGGCCGCATCCATTAGGTTGACACGGGTGAGATACTCATTTGACGACATGATGTTGATAGCGTTTTCTCCGGGGATATTCATGAAATTGGGCAAGCCGGCTCCCGAACCGACGAAGATGCCCTTGAATCCCATATCCTCAAGTTCCTCAACGGAGATTGTCTTGCCGACGATACAGTCAGTCTGGAAGTGTACGCCCATCTTCTTGAGGTTTTCTATCTCTACGTCAACAATACGGTTGGGCAGACGGAATTCTGGAATACCATATTTCAATACACCGCCGATCTCATGCAGGGCTTCAAACACATACACGTCGAATCCCATCTTCGCCATGTCTCCTGCAAAACTGAGTCCTGAAGGTCCTGAACCGATGGCTGCCACCTTAATGCCGTTTGCCGGAGCTATCTCAGGCAGAGACATTTGTCCGCTTTCACGCTCATAGTCAGCCGCGAATCTCTCAAGATAACCGATGGCCACGGCAGGCTCGTTCATCTTCAGGTGAATACACTTGCTCTCACATTGTTTCTCCTGTGGGCATACTCGTCCGCACACGGCGGGAAGGGCAGAGGTCTGCTTCAGCACCTTGGCTGCTGAGAGTATGTCTCCACGCTCAATGTTCTTGATAAATGACGGTATGTTGATATTGACTGGGCAGCCTTCCACACATGATGGCTTGGCGCAGTCGAGACAGCGCTGTGCCTCGCGCATGGCCATCTCCTTGGTAAGTCCTTTGTTGACTTCCTCGGTGCGGGTGGTGGCGCGATAGACAGGGTCGAGCTCCGGCATGACCACACGCTCGATGGCCGTGCGCTCCTTGGGTTTCATGGCCGTGCGAAGAGCCTTGCGCCATTCGGCATTGCGGTCAGTGAGCGACTCATTATCCGACTCCTGGGCGGGGTGGGAGGCAGCCATCGCTTGAGGTTGTACGTCTTCATTTTCTTCAGGCAAGTCTTTTTCCGTGACTCCAGTCATGTGTTCCTGAAGATGTTCCATTTCTTCCTGTTCCTCACGCTTGAATGTTCCCATGCGCTTGAACATCTCGTCCCAGTCAACGAGAGCACCGTCGAACTCAGGGCCGTCGATACAGACAAACTTTGTCTTGCCGCCAATGGTGAGTCGGCATGCACCGCACATTCCGGTACCATCCACCATGATGGTGTTGAGCGACACGTCAGTCGGTATATTGTATTTCTGTGTGAGCAGACAGCAGAACTTCATCATTATTGGAGGTCCGATGGCAAACACCTTGTCGATATGCTCTTGATTGATGAGTTTCTCAATACCAATGGTGACTACACCCTTTTCGCCGTATGAGCCGTCATCGGTCATTATGATCAGTTCGTCACTGCTTTCGCGTACTTCATCCTCAAGGATGACCAGGTCCTTGGAGCGTCCGGCAATAACCGATAAGACCCTGTTGCCGGCAGCCTTGAGGGCGCGTATGATAGGCAACATAGGCGCCACTCCGACACCACCGCCGGCGCAGATGACCGTGCCGAATTTTTCGATATGGGTTGGATTGCCCAATGGGCCTACAACGTCAGTGACATAGTCGCCCTCGTTGAGCGAACACAGTTTTACTGACGACAGTCCCACCTTCTGTACCACTAAGGTTATGGTGCCCTTGTTGACATCCGAGTCAGCTATTGTGAGCGGCATGCGTTCGCCCTTGCTGCCTACACGTACAATCACGAAGTTGCCTGCCTTGCGGCTCTTGGCTATCAGCGGAGCCTCAATCTCAAAGAGGTAAACCTTCTCGGAGAATTGTTTTTTTCTGATTATTTTGTTCATAATTAATTCTTAATTTTTAATTTTTAATTCTTAATTAATCATGTCACATCCCATGTATGGCACGAGAGCCTTTGGTATGCGAATACCCTCTGGGGTCTGGTTGTCTTCGAGTATGGCAGCCACGATGCGTGGCAGAGCGAGAGCCGAGCCATTGAGTGTATGGCAGAGTTCAATCTTTTTGTCCTCTGCGTGGCGATAGCGGCATTTCAGACGATTAGCCTGATATGTGTCGAAATTGGAGACGGATGATACCTCAAGCCATCTGCCTTGGGCCTCGGAATAGACCTCAAAATCATAGCATATAGCAGATGTAAACGACTGGTCGCCACCACACAGTAGCAGTATGCGATATGGCAGTTCGAGCTTCTTCAGTAGGCCTTCCACATGTGCGAGCATCTCCTTGTGGGATTCTTGTGAGTGTTCCGGTTTGTCGATGCGTACAATCTCTATCTTTGAGAACTCATGCAGTCTGTTCAGTCCGCGGACATCCTTGCCATAGCTGCCGGCTTCGCGGCGGAAGCATTGCGTGTATGCGCAGTTTTTTATTGGCAGGTCCTTCTCGTCGAGGATTACGTCACGGTAGATGTTTGTCACTGGCACCTCGGCAGTGGGTATGAGATAGAGGTCGTCAACCTCACAGTGATACATCTGTCCTTCCTTGTCGGGCAACTGTCCTGTGCCGTAACCGGAAGCCTGGTTGACCACGGTGGGCGGCATAATCTCAGTATATCCGGCTGCCCTTGCCTCGTCAAGGAAGAAGTTGATTAGCGCTCTCTGGAGTCGTGCTCCCATACCGATATATACAGGGAATCCGGCACCTGTGATTTTCACTCCGAGGTCGAAGTCAATAAGGTTGTATTTCTTTGCCAGTTCCCAATGAGGCAGTTTGGCGTCTTTGTTTTCCGGGTTGACAGTCCAATTGCCCACGGTGTCATTGTCGTCACATTCCTTAAGATTGCTCTTCACGACATGGTTGTCCTCAGCTGCCTTGCCCTCTGGTACCTCGTCGTATGGTATGTTGGGTATGGTGCAGAGCATGGCGGTAAGTTCTTTTTCCGCTGCATCCATGTCTTCCTGGAGTTGTTTGTCAAGAGACTTGAGTGATGCCACCTGCTGCTTGATATTCTCTGCTTCCTCTTTCTTCCCCTGTTTCATGAGGGCGCCAATCTGTGCGGCAAACTGCTTGGCCTCCTGTTTTGTTTTGTCCAGTTTCTGTTGTGCTTCGCGACGGCGCTTGTCGATGGCGAGCACATTGTCGATAGCTTCCTTGGCACCGTTGAAGTGCTTTTTCTCGAGACCTTTTATCACACGGTCTGTTTCTTCTGTGATGAGCTTTAATGTAAGCATATTCAATATTTTTAATTATACGTTATTTCTATTAAATTGGTGCAAAGTTACGAAATAAATATGACATTACGAAGCAAAAACGAGTTTATTTGTTGCAGAATGTGAAAAAAGACTCAAAAAAGCATATAAAAGCAGAAATCCCATACCTCTGAGGAGGTATGGGACCCTGTTGTTTGTTTGGAATAAATTATCTTAATTGATAAAAATTAGGCTTCTGCAACTGGTATTACAGAAACGACGCTCTTGTTGAAACGTCCTTTCTTGAAGTTTACCACTCCGTCAACCAATGCATAAAGAGTATCGTCCTTGCCGATACCGACATTGTTGCCTGGGTTGTGCTTTGTACCGCGCTGACGCACGATGATGTTACCTGCAATACAGGTCTGGCCACCCCAGATCTTGACGCCTAATCTTTGTGAAGCTGACTCACGGCCGTTCTTAGAACTACCCACACCTTTTTTATGTGCCATTTCTTTACGTCCTCCTAAATTTAAGCGATTACTTGTTTAACTTCAATCTGAGTGAACTGTTCGCGATGACCGTTCTTCTTGCGAGAGTCCTTGCGGCGCTTCATCTTGAAGACGATAACCTTGTCACCCTTAACGAGGGGATTAACCACCTCACACACTACTTTTGCACCTTCTACGGTAGGTGCGCCAACCTTGACAGCTCCCTCGTTGTCCACGAGCAGGACCTTGTCAAACTCAACAGTTTGGCCTTCCTCTGAAGACTTGATGTGATGAACGAAGAGCTTTTTGCCCTCTTCCACCTTAAACTGCTGACCGTTAATTTCTACAATTGCGTACATTTTTTGTTATTAAAAATTTAAACGGTTTCCGCGGGGCGGAGAACGTCGTGTTCCCTCTTGTTTGAGCCTCTACGGACTAAATCGGCTGCAAAGTTACAAATAATTCATCAATTAGTGGCTAATTATTTTTGAATAATATGTAGATTTATGAATATTTAACCAATATTACGTCAATTATGCCCTTTTGGGTATTATTACATTGGATAATTTCACGATGTCAGGTTTATAATACGATTAAAGCGACTGTCTTCACAGACAATCGCTTTATCTTCAATAGGTATTAGTCTTTCCATTCTAGTAAATAAGATTGTATTCAGGATAACGGGTGCAAAGGTACTGACATTTTTTCACATTACCAAATAATTTCTTGATTTTATTTAATAAAAACTCACGAAAATGAAATATTTAACATTTACCCCCACATTTTGAACACGTAATACGCTAAATAATCACATAAAAAAGGCAGAACCGATATGATTCTGCCTTTAGAATGGAATTATTATTTATAAAGAGTGAATTTATACAATCCCCTGTGCCATCATGGCTTTTGCCACCTTCATAAATCCTGCCACGTTGGCACCCTTGACGTAATTGATGTATCCGTCGGGCTGTGTGCCATATTTCACGCAGTTTTCATGGATGTCCTTCATGATCAGCTTCAGTCGGTTGTCAACCTCCTCGGATGTCCAGCTGAGACGCTCTGAGTTCTGGCTCATCTCAAGCCCGGACACTGCCACACCTCCGGCGTTGGATGCCTTTCCTGGAGCATAGAGTATCTTTGCGTCCTGGAATGCCTTGACAGCCTCTGGTGTAGATGGCATGTTGGCACCCTCAGCCACGGCGAACACTCCATTGTCAACGAGCATCTGTGCCTGTTCGCCGTTGATCTCGTTCTGTGTGGCGCAAGGAAGCGCGATGTCGGCCTTCTCAGCCCATGGACGCTCGCCTGCATGATATACTGCATTGGGATATTCCTCAGCATACTCCTTGATACGTCCGCGCTCGATGTTCTTCAGTTCCATTACATAGTCGAGCTTGGCGCGGTCGATGCCGTCGGGGTCGTAGATATAACCGTCGGAGTCGGAAAGGGTCAGAACCTTTGCACCGAGCTGGATGCACTTTTCAGTGGCATACTGGGCCACATTACCCGAACCGGAGATGAGCACCTTCTTGCCCTCAAGGCTGATGCCGCGTGTCTCAAGCATGGAGAGAAGGAAATAGACTGTGCCGTAGCCAGTGGCTTCCGGACGGATAAGAGAACCGCCGAATTCGCGTCCCTTGCCGGTAAGCACTCCGCTCCACTCGTGGGTGAGCTTCTTGTACATACCGAACATATAGCCTACTTCACGTCCGCCTACGCCGATGTCACCTGCCGGCACATCCTCGTCCGGACCGATGTGGCGATACAATTCGGTCATGAATGCCTGGCAGAAACGCATCACTTCGCCTTCGCTCTTGCCGCGGGGAGAGAAGTCAGAACCGCCTTTGGCTCCGCCCATAGGCAGTGTGGTCAGGGAGTTCTTGAAGGTCTGCTCGAAGGCGAGGAACTTCAAGATACCCAAGTTCACGGATTTGTGGAAACGAATACCGCCCTTGTACGGACCGATTACGTTATTATGCTGGATGCGGTAGCCCATGTTTGTCTGTACTTTGCCTTGGTCATCTACCCATGTCACTCTGAACTCAATCACTCGATCTGGAATGCACAAGCGTTCTACCAAGTTTGATTTCTCAAACTCAGGATGCTTGTTGTACTCTTCCTCTATTGTAGGAAGTACCTGACTAACTGCCTGAATGTACTCAGGCTCATTGGGGAACCTTCTTTTCAGTTCCTCTACCACTTGTGTTGCAATCATAATTTCTTCTTTTAGTTGTTTATATTTTACTAATTTGTATCTTTTTTCTTGCAATTTCTTGTTTGCGGGTGCAAAGTTATATAAAAAAATGGAAATAACAAACATTTTATCGAAAAAATTATCAAAAAAGTGTCTTTTTGTTATTTCTTTGCAGTAAAATGTATATATATAGCATAAAATTGCAGCAATTACCTTATATAATTAATGATTATGCGTCATGTCCATATTATTTGATGATAGTGACATTAATGCCGTCGGTTGTGATTTTCTGTTCTGACAGAAGCCAGTCTATGGCGTCCTGCAGGGCGGATGTTTCGATTTGCGGGTCGAAATGGCGTATTTCGTTATATGGATGTGGCTTGCCGTCGTCAAGAAATCGAAGCATTTTTTCAGCCGCCTCCTTCATGTCCTTGACAGGAGTGGCATGTGACAGTTCACACACGTCGCATATACCACACTTATTCTTGCTTTTTTCACCAAAGTAGCGCAACAGCATTATGCTGCGGCATTCCGTGTCGCAGGTCATGTAGTTGATCATGTGGTCCAGCCTCTCCTTCATTTTCTTGATGCGGCGCTCATATATATTATAAGGTATAACGATACGTTCCGTCAATTCCCTTGGCTGTGTGAATTTGATTATAGGGCTGTTGCGAGGCGGTATGTAGGCTATGATGCGTTTGCGTGCCAGAAGTTTCAGGCATTCGTGAACCTCTTCCTCTTCCATTTGGCATTGATGGGCCACATTCTCCTCGTCGATAATGGCATAATCGACAAAGAGTCCGTTGTATTTTCTCAGGATTGTCTCTATGACAAGATCCTCGGTCTTGCTGCTGTTTTTTATCTTGTATAGTTCATCGCGTTTGGGTATGAACATCACTCGTGATGTTCGGTCCTCGTCGTTTTCATATTCTATGTAGCCGGCCTGTTCCAGTATTTTGAGTGCCGCTTCCACACGGGTTGGATAATGCCTGAAGTTACGGCAAAACTTTTGTATATTGAACTTGAATGCCATGCCATATCCCGACCCGACAGCGATTTGAAAGAAATATGAAACATGTTCATATACCTGTTTGATGTATTGCTTGTCGGGAATGTTGCTTGCCGCCTTTTTGCGCATGATGTTGGTGTCGCCTTTTGTCACAAGCATTATGGCGTATGCTTTTTCACCGTCACGACCGGCTCTTCCTGCCTCTTGGAAGTATGACTCGATGTTGTCGGGTGCGTTGAGATGTATGACCGCTCTCACGTCAGGTTTGTCAATACCCATGCCGAATGCGTTTGTGGCCACCATCACCTTTACCTTGTCGTTTTGCCACAGTTCTTGTCTTTCGTCCTTTATATTGTTGTCGAGTCCTGCGTGATAGTATGTGGCACTTATTCCCGCATCATTAAGATATTGTGCCGTAAAGTCAGTGTCAGATCGGAATTTCACATATACGATAGCGCTGCCATTGATTTTTTTTAATATGTGTACCATTTCCTCCTGCTTGTTCTCGGCCAGTCTCACCATGTATGCCAGGTTTTTGCGTTCAAAACTCATTTTGAACACGTTTTTCTCCTTGAAGTGCAGTTTTTCCTGTATGTCGTCCACCACTTCTTCCGTGGCAGTTGCCGTAAGGGCCAGTATCGGTTTGTCGGGGATGATGGAGCGCAGTTCGGCTATTTTCAGATAAGACGGTCGGAAGTCGTATCCCCATTGCGTGATACAGTGTGCTTCATCTACGGTGATGAAGCTGACGTTGATATGTCTCAGTTTTGTCAGAAAGAGCTTGGACGACAGTCTTTCAGGCGATACATACAGCAGTTTGACTGCTCCGAAGACACAGTTTTCAAGAATGGTGATAATCTGGTCGTGTCTTAATCCGGAATGTATGGCAGCCGCCCTGATGTTTCTTTTTTTGAGATTTTCCACTTGGTCTTTCATCAGAGCCACAAGCGGTGTGATGACGATACACACTCCGTCCATGGCGAGTGCAGGCACCTGGAATGTGATTGACTTGCCTCCGCCAGTAGGCATCAGCCCCAGTGTGTCATGCCCGTTTCCGATGCTTTCGATTATGCTTAACTGAATACTGCGGAAATTCTGGTAGCCCCAATATTTCCGCAGTATATCATAATAATGTCCGTTGTTCACGCTTATCTCATTTATTACTCTTCACTCGGTTTGATGTCCTCTATCTGTAATTGCACCTCACCATGCTTGTATGCATTTTCGATGATGTTATATACGATGTCGAAACTCCGCTTGCTTTTGATGAAACGCGCCGATGCGCTTTGGCCGAAGGCGATGCCATTGACCACATTGCTTGACTTGGAGTCAACCAGTTCCAGCTTGATGTGCTCCTGGTTCTTGCCCACCACCTTGCTTGTCCCGTAGTCATATACATTATGTGTGCAGAATATCGGACGTGGATTGCAAGGTCCGTGCGGCGCGAACTTCTTTAGGTCGGTGAGCAGTTTCTTGGTGATGTCCTTGAAGTCTATCACCTCCTCAATATTGAGTATGGCCAATGTCTGTTCGGGTCGTATGTGTTCATCGACATATTTTTGGAACTTTTCCTTGAATGCAGGGATGTTTTCCACCTTCATCGACAATCCTGCTGCATAGGTGTGGCCCCCGAAATTATACAGTAGGTCGCGACAGCTCTTGAGTGCTTCATAAATGTCGAATCCGGCCACCGAACGTGCTGACCCCGTGGCCATGCCGTCATTGATAGTCATCACGATAGTTGGTCGGAAATATATTTCCGTGATACGTGACGCTACTATTCCGATTACACCCTTTTTCCAGTTGGCGTCATAGAGCACTATGGACGATTGGTGCTTCTGGTTTTCCAACTTTTCCACTATCTGGTTGGCCTCTTCGGTCATTTGCTTGTCGATGTCCTTGCGCAGTTCGTTGTAGCCATTGATGAGCTTTGCCTGGGTGAGTGCAGAGAGAAAGTCCTTCTCAACCAGCAGGTCAACAGCCTCCTTGCCATTCTGCATCCGTCCCGACGCATTGATTCGCGGTCCTATTTTGAAGACGATGTCGCTCATGTTGATCTCGCGCCCTGTCAGGCCGCAAGTCTCTATGATGGCTTTCAGTCCTATTGACGGATTTTGGTTGAGTTGCTTGAGTCCATGGAATGCCAAGGTGCGGTTTTCGCCCTCTACCGGTACGATGTCGGATGCGATGCTGACCACGCAGAAGTCCAGAAGAGGTATCAGTCTTGCAAACGGTATGCCGTTGTTTTTGGCAAAGGCCTGCATGAACTTGAATCCCACACCGCATCCCGACAGGTGGTGGAAAGGGTAAGTCGTGTCGGCCCTTTTGGGATTGAGTATGGCCACGGCAGGTGGCATTTCATCGTCGGGCACATGATGGTCGCAGATGATAAAGTCTATTCCCATGCTTTTGGCGTAGTCAATCTCCTCAATGGCCTTTATGCCGCAGTCGAGCACAATGACCAGTTTGACACCCTTTTCCTTTGCCTTGTCAATAGCCTTTTTGCTCACCCCGTACCCCTCGTCGTATCTGTCAGGAATATAATAGTCGATATTGGAATAAAACTGCAACAGGAACTTATATACGAGTGCCACGGCAGTACATCCGTCCACGTCGTAGTCGCCATAGACAAGGATGCGCTCTTTCCGTCCCATTGCGTCATTGAGTCTGTCCACGGCCACATCCATGTCGTTCATGAGAAATGGGTCGATCAGCTCGCTTAGCATAGGACGGAAAAACCGCTTTGCTGCCGATTCTGTCTTGATACCCCTCTGGATGAGCAGGTCTGCCAATATCGGGCTCATGCCTATTTTGTCGGCAAGTTCCTTGGCAGCCCTTACTCTCTCCTCGGTGGGTTCCTTATAGTTCCATTCGAAGTTCATCGGTTATATCCCGAGTTTTTTGCGTATTTCAGCCGGTATGGCATTTTTGTTCACCATATAGTCCATGGTGTTGGCTGCTATGAAGGTCTTGGTCATATACCATATACCCTTATACTTGCCTGTCTCGCCCCATGAGTTTTTCACCATATAATATTCTTTGCCATACTGGTCCTTGGCTATGCCGAAGATAAGCATGCCGTGGTCGTCGGTCAGCTCCCAGTTGTCAAAGCGCTGTTGGCGCATCTCCTGTGTGGGTACTATCTCCGGTGCCTTGCAGCCGAGTGAGTCAAAGAGTGCGGTTTTCTTCTGCTTCTCAAGTCTCATCCACTTGGCGGCGTCGCTACCCTTCATGCTCTGAAGCTGCTTGACGTCATAGGCGTATGCCACACCGTCACGTGTGAAGCCTTCCTCGCTGACATCTCCTCCCCATGCCACGGTGTAGCCCTGTTCGATGGCATTGTCGATGATCTGCATCATCTCGTCCATAGGCACGTTGTATGACAGTGGGTTGCGCCAGTTGTCCTGCACTTCCACTGCAAATCTTGTGTAGAAAGGATGGTGGGTGTAGGATGTGATGGTCACATAGTCATTCCAGTCGAGTCCAAGGCTGGCGGCAAATGATTTCGGTGTGTATTCCTTGCCTTCGAATGTGAACTTCTCAGGGCATTTGCCGAGATAGGCGTCGAGGATGCCCTGAAGTCCCACCTTCCACTGTGACGACAGTTTCTTGGCGTCGCTTTTTGCCACTGTGCTGACATAGGGTGACATTACGTCGAAAAACTCGTTGAAGTTGTTGAGTGAATCTCCATAGAGCGAGCCGGGGAAAGGCATTGCCTCGTCAGGGCAGATACCGTAGTTCTGGATACAATAGAGTGGGTCATAGCATGAGCCGCCTTGTGCAAACTGGCAGTCGCCGTGGAGCCTGACTACCTGTATGGCGCGGTCCATATACGTCTTGTTGCACACGAACATCTCGCACAGGTTGTACTCCTTGCCTGTCTTTTTCAGTATCTCGCTCTCGAAGTAGGAGAGGGTGGAGTAGTTCCAGCACGTGCCGCTACGGCTCTGGTCCTTGATACTGGAGATTTTATTCTCCTTGATGGTGGTGAATACCGGTTTGTTCTTGTTTACCGCCTCTTTTTTCTTTGCGGCAGTTGCTCCACCGCAAATCATTGCGGCAAGAGCCATAATCATAATCTTTTTCATTGTATTTTTGTTTTTTATTGTTGACGTTTAAATGACCGACTTGCCAAGGAGTCTCTTTATGCCTGTTGCATATACTCCTCGACTTCGTCAGGGTGATAAGGTATGCGCTGATGTCCCAAGAACCTGCATCCGTCGGGTGTGATGAGCAAGTCGTCCTCAATACGTATTCCGCCGAAATCCTTGTAGGTCTCAATCTTGTCAAAGTTGAGGAAGTCCTTGCAATATCCGCTTGCCTTCCAGTCGTCAATGAGGGCGGGTATGAAGTATATTCCCGGCTCGTCCGTCATCACGAAGTTTTCCTGAAGGCGGCGTCCCATTCTCAGGCAGTTTGTGCCGAATTGTTCGGATGGCTGCACCTCATCGTCAAATCCCACGTATTTCTGGTCGAGGGCCTCCATGTCGTGCACGTCGAGTCCCATCATGTGTCCGAGTCCGTGAGGCAGGAACAAGGCGTGTGCTCCCTCTCTTACCGCTTCTTCCGTGTCACCCTTCATCAGTCCCAGTTCCTTCAGTTTGTCAGTCATCATCCTGCAAACGTCCATGTGTACATCATACCATTTCACGCCTGGTTTCGCCACTTCGAGGGCATAGTCGTGGCATGCCTCGACGATTGAGTAAATTTCTCTCTGTCTTTGGTCGAACTTGCCGTTGACAGGCATTGTCCTGGTGTTGTCCGAACAATAGTCGTCCAGTTCACATCCTGCGTCACACAGGGCGAGCCTGCCGCTTTCGAGCAGTTTCATCGACGGACTGCCGTGCATTATTTCGCCGTGCTGGCTGAAGATGGTGGGGAAGCTGACTTTGGATGAATAGGAGTTGGCCATGCCATCCACCTGTCCGCCGACAAATTTCTCTGTCACTCCCGGACGTATCATCTTCATGGCGTGAGTGTGCATCTTGTAGCCCACGTCGCATGCTCTTTCTATGGCCTCTATTTCCTGTGGCTCTTTGGATGAGCGCATCTTCACCACGGCCTTTATCAGTTCCAATGACGCTGCTTCCTTCTGCTGTGAGGGGTGAATGCCCATAAGGTCCATTATCTGGATCATGGTGTCGTGGCGATATGGGGGGAGGAAGTGTATCTTCCTGTTGCTCTTCAATGCGTTGTCAACGATGTTCTTGAGTTCTTTCATCGGCATCGACTCGGTCACTCCCACCTGGGATGCCAGTTCGCTTACGGTGTCAACGGAGCCATACCATACGATGTCCACGACGTCTATGTCATCGCCGATGAGAATGTCGCGGTCATTGTCAATGTCAATCACGCCCACGAGTCCGTCCCTGTGCTGGGCGAAATAATATATAAACGATGAATCCTGCCGGAATGGATAGTATGCATTGGCAGGACAGTTCATTGGTGACTCGTTGTTGCCGAACAGAATCACAACCCCGTTCTTGACAAGCTTTTTCAGCTCATTTCTACGTCTGATATAGGTCTCTTTACTGAACATAAGCACTAAATTTTATTATTAATACTAAAAAACATTGCAAAGTTACGCATTTTTTTCGAAAAAACTTATACCTTTGCACTAAAATTTAGACTTTCGGGTCATAATTAGCAATTTATAACATACAAATAAGGTAATATTAATATAATGTTAAACAGAAAATTGGGATTGGTGCTTGAAGGTGGCGGCATGCGCGGCGTGTTCACCAGTGGTGTGCTTGATGCCTTCATGAAGCATGAT
Source organism: Prevotella sp. (assembly GCA_034101015.1). Classification (GTDB taxonomy): domain Bacteria; phylum Bacteroidota; class Bacteroidia; order Bacteroidales; family Bacteroidaceae; genus Prevotella. The sequence goes on from JAXEKN010000099.1 coordinate 25,367, forward strand.
TATTATTTCAAATATATAGTGGCGGTTTCTGCCGGGGCTTGCAACGGGTTGTCATATATGAGCCGTCAGCCTCGCAGGGCACGTATGTCAAATATTGACATGCTGGTGAAGTACAACTATCTGGGTTTGCGCCATTTGGTGACTCAAGGATGTATCTTCGACCCGGAATTGCTTTATGACCGTTTTCCCAATGAGCTGATACCATACGATTGGGACACGTATTTCGCTTCTGAATCAACGTTTGAAATGGTGGCAACCAATTGCCTCACTGGCCGTGCGGAATATCTTGTGGAGAAGTCGGGCGACCGTCAGCGCCTTCTTGACATTTGCAGGGCAAGCAGCAGCCTGCCTTACGTGAGCAAGATTGTCGATGTGGATGGTGTGCCGTATCTTGACGGGGGTATAGTGGATAGCATTCCTGTGGAGCGTGCCATGGCGATGGGGCATGAGCGTAATGTGTTGGTTCTCACCCGAAACCGTGGCTACCGCAATAATTCGCATGACCGCAAGATACCCAAGTTCATCTATAAAAAATATCCGCGTCTGCGTGTGGCTCTGAGTCGCAGGATTGACGAGTACAACCGTCAGTTGGAGATGGTGGAGAGGATGGAGGACTCGGGCGAGGCTCTTGTCATCCGTCCGCTTCGCCCAATGGATGTGGGGCGAATGGAGAAGGATGAGCGCAAGCTCGAGGCTCTGTATGAAGAGGGGTTTCGCCTCGGTGAGGAGTTTTGCGTCAGGAATGCCGGTGTTTGAATCGTGCCCGTATTCCTTATTCTTCCAATAGGTCAGGCCTGAGTAGCCGTGTGCGCTCCATGGCCTGGTCCATTTCCCACTGCTTTATCTTGGCCTCATTGCCGCTGAGCAATATGTCCGGGACTTTCCATCCCTTGTAGTCAGCCGGACGGGTATAGATGGGAGCTGAGAGCAGGTCGTCCTGAAAACAGTCCGACAGGGCGCTCTGTTCGTCGCCGATGACTCCAGGCACTATTCTCACGATGGCGTCGGCCATGACGGCGGCAGCCAGTTCGCCCCCCGTGAGCACATAGTCGCCGATACTTATCTCACGTGTGATGAGATGTTCCCTAATGCGGTGGTCTATTCCCTTGTAGTGTCCGCAAAGTATGATGAGATTGCCCTTCATCGACAGGTCGTTGGCTGTATGTTGGGTGAACTTCTCGCCATCAGGCGAGGTGTAGATGACCTCGTCGTAATCTCTTTCTGACTTTAATGCCGTGATACATCTGTCGATAGGCTCACATTGCATAACCATACCGGCAAAGCCGCCGTATGGATAGTCGTCCACCCTTCTCCACTTGTCGAGGGTGTAGTCGCGCAGGTTATGAAGATGTATTTCCGCGAGTCCTTTTTTTTGTGCTCTTGCCAGTATTGATTCATTGATGAATCCCTCTATCATCTCTGGCAGGACGGATATGATGTCTATTCTCATCTTACTTTATTGTCTTTAATATGTGATCACCTTCTCGTTTGTCGGATAAAAAAAGGAGCAAACCTTATGTCTGCTCCCTTTTTCGTACGCCTGCAGGGGCTCGAACCCTGGACACCCTGATTAAGAGTCAGGTGCTCTACCAACTGAGCTACAAGCGCAAATTTCTTTTGCTCTTACTTACTTCAGTACGCCTGCAGGGGCTCGAACCCTGGACACCCTGATTAAGAGTCAGGTGCTCTACCAACTGAGCTACAAGCGCGTCTGTTTCTGTTTTGCGGGTGCAAAGGTACTAACTTTTTTTTAATCTACCAAATTTTTTGTGACTTTTTTTTGTTTTTGTTTCATTTTTCTTTTATTTTTCTTGTCTCCACATTATTATATTACGTGTTATATGGTGTTTTCACCCTTTTTTTCATCATTATTGGAATCCGCCGCCTGTCACTTAGATAGTGGCGAACAGCCACCATTCCCCGCAGTTTTGCTGCGGGGCTCCCTTAATCCTCCCAGTACACCCTCGTCAGTTATTTACTTCCGAAAGTTGAGCAACATAGCAAAGTGTGATATTAAATATATGTAATTGCAGTTAATTTATTCATAAAATTTCCACTTCTATATGGAGGTGGAAATGTCACTCTCTCACTATTTGGAGCATATTCGTTTTTTTGGTATCTTTGCATCGCAATCGCAATGCCATTGCGTCAACGATACAATATCATTTAATCTTAAACGAAAAAACGAATATGAAATTTCAGCTTTACCCGAATTGCAAGACAACTCTCACCTTCAGCCAGGTGAAGTTTCTCACCTCAGCCGAGATACTCGCAAAGCTCGTGGCATACGGCAATATCAAGAAGCCGATAGGCATACGTGCCCTCAACGCCATCCTCGACAAACACGGCTTTCCTCGAACAAGGCGAGGAAAGAAGAAAATACTGGTTTTTTAGTTGTGGAACTGGAGGCTACGGACATCAACAGTGCCCGTAGTATAGCCAATTGTGACCTCCCGTTTTAACTACATGGGTACACGAGTACATTTAGAAATATATACTTTATGAATAATTACACATATAAAAAAAAGAAAATCATATATTGTATTTTATATAAAAGGTATATATTATAAAATGTACTCGTGTACCATCACAAATCAGAATGGAATATGAAACGAACAGAATTAGCCCTGAAATACTTCCCCGACAAGACGCCGACCGAGGCAGTTCGCACGCTGCGCCGCTGGATCAACCGCTGCCCAGAGCTCAAGGCGGCACTCAACAAGTACAACCGCAAGTTCGACCGCACGCGCGACCTCACCATCGCCCAGGTGAGGCTCATCGAGAGATACCTCTGCGAACCATAGGGCGGAAGCCCGCTTCATGCCACCTTACGACTGCTGTTGTAATGGTCTTACGACTGCGGTTGTAAGGTTGTTACAACAGCAGTCGTAACAGTGTTATAACAGCAGTTGTAAGACCATTACAACAGGCATTCTAAGACCATCACAATCCTTAAGCGCCATTAACGACGCTAAAGAGCCATAGGGGGTGGCGAAATTTCGTACCTTTGCATCGTAAATCTTGCTCGACTGTCGGAAGTAGTAAGAAGGAGATAAGGGGAGATAAGGGGAGATAAGAGACATATGTCTAAGAACGGAAGCGGGGGCTCGACAGCAAAACTGTCGAGAAAGGTGGCTATGAAAGGAGCATCCACAAAGGCATAATGCCAATGGGGATGCTCCTTTTCTCAAAATAAAGGACTGAAAGAAAATGCAAGGCATAGATGATTTAATATCAGTTAAATAATCGGGAATTATTTGGTGGTGTGAAAAATAAGTCGTAATTTTGCATCCGAAATATAGAAAGACATGATATCAGTAGAATCGTTAAAAGTGGAATTCGGGGTGAAGCCCCTCTTCAGCGGAGTCAGCTTTGTTATCAACGACCGCGACAGAATAGCATTGGTGGGCAAGAACGGCGCGGGCAAATCGACCATGCTGAAGATATTATGCGGCAAGCAGAAACCGACTGAAGGCGTGGTGGCCATCCCCAACGGCACCACCGTGGGCTATCTGCCGCAGGTGATGATACTCCAGGATGACACCACAGTGAAGGAAGAGGCGCAGAAGGCATTCGCCGACATCAGGAAGATGGCGGCGAGGATTGACGATATGAACCGTCAGCTGGCCGAGCGCACCGACTATGAAAGTGAGGAATACGCGCAGCTCGTGGAGCGGTTCACCGCCGAGCATGACAGATACATGATGATGGGAGCCGACAACTATGAGGCGGAGATAGAGCGCACGCTGACAGGCCTCGGTTTTGAGCGCAAGGACTTCAGTCGTCCGACAAGCGAGTTCTCGGGCGGATGGCGAATGCGTATCGAACTGGCGAAGATACTTCTGAGAAAACCCGACGTGCTGCTTCTCGACGAGCCGACCAACCATCTCGACATCGAAAGCATACAATGGCTTGAGCAGTTTCTCGCCCAGTCGGCGAAGGCCGTGGTGCTGGTGAGCCATGACCGCGCCTTCATCAACAACGTGACCAACCGCACATTGGAGATCTCCTGTGGCAAGGTAATCGACTACAAGGTGAAATACGACGAATACGTGACGCTGCGCCGTGAGCGCCGTGAGCAACAGATAAGGGCCTACGAGAACCAGCAGAAGGAGATAGCCGACCTGAAGGACTTCATCGAGCGGTTCAGATACAAGCCCACCAAGGCCGTGCAGGTGCAGAGCCGCATCAAGCAGTTGGAGAAGATCGTGCCCATCGAGATCGACGAGGTCGATAACTCGCAGATGCGTCTGAAGTTCCCGCCATGCCTGCGCAGCGGCGACTATCCGTTGATATGCGACGACGTGCGCAAGGACTATGGCGAGCACACCGTGTTCGACCATGTGTCGCTGACCATCAAGCGAGGGGAGAAGGTGGCCTTCGTGGGCAAGAACGGCGAGGGAAAATCGACCCTCGTCAAGTGTATCATGAGTGAGACACCCTTCACCGGCACATTGAAGGTGGGACATAACGTCCAGATAGGCTATTTCGCGCAAAACGAGGCACAGATGCTCGACGAGAACCTCACCGTGTTTGAGACCATCGACAACGTGGCGAAAGGTGAGGTGAGACTGAAGATCAACGACATCCTCGGCGCGTTCATGTTTGGCGGCGAGGCATCGGAAAAGAAGGTAAAGGTGCTCAGCGGCGGCGAGAGGAGCCGACTGGCTATGATACGCCTGCTGCTCTCGCCAGTGAACTTCCTCATCCTCGACGAGCCCACCAACCATCTCGACATGCCGTCGAAGGACGTGCTTAAGGAGGCCATCCGCTCATTCGACGGCACGGCCATCATCGTGAGCCACGACCGAGAATTTCTCGACGGACTCGTCACCAAGGTCTATGAGTTTGGCGGTGGAGAGGTGAAGGAACATATCGGAGGCATATACGACTATATCAGGAAATGCCGTGCGCAAGGTGTACAGGAGTTTCAGAAGACACTCGCCGCAGCCACATCATCCGCGGCGACATCATCCGCAAAGGCATCTTCGACAGCTGCATCGACAGCCACATCATCCGACAAGACATCGTCAGCACAGGACGACGCCGCCGGCAAGGAGTCATATGCCGAGCGCAAGGAGAGGATGAAAAAGATCAGCCGTGCGGAGAAGGCCGTGAAGGAGTCGGAGAAGAAGATCGAGAAGATGGAGACGCGCCTGAAAGAACTCGACACGATACTCTGCGACCCCGCAAATGCCTCGAACATGGAGCTAATCACTGAATACACATCGACAAAGAAGGCGCTCGACGAAGAGATAGAACGCTGGGAGTCCTTGTTGGAAGAAGTGGAAAAACTGAATAATTCGGGAAGTTAATGAAGTAAATATTCTGAAGATGCCCACGCTCCCAGTGGCATCCGCATTCAGAAAGTTGAGTAAAAGAAGTTTATAAATAGAAACGTAAAAAATATTCAAACGCAATGAAGAGAATAATTCCTATCATCGCCTTATGCTCTGTCGGCCTGACAAGCATGGGCCAAAACAGTCTTGGCACGGGACTGAATCCCGGCGACCTTGACAAGTCAGCACGACCCGCAGACGACTTCTACCAGTATGCCTGCGGAGGATGGATGGCATCCCACCCACTGCCAGCTGCCTATTCGAGATACGGCAGCTTTGACAAACTGGCAGAGGACAACGTGAAAAGAATCAACGGCATCCTCGACGAACTGAAGACCGCCACATTCGCCGAAGGCACCACGGAGAGAAAACTCAGCGACCTGTATAAGCTGGCCATCGACCAGGACCGCCGCAACAAGGACGGACTCGCCCCCGCCATGCCCATGCTCAAGCGTCTGCAGAAGGCCAAGAGCGTCAAGGCCCTCGTGGAGCTTCAGCAGGAGATGGCGACATACACCAGCAACGAGTTTTACGGAATGTATATCGGTGCCGACGAGAAAAACGCCACTGAAAACATCGTCAACGTGATGCAGGGCGGACTGGTGCTCCGCCAGAAGGAGTATTATCTCGACGACGACGACGCCACTAAAAACATACGCGAGGAATACAAGAAGCACGTGGTGAGAATGTTCAGACTTTTCGGATATGACGAGAAGTCGGCCACAAAGAAAAGCGACAACATCCTCAGAATAGAGACGGAGCTGGCAAAGGTGTCGAAGAGCAGTGCCGAACTGCGCGACCCCGAGGCCAACTATCACAAGATGACACTGCAGCAGTTCACCGCGCGCTATCCTCATCTCTATTTCGAGCCCCTGATGAACGCCAATGGTGTGAAGAGCCAGTATCTGCAACAGTTGGTCGTGGGACAGCCGGAATTTCTCGACGGAGCCGACAAGCTGATGGCCACCGTGAAGACCGACGAGCTGCGCGACTATATCCAATGGCGATACATACTGTCGGCAGTGTCCTATCTGAATGACGACGCCGAGGCAGCCAACTTCGAGTTCTTCGGCAAGGTGATGTCAGGACGCAAGGAAGACCACCCGCTATGGAAACGCGCCACCAACCAGGTGGAGGGCAAGTTGGGCGAGGCCCTGGGCAAGATATATGTCGAGAAATACTTCCCGAAGTCATCCAAAGAGCGCATGAAAGCCCTCGTCCGAAATCTTCAGACCTCACTCGGCGAGCGCATCAAGGCACAGACATGGATGAGTGGGGAGACCAAGGAGAAGGCCATCGAAAAGCTCAACACCTTCTATGTCAAGATAGGCTATCCCGACAAGTGGACCGACATCTCCAAGCTCGTCATCGACACGAAAAAGTCATACTATGACAACATCGTGGAATGCAACAAGTTCTGGAACGCATACGACATCGAGAAGAAATGCGGAAAACCCGTTGACAAGGACGAGTGGCACATGAACCCGCAGACCGTCAACGCATACTACAACCCCACAACCAACGAGATATGCTTCCCGGCAGGCATACTGCAGCCGCCATTCTTCGACGCCGCAGCCGACGACGCATTCAACTATGGAGCCATCGGAGTGGTCATAGGACACGAGATGACCCACGGATTTGACGACTCAGGCCGCCACTACGACAAGGACGGCAACATGAAGGACTGGTGGGTACAGGCCGACGCCGACAACTTCACGCAGCGCGCCAATATGCTCGTCGATTATTTCAACAACATCAAGGTGCTGCCCGACCTCAACGCCAACGGACGCTTCACATTGGGAGAGAACCTGGCCGACCACGGCGGACTGATGGTGGCCTACAATGCCCTCCGCCATGCCATGCAGACAACCCCATGCGGCGACAAGGACGGTTTCACCCCGGCACAGAGATTCTTCCTCGCCTATTCGGGTGTATGGGCAGGAAACATCACCGAGGCTGAGATACGCAACCGCACAAAAAGCGACCCCCACTCATTGGGCAAATGGCGCGTCAACGGCACACTGCCCCACATCGACGCATGGTATGAAGCCTTTGACGTGAAAGAAGGGGACAAAATGTACGTGCCAAAGTCAGAAAGACTTGAACTTTGGTGATTATAAATACCCGAAAACCGCCTTTTTGTGAGCAAAATAGCCGCAAAAAGGCGGTTTTTTATATAAAATAATAAAATTCCAATGAAAAAATTTTGTTATTTTCAGATTATTTATTACCTTTGTGGCATATTTATCCCAATTATAATCACGACTACAAGTCATAACAATGAATGAATACCATACAATAAACGATATGCAAGCGCAAGACATGCAGGACAAACTGTATCGCACGCAGACACCACAACAACAAGCCCGGCCACTGACGGACGGACAATACCTCATGGAGGATGAACATCCTATGGCCGAACAGCAGGAGGGGGTATGCCCATTCTGTGGCTCCGTGTTGCCACCGGGAGCCGACTATTGTGAGAACTGCCGCAAATACATCCGCGAAGACGTATGCTCATTCTGCGGGGCGGCAATGATAAGCGAAGGCGCGTATTGCCCGGAATGCGGCAGCCCCAAGGGAGGACTCGTATGCCCCGAATGCCACACACTCAACGAGTTTGCCTTCTGCAAGAAATGCGGCTATCCACTCACGCCGGGAGCCATGGAGCAGGCAGAATACCTCAGAAGCACACCAGAGTTCAAGCGGCTGCAAGCCCTGACCACCGAGATGTCGCGACTTGACAACGTGGAGCCCTTCAGCAGCGACACAGACCAGGAGAACACCACAGCCAACGAAAGGCTGAGAATCAGGGTGCTCAGGATGCTCGCCGAGGACAAGGGTGAACAGGCGCCGGAATTGACGCCAAGAAAATCAGAAAGGATGACCGCCATGCAGCTCGAGACCAAGAAGATGGATCTGGCACGCCTTATCTCCGAGGCATTAGGCGAACTGGCAGCCAAGCCACAACCCTCACCTGTGAAGACACGCAACTATGCCATGGCCATGAAGCCCGCCGGAGTGAGGTTGGCATGGGTGTGCAACTACAAGCATGCCATGCACAGCGGCCCGTGTGGATGCGCCAAACCGCAATTGGGCGGCAGATGGGTAATCCTCGGTCATAAGGACAGCGGACTTAATACAACAACAAAAGACAAGTAGAGATTGACACATGAACATGAATGACCAGACATTAAGACCACAAGCCAATACGGTAATGCCAGACACCACCCTGGCACAACCCGTTATGACCCGACAATCGACAACAGCCCAACCCGACACAACCCTCCGCACACTGAATGCACAGACAGACGACCGGAACGGAGGTGCACAAAACAATTACGCGGAATCCTTCTACATCAGGGGAGAGAGATATGTCAAGATAGAGACCATCAGCGACAATTCCGGAGAGGCGCAAATATTCCTCGTGGAAAAAGACGGCCAGCGACAGGTGCTGAAGGTTTATTATCCAAAGTTTAAGGTCAAGAAAAAACTGATGAAGCTCGTCTCAACAATCAATTTTGAGATGATTGTCAACATGTCAGACTTTGGCAAACTGTATGTCGATGGCGTACAGAGAGACTATGAACTGATGGAATATCTTGAAGGAGGCACACTCGACAAGTACAAACTCAATAATGATTTCGACACATTCAGACGCATAGCCCTCCAGGCCGCCGCAGCATTGGAATACTGCCATAACCTGCGCATCATACACAAGGACATCAAGCCAAGCAACTTCTTCTTCAGGGACGCCGAACAGACCCAACTGGTGCTCGGCGACTTCGGCATATCATCGGTGATGAAGGACAACGAGGCGCTGCACCGCACCACACAGGCGCGCACTCCGGTGTATGCCTCGCCGGAGATGTATTCAGACGTCATCGACGGCGTGGTGGAACTCACCCCGTCCACCGACTTCTATTCATTGGGCATCACACTGCTGGCCCTGTGGCTCGGCCACAGCCCCTTCAGCAACGGGGAGCGCACCATCATGAAGTTCAAAAACGAAGGCCGGCTGCCCAACATGGACAATCTGCCGGAGAGGGTGAGGATGATAGTAAAGGGACTGACAGCCGTCAACACCCAGACAAGATGGAAATACAATGAGGTGGAGAGATGGTTCATGGGCGAGAGCCCGCAGGTGGACGAGTCTTCGCCTTTCCTGAAATACAAGGCGTTTGTGGTTGACCCCGAGCGCAACCTTGTGGCGGAGAATGCCGCCGACCTCGTGCCCATGCTCATCAACAATGAGCGCATAGCGCGTGGATACCTATATGGGGGAAGGCTCGCCAACTGGTTTGAACAGTGTGGCAACGAAAAGGTTAGCCTTGCACTTAAGGACATAGTGAAAAACCGCTATCCCGCCGACCCCTCTGCCGGACTCATAGCCGCCGTGTATGCCATGGAGCCCACATGGCCCTATCGCGACGTCAACAACAAGGAGTGTATCGACCTGCATGCCGTGGCATTGTCGATGGTGATGAACATCTCGGAATATTCCGTCATCCTGCGCAACCCTCACGACCGTCTGTGGATATATCTCGAAAGCCGCACCGACTGCGATGTTGACCGCATGAGAAACTATTTCGTCGGCGGTACCCCCCAGGAGATGGCATTAGCCGTGATGCGCACCGTATATGAGATTGATAAGAACATGCCGTTCATCGTCAAATACAAGACTCACACGCTAAAGGACATCGTGAGATGCTTCGGCACCGGACAGATGAGCGACAATGACTGGCGCAGCCTCACCGACGGCCGTCTGCTGTCGTGGATGTACAGTCATGAGGACCGCATGGCATGTGAGGCACTGAGGATACTCACAGAGGGAAAGCCTTTCTCCATGCAGTTGGCATTCAAGGTGCTGTATAATATCGACCATTCAGCCGCATACGACCTCAGGGACGCCGACACACCACAAAAGGTGGGCGAGCTGCTCGCCGAAAAACTGGTGAAGTGGCAGTCACTGGACGAAAAGGAATTTGAGGAGAAGATAAGCGAGTTCACCGACCCCGAAGGACGGTTCATGTATTTCGCACAGATGCACGGATGGGTCACAGAGATGGTGGAGGCGCAAAGATGCTTCGACATGAACAGCGAAGAAAACCGTCAGCGACTTGGCGCATACGACCTGAGAGTGGCGGCATACAGGTTTTGCCGCATACTCGGAGCAATGCCGGTATATCTGCTCCCTTCCGGCAAGGTGCTCAAGAATGCCGACGACTTCGACCGCAGGTATTCGTCAGAGATACGTAATGAGATACGCCAGGGCAGTTTCGCACAGTGGCTCACCGTGTTCTATCATGAAAACCCCGCCGAGGACTTCACGGTGGAATACAGTTATGAGCGCACCCTCGAACAATGGCTGCATGCCGTGGGGGCGTGGGACCAGCAATACGTGTTCTATCGCAGGTTCATACAGGCCAAGGAGGACACAAAGCAAAGATACGAGAGAGTGAAGAAAAACTTCCTTAAGGCCCAAATCAAGCGCAACGTGTGGAGATTCGTGTTCTTCGGTCTCAGCCTGGCTTGGATCGCCCTCGTGCTCGTCAAGGGCTTCCATGACAAGGAGGCCATGCTCGACAACGGACTTCTCACCGTCTGTCTCCCCGTGGGCGGAGTGACCGGACTGATATTGGCCATGAGGGGATTCTTCAGGGGCTACGGCTTCATGATGTGCGGCTTATGGGCGGTGTTTGGCTTCCTCACGTCGTTGGCGCCGCTATGGGCATTGAGATATGTGGAGACAACCATGCCCACGATGTTTACCGCCACGGTGGTGGTCATCACCTTATTATATATGGTGATATGCCATTCAAGTGAAAACCGCTCGGGGAATGAATTCGACCGCGAACTGATCAATGATGTCGTGGATGATGATGTCAAGTCATTGCTCATCGAACCACTGTTCTATACCTTCAAGACCAAGTCTTACAAGTTCAAGGGCTCGAAATTCAGTGTGCTTGAAGATGTGGAAAACCAGTTTACCACCGTCGCCAGTGAGTCAGTCATACACTATGCCATGTGGTCGCTGATGATAGTGCTGCTGCTTGCGGAGATGTTCATGTATAACAACATGTTTTGAATATATTAGATTATGAAATGCGAACATTGTCATAAGGAAAACCGTTCAATAGCCCGGTATTGCCGCTGGTGTGGCAAACCATTGGCCTCTGAGAACGTATTGTCGCAGATAGTCGGTCTTGACGAAGTGAAACAGCAGCTCAAGACGGTTGTCGATACATATACGTTTCTCCACTCGCGCAAGGACATTGCTAACGTGCGACTGAGTGTCAATGCCGTGGTTATTGGAGAGACCGGCACGGGAAAGACCATGCTGGCAGAGGTGATACGAGATTATTTTTACCAACACAAGATTATTTCCAAGCAAAAACTGACTATGGTCGATGCTGTCGATTACAAGCGCTTCGTTGACAAATGGGACGAGAACATCAAGAAGGCGCGAGGCGGCATACTCTTCTTCGACAATGTTCAGAAACTGCTGCCCGACCGCTATTCCAACCAGGTCAACCCGCTCGACAAACTCTTTGTCGAGATGGACCATTGGGATGACGACCCCATCGTCATCATCTCAGGATTGACCAAGGGACTGGACGACTTCCTTACCAACAATCCTGCCATCAGCAACAGGTTCAAATATAAGTTCTATCTGCCATCGCCGGGATTCATGGAGCTGTATGAGATTTGTCGCCAGCAGCTGCGTTTGAAATACGGCATAAAACTATATACGCCTGAGGCAGAGCGCAAACTCAAAGCCTACTTCAAGTATCGCGTGAAGATAAAGGACGAGACTTTCGGATATGCCCACGAGGCAATAACGGAGGCAGAGAATATCTTCACATCGTTCATCACGCGCGGACTTGAAGCCACCATAGTGGAGGAAGGCGACATCAAGGGCTATGTGCCGGAGGAAAGGACCCTCGACGACATCCTCAAGGATATGGACACATTCATCGGTATGGAAGAGGTGAAGAAGGCTGTCAGGGAAATTGCGTTCTCGGTGAAGAACACTATGGAGCGAAAAGACCGCGGACTCAGCGGCGGCGAAAAGATGTCGATGCACATCGTGCTCACGGGTAACCCCGGTACGGGAAAGACCACCATCGCACGCAAATTAGGCGAGATACTCTCGTCAATAGGATATTTGGACAGCGGACACGTAGTCGAGGTGGACAGGTCGAAGATGGTGAGCCAATATCAGGGAGAGACCCCGAAACTGGTCAACAGGCTATGCGACAAGGCCAAAGGCGGAATACTCTTCGTCGATGAGGCATATACACTCGCACCTATCAACCAGTCGGGAGAGCGCGACCAAAACGGAGCCGAGGCCTTGGAGACGCTCATGAAGCGCATGGAGGACGACAGGGGAGAATTTGTGGTCATCACAGCGGGATATCGTATGGAGATGGACAACCTTTTCCGTATCAACCCCGGATTCAGAAGCCGCTTTAATTATTTCCTCAATATTGAAGACTACAATCCCGAGGAACTGTATGAGATACTCCTCTGCTTTGCACACGACAAGAAATACATCATCAGCAATGAGGCCGAAGACATCATACGCACGGTCATCAGGGAGAAATACGACAACCGCGACAAGGACTTCGCCAACGGAAGAACCATGCGACAGCTCTTTGACGACATCTGCAAGAAACAGGCGGAGCGAATGCAGGGACATGACATGCAGCACACCAGCGACGAGGAGCTGATGACCATCCTGGCTGAGGACGTCCCATACGACAAGCCCAAGGCGGTCGATTTTAACGACTGCCTGAAGGAACTCGACGGACTGGTGGGACTGAACTCCGTGAAACAGGAGATAACCAACCTCGCCTCGTTCCTCAACCTGCAGATACAACGCGGCGAGACAAATACCTTCCAGGGGAAGCACTATATCTTCACCGGTAATCCCGGAACGGGAAAAACGACCGTGGCGCGAATCATGGCAAAGGTGTTCAACACATTGGGCATACTGTCAAGAGGACAACTCATTGAAGCTGACAGGTCGAGATTGGTGGCGGGATTCAGCGGACAGACGGCCATCAAGACCAACCAACTCGTGGACAGTGCCATCGGGGGAGTGCTTTTCATCGACGAGGCATACACACTGGCATCAGGCGACAACGACGCGTTTGGAGCGGAGGCCATCGACACCTTGCTCAAGAGATTGGAGGACGACAGAGGTAAGTTTATATGTATAGTGGCGGGATACACGCGCCAGATGCATGACTTCATCGACTCCAACCCCGGACTAAAGAGCAGATTCACGCAGACTATACAGTTTGACGACTACAACGCCGAGGAACTCACACATATTTACCTCAACATGGCCAAACAGAGGAAGTTTAACGTAGCCGATGAGGTTAAGGCGGCAGTGAAGAGAATGTTCGACCAGATATACCTCAGAAGGGACAAAAACTTCGGCAATGCACGCGAGGCAAGAAAGGCATTCGACGAAACGGTGGAAAAGCAGAGCCACCGACTGGTGGAGGCAATGTCGAAGACAACATTGATGGAGTCCGACATGTACACCATCCTTGAGGAAGACCTGCCTGTCAACAAGGCACAGAAATCGCGTCCGCTCGACGAGGTGCTCAACGATATGGACGAGTTTGTAGGCATGAGAAGCGTCAAAAACCTCATCAGAAGGCTTGCCGTGCAAAGCATGTTCATGAAACAGAGATCGGCAAGCGGCATCGGAAACGTGCAGCAGATGGCCATGAACTTCGTGCTCACGGGAAATCCGGGGACTGGCAAGACCTCAGTGTCGCGACTGATGGGCGACCTGCTACTGAGCATGGACATACTGCCCACAAAGAAGGTAGTGGAGGTGAGCCGCGCCACATTGATAGGCAAATACATGGGAGAGACCCCGAAGCTCGTCAACAAATATTGCGACCAGGCCATGGGAGGTGTACTCTTTATCGACGAGGCATACAACCTCTGCAACGGCGACGACCAATACGGACAGGAAGCCGTGGATACCCTTATGAAGCGTATGGAAGACGACAGGGGAAAATTTGTGGTCATCGTGGCGGGATACAAAGACAGGATGGACGCTTTCCTCTCAACCAATCCAGGACTGGCAAGCCGGTTCACACATCGTATGCACATCGACGACTACAACGAGGACGAACTGCTCACCATCTTCAAGAAGATGGCAGGAAAGGAAGACTACCAGTTGTCGCAAGAGGCTGAATTCAAACTCATGGGCGAGATATGCAGCATAGTGATGAACAAGCGCGAGTCGTTTGGCAATGCCAGGGAGATGCGCAACCTGCTCGACGCCACCATCAGCCGACTCTCGGAGCGTGTGTCGAAGATACCACCCAGCATGCTCAACACAGACTCATACAAGATAATCAAGCCGGAGGACATTCCTTCAGCCAATGTCTATTAACACCACCAACAAGATAAAGAGAGAAGAATATGATAGTTTGCCCATTTTGCAAGGAAGAGATTGAAGAAAGGTCGTATTACTGCGACCAATGCGGACAGGCACTGATGTACTGTGTCAGTTGCGGACATGTGGGTAGCGGCAGAAGGTGCACATATTGCGGAGGGGTGATGACAACACCACAGGAACTGGATGCGCAAAACCAGCGCACCACCATGTCGAACACCATGACAGCGGCATCACCCGTGACAACAACGTCGAGAAAGAATGTGGAGATATCACAGTCGCTCATCGACACCTCCTCACCAAGGCTGACGCTCCACAGCAACCAGCTGAACATCAGCATACAGGGCATCAACGGGGCCATAATAGGACGACGGCAAGGGCCATACAAGCAGGTTTTCGAAAAGGACATGTATGTATCAGGGGTGCATGCACAACTCTTTTACAATGTCGAAAACGGGTGGTGCGTGATGGACAAACACTCCAGCAACGGCACCTTCCTCAACCGCAAACGACTCCAGCCGGATATCTGTATGCCTCTGAACAACAATGACATATTGTCAATAGCCAACATAAACCTACAAGTAATAATCCAAAAACAGTAATGATTATGAAAAGACTAAACATCACAGCTTCAAGCAATGTAGGACTCGTGCGCCAGAACAATGAGGACATGATTCTGGTACGCAATAAATATATAAGGGATGAAGACTATGCCTGCGTCATCGACATGTCGATATGCGAGCGTCTTGTGGTGGCTGTAGCCGACGGAATGGGTGGCTACGCAGCAGGGGAGGTGGCAAGTCAGGAGACATTGTCAAGCCTGCACTTCTTCATCAGCGACCTGCCAGAAAAACTCACGGCAGCCGAATTCAATGAGGCCATTGTGGAGTGGGTCGGGAGCATCAACAGCACCATCAACTCCAAAGGACGCAATGACGACGCATATCTCAACATGGGCACC
Source organism: Prevotella sp. (assembly GCA_034101015.1). Classification (GTDB taxonomy): domain Bacteria; phylum Bacteroidota; class Bacteroidia; order Bacteroidales; family Bacteroidaceae; genus Prevotella. Next base: position 41,094 of record JAXEKN010000099.1, read on the forward strand.
ACATTGGTGGGACTGTTAGTGTATGAGGGACATGTCTATTGGATCAACTGCGGCGACAGTCGAATATACCTCTTTCGCGACGGCTCATTGAAACAAATCAGCACCGACCATTCCTTTGCTGCCATATATGGTGACACTTCTCACAGCAATGCCATCACCAACTGCATAGGTGCCGGATGTACCACCACATTCATCGACATGAAGGACATCACCCAGGACATTCGCGAGGGAGATCTCTTCATGATCTGTTCGGACGGCATGACCGACATGGTTGATGACTGCCACATCGAACGCCTGCTCGACATTGACTGCAATGCCAGCCAACTATGTCATGCAGCCATAGATGCAGGAGGATACGACAACTGCTCGTGCTGCATCGTCAAGATTGAGTGAAAAGACTTTTTTAATCACATAATTATACTATGCCACTAAGATTACCGGATTTGTTGCCAGCCATAGAGCTGCTAAAGGGCGAGAACATCTTCGTGATGGACAACACTCGCGCCACCACTCAGGATATACGTCCGCTGAAGATTGTCGTTCTGAATCTCATGCCGCTGAAAATCACCACGGAGACCGACTTGATACGTGTACTATCCAATTCGCCTCTGCAGATGGAAATCAGCTTTATGAAACTCAGAAGCCACACACCGAAAAACACACCCATTGAGCACATGATGATGTTCTATCGTGACTTTGAGGTCATGCGCGACGAGAAATTCGACGGAATGATCATCACGGGGGCTCCAGTGGAACTGATGGACTTCGAGGAGGTCAACTACTGGCAGGAGATTTCCACCATATTCTCATGGGCGAAAACCCACGTCACATCCACGCTCTATATCTGCTGGGCTGCGCAGGCCGGACTTTATTATCACTATGGCATACCAAAATATGTATTGCCCAAAAAGATGTTCGGAGTGTTCCGTCATCACACCCTCCAACCGAAGTTGCCCATATTCCGCGGATTCGACGATGTCTTCTCCATGCCCCACAGCCGCCATACGGAGGTGAGACGTGAGGATATCGTGGCTTGTCGTGACCTGCAGCTTATCGCCGAATCCGACGAAAGCGGAGTGGGAATCGTCATGGCCCGGGGCGGAAGGGAGTTCTTCATCACCGGACACATGGAATATGCACCAAACACCCTCGACAAGGAATACAGAAGGGACATCGGTGTGAGGGATGACGTGGAGATGCCAAAGAATTACTATCGAGACGACAATCCCGACCTGGATCCTATCGTCACATGGAGGGCACACGCCAACCTGTTCATGAACAACTGGTTGAACTATTATGTCTATCAGGAGACTCCATACGATATAAACAAGATAGAATAAATGGGCAAGAGAAGACTCGAACTATTGGCGCCAGCGCGCAATATGGAATGTGGCATGGCTGCCATCGACCATGGTGCCGACGCAGTGTATATCGGCGCACCGCAGTTTGGGGCAAGGGCTGCAGCCGGCAATTCGCTCGATGACATCCGGCAGCTATGCGAGTATGCCCATGCCTTCATGGTGCGTGTGTATGTCACCGTCAACACTATCGTCTATGACTCTGAGATTGACAGTCTCCGACGGCTCTTGCTCTGTCTTGCCGATATAGGCGTGGATGCCTGTCTTGTGCAGGACATGGGGGTGGTGGAGATAGCAAGGGAATGTCTTGCGACGGACACACGGAAACACACCATGGCTCTTCATGCCAGCACGCAGACGGACAACAGGACAATAGAGAAGGTGAGGTGGCTGCGTGATTTGGGATTCAGCCGAGTGGTACTCGCCCGCGAACTGTCGGTGGAGGAGATAAGGACAATACATAAAGCGGTGCCCGATGTCGAATTGGAAGTGTTTGTGCATGGGGCATTGTGTGTCAGCTTCAGTGGATTGTGCTATGCATCGCAGCACTGCTTCGGACGCTCTGCCAACAGGGGTGAGTGTGCACAGTTTTGCCGCCTGAAGTTTGACATGCTTGATGCCGACGGCAAGGTCATATCCCATGACCGCCACTTGCTGTCGCTAAGGGATATGTGTCAGATTGACAATATGGAGGCTTTGGCTGAGGCGGGGGCTGTGTCCTTCAAGATAGAGGGAAGACTGAAGGATGCGACATACGTGAAAAACGTCACCGCGGCATACAGCCAGCGCCTTGACGACCTCGTGGCGAGACATCCCGACATATACAGGCGCAGTTCGTTGGGAAGATGTACTTATCATTTCACTCCCAACCTCTCGAAGACGTTCAACAGGGGATTTACATCGTACTTTGCCAACGGACGCCGACCAGGATTGTCATCACCTGAGACTCCCAAGGCTCTTGGCGAATATGTAGGCAAGGTCAAGGAGGTGAGGGGAAATTACTTTACCGTGGCTGGTGTGGCTTCGTTTGCCAATGGCGACGGACTCTGTTTTATAAATGCCAAACGGGAGCTTGAGGGATTTCGCGTCAATAGGGTGGAAAATAATAAGTTATACCCATTGGCGATGCCTCGTGGCATACGCCCTGGGGCGTCCCTTTATCGCAATAACGACCAAGAATTTGAGCGGTTGCTCAGTCGTCAGTCTTCATTGAGAAAGATACCCTTCAGTCTTGGTGTCAGTGTCCATCCCGACGGTATTCACTATCGTGCCATGATTGAGGGCTGTGAGGATGTGGCGACGGGATTGTATCCGTATGTTCCATCCGAGAGGTCAGTAAAGCCACAGCGCGAGAACATCATCCGCCAACTGTCGAAACTGGGCTCTACGCATTATGTATGCACCGCGGTTCACATAGCCGACACAATGGATTGGTTTATTCCTTCGAGCGTATTGTCAAACGTGAGGCGCGACATAGTGGATTGTCTTGGCAAGTTTGTCTCACGTGATCTTCATATCAATGAACCGCTTGCGTCAGATAATCATCAAGCTCATACCGGCAACGACAGTCATCATGACGCTCATCCCACGCCTCCGGCTTATCCCTATGGCTATATGTATAATGTCTCGAATGCAATCAGCGGCAGGTTTTATGAGGAATGTAAATTGTCATCCTTAGAGCCGGCCTTCGAAAGGCAGCATCCCGCGTCGGGGATTATCATGCAATGCCGCTTTTGTCTTCGTTATGAGATGGGGTGGTGCGTGAAGAATGGCGGAAGTCGTTCGCCATATCGTGAACCATACAGTCTGGCGCTTCCCGACGGCAGGGTGTTTGGCATTGAGTTTGATTGCAGGAATTGTCAGATGAACATCAGGTTCGGTGAAGATAATACGAAAATATTGGAATTATGAGGAATAATGGATTGTCCTTATTGCGGTTATTGCCTGTCTTGTTGATGTCGGTGCTCCTGACCAGCTCCTGCTACAGGCAGAGCGGCGTGGGGTTTTCCGCCACCCATCACTACGACCGCAACTACAACTTTGTGGTCAGTTCGGATTCGTTGGTGCTGTATGGTGACTTGCAGCCGGCAGACTCGGCCCTTGACTCATCAACGATTTACCGTGGCGAAAAACTTGTCGTGGCTGAGATACGTATGGTGTCGTCGGACACGATAGACAGCGTATGGGTGAAACTGGCGCGCGACCAGGTGTCGCAAGGTTGGATTCGTGAATGCCGCTTGTTGGACAATGTTTCGCCAGATGATTCCATATCATGGTTTATTGATGCCTTTTCCGACAACCATATCCTCCTGTTCATGGCTCTTTTGGCGGTTGTGATGGCATTTTATGGATTGCGCATGTTGTTTCGTCGTGATGCCTATATAGTGCATTTTCACGACATAGAGTCGTTGTTTCCCACATTGCTGGCATTGCTTGTAGCCACCTCAGCCACAGTATATGCGTCGATACAGAATTTCTCACCCGAGTCATGGCGTCATTTCTATTTCCATCCATCCCTCAACCCCTTTGACCATACCCCTATGTTAGGTCTTTTCCTGGTTCTTATATGGTCGATGGTCATAGTGCTTATAGCCACCTTGGAGGATGTGTTTCGAAGACTTCCCTTCGACGGGACTTTGCTATATCTCTTGGGACTGTCGGCGGTATGTGCAGTCAACTATGTGATATTCAGTATATTCACCTTGTATTATGTGGGATATGTGTTATTGGTTGCATATTGGTGGTATGCCCTATATAAGTTGAAATGGATGACGTGCCGCTATCATTGTGGTCAATGCGGTCATGTCATCCATCAGCTTGGCAAGTGCCCCAATTGCGGGGCTATCAATGAATGAGATACGGGTTGCACTGTATCTCTTCCGCAAGAGTGGTTTGCGGTCCATGTCCGGGGAATATCGTGGTTGATGGTGGCAGGATAGTCTTCAGGGATGCCAACGACCGGATGATGGCGTTGTAGTCGCCGAGTTCAAAATCAGTCCGTCCGATGCTCATCCTGAAGAGCGTGTCACCGCTGAAGGCGACATTCTCCTCCTCGCAATAGAAGAACACGGATCCTGGCGTGTGTCCTGGTGTAGGGATGATGGTGAAGCGGTGTTGTCCGAAGGAGATGATGTCCGCCGTGTCGAGATATTTGCCCACGGGAGGCATTTCATATCCCAATGATTGTCCGCAAAACATCCTGCACTGTTTGTCCAAGGTTTCCATGAGCGGTTGGTCGGCAATGGCCACCTCCGGCTGCAATCCGAATGTCTCATATATGGTGTTGTCGCCAAAGTGATGGTCGATATGTCCATGAGTGGCTATGAGATGTTTGATGTCGAGATGTTCCTCTGCGATATAGTCGAGGATGGCAGTGCGCTCCTCGGGATAGAGAGCGCCACAGTCAATGATGACTGCCTCCGACGTGGAGTCGCTGACGACGAAGGTGTTTTCCTGAAAAGGATTGCAGACAAATTTTTTTATCTTCAAATTCATAGTTGCGACAATAGTTATTTTGGTAGGTAAATCACGTGTTTCTCCTTAAACCATTCCTCGGAGAAAAAGCTGCTGATATCAGTTATTTCCACAATCTTACGGTATGCGTGTATCTCAGGCTCGACATTACCGCCCTTGAGACATAATATACCGTTGGGCAATGCGTTGCGCTGATTCTTTGTGTCAATATTCTTTGTGACTATCTTGTCGAGGTCGGGTAGGGGCATCACGGCCCTGCTGACTACAAAGTCAAACTTACCCTTCTCGTCCTCGCCTCTAAGGTGAGCTGGTTCGCAGTTGGTCAGTCCGATGGCGTTCGCCACCTCTGTCGCCACCCTGATTTTCTTGCCTGTGCCGTCGATGAGCTTAAAGTGGCACTCGGGAAACATTATAGCAAGTGGAATGCCGGGAAATCCGCCTCCTGTACCGAAGTCGAGGATATTCGTGCCATTGCGGAAGTTGATGGTCTTGGCGATGGCGAGTGAATGCAGGACGTGATGTTCATACAGGTTGTCTATGTCCTTGCGTGAGATGACATTAATCTTGCTGTTCCAATCCAGGTAGAGGTCGGAGAGCGCTTCAAACTGCTGTTGCTGCCTTGCGGTCAATTGCGGGAAGTATTTTTTTATTATTTCCATAATTATATCTTAATTCAAGTTTCGTATGTGCACGACTATCTTATTCTTTTTCTTTTTTCATCAGGTTTCCGAGTTCATCGTATGGTATGGACAGCATGATACGTCCGAGGGCATAGGGTGCTATCTCATATTGGTTATAGATGAAGGTGACGGCGTCTGTGCCGAGCACGAAGTTGGTGGAGGGATACATGTCCATAGAGAACAGGTAGCCTTTGTCGTGCAGTTCGTTGATGTCCTTGCAGTCGGCGTGTTTCATAAGTGACTTCTGCAATATGTTGTTGAGCCTTACCTTGTATCCTGGTACCATCACGTCGTCGAGAGTGATGGTTTTTCCCGTCACTGGGTCAAAGTTGAGGGTCATGAGTTGCTGTGTGCCGTGTGCTCCTCCCTCAAAGTTGTACGTGCTGATGAAGTAAGTGACGATGCCGTCCTTGCCTGTTTCGATGTATGTCTTGATGTCGGTGGCATGTTCGTATATCGGTCGCTTGTCGATGTCGCGCTTGTCTTCCTTGTACAGTGGCAGCATGTCCTTCAGGTAGTCGCGTGACGTTGAGCTGACAAATGAGTCGATAGCCTGGCTCATCTGCATGTCGTGGGTATTGAATATTTTTCCCGCTATGGCGTCGTTTATGATGTCCATTCGCTGCTTGTCGCCGGTTTTCACGTATTTCACTGCTATGTTTATGTCATAGCTTGGTGATGTGGAGTCGCAGGTGAGCGGTATGCGCTTTGCTATAGTGATACTGTCGAAAGCGAGAGCACTCTCGCTTTGAATACCCGTACATGAAGCGAGTGGGTCAACCAATGCTCCTGCAGCAAGTAATGCTGTCGAAATGAGCGATAGAGATACTGTTTTCTTCATTTTATTGTCATATTTTGGGTGCAAAGATAGTATTTTGCCTTTGAAATACAAAATTATTGGAGAATTATTCAAGTATTTTTGATTATTTGCAGATAATTTTGTAATTTTGCACCCGATTTTTATTTATATTATATTTTAAGGTAAAAAGATGAAGACATTTAAGGCAGCCCTTTTTGACCTTGATGGGGTGGTGTTTGACACCGAACCTCAATATACTGGTTTTTGGGGCGCACAATGCAGGGAGTTCCATCCTGAGCATCCGGGATTGGAACATAAGATTAAGGGTCAAACCCTTGTTGAGATATACGACAGATATTTCAGTGGTGACCTGGAGTCGGTCAGGCCTCTCATTACTGAGCGTCTGAATGAGTTCGAGAAGTCTATGTCCTTCTGCTATGTCGGCGGCTTTGAGGCTTACATCTCCCGACTGCGTGGCGAGGGTGTCAAGACCGCCGTGGTGACGAGTAGCAACAAGGCGAAGATGCAAGCTGTATATGACTCTCGCAAGGAATTCAAGGCGATGTTCGACGCCATTCTTACATCCGAGGATTTTGAGCGCAGCAAACCCGACCCCGATTGTTATCTCAAGGCCGCATCCCGTCTTGGTGTGGATATTTCCGAGTGCATGGTGTTTGAGGACAGTTTCAATGGGCTGAAGTCAGGGCGTGCTGCCGGTATGTATGTTGTCGGTCTTGCCACAACCAATTCCGCCGAGTCAATTGCGCCTTATTCCGACAGGGTCATTTCCGATTATAGTGAGATGGGTGAATAATTTTAAACTTGAAAAATTATGTATTTAGTATCAGATAACAGAAAGGTGACCACTCACCGTTTTATTGAGATGAAACAGAAGCAGGAGAAGATCTCCATGCTCACATCCTATGATTTTACCACGGCTGGCATTGTTGACCATGCAGGAGTGGATGGTATATTGGTTGGCGACTCAGCTTCGAATGTGATGGTGGGCAATGCCACGACCCTTCCCATGACAGTCGATCAGATGATATATCACGCCAAGGCGGTTTGCCGTGCCGTGAAGCGCGCCTTGGTGGTTTGCGACATGCCGTTCGGTTCATATCAGGTGGATTCTGTAGATGGTGTGCGCAATGCCGTGCGCATCATGAAGGAGAGCGGTTGTGATGCTGTGAAGTTGGAAGGCGGTGTTGAGATTCTCGACACCATTCGTCGCATTCTCGACGCCGGCATACCAGTGATGGGACATCTTGGTCTCACTCCCCAAAGCATTAACAAGTTTGGCACTTACGCAGTGAGAGCCAAGGAGGAGGCGGAGGCCGAGAAGCTCTGCGAGGATGCAAAGGCGTTGGCGGAAGCAGGATGTTTCGCCGTCGTATTGGAGAAGGTGCCTGCCAAACTGGCCTCTGAGGTATCGTCATCGATCAGTGTGCCCACCATAGGCATTGGCGCCGGCAGCGGCACTGACGGTCAGATACTCGTCGTTGACGACATGCTGGGCAAGAACAATGGTTTTTCGCCGCGTTTCCTCCGTCGCTATGCTGACCTCAACACCATCATGACCGATGCGATAGGGCGATATGTCGAGGACGTGAAGAATTGCGATTTCCCCAATGAGAAAGAGAGTTATTGATATAGATATTATATGTACACACAGAATACACAAATGCACATAATGCTGTGGCATCGCGGATTTTGGTTTTTGGCCATAGCCAATTTCCTGATTGCGATGTCTGTGTATTGCCTTGTACCGGTGTTGCCCCGTTGGCTGATGTCAAATGAGGGCTTCACTTCTGAGGAGGCAGGAATAGCCATGGGTGCCTTCGGTGTGGGTTTGTTTGTGTTTGGAGGATTTTGTTCTTATCTTATACAAACCTATCGTCGCAATCGTGTTTGCATGGAGTCCATATTGGTGATGGCCATCTGCACCTCATTGCTTTATTATCTGTTCAGACATGAGTTCGGGTCTGTTCGGCATTGGTGGGTGATTGTTCAGCGCATATTGTTTGGAGCCGTATATGGTTTGGCGGAGATGGTATTGTCAAGTACCTTGATTATTGACAAGAGCGAGTCGTTCGTGCGTACAGAGGCCAATCACAGTGCGGCATGGTTTTCGCGTTTTGCCGTGGCGTTGGGTCCATTGGGCGGATTGTTGGCATTTATTCATTTTGGTACGTTGGAGTCGGTATTATTGGTGTCGGATATATGTGCTTTGTCGGCAATATTGCTCATTCGTTTGGTCAATTTCCCGTTTCGTACTCCCGGTGAGGACACTCATGTCTTCAGTCTCGACCGTTTCTTCTTGCCGCAGGGATTTCCGCTTTTTGTCAATATCTTCCTGATAATGATGCCTATAGGCATGATTTTCGCCTTACCTCAGACATGTGAGTTTTATGCCTTGATGATGGGTGGGTTTGCCTTGGCGTTGCTCTCCCAGCGCTTCGTTTTTCGCAATTCCGAGGTGAAAAGTGAAGTCGTCACGGGTATGCTCCTCATTATCAGCGGTATGCAACTTCTGCAGATGCTACATATTTCATCTGCGGGACAAATTTCGCCTGTGATGATAGGAATGGGCATAGGCATCATCGGTGCACGTTTCCTCTTGTTTTTCATCAAGTTGTCCCGTCATTGTCAGCGTGGCACGTCTTCGAGCACCTTCTTTCTTGGCTGGGAGTCTTCGATAGCCATTGGCATAGGTGTGGGATATTACGGTTATTATGGTCAGGACAAACTTCTGATCATCACTGCGATGAGTATCTCGGCAGTGGCTTTTGTGATGTATCTCATGTTCACCCACAGGTGGTATATGCTCCACAAGAACAGATAATGTCATAGGAAAGAAAAAAGTGTTTGATTATGAAAGATGTCAAGACAGAGCCGATGACACATGGGTTGCCGGAGTCGTTGAAAGAGGAGCTGCGCCTGTTGGCGTCGCGCTATGAAAACAGTGACTTTCTCATTGGCGACCCTTCGTGGTTCATGCATCAGGTGGTGGGAGATGACAATCGCGAGGTGATGGCATTCATTGCCTCGTCATTGAGTTATGGCAGCCGCAAGCAGTTTTTCCCCAAGATACAGTTTGTATTGGATGCCTCGCGCGGAGAGGTGGCTGAGTGGGTGAGGAGCGGCGCTTTTGCCGATGTCATCCCCGACGACCCTTCACGTTGTTATTATCGTCTATACACATTCAGCCTCATGCACCGTTTCCTTGTGGCCTTGCGCGAGATGCTTATTCGCTATGGCAGCCTTGGCGAGTTTGTCTTCCAATCGGCTCCCGACGGTTGTTGCCTCACTGCCATTGAGGCATTGACAAGCTGGTTCTCATCCCGCGGCATTGAGGGCATAGTGCCCAAGAACACGTCATCCTCATGCAAGCGTGTGTGTATGTTTATGAGATGGATGGTCAGGGATGGCTCACCCGTTGACTTGGGATTATGGAAAGACAAAATAGACCGTCGCACGCTTATCATGCCAATGGACACTCATGTCGTGCGACAGTCTATGCGATATGGATTGTTGGGCAGCTCTTCTGCATCGATGTCGGCAGCCCGACGACTATCGGCCAGGATGGCTGATGTCTTTCCCGACGACCCGCTGAAGGGAGACTTCGCTCTTTTCGGTCTTGGCGTCAACGGATAGCGGGAAAGTCATCAGGCATCCAGTTCACCGGCAAACTTGTTCATACCTCGTATCATGTGTCTCAGCGAACTGATCAGTTCCTGGGATTCCTGGATGATATGTACCGTCAGGAGCATCGTGTTGATGTTCTCATGGCTGTTTTGTATCGTGTCGAGCATCGACTTGCGGTCGGCTGACAGGCGTCGCTGTATGGCGGTACTGTCATCGCGCAGTCGTTCGGCATCGGTGAAGTCACCCGAATGGAGCATTTTGAGTGTGCGCTGATATACTGATATCACACAGTCGCGCATGTCGAGGAAACGCTCACGATAGGCTTCTGGCAGTGGGGTGAAGTGGTTGCCCACATGTTCTCTCAATGGGTCGTTGATGCGTTTCATGCCATAGAGCATGGACTGACAGGAGTTGATGCCGAGGAAATACCAGGTATTGCGCTGCATCACCGTGAGGGGGTCAAGCCTCCGCATGGAGATAATCTCCCTTCTTCTTTGTCTTTTCAGGGTTCGTCTCTCTTCGTTGATGCGACTTGTTCCCTTGCGCAGCGGTGAGTAGTGCTCGGTGATGAAGCTGTCGGTGGCTGTGCGGTATGCGTCGATGACAAACGACAGCCTGTCGGCATTGCCCTTGCGGATATGCTCGCATAGCAACTGCCATATCTTCTGCTTGTCGTGTGTGCGCAGTATCTTGTCGAAGATAGAGTCCTCTGACTCTGCCTTCTTGCGTGCATAGTTGATATTGCTTCGGATGATGATGAACACGGCCACCACGATGAATATGAGCATGATGATATAGCTGCCGAAATACATTGCGTTGCATACTAGGAAGCACAGGATGAATGCCACTCCCGCTGTGATAAACCATCCGCCGATGACCGACAGCACTCCAGTGATTCTGAACACTGCCGACTCCCTGCTCCATGCACGGTCGGCGAGCGATGCTCCCATTGCCACCATAAAGGTGACGTAGGTTGTTGACAGTGGCAGCTTGTATATTGTGCCGATGGCCACAAGACCTCCTGCCAAAACCAGGTTGACAGCTGCCCTGACCATGTCGAAGGCCGCACCGTCCTGAAGCCTGCACTCGGAGACGTCAAATCTCTTGTCAACAAACCTTGCTATGCTCTGAGGTATGAAAGCGTTGATGGCAGATGCACATCTTGTGGATGTGCGAACGATGGTGCGCGCCACTGCTGACGAACCAAACATCTCGTCGCCTTCGTCCTGACGGCTCAGATCGACACTCGTCTTGACCACGTTTTGAGCCTTCTTCGAGAAGATGAGCGAAAGAACCATGATGCAGCCGGCTATCAACAGGAAATAGGCGGGGGTCTGCGCGCTGCCCTGAAGCGACTCCATCATAAACGTGTCGGGATTGCCGTCGCCGTTGGCGGTGAAGTCAAGATAAGAGGCAAGACCGGTGAGAGGCACACCTACAAAGTTGACAAGGTCATTGCTGGCAAAACTGGCTGCCAAACCGCCTGAACCGAGCAACACGATGCCTTGCATCACTCGTCGGGTCACCTTGCCATAGACATGAGTGAATATTAGACGTGATATCCACATCACCACCGAACCGACTATGAATGCCACCGCCACGCTGAAGAATATGGCGAGTATGCAGCTCAGTGCCTTGTCGGTGTTGAGCAGGTCGCCAAATCCTAAGTGGCTGCCTGATGCAATCTTTACCACCGTGATGGCAAACGCACCGCCAAGCAATTCGAACACCATGCTCACTGTGGTTGATGTAGGCATACCGAGAGTGTTGAACACGTCAAGCAGCACCACGTCAGTGACCATCACGGCGAGGAAGATACACATCACCTCATAGAAGGTATAATACTGTGGAGTGAAGATGCCATGTCGTGCCACGTCCATCATGCCGTTGGACATCGATGCGCCTATGAACACACCGATAGCTGCGATGGTTATCACTACCTTAAACGATGCCGCCTTGGCGCCTATGGCCGAATTGATGAAGTTGACCGCATCATTGCTGACTCCGACTACAAGGTCAAAGATGGCCAGCACAAGAAGGAATATTACTATTCCAAGAAAAATTGTCTCTGTCATATAATTATATTTTTACAAATTTCACAAATACCCACAACAGGGCAAGGGCGATGATGGTGTATCTCACCCAGTTGTACACTTTGATAATCTTCAATGCTTTGTCTATGTCCATATTATATATTATTTAATTATTATACCATATTAAATTGTAATTTTGGGGAGTATATATGTTTCTCCGAAATTTCGGTGCAAAGTTCCGAATAAACTGTTACAAGTCTGTTACGCGGTTGTTACAATTTTGTTAAACTTGAAAAATGTGTCGCCAAAATCGCTTGGCGTATGTTTTTTTTTTGTACCTTTGCACTGGAATTAACAAAAACATTATATGTGTATGTCAAAACGAATATTGATAGTTGACGACGAACCCGATATCTGCGAGATACTCCGGTTCAACCTTCAGACGGAAGGGTATGAGGTGAACGTTTCCGAAGAACCCATTGACCTCACTGCCACCCCTCTGCCTGACCTCATCCTCCTGGATGTGATGATGACTCCAAAGTCTGGATTTGAATGGGCCAACGAATTGAAGGCTGACCCACGCACCGCCAATATACCTATTATTTTCTGCACGGCGAAAACCATGGAGGAGGATATGCTCCACGGTTTTGACCTTGGTTCTGACGATTATATCTGCAAGCCCTTCAGGGTCAGCGAGGTCAAGGCGCGTGTCAAGGCTGTGCTTCGCCGCTATGCGTCGGGCGGCGGCGACATTGCCGCCACAAAGCTATCGTCGCTCTCGACGCAAGAGTCGAGGAAAACCCTTAGATATGAAGGTATTGAGTTGGACCTCGACCGCAAGGAATGCCGTGTTGACGGCAAGGATGTGGCATTCACCAAACTGGAGTTCGAACTGCTTGCCATGCTCATAGGCAAGCCAGGGCATGTGTTCAGTCGCGAACAGATTCTTCACACCGTATGGCCTAATGACACCATCGTCCTCGACCGCACCGTGGATGTCAACATCACGCGCATACGTAAAAAAATAGGTGACTACGGTAAGAACATCAGAACACGTTTCGGCTATGGATACTATTTCGACGCATAAGAACAATATCTTCCTTGCAGTCACCATCGTTGTGGTTGTATTCACTCTGTGTTTCGGAGTGTACGAGTATAGGCGAGAGCATGATTTCCGCTGCGACATCCTTCATGCCAAGCTACAGCTCAACAATTATACGCGCAGCAACAAGGACATCCGTCTCACCATCATTGACACCCTCGGCAATGTCCTGTATGATTCACGCCAGAAGAACACGGCGCTGATGGGCAATCACCTCATGCGCAAGGAGGTGCAGGATGCCTTGAGATATGGTTCGGGATATGACATCAAGCGCACGTCGGCCACCAATGGAGAGAAGTATTTCTATTCCGCCACTTATTTCCCCTCGCGCCATGTCATCGTGCGATCCTCAGTGCCATATTCTGCACCATTGACCCAGAGTTTGGAGCAGGACTATACCTTTTTTTATTATACGGCAGCCATACTCCTGCTTATTGCCGTAGTCCTTTACCTCCGCCATCGTCTCAACAGGAGCCAGGACGAAAAGCAGCGTATCAAGCGCCAGCTTACGGAGAATGCCGCACATGAACTGAAGACTCCCGCAGCCACCATCGAGGGATATCTGGAGACACTCACGTCCAATCCGGACATGCCGGACCACCTGCGCCGCAAGTATATTGGGAGATGTTATGTACAAAGCCGCAGGATGAGCCGTCTCCTGTCTGACATGAGCACACTGACACGCCTTGACTATGCCAATATCTCCCGACCTGCCACCGACATTGATGCCGCTGGTATATTGAGGCAGATAGTGTCCGAGACCGAGCCTTCATTTGCCGAAAAGAATATTGCTGTAAGTCTGTCTGTCCCCGAAGCTCTCCCTATGAAAGGCGACCAGCAGATGGTATATTCATTATTCAGGAACATCTTCGACAACACACTGGCATACGCCTCCGGAGCCACACAGTTTGACGTGGTGTGCGAGTCCTTCAGGGGCGACAAGATGACCTTCACACTGTCGGACAATGGAGTGGGGGTTGACACACAACACCTGACTCATCTCTTCGAACGGTTCTATCGCACAGACAAAGGCCGTTCGCGCAGGCTCGGAGGCACTGGCCTCGGTCTTGCCATTGTCAAGAATATCGCCGTGCAGTATGGAGGCAGTGCCACGGCATATACCACTCCAGGTGGCGGTCTGACGATAAAAGTGGAAATTTGTGCACGATAACACAAGACTAAAGTCAAAAAAATGTGCTTTTTTTAGCAATTTCTTTGCTTTTTCTTTTGTGATTTGGATTATTATGACTATCTTTGCAAAAAAATCATAGGATAATCGACCAAACCATATATAAAAAGACATGAGATTGCGATTTTGTAGGCTAAAATTGTTTGTTGCCGTGGTAATAGCGCTGATGATGGTTAGCACTGATTCAATCGGTGTGACGCGAGACAGGAAGTTTCGTGTCATCAATGCTGCTGACGGTTTGGCTGACAATAGCGCACAGACTATACAGTGTACTTTCACGGGACGATTGGTCATTTCCACCATCGGTCACATCAACTTCTACGACGGTTCGGGATTCTCGCATATCTCTTCTGGCGACTATCGGTATAAGCTGCCAAAGTATCTCGGACACTATCATCTTTATTTCGACAACAAGCATCACCTATGGCTCAAGGACAAGAATCAGGTGACATGTGTTGACCTCCTCACCGAACATTTCGTCAAGGACATATCTCCCATTTTCAGGGAAGAGGGCATGAGAGGACCCGTGGAAGACATGTTCATTGATTCTGGAGGCAATCTGTGGCTTGTTCAGGGCAATTATATCTATAGTTCAGGAAAAACCATCAAGATACCTGTACGTAAGGGTGTTATGCTTCAGGATATCAACATCGACGACAGCAATGTCTTCCTTTTCTATTCCGACAGCAAGGTGGAGGTTTTCGACACCAAAAGCCTCAAGCGCCAATATACTCTTACTGCCCTTTATGGCGATGATGTCAAGGCGTTCGAGTCGTCAAGCGTGATATATAAGTATGGTGAGGGTTTTTATCAGATACGCAATGGAGAGAAGGGCGGCGTGTTGCTCTTCTTGGATGTCAACAAGCGTCAATGGCATGAGTTGCTCCGCACTGAGTATTACCTCAGCAACATGACCGACTATGAGGATGTCATATACATTGCCTCGGCATATGGTTATTGGACTTACGACGTGAAGACAGCCCAACTCGAACATATAGAGTTAATAACCCTCGAAAACGGAAGGCAATTGCTCACCGACATGAACTGCATACAGTTCGACCGCCAGGGAGGAATGTGGATAGGCACAGAGAAGCGTGGATTGCTCTATTCGAAATATATCAAGTCGCCATTCAATGTTTACACATGGGATGATCAGGAGGCCATAAGATATGCGGAGATGATGGACCGCACGTGCAAGTATGAAATGCTTGTTGACGGACACCGCCTCAATTGCACCTATCGCGACAGCCGTGGATGGATATGGGTGGGTTCCCTCAATGGACTGTATTATTACAAGCCTGGAAGCAAGACTCCCATATATGTCAAGAAGGAAGAAGGTATGGTCAATGACGTGGTTCACTCCATCATTGAGGATGGCAAGCACAATATGTGGGTGAGCACGAGCAATGGCATCGTAGGTTTGAGAATACGCAATGGCAAGGTGGATTTCGTCAACAGTTTCATCGATTCTGACGGCATCCCCGCCGAGGCTTTTGTCAATGGCAGGTCGATGCGACTCGCCGACGGCACCATCGTCATGCAGGCACTCGACCATGTCATTTCATTCAATCCAATGAAGATGAGCATTATGGAGGACAACAACGTCCTTCTCCACCCCAAGTTTGTGCGCCTTCAGGTCAATGGCTCAAATGTGCAGGCTGGCACTGTCATCGACGGCAAGGTGGTCACAGACAAGGCTATATCGCGTCTCAACACGATCAATGTGGCAAGTACCCAAAACTCTCTTTCACTGAAGTTCTCAGCCCTCAACTATTTCCGTCCGATACAGACGTACTATAGGGTGAGAGTGTCTAAGGTGCAGGAGGAATGGAAGGTATTGTCTTTTTACAACTCCCGCGGATTGGTTGACTCCCGTGGTCAGTTGCATCTTCCACTGTTGGCATTGAAGCCAGGGCAATATGTTGTAGAGGTGCAGGCGTCGATGTATCCCGACAAGTGGAACACGCCCCCTATGCGCGTGGTCATCAATGTTCAGGAGCCATGGTGGCGCACCACGGGTCTGTCCCTTCTTCTTGGTTTCATACTTATTGCCCTCATAGTGTGGAATGTCGTGATGTTCTCAGGCAACTACCGTCTGAAGATGCGACGCAACATCGGCGAGTTGGAACTCTCACGCCGTATGTCCAGCTATCTGACACGTGCGGAGGCATGTCGCACTGAGATGCTCACTCCTCACTCTGATGATATGTCAGGCGAGGACATCGAGGGCAATGTGGAACTGGAGGAGACTTTTGTACGTCTTATGCTCGACATGCAACCGTTGATGGTTCAGGGCAAGGATGTCGATCATGACACTCTCGTGAAGTTGGCGGCGAAGCATGGCATGACCATCACCCAACTATATGATATAGCCACGCGCAATCTCTTCAAGAGCCCACGCCTGCTCACGATAGCCATACAGCTTCAGGGAGCAGCCCGCGACTTGACCGCCACCGATATTCCCGTGGAGGATATTGCGGAGATATATCATTTCTCATCCCCGAATTTCTTTGTAGCCTGCTTCTATCATCATTACAAGATGACGCCTTATCAATGGCGTGAAGCGTCGGGGAATACCAAGGATGCGTAAGCCACGAGCCTCCATGTCCTTCCGCCTTGTTGACGATAGTAGGTCATGACATGGTATGTGTTTTCTGTTTCGTGATAATTGCCTTCTGTTTCCGCCAAGGTCATCTTTCCGTCCTTTCGTTTCTGCATATAGCGGTATGAGTAGTGGCCTTGTTTTTGCAGCAGTCTTATATGGTATGCCTTGTCTTCAGGGTTGTATGTCATTCGGTAGTTGCTTCTGTCTGCGTCCGTAGTCCACCATCCGTCGATATATACGTCACCGTCCAATGGCATTCCCGAGTGCAGCGTGTAGTTCACCCATGCATAGTCGCATGTATATTCCGATTCTGAGTAGTCACTGTTGCGTATGATGAAGGCTCCGTCGGCATCCTCGTCATACAGGTAGTTGCGGCGTGGCTCGTCGATAAAGGTCCATGCGTCAAAGCATTTTCCGTCCCATGCGATATGTTCTATTCCCATTGTGGGATGTGATAGGTCGAGGGTTTCAAATTTATGGTATTCGTTTCCGCCTGGGAAAATCAGTCGCCTGTTGTGCTGCCATGTCATCTGGTTGTTGGCCACGAAGTCGGGTTTCACGTCCCATACCATGTTGTCGTCGCTGAAGTTCTGTCTTACCACTGTGATGAGTTGTTCCTGGGGATCGCTCACCGTGAGCTGGGGATAGTCCAGTCGCATTGACAGTTGCTGGTGGCTGTTGTTGACATCGATGTCGGTGTTGGTGGTTGCTTCGAGTGTCATGTTGCAACAGTCTTCGCTCACCATGAACTCTGCCGTGAGAAGTGTGTCTTCCGGAGCGTTCTCGTCAGTGACGCTCACCCTGTAGTTGCCGCTCATCTTCAGTCGGCAGAGGTCGTTGGGCAGTGTTATCCTATAGTGGGTATATAGGAAGGTGGTGTTGATTGACTTTGTGAAGTCGTCAATGGGGAAGTCGTTGAACCCCTCCATCCAGTTGGTGTCGAAGAGGCCCTCCGTCACTGTCCAGTCGGCCTCGCAATGGTCTATATGGCATATCAGTCGGCGGTAGTCGTGCGACATCTCGTCGAAAGAGATGACTATGGGTTGTTCACCGCTTGCCATCTTGTCAAGGCTGACTATCGGAGGCGACAGCCAGTCCGTGCCGGCTATGGTTTGCAGTGTCCGTATGTCGCTGCTGATTATTCTGTTTGCCGCCTTGGTCTCGCCACAGGTAGCCAAGGCCGTTATGATGGCGAGGGCCATTGCCGTTAGTGTCCTCATGTGGAATAAGAATAATTTAAGTTTTGCAAATAATGTCTCGCATGAAAAATAATCCCCTGCAATCCATCGGGAAAACGGAAATTGCAGGGGACGAAAATTTGTATTAATCTATTAAATTGAGGATGAGTGCAGATTATTTCTTGTTGAGGGCCATATCGACAGTCACAGCCACAGCCACTGTGGCACCTACCATCGGGTTGTTACCCATACCAAGGAATCCCATCATCTCAACGTGTGCAGGCACAGAAGACGAACCTGCAAACTGAGCGTCAGAGTGCATTCGTCCGAGTGTGTCGGTCATACCGTAAGAAGCAGGACCTGCAGCCATGTTGTCCGGATGGAGTGTACGGCCTGTACCACCACCTGAGGCCACTGAGAAGTAGGGCTTGCCGGCAAGCACGCGCTCCTTCTTGTATGTACCGGCTACTGGGTGCTGGAAACGGGTGGGGTTGGTGGAGTTACCTGTGATGGAAACATCGACATCCTCCAGCCAGTTGATGGCAACACCCTCGCGTACGTCGTCGGCACCATAGCAGTTCACCTTGGCGCGGGGACCGTCTGAGTAGGCAGTGCGGTTAACCACGTTCACCTTGCCGGTGTAGTAGTCAAACTTGGTCTGTACGTATGTAAATCCGTTGATACGGCTGATGATCATGGCAGCGTCCTTGCCCAGACCGTTGAGGATGCAGCGGAGAGGGTTCTTGCGCACCTTGTTGGCCATCTCGGCAATCTTGATGGCACCCTCGGCAGCTGCGAACGACTCGTGGCCTGCGAGGAAGGCGAAGCACTGTGTCTCCTCGCGGAGCAGACGTGCAGCCAGGTTGCCATGGCCGATACCCACCTTGCGGTCGTCAGCCACAGAACCAGGGATGCAGAAGCTCTGAAGGCCGATACCGATAGCCTCGGCAGCCTCGGCAGCGCTCTTCACACCCTTCTTGATGGCGATAGCGGCACCGCAAACGTATGCCCACTTGGCATTCTCAAAGCAGATACCCTGAGTGTCCTCGCAAATCTTGTAAGGATCAACACCAATGCTCTCGCAAATCTGATTAGCCTCTTCGATATCCTTGATACCGTTTTCGTTCAGAGCGGCGATAACCTGCTTGATTCTGCGCTCCTGGCTCTCGAATTTCACTTCTCTTATCATATATGTATCTCCTTATTATTCTTTACGTGGGTCAATACTCTTAACAACTCCCTGCTCGGCCTTTGTACGTCCGTAAGAACCGGTGAACTTCTTCACTGCCTCGTTGGCGTCCATACCAGCCTTGATGGCCTCCATCATCTTGCCGAGGTGAACATACTCATAGCCGCATACCTGGCTGTCCTTGTCGAGGAACATCTTGGTGATGTAGCCCTCTGTCAGCTCAAGATAGCGTGTACCCTTGGCCACTGTGCCATAGAGTGTACCAGTCTGGCTGCGCAGACCCTTGCCCAGGTCCTCAAGTCCGGCACCGATAACAAGTCCGTCCTCTGAGAAGGCGCTCTGTGAACGACCATAGACAATCTGCAGGAACAGCTCGCGCATGGCGGTGTTGATGGCGTCGCATACAAGGTCAGTGTTGAGAGCCTCAAGGATGGTCTTGCCAGGAAGAATCTCAGAAGCCATGGCTGCCGAGTGGGTCATACCTGTACATCCGATTGTCTCTACCAGACACTCCTGAATCACACCCTCCTTGATATTCAGAGAGAGCTTGCAGGCTCCCTGCTGGGGTGCACACCAACCCACACCGTGGGTGTAACCTGAGATGTCCTTAATCTCTTTTGCCTGAATCCATTTTCCCTCTTCAGGAATTGGAGCTGGTCCATGGTTTGGACCCTTTGCAACAACGCACATGTTGTTGACTTCATTAGAATACTGCATATTCCTTCTTATATTTAAAAATTAATAAATAAGTTGCGCTTTTTCTAAAGCACTGCAAAGATACGGCAAAAATCTGAGAAAATACTAATTTTTGGGTATCATTTTTAACTCTTTAACTTTTTTTGCCCCTATCGAGGTAAAAATCCGCCGTCAGAAGGGCATATTCGGCACTTTCGAGCGACAATTGGTTGTTTGCCATCCTATGTGTCACGTATGTCTCTTCTCCATTTGGCAACGTGAATTCCAATAGCCATCGCTTCGGGCTTTTTCCCTCGCGCGTCACTATTGCAGTGCGCTTGGTCTGGGTCAGTCCTGCGAAGATGGCTTCGTCTTCTATCGTGTGTCTTCCCTCGGTGGGTATCACTATCGAGAGCGTGCCGCTGGGGGCAAGCATCCGGCGCGAGGCCTTCATCAGGGTGGGGAAGGGCAATGTGGCGTTGTGGCGTGCCAAGGTGCGCTTGCTGTCGGGACATTCCAGTGAATTGTCGAAGTAGGGCGGATTGCATATAATGGCGTCGAATATCTGTGGCTTGTCACCCTCGATAAATTCTTGAAGAGATGAGCATAATATCTTGATTCTATGCTTGTAATGACTGGCATTGACATTCTCCTCAGCCTGTTGGGCGGCATCCTTGTCGATGTCAATGCCCACCACCTCTGCCATGGGAAATCTCTGGGCTGCCATCAGCGAGATAAGACCGGTGCCGCACCCTATGTCAAGGATGCGTCTCACCGTGGAAGCGTCCCTGTCGGCTGCCGCCCATGCACCAAGTGTCACGCCGTCCATACCCACCTTCATGGCGCAGCGATCCTGTCTAACGGTGAACTGCTTGAACCTGAACTCACTCATTGCCCTCAGCCAGTCTTCTCTCAGCCTCTGCCAGATCGGCGGGGGTGTCGATGCCCACCGTCTCGATGTCGGTCAGTCCAACCTTGATTCTGTAGCCGTTCTCAAGCCATCTCAACTGCTCCAGACTCTCGGCCTTCTCCAGTTCGCCCTGTGGAAGCCGTGTGACCTCCCTCAGCACCTCGCGGCGATAGGCATACATGCCGATATGCTTCAGGTAGGGGAATGACTCAGGCCACTGGTTCTTGTCCTTGCCGCGGAGATAGGGTATCACGCTGCGGCTGAAGTATAGCGCGTAGCCTTGTCGGCTGACGACTATCTTGGGCGAGTTGGGATTCTCGATGGCGGCAAGGTCTTCGGGCTTTGAGCCAAATGGCTTGCCCAAGGTGGCTATCTGCGTGTCCTTGTCATCAAAACATCTGCACACCTCCTCAATCTGTGACCTGTGAATAAATGGCTCGTCGCCCTGAACATTGATGACCACGTCGGCGTCGGAGTCTGTCAGCTCCACTGCCTCCTCGATGCGGTCGGTGCCGCTCTTGTGGGCGGGGGATGTCATGACGGCCTTTCCGCCAAAGCCCTCCACCGCTTTCATGATGCGCTCGTCGTCGGTGGCAACATACACGTCGTCGATCACCTTGCTCACCTGTTCATACACTCTCTCGATCACCATCTTGCCGCCAAGCATGGCAAGCGGTTTGCCTGGAAAACGCGTCGATGCGTATCTGGCCGGTATAACTGCTATAAACTTCATTATATTGTTCTTTTTTCATGCAAAAGTACGAATAAATCCCGAATTGACAAAGAAAAAGGAAAAAAATAGTTAATATATATACTTATATTATTGTCATTTGACATATTTTATGTACCTTTGCACGGAATAAATAACATAAACGATGAAAAAAACGATAATGATACTGCTGGCATCGGCTGTATGCGCCTTTGCCAATGCACAGAACGAATGGGAGGAAATGGACCGTCAGCAAGAGCAGAAAGAGCTGCCCAAGTCAGAGAGGTCCAATCCCGACAGCAAGTACCTCGCAGGTGCCGTCCCCCTCGTCGCCGGACGTGTGGCATTTGCCGCCGACATCGCTGCCCCAGGCAAGTCGGCTGCCGAGATATTCAATGCCATCAAGGCTTATATGGAGCGTCTGACAAGACAGCCCAACCAACTTGAGCACAGCACGGTGGCCCTCGCCGATGAGCAGAACAGACAGCTCGTGGGAAGCTATCAGGAGTGGCTCGTCTTCAAGAGCAACGCCCTTGTGCTCGACCGCACCCGCTTCTATTACACACTCAGGGTGGATTGCGCCGACGGCATGGCAAAGGTTGTCATGAGCCGCATTTATTATCTCTACGATGAGGAGCGCAATCCCGTGACATATCGCGCAGAGGAGTGGATTGACGACGCCAACGGACTCAACTCCAAGAAAAACAAGCTCGCAAGGCTCAGCGGGAAGTTTCGCCGGAAGACCATCGACCGCAAGGACTATCTCTTTGCCAAGCTCGACGAAATACTCAACGGCAAAAAGAAAGACAAGCTGAATGACGTGAAATAAAGAGGAGCATACATTATGTCACAACAGGAACTCGACTCTATCTGGAAGCGCCCCGAACGCAGGCACACCAATCCGCACACACGTGTCTTCCACATGCGCAATGTGCTCAACATCATATTCATGTTGATGGTAGTGGGAGCCATTGCCACGTTTTTCTATGCCCCGGGACGTATGGTGGCCGACTATCCCGTATGGGGAATAATCGTCGGAGCTGCCATCGTGGTCAAGACCATTGAGATAGCACTTAGGATAATTTACAAACCCCAAGACAATGAATAGATTTCTGTCTGCATTGTGCTGCATGATGCTGACTGTATGTGTCGCCTATGCGCAAAATACGCTCAGGCAAATGAACGAAATGGGCGGAAGGGACCGCATCGACGGTGACAACAACACATCCAACCGCAACTTCAACATGCACAATAATGATACCACGCGAAATAAGGAGATACCAAAAGGACTCAAGGTATGGAAGGTTGACAGGAAGTTTGGAGACGTCTTTCCGGCACTTCCCGACACTATGCCACATCTCTTTATGAACACCATCTTCAACACCGGAAAATATGGCGACTACAATACCACGGGCAACAATTATACCCCGAGGCACAACCGTATTGCCATCGACCGCCCGCTGACAAGCCAGTTCCTTTTCGTCCAGCCTTATTCACACGTGATGAAGGAGCCTGATAACATTTTCTTCACAAACACACTCTCGCCGATCACGAACATCACCTACGACAACTGCGGCAACAAACTCAATGGCGAGGACCATATCGATGTCGTCTTTGCCAATAATGTCAATAAAAGACTCGGTTTCGGCTTCGACCTCAACTATTCCTATGCCAGGGGATATTACGCCAACCAGAGCACGTCGCATTTCGGTTCCACGATTTATGGCTCATACGACGGCGACAGGTACAAGATGCACACGATGTTCTCTGTCTATCATCAAAAGGTGGCGGAAAACGGAGGCATCACCGACGACAACTATATCACTCATCCTGAAACATTCGACGACAAGTTTCTTGAGGACGAGATTCCCACCGTGTTGCAGCGCAACTGGAACCGAAATGACAACATCCACTTTTTCCTTACACACAGGTACAGCTTCGGCTTCTACCGAAATGTGCCGATGACTGCCGATGAGATACAGGCCCGCAAGTTTGCCGCGGAGTCTAAGTTGCAGAAGGACAGTGTGGCTCGAGACAGTATCATGCAGGCTCTCGCCGACACCACCAAGCGCGAGTACGTCCCCGTGACGAGTCTTGTACACACCCTCGACCTCAACAACTACGGACGTATCTACCAGGCCTACGACTCCCCGGCGGATTATTATGCCGCCACATATTACGACCTCAATGCCGACAATGCATACAGGGGCGACTCCATCTTCGACCGCACACGCCATTTCTCGATGAAGAACACCGTGGCCCTTGCAATGCTCGAAGGCTTCAACAAGTGGGCGAAGGCGGGACTCAAGGTCTTCGCCACGCATGAACTCAGAAGGTTTCAAATGCCCGACCTCATCGGAGAGGGCGATGACAGACGCACTGTGATGGGGCGATGGAACGAGCACAACGTATCCATCGGCGGACAACTCATAAAGACCCAGGGCAAGACGCTACATTATAATCTCATGGCGGAGACATGGCTTGCGGGAGAGGATGCAGGCCAGCTCAAGGTCGATTTCGCCACCGACCTCAATTTCCGCTTTCTCGGCGATACTGTCACACTCGGTGCCAAGGCCCGTTTCTATCGTCTCAACCCCACGTTCTATCAGCGACATTATCATTCAAAGCATATATGGTGGGACAAGAGCCTCGACAAGGAGACACGGACACGCATCGAGGGACTATTCACCTATCGCAAGACCAACACGCGACTGCGTGTGGCTGTAGAAGAGATACAAAACTATACTTATTTCGGCATGACATACGACGCCACCACGTCAGGACGCACCAACCTCAACGCCTCAGTGGAGCAGTCGGGCAAGAACATCAACCTCATGACCGCCCAACTCATGCAGGACTTCCGTCTCGGACCACTGCGATGGGAGAATATCCTCACGTTCCAGACATCGAGCGAGGAGGACATACTGCCTGTCCCTTCCGTGAATGTCTTCACCAACCTCTATCTGAAGTTCAAGATTGCTGGTGTACTTGCCGTCGATCTCGGTGCCGACGGTTATTTCTTCACCAAGTATTACGCTCCCGACTATTGTCCGCAGCTAAGCCAGTTTGCAGTGCAGCAGAATGCAGCGAGCAGACAGAAGATTGGCGGATATCCATTCGTCGATGTATATGCCAACATGCACCTCAAACACACGCGCTTCTTCGTCATGATGAGCCATGTCAACGCTGGCAGCGGCAGCAGGCAGTACTTCCTTGCCCCTCATTATCCCGCCAACGGAAAGGTGCTCCGCATCGGTCTCTCGTGGAATTTCTTCAATTAGTGACATATCTGCCTGGACTCTTTTCATTGTTAATTATTCATAAAAAATACATAAAATAATTGGCAGTATGAAATAATATTCGTAACTTTGCCACGATATAAGGACAAACATTTTATTAAATAGGTTAAAATTATATGGACTTACTGATTGAATATCTTATAATAGCTTTATCATCTGTTTTGGCTGTAATAGCCGTAAAGATGATATATTTCAAGGTTCTTGTTCTTGCCAAGAGTAAGAATTTGGTGGACAATCCCGACGCAAGAAAGCTCCAGAAGCGTCCCGTTCCCATACTTGGCGGCGTGGCTGTCTATTTCGGTTTCATCTTTGCCACGTTCATGGGCAGTGCAGCCATGACATATTTGGAGATGACTCCTGTGGTCAGTGTCTTGCCCGTTGTGCTTAGTCTGTCCGTGATGCTTTATGTTGGCGCAATGGACGACCTTCTTGGACTTACTCCCACCACTCGCTTTATGGTGGAGATCCTTTCTGTCCTGGCGATGATCTACATGAGTGGCGGATGTATCGACTCACTCCATGGGCAGTGGGGCATAGGCAGCTATTCATGGTATGTGGCAGTGCCTTTGACCGTCTTTGCCAGTGTGGGCATCATCAATGCCATCAACATGATTGACGGTGTCAATGGTTTGTCGAGCGGACTGTGCATCACGTGCTGCTGCATGTTTGGAGTGGCCTTTCTATATGCCCACGACGTGGTCAATGCCATGTTGGCCTTTGTGATGGCAGGAGCACTCGTGCCGTTTGTGCTGCATAATGTGTTTGGCAACAAGAGCAAGATGTTCATTGGCGACGCAGGTACGATGATGCTTGGCATGCTGATGAGCTGGTTCGTGATATGCCTGTTGCGCTCCGACGGCCGTTTGGTTTATACAGTGTCTATGTATCACTTCAACATGGTTGCCCTCGCCATTGCCATCCTGAGTGTTCCCGTGGCCGACACGCTCCGTGTGATGACTGCCCGCGTGGTTCACGGCTTCAGTCCATTCCGTCCTGACAAGACCCATCTTCATCATATCTTCATTCGTGTAGGTGTGTCGCATGTCGTCACTGCCATCTCCGAGATATTGATTGATGTCTTTATCGTCTTCATCTGGTATGTTGCCACTGTACATTTCCATGCTGGTCTCGATATGCAGTTGTATGTAGTGGTCGGTGCGGCTATGGTGTTTGTGTGGGGTACGTATTATTTTGTCAATTGGCATGCCAATCGTCGAACTCGCTTCATGAACTGGCTTACTCACATCAGTCTTGCAACTCAGGTGGGCGACCGCCGTTGGTGGCTCTATATGCAGTGCTGGCTTGACAAGCCAGCCCACAGGCGCAGTGAATAAAAGCATACAGCCGCGTTTCTTCCGTCATCCAAATTTAGCTTTTCATCACGATTTTCAGGTGAAAAGTGAATTTCCTTATTTGTGATCCTCTTAATTACCCCTTCCCCTGTCTCATCGTCGCCAACGAGCCACCGTCTCATCATCGCCAACGAGCCACCGTTCCCCGCAGTTTTGCTGCGGGGTCCCTTCGCTCTTCCTTCGCTCTTCCTTCGCTCCAAATTCGATGAACCTTCGCTCCATTGCTTAATAGGGAGAAATGAATCACTGAAGAACAAGCGAACCCAAAGCGAACCTTAATCGACGTCCCTCATAACCTCCGCCATCCCATTTTCACTTTTCACCTGGAAATCGTCTCGTTTTTCCCATCTTCACTTTTCACCTGGAAATCGTCTCGATTTTCCTGTCCTCACAAAGCCACATTGGTCCATCATGTCCTCATGATGAAAATAGGTCTTTTTCCTTGTTTTCAGAAAATCCCGAAAATCCCGTGATTTTGACGTAAAAGGTGGACTTATTTATCCAAAACCAGTTTGTATTTGCTTTATAGGGGGGAGTTTTTCAGATTAGGTGAAATCCAAGTCCCTATATATATAACCTGCGTACCTTATTAATAATTAAATTATTTATATATATATAATATAATAATAAGACAATCCAAAACGAGACAAATTCCAGGTGAAAAGTGAACTTTTGGGTCATTCAGGACCACCAACCAAGAACCACTCTCCCCTACAAAGCAAAAAAAAGAAAACTCAAATCCACCTTCCATAAATGTACCATAAAAGTCGGTAAAATGTACCAATGTTGGGCGTTATATTGGGTGTTTGGGTCTAAAAAGAAAGGCTAAAACGCTGAAAGTCAGCATCTTAGCCTTAGCTATACGTGATTCCGTAGGGATTCGAACCCTAGACCCACGCCTTAGAAGGGCGTTGCTCTAATCCAACTGAGCTACGGAACCCCATTTGCGGGTGCAAAGGTACGAAAAAAAGACGGAATATGCAAATTTTTCCGCCTTTTTTTTTGATTTTGTATTGAAATGATGTCTATTTAGTGTATTTCCCACATAAAAACAACATTATTTTTCACCTTTGAGAGCTGCAATGGTCTCCTTAAGGGCTGCAATCTTCTCAAGGGAGTCGCTTTCCTTCTTGCGCTCCATGGCCACCACAGCCTCCGGGGCATGGGCGACAAACTTCTCGTTGCCGAGCTTCTTTCTCACGGAAATGAGGAAACCTTCGAGATGCTGAAGCTGGGCTTCGGCCTTCTCGATTTCCGCTGCCACGTCAATCATCTCGCCGAGAGGCACGGCATACTCCGTGGTGCCAACCATGAAGGCTGATGCAGTGGAGTCCTTCTCGCTGACAATCTCAATGGCTGAGAGATTTGCCATCTTGGTGATGACAGGGTCGTAGGTCTTGAGAGTGTCACTGCCTACAACCTGAAGTCGCAGAGCCTCGCGCGGGGATATATTCTTTTGGTTGCGCACCGTGCGCACTCCGGCTACAACCTGCTTGAGCACCTCAATGTCGGCGACGATGGCTGAGTCAGCTGGTGAGGGGGCGTCGAGCTTAAGGCTGTCGCGCATGATGGACTCGCCTGTCTGACGTTCATAGATGTTCTGCCATAGTTCCTCGGTGATGAATGGCATGAAGGGGTGGAGCATCTTGAGCAGTGTCTCGAAGAAGCGCAATGTGGCATCGTATGTGGTGCGGTCGAGAGGTTGCTGATATTCAGGCTTGACCATTTCAAGATACCATGATGAGAACTCGTCCCAGAAGAGACGGTAAACGGTCATCAAGGCGTCGGAAATGCGATACTTGCGGAAGTGGTCGTCGATTTCGGCATTGACAGCCTTCAGTTTGGAGTTGAACCATTCCACTGCAATCCTGTTGGCCTCCGGCTGCTCTACATCGACGGTCTGCCATCCCTTGACGAGTCGGTAGGCATTCCATATCTTGTTGTTGAAGTTGCGTCCCTGCTCGCAGAGGCTCTCGTCGAAGAGTATGTCATTTCCTGCCGGTGCAGAGAGCATCATGCCCATTCTGACACCGTCGGCTCCGAATTTCTCGATAAGTTCGATGGGGTCGGGGGAGTTGCCGAGCGACTTGGACATCTTGCGTCCGAGTTTGTCGCGCACGATACCAGTGAAATAAACATTCTTGAATGGGAATGTGCCCATATACTCTTCGCCGGCCATGATCATTCGTGCCACCCAGAAGAATATGATGTCGGGAGCGGTGACAAGGTCGCTGGTGGGGTAGTAGTATTTTATCTCCTCGTTGCCTGGATTGTTGATTCCGTCGAAGAGAGATATTGGCCACAGCCATGATGAGAACCATGTGTCAAGGGCGTCGTCGTCCTGACGGAGTTCAGCTGCGTCAAGTTCAGAGCGTCCGCTTTTCCGGCGCGCGAGTTCGAGGGCCACCTGTGCGGTCTCTGCCACTACGAAGTCGTCCTCACCGTCGCCAAAGTAATATGCGGGAATGCGGTGTCCCCACCATAGTTGTCTCGATATGCACCAGTCCTGTATGTTCTCAAGCCAGTTCTTGTATGTTGCCTTGTACTTGGCGGGATAGAAGTTCATCTCGCCGTTGACCACTGGAGGCAGGGCGATGTCGGCGAAGTGCTGCATCTTGAGGAACCACTGCAGCGAGAGCCTTGGCTCGATGGCAGTGTCGGGATTGCGCTCTGAATAGCCAACCTTGTTGTTATAGTCCTCGACACGCTCCATGAGAGCGGCTTGCTGAAGGTCGGTGGCAATCTGCCGGCGGCAGTCGAAGCGGTCCATGCCCACATAGAGCGGTGACTCCTGTGAGATGGTGCCGTCGGCATTGAAGATGTCGATGGTGTCGAGGTTGTGTGTTTTGCCGAGCATATAGTCGTTGGTGTCGTGGGCCGGTGTGACCTTGAGGCATCCCGTGCCGAACTCGATATCCACATATCTGTCTTCGATGACGGGGATGACACGTCCAACGAGAGGAACGATCACCCTCCGTCCCTTGAGCCACTGGTTCTTGGGGTCCTTGGGGTTGATACACATGGCAGTGTCTCCCATGATGGTCTCAGGGCGTGTGGTGGCCACAACGGCATAAAATCCCTTTTCGTCGTGGTGGACGACATTGCCATCAGCGGCAAGCTGCTCCTCATTGTCGAGGCTGTCAAGTCCGTCAACATAATACTTCAGATGGTAGAGCTTCGACTGCTCATCCTTATATACCACCTCCTCATTGCTGAGGGCTGTCTGTGCCTTTGGGTCCCAGTTAACCATACGTAGTCCGCGATAGATGAGTCCCTTGTTGTAGAGGTCAACGAATACCTTGATGACGCTCTGCGAACGCTTCTCGTCCATTGTGAATGCCGTGCGGTCCCAATCGCATGACGCACCGAGACGACGGAGCTGCTTGAGGATGATGCCTCCATGCTCGTTGGTCCAGTCCCAGGCATGATTGAGAAACTCGTCTCGTGATAGGTCGTGCTTCTTGATGCCTTGTTCGGCGAGGCGTTTCACCACCTTGGCCTCCGTGGCTATGGATGCATGGTCAGTGCCGGGAACCCAACATGCGTTCTTGCCCTCCATGCGCGCCCTGCGGACGAGAATGTCCTGGATAGTGTTGTTGAGCATGTGTCCCATGTGGAGAACACCGGTGACATTTGGCGGCGGAATCACAATCGTGTATGGTTCGCGACCGTCAGGCTTACTGCTGAACAATTTGTTGTCAAGCCAATACTGATACCACTTCGACTCCACTTCTTTGGGGTCGTATTTGCTTTGTATTTCCATTATTTTTTATGTTAAATATATAAATCGTTGTAAAAAACGTTGCAAAATTACTAAAAATTCGCGGAAAATTATTACTTTTGCAGAAAATATTATTGATTTACGTAGAAAATGCATACAAAAGAGCAAAAAATGGCCGCATTTGGCCGACTTTTGGACGTTCTCGACACTTTAAGGGAGAATTGTCCGTGGGACAGGAAGCAGACCAACGAGAGCCTGAGGCCCAATACCATCGAGGAGACTTTCGAACTTGCTGACGCACTGATGAACAATGACAGTCATAATATCTGCAAGGAGCTTGGCGACGTGCTGCTGCATGTATGCTTCTATGCGAGGATAGGCAGTGAGGAGGGCGTGTTTGACATAGCCGACGTGTGTGACCAGCTCGTTGACAAACTCATATTCCGCCATCCGCATGTGTACCATCCATCGCAGGTCGGGGCAAGCAGTCCGCGCCCGCTGCCTTACGTGCCCGAAGGGGATGATGCCAATGAGGCAGAGGGAATGCAGAACGCGAAGACATCCCAGCAGGTGACAGAAAACTGGGAACAGATAAAGCTAAAGGAAAAAGACGGCAACAAAAGCGTACTCTCAGGGGTGCCGGCTGCACTGCCTTCGCTGATCAAGGCATACCGCATACAGGACAAGGCTCGCAATGTGGGGTTTGACTGGGAAGACAAGGATGACGTGTGGGCAAAGGTGAGGGAAGAGCTCGGCGAACTGGAGGCTGAGCTGAAGAATGGCGACAAGGAGCACTCCACCATGGAACTCGGCGACTTCCTCTTCAGTGTCATCAATGCCGCAAGGCTTTACAAAATCAATCCCGACACTGCATTGGAGAAGACCAACGCAAAGTTCATACGCAGGTTTAACTATATCGAGGAGCACAGTATCAAGATGGGGAAACAGCTGAAGGACATGACCCTCGAAGAGATGGACCGGCTATGGGAAGACGCCAAGGGCCAGGAGTGTTGAATGCTTCAGAAAATCAAATTACGAATTCATAAAAACTATAGCAATATGAGAAAACTATTAGGAATGGCGACATTTGCCATCGCAGTTATGGCAATCGCCGCTTGTGGCAACAAGCAACAGACGACAGGAGGCGAGCGCGACGTCAATGACACCATCATCGACAGTGTAAGCATCAGGGATGTCACAATCTATGGACTCTGCGGACAGGATGTGGCAATGAACAGTCTTCAACTGCTCACCGACATGGGCGACACCATGAACCTGAGCGTAGTGGAGGCGCGCGACAACAACCAGGTGCTCGGCAACTATGAGCCAGGCGACAGGCTTGCCGTGGTGATGAGCCATGACAAGAAGTTGGTCAAGACCGTCATCAATGAAACCGTGCTTATGGGCAACTGGCTGATGCCCAATCCTATAGACGGAAGTTCGGAAGTGGGAATCAGAATCAAGGACGGCGGAATAGCCGAGAGTATCGAACAGCCATCTATTATCTACAAGACATGGAATATTATTGACGGCAAACTCGAAATCAATCTTGTCCGCGAGGGTGGTGGCGACGAGGAAGAGACGGTATGGTACACCATCGACAAGCTGGACGCCGACTCCCTCATATTCCATGACAGTCAGGACATCTTCGAATACGGACGCGCAAGCAACGACAGATAAGCTGCAATGGACCCGTTCAAGGTATATATATTAGGATGTGGAAGTGCGCTGCCAACCATGCGCCACAACCCTTCGTCACAAATCATCGAATTGCGAGGCAAGCAGTTTATGGTGGATTGTGGCGAAGGGACACAGTTGCAGTTGCGCCGCTCGCGTATCAGGTTCACCAAGCTCGGACATGTCTTCATTTCACATCTTCATGGCGACCATTGTTTTGGCCTTCTCGGCATGATTTCTTCCTTTGGCATGCTCGGACGCACCGCACCCCTTCATGTCTTTGCACCGAAGGAGTATCAGGACCTCTTTGGCATGGAACTTGACTTCTTCTGTCAGCGCATTGAGTTTGAGGTGGTCTTTCACCCCTTCGACACCAATGAAAGCAAGGTGATATTCGAAGACCGAAGCATGACGGTCACCACCATTCCGCTCTGTCACCGTCAGCCATGCTGTGGTTTTCTGTTTAATGAAAAACCAGGACAACCTCACATCCGCCGTGACATGATAGACATGTATGGCATACCGTTAAGCCAGGTCAACAATATCAAGAGCGGTATCGACTGGGTGTCGCCTGACGGTGAGGTCATCCCCGCAAGCATACTGACCTTTCCTGCCGACCCTCCACGCTCGTATGCCTACTGTAGCGACACGAGGTACATGCCCGACCTGGCCGACCGCCTGAAGGGTGTGTGCACCATATATCATGAGGCCACTTATGCCGACGAGGATCAGTCAAGGGCCGAAAAGCATTATCACTCCACTGCGAGTGAGGCAGCCACCGTGGCAAGGGATGCCGGTGCACGACAATTGATCATCGGACATTTCTCACAGAGATATAATAATGATGTAAAACTGCTCGAAGAAGCCAAGAAAGTCTTTCCAAACACACTTTTGGCAAACGAAAATGCACAATTCAACATTTTTTAATCAAAATAATTTGGAAAGTCAGGAAAAAAACACTATCTTTGCAGCAAATATATAAAATGCAGACGATGAAAAAGACTATTATAATGACAATGATAGCTCTGATGAGCTTTATATGCATCCCCACGATGGCTATGGACAATGTGGAGATTAGCGTGCAGCAGTCGAGCGTGACGGTTAATGGGGCCGTCGGTTCGACAATGGAAATTATATCTCTCACAGGACGTAAGGTGGTGACAGTCAAGATTGACAGCCCATCACAGCGTGTGGATCTGAACCTTCCCAAGGGATGCTATATCATCAAGATAGACAATCCAGCCAAGAAGGAGTCGCACGTCAGAAAGGTGACAATCGGATAATTCAACCCTGGACATACTCAGATTTTTTAATATAATTTTTTACAGTTAATTTGCCATCGGCACCCCATACGTGCTGATGGCTTGTTTTTGAATGAGCAAGACGGAAAGAGACCGGCTGACCCAACGACTGCTTAACCCAAAGTCGAGAAGAGAGGCTTTCGGGGAGGTGGTGAGGCAATACAGTGAGATGCTGTATTGGAAAATACGTCGTGTGGTAATGTTTCATGAAGATGCCGACGATGTTCTGCAAAACACACTGATGAAGGCATGGACCAATCTCGACTCGTTCAGGGGCGACTGTCAACTGACCACATGGCTGTGCAGAATAGCTATCAACGAAAGTCTTGACCATCTGAGAAAAAACCAGCAACACGCTGACTCGCAACCGCTGCATGACACACTGCTCGGCGACGCATACTTCGACGGTGACAAGGCAGAGGCAATGCTTCAGGAGGCAATTGCCGAACTGCCTGACGTGCAGCGCACCGTATTCACCATGCGCTATTATGATGAAATGAAATATTCCGAGATAAGCCAGATTTTAAACACGTCTGAAGGGGCATTGAAGGCTTCATATCATATAGCCGTCAATAAAATTAAGATTTTTTTAGGTTTCAAAGATTAAACCTTTTATATAATAATACGTCAAATGAATAAAAATAAATGAATATGAACAGACATAATCCATTCAAGACGCCTGAAGGCTACTTTGACGACTTCAACAAGAGGTTCATGGCCAAGCTGCCTGAGCAGAAGCCGCAGGCAGGCAAGGTGAGCATGTCCGTCATGATACGCAGGATAGTCGCTGCAGCATGTTTCATCATCATGTGTTGTGGCGGATTTGTATGGTGGAACGCAAAAGGCGGTCATGCAGATAAGGATAACGCAGACAATAAAGCCCTCGTCAGTGCCCACGACCAGTATGTCGATGACTATGTTGACTGTGCAATGATGGACAATAGCGATATTATCGCATGTATTAGTGAATAAAAGATAATTTTTTTGTTATGAAAGCAGTTAATAATATAATAGTTTTGGTTCTGATGCTTCTATCGTTTAGTGGAAGTATCTTTGCAGAGGTAAGCCAAGGCAAGCGACTCTCGCAAGAGCAGTTCGTGGCGGAGTTGGAGAAATTCGTAGCCGCCGAGGCTGAACTCACCCCGCAGGAAGCAGCAAAACTGTTTCCAATAATGCGGGAAATGTACAATAAACAAAGGTTGTATTTTGACAAGTTAAAACAGATGCACCGTAATTGTCCTACAACAGACGATGAATGTCGCGATGCTGTGAAGCAGAGGGATAAAATTGACCTTGACATCAAAAAGCTGCAGCAGGCCTATCACGTGAAGATGCTCAACGTGGTGTCTCCGAGAAAGGTGATGCGAGCCATTAATGCCGAGGACAAGTTTCACCGGATGAAGTTGAAGGATTGGAGCAGACATAACAAACGTCAATAGTATCATACAACTGAATAAAAAGAAAGGATGCAACTGTGAAGCTGCATCCTTTTTTTATTCCTTATAGAGTCTGGCTTACTCGCCCTTGATGGCAGCGATACCAGGAAGTACCTTGCCCTCGATGGCCTCAAGCAGCGCACCTCCACCGGTGGAGATGTAAGACACCTTGTCGGCCAGTCCGAACTTGTTGACACAAGCCACAGAGTCACCACCGCCAATGAGCGAGAAGGCACCCTCGGCAGTGGCCTTGGCG
Source organism: Prevotella sp. (assembly GCA_034101015.1). GTDB lineage: Bacteria > Bacteroidota > Bacteroidia > Bacteroidales > Bacteroidaceae > Prevotella. Next base: position 75,682 of record JAXEKN010000099.1, read on the forward strand.
ATAGCCTCGCCGACAGCACGCGAACCGGCAGTGAAATCCTCACACTCGAAGCATCCGGCAGGACCGTTCCATAGGATGGTCTTTGCACCCTCGATGGCGGCTGCAAACTTCTTGCGGCTCTCAGGACCAGCGTCGAGTCCGTCCCAGCCAGCCTCAATGGCATTTGAGGGGAACACCTGGATCTTTGCACCTTCCTTGACAGAGAATGTCTTGAAGTCATATCCTGTGCAGCATACAGAGTCAGTGCCAAGCACGAGCTCCACGCCCTTCTCGGCTGCCATCTTCTCCACGCCAAGAGCCACATCCAGCTTGTCGAGCTCCACGATAGAGTCGCCAATCTCACCACCGTGTGCCTTGGCAAAGGTGTATGTCATACCGCCGCAGAGGATGAGCTTGTCAACCTTGCCGAGGAGATTCTCGATGATGCCAATCTTTGATGACACCTTCGAACCACCCATGATGGCCACAAACGGACGCTTGATATTGTTGAGCACATTGTCAACGGCTGTAACCTCTTTCTCCATCAGATAGCCAAGCATCTTGTTGTCAGCGTCAAAATAGTCGGCGATGACAGCTGTGGAGGCATGACGACGGTGAGCTGTGCCGAATGCATCCATCACATAGCAGTCGGCATAAGAAGCGAGCTTCTTGGCGAAGTCCTTCTGACGCTCCTTCATCTCCTTCTTGGCAGCGTCATACTCAGGAGTGCCCTTCTCTACGCCAACAGGCTTGCCCTCTTCCTCGGGATAGAAACGGAGGTTTTCGAGCAGGAGAGCCTCGCCGCCCTTCAAGGCAGCCACCTCAGCGTCGGCATTGGCACAGTCGCCTGCAAACTTCACCTCCACACCGAGGTGGTCGCTGACGTTCTTGACAATCTGAGAGAGGGAGAGCTCCTTCTTCACCTTACCCTTTGGCTTGCCCATGTGGCTCATCATAATGAGAGCACCGCCATCAGCCAATACCTTCTTCAGGGTAGGAAGGGCACCCTTGATACGGGTTTCGTCGGTCACGTTACCATTTTCATTCAGTGGCACATTGAAGTCCACACGCACAATTGCCTTTTTACCGGCAAAGTTAAATTGATCAATTGTCATAATTCCTAATTATTTAAATAATTAAATATATGTGATACTTATTTTCTAATTCGAACGCAAAGTTAGGCATTTTTTATGAAATATACAAAGAACAGACACATATTTTATATATTTTTTGCGTCAATGTCATCAAAATGCCATAAATTAATAGAAAATTCATTAAATATGCAAAGTCAAGTTTGCATTTCCCAACTATTATTCGTATCTTTGCACATGAAAGATTAAATAATTGGATTTGCAATCTATATATTAAATAATGTATAAAGAAAAGAGAAATGAAAGCTATTATTACGAAAAACGCGCCTGCTGCTATAGGACCTTATAGCCAGGCCATTGAGGCAGGGGGCATGGTGTTTGCCTCAGGACAGTTGCCCATCAATCCTGAAACAGGAGAGTTTGCCGAAGGCGGTATAAAAGAACAGACCCGACAGTCGATCATGAATGCCAAGGCAATTCTGGAAGAGGCAGGCTTAGGACTGTCCAATGTGGTCAAGACCACGGTTTTGCTTTCAGAGATAGCTGATTTCGGAGCTATGAACGAGGTGTATGCTTCTTTCTTCAGCGAGCCATATCCAGCGCGCTCGGCATTTGCCGTGAAGGACTTGCCAAAGGGGGCATTGGTTGAAATAGAAATGATCGCAGCAAAATGAAAAACGGACTAATCATCTTGAGTGGTGGAATGGACAGTATCACTATGCTGTATGACTATCAGGACTGCATCAAGGTGGCTGTGTCCTTTGACTATGGCAGCAATCACAACATGCGTGAGATACCATTTGCCAAGATGCACTGCAGACGGCTCAGAATCAAGCATTACACCATTCACTTAGGATTCATTCACAAGTATTTCAAAAGCTCGCTGCTTGAGGGGGCGAGTGCAGTGCCCGACGGCAATTACGATGATGACAACATGAAGTCAACGGTGGTGCCGTTCAGAAACGGCATAATGCTGTCGGTAGCAGCCGGTATGGCCGAGTCGATGGGGCTCAACACGGTGTATATCGCCAATCATTCCGGCGACCATGCAATCTATCCCGACTGCACTCCCAAATTCATTGACGCCATGGATGCAGCCACCCAGGCTGGCACATACTGCAAGTTAAGAATACTGGCTCCCTACACCAACATCACCAAGGCCGACATAGCCAGAAAGGGCAAGCAGCTCGGCATTGACTATAGCGAGACGTGGTCGTGCTATAAGGGCGAGAAAATACACTGCGGCACTTGCGGTACCTGTCAGGAGCGCAAACAAGCCTTGAAAGAGGCAGGTATTGAGGACAAGACGATGTATCTCAACTGATTTTTACGTGCTGTTATGATTTTTTTAGAAAAAAAATGAACGAAATGTGATTTGTATCGAAAAAAAATTGTATTTTTGCACTTAAATAAAAACATTAATAATTTAATTCATTGTGATTATGGCAAAATATAACATTACTGAGAAAAAAGAGAAGGAAGCTGCCTATCGTACATTGGTTAGCCCCAAGCTGATGGATGAAATGAAGGAGAAAATCCTCAATATCATCGTGATGCAAAAAAAGTATAAGGACAAGGACTATTCAGCCAAGAAACTTGCTGAAGACCTTGGCACCAACACCCGCTATATCTCTGCTGTCGTGAATGTTAGATTCCATATGAACTATACGTCGTTTGTCAATAAGTTCAGAATAGAGGAGGCGATGACCATACTCGTGGACAAGAGATACCAAGATCTGAAAATGGAGGAGGTGAGCGATATGGTGGGATTTGCCAACAGACAGTCGTTCTATGCTTCATTCTATAAGCTGATGAACATGACCCCGCGCGACTACAGGCTGAAACATCTCCAGCAGCATCCGTCATTACAAAAGAAAAAAGCAAAATAATTTTCAATACTGATGACAGAAAATTTTTTTTGTTATTCCGGTGAAAGATTTGCCGACATACAATTGCTCAGATACCGCTTAAACGGGTTTGAGCAATTGTCGCTTATGCAGAAAAGGCTTATATACTGCCTCGCAAAAGCCACACTTTATGGCAGGGACATCACATTCGACCAGTTCGGAAAATATAATCTCGTCATTCGCCGCACTCTCGAAGCCATTGTATCGACAATGACCATCGACCGGACGACGGAGGATTTCCATGCACTGGAGACTTACCTCAAAAGGGTGTGGTTTTCCAATGGCATATACCACCACTATGGTTGCGAGAAGTTCCAGCCTGAATTTTCCGAGACCTACTTCCGAGATATATTAAATAAGGTGGACGCCAAAATGCTGCCTCTCGAAAGCGGAGAGACCGTGGGCCATCTTGCCGACGTGATTTCGAAAGTCATTTTCGACAAGGACTATCTGCCGAAGAGAGTGAACAAGGCCGACGGCGAGGACCTCGTCGTTACCTCTGCCTGCAACTATTATGAAGGAGTAAGTCAACGGGAAGCAGAGGAATATTATGGCAAACTCAAACAGGAGGCGGGAGAAAACTCCCCTTCATTCGGACTCAACTCAAGGCTCGTCAAGCGTCGGGGCCAACTGGTGGAGGAGGTTTATTCCGCCAATGGACTGTATGCCAATGCTATATGCCACATCATCCATTGGCTTGAAAAAGCCATGGGATATGCCGAGAACGACCGTCAGCGCGACGTGATAGCCACTCTCGTCAGATACTATCGCACGGGCGACCTCAGTACATTCGACGAATATAGCATCAAGTGGGTGGAATGTCTTGATGGAAGGGTGGATTTCATCAACGGATTCATCGAGGTGTATGGTGACCCATTGGGACTCAAAGCCTCATGGGAGGGTATCGTGGAATATACCGACCTTGACGCCACTCAGCGAACACGCACGATAAGCGACAATGCACAGTGGTTTGAAGACCATTCTCCCGTTGACCCGAGATTCCGAAAGAAAGTGGTCAAGGGTGTCACTGCCAACGTCATCTGCGCTGCCATGCTCGGCGGTGATGAATATCCGTCCACGGCCATCGGCATCAACCTTCCTAACGCCGACTGGATAAGGGCGCAGCACGGCAGCAAGAGCGTCACCATATGCAATCTCACCGATGCCTACAACAAGGCTGCCAAGGGCAACGGATTCCTTGAGGAGTTTGCCATCGACAACGCCACGGTGGAGATGGTCAGAAAATACGGCGACATCTGTGATGACCTGCATACTGACCTGCACGAATGTCTCGGACACGGCAGCGGACAACTCCTCCCTGGGGTCAGTCCTGATGCACTGAAGGCCTACGGCAACACCATCGAGGAGGCAAGGGCCGACCTCTTCGGCTTGTATTACATAGCCGACGAAAAGCTCACTGAACTTAAACTGACACCTGACCGCGAGGCATATAAGTCTCAGTATTACACATACTTAATGAATGGTGTCATGACACAGTTGGTGAGAATACCCCCTGGCAATATGATAGAGGAGGCACACATGCGCAACAGGGCACTCATAGCCAACTGGTGCATGGCCAATGGTGATGCCGTGGAACTGGTAAAGCGAGATGGAAAGACCTATGTCCAGGTCAACGACTATGAAGGCCTTCGAAGACAGTTTGCCGCCCTGCTCGCCGAAATCCAGCGAATCAAGAGCGAAGGAGACTATGAGTCAGGACGTGCCTTGGTGGAAGAATATGGCGTGAGGGTCAATCCCTCATTGCATGCGGAAGTGCTTGAGAGATACAAACACCTGAATATCGCCCCATACAAGGGATTCCTCAATCCCCGGATGGTGCCTGTCACCGATGAAAACGGTGAAATCATGGATATCCGTCTCGACTATTCCGAGACCTACAGTGAGCAGATGATGAGATACAGCCGCCAATACGCGACATTAATCTGAAATTGAAAAATGACAAAGGACGAAATCAACGAACAAGTGAAAGACATCAAGCGCTCGTTTCGCCTGATGATGGATGGAGCCACGTCACAGTCGATGCGTGAGAAGGGAGCCGCATATCATGTCAATTGGGGAGCCTCGCTGCCTATGCTCAAGGCCAAGGCCAAAGAGATAGGTGAGAATCGCGACTTGGCCATTGCCTTGTGGAAGGAGAACGTGCGCGAGTGCAAGATACTGGCCACAATGATAATGCCTGCCGATGAAATGCTGCCTGAGATAGTGGATATATGGATGGAACAGACCGAATCGCAGGAGATAGCCGAACTGGCATCATTCAACCTGTATCAGCGTCTGCCCTTCGCGGCCGACAAGGCCTACAAGTGGATTGCCTCTGAAAAACCATTGTATCAACTGTGTGGTTTCCACGTGCTCTCACGACTCTTCATGAATGGTCAGGAACCCAATGAGCGTGGCATCAACGAGTTTCTCGACCAAGCCCTCGCGGCTGTCGAAGGCGACTCGATAATGGTGAGAAAAGCGGCGGTCAACAGTGTGCTTAGGTTTGCCGAATTGGGACTTGTTTATGAAAGAATGGCAAAATCCGCTATGAAAAAAGCCAATTTAGTGGTTTTTTGAGAAAAAAATGCGGCTATTAAAGTATTTTTTTGTAATTTTGTGCCCGATATATTGAAATGTATAGTCAAAGATGAGAGAAAAAGACAAAAAGGAAGCGCTTGGACATGCCAGACGACAGCTTGACAAATATCTTGAGATGAATGATCATCGCAAGACTCCTGAGCGATACAAAATCCTTGAGGCGGTGTATTGCATCGGCTCCCATTTCTCCCTTGACGACTTGAGTGCCTATCTTGAAGAAAAGATGCATTTCATCGTCAGCAGGCCCACTCTCTACAACACCTTGCGCCTGTTCGGCCAGCTAAGGCTGATAATAAGGCATAACGTGCAAGGCAAGACGAGATACGAGCCATGTATTCATGGCGACAACCATATCCACCAGGTGTGCACCGTATGCGGCAAGATGACCGAGATACAGTCATCATCCGTCATACAGTCGTTGGCCGACATAAAGCACAACAGGTTTCGTCCTGACGGCTTCGCAGTGTATATCTATGGTGTGTGCAGCAAGTGTCAGGCAATGCTGACAAGGCAGAAGACAAAAGAAAAGAAACAAAATAATATTATAAAGAAATGAACAAAGGTAAAGTTGACGTCCTGCTCGGATTGCAGTGGGGCGACGAAGGCAAAGGTAAGGTGGTCGATGTATTGACCCCGCGTTATGATGTTGTAGCCAGATTTCAGGGTGGTCCCAATGCAGGCCACACATTGGAGTTTGAGGGTGAGAAATATGTGCTGAGAAGCATACCTTCCGGTATCTTCCAGGGAGGAAAGGTGAACATCATCGGCAATGGAGTGGTGCTGGCTCCCGACCTCTTCATGGACGAGGCGAAGGCTCTTGAGGCAAGCGGACACGAGTTGCGCCACCGCCTTCACATCTCGCGCAAGGCTCATCTCATCATGCCTACTCATCGCGTGCTCGACGCTGCCTACGAGGCTGCCAAGGGCAAGAGCAAGGTGGGCACCACGGGAAAGGGCATCGGTCCGACATACACCGACAAGGTGTCGCGCAATGGTCTTCGCGTGGGTGACATCTTCGAAAACTTCGAGGAGAAGTATGCCCAGTGCAAGTCGCGCCACGACGCCATCCTCAAGTCGATGAACTTCGACTATGACATCACCGAGGTGGAAAAGAAATGGATGGAGGGTATTGAATACTTGCGCACATTCCCCATCGTTGACTCCGAACATGAAATCAACGGACTGCTTCGTGAGGGCAAGTCAATACTTTGCGAGGGTGCACAGGGCACCATGCTTGACATCGATTTCGGCAGTTATCCTTTTGTGACTTCTTCCAACACCATCTGTGCCGGTGCCTGCACCGGTCTTGGCATCGGCCCCAACAAGATAGGCGAGGTCTATGGCATCATGAAGGCCTACTGCACACGTGTGGGAGCAGGCCCATTCCCGACGGAGCTTTTTGACGCCACCGGCGACACCATCCGTCAGATAGGTCATGAATATGGTGCGGTCACAGGCCGTGAACGTCGTTGCGGATGGATTGACCTCGTGGCACTGAGATATTCCATCATGGTCAACGGCGTGACCAAGCTGATTATGATGAAGAGCGACGTGCTCGATGGGTTCGACACTATCAAGGCATGTGTGGCATACAAACAAAACGGCAAGGAAATCAACTACTTCCCATATAATATTGAAGAAGGAATTGAACCTGTATATGTCGAGATGCCAGGATGGAAGACCGACATGACACAGTTTACTTCAGAGGAGCAGTTCCCCAAGGAGTTCAGAGACTACATCGCATTCTTGGAGAAGAAACTCGAGACGCCGATTTGTATCATCTCAATCGGTCCTGACCGTGCGCAGACAATAGAGAGGAAATAAGACCATGGCACAGAAACCAAGTATTCCAAAGGGTACACGCGACTTTTCGCCTGTCGAGATGGCAAAGCGCAACTATATCTTCGACACCATCCGCTCTGTTTATGCGCTATATGGTTTTCAGCAGATAGAGACGCCTGCCATGGAGACTCTTCAGACGCTGATGGGAAAGTATGGCGAGGAGGGCGATAAGCTGCTCTTCAAGGTTCTCAACAGTGGCGACTTCCTCAGCAAGGTTGACAACGAACAACTGAAAGACGCCAATCCATTGCGACTTGCCGCGAAAATATGCGAAAAAGGACTCAGGTATGACCTCACCGTGCCATTCGCACGTTATGTCGTGATGCATCGCGACGAACTCCAGCTGCCGTTCAAGCGCTATCAGATTCAGCCGGTTTGGCGTGCTGACCGTCCGCAGAAGGGTCGATATCGCGAGTTCTACCAGTGCGACGCTGATGTGGTGGGCAGCGACTCACTGCTCAACGAGGTGGAACTGATGCAGATTGTCGATACCGTGTTCACCCGTTTCGGCATCAACGTGCAGATAAAGATCAACAACCGCAAGATTCTCTCAGGCATTGCCGAGGTGATTGGTGAAGCCGACAAAATCGTCGATATCACCGTGGCTATCGACAAATTGGACAAGATTGGTCTGGATAATGTCAACGACGAACTACGCAGCGATGGAATCAGCGAATCTGCCATTGAGAAACTTCAACCGATAATTCAGCTTAGTGGTGATAACGACCAAAAGCTCAATGTGATACGTGATGTATTGAAGGATAGTGCCACAGGATTGAAGGGAGTGGAGGAGACGGAGTTCATACTCAATATCCTGAAGACCGTAGGCCTAAAGAATGAGATACAGCTTGACCTCACTCTCGCCCGTGGACTCAACTATTACACAGGAGCCATCTTTGAGGTGAAAGCTCTCGACACCCCAATTGGCAGCATCACGGGCGGAGGCCGTTATGACAATCTCACGGGTATCTTCGGAATGCCGGGGATAAGCGGCGTGGGCATCAGTTTCGGTGCCGACCGTATCTACGACGTGCTCAACACCCTCGACCTATATCCCAAGGAGGCCGTGACCAGCACCCAGCTTCTCTTTGTCAACTTCGGCGTCAAGGAACAGGCATATTGCCTGCCTCTTGTGGCCAAGGCCCGACAGGCTGGAATCCGCACGGAGATTTATCCCGACTCGTCGAAGATGAAGAAGCAGATGTCGTATGCCAACAACAAAGGCATACAGTTTGTGGCCATCGCCGGAGAAAACGAGATTGCCGAGGGCAAGGTGATGCTTAAGAACATGACCACCGGCGAACAGCAGATGGTGGATGCCGATGAAATGGTCAAAATCATCAATGGATAATATTCCTGTAATATCAATAACAATTATTGTATGAAAAGGCTCGTATCGTTATTATTGCTGATGGTAATATTGATGTCGTCAAGTCGTGAGGACGGTTTCACCGTCTTTATGATTGGCGACTCGACCATGGCCAACAAGGACACCACAGGCGGAAAACAGGAGCGTGGATGGGGCATGGTGCTCCAGCAGTATTTTGACTCTAAGGTCATTGTCGATAACCATGCCGTCAACGGTCGCTCATCAAAGAGTTTCATCGACGAGGGCAGATGGCAGAAGGTGCTCGACAAGATACGTCCAGGCGACTATGTCTTTATTCAGTTTGGACATAACGACGAAAAGCCACAGCCAGAACGGCATACCGACCCCGGCACCACCTTCGACGCCAACCTTCGCCGCTTTGTCGAAGAGACACGCTCAAAGGGTGGCATACCGGTATTGTTCAATGCCGTGGTGCGGCGCAACTTTGCCATAAGGCAACAGAAGAACGACGACGACGAGAAGTTGCGAAATCTTGATGCCAAGGACGCCAAGGGAGTCATCGAGGGTGACACGCTCTATGACACCCATGGCGACTATCGCGTCTCGCCGATGAATGTGGCCCGTGAGCTTGATGTGACCTTCATTGATGCCAATGCCATCACCCACGAACTCGAACAGGGATTGGGCCGTGAGGCATCCAAGAAGCTTCATATGATATTCGCCCCCGGCGAGACTCCTTCCTTGCCCAATGGCCGTTGGGACAACACACATTATAATATATATGGAGCCAATCAGGTGGCATTGCTGCTGATCAAGGCGGTGGGCGACAAGATACCACAGATTAGGTCGCATTTGGTGCTTCACGGCGACACTGTACCCGTAAAGAAACGATAATTCGGCTAAATAATGTGAAAAAACTTGCATTTTTATTTGATAGTTATTATCTTTGCATCGAAATTCAGAGAGAATATTCACAACAATATTAATTAATTATTAAACGACACAACTATGAAGAAAAAGTTTATCTGCTCCGTATGTGGATTCATATATGAGGGCGACGCAGCACCTGAGAAGTGCCCATTGTGTAAGGCTCCTGCCTCAAAGTTCACTGAACTCGTAGAGGATGGCGCCAAGTCATTTGCCACCATGCACGTACTCGGTGCTTCACGCAACGAGGGTGCCAACGAGGAAATGATCAAGGACCTTGAGAACCATTTCAACGGTGAGTGCACAGAGGTTGGTATGTATCTTGCAATGAGCCGCCAGGCTGACCGCGAGGGCTATCCTGAAATAGCTGAGGCTTACAAGCGCTATGCCTTTGAGGAGGCTGAGCATGCTTCCAAGTTTGCTGAGCTGCTGGGTGATGTCCTGAAGGACACCAAGGCCAACCTTGAGGCACGCATTGCAGCTGAGAAGGGTGCGTGCGAGGACAAGTTCCGCATCGCCAAGAACGCCAAGGCTGCCGGTATGGACGCCACTCACGACACTGTACATGAAATGGCAAAGGACGAGGCACGCCACTGCGCCGGATTCATGGGCTTGTATGAGCGTTATTTCGGAAAAAAATAATGATTTCCCGAAATTGACACAATAAATCACGTGATAAGCCGTTTTATCTTATAGATGAAACGGCTTTTTTATATCATGATGTCGGTGGCGCTGACCATGGTTTCGTGCACCGATGACGACTCGTTCACAACGAGCCGCGGCAGTTTGTTGACCTTTGCCAAGGACACTCTCTCCCTTGACACATTGTTCAGCACGGTTCCCACCAGGACTTTTGACTTTTGGGTTTACAACCGCTCGGGCGACGGATTGCGGATTAATCAGGTGCGTCTGTCAAGGGGCAACCAGACAGGCTTCCGCGTGAATGTTGACGGACTGTATCTCGACAACTCCACTGGCAGTCAGGCACAGGGCATAGAGGTGCGCAAGGGCGACAGTATAAGGGTGTTTGTTGAACTGACGACAAAGACCAACGGCGGCGACACGCCCCAACTCGTGGAGGACGACCTTCTCTTCAGGCTTGAGAGTGGGGCGGAGCAGAAGGTAAATCTCAGGGCATGGAGCTGGGACGCCTTGCTGTATGACTCCCTTGTCGTCGCCCGCGACATGGAGATAACGGGAGCCAAACCGATAGTCATCCGTCAAGGCATACGCGTTGACAGTATTGCCACGCTGCGCATCAAGTCGCCTGCCACCTTATATTTCTCATCGACAGCGGGCATAGATGTGTATGGCTCGCTGGTGGTGGAAGGCGAGGTGGGCGATGACGTGGTCATGCGCGGCGACCGTCTCGACCACATGTTTGACTATCTGCCCTACGACCGTGTCAGCGGTCAGTGGCGTGGCATCCACATCATGCCGTCGTCATCCGATAACAGGTTGAAAAACGTCGATATCCATAGCGGCGGCAATGCCATCGTATGTGATTCGTCAGCCTACGACAGCACAAAGGTGAGGCTGTCGCTCGAAAATGTGACGATACATAATTGCAGTGGTTATGGCCTGGCTGCCGACCACTCGAATGTCGCCATCGCCAACACGCTCATCAGCAACACCCTCGGCGACTGCCTGTATCTCCGTGGAGGAAGTGCCACAATCGACTATGCCACATTGGCACAGTTCTATCCATTCGACGCCAACCGTGGGGCAGCCGTGCGACTGGCCGACTGTGATGCCCATTTCCGCAACAGTCTTGTCACTGGGTATGCAGATGATGTCTTTTATGCCGACAGCCTGCAGTTCACCTTTACACATAGCATCGTACGGACAGACGTGTGGGGACTCGACTCCGTGCAGATCGACTCTCATTTCATCGACACACACATAGAGACACCCAAGGACAGCCTTAACGGTATAATGCACTTCCCGCTTATCGACATCGACAATCTCGTCTATGACTTCCATCCCGACTCATTGTCGCCCGCAGTTGGAAATGCCATCCCCGTCAACCGGTTGACCACCGACCGCAACGGCATGGCGCGCCCTGCCGAACATCCCACCATCGGATGCTATGAATACATCCCGAAGGTCACAGCTGCTCGTCGGAGAACGACAGAGGCAATAAGGCGCCAATACCGTCGATGACATACACATGGCTCCGGCCATAGAGCAAGATACGCAGTGGTTTGCCACTGCGTTTTTCTGTCTCTACCATGGCCTGCCTGCATATACCACACGGCGAGACAGGAGTTTCGAGAAGCCCTTCATCGTTTCTTGCGGCGATGGCGATGGCTTCCACCTTGGCATCGGGATATTGAGCTCCGGCAGCGAAAAGAGCCGACCGCTCGGCGCACATCGTCACTCCGTATGCCGCATTCTCCTGATTGCACCCATACAGTGTTATGCCGTTGTCGAGCCTTATTGCTGCCCCAACATTAAAGTGAGAGTAGGGCGCGTATGAACGTTCGGTTGCCTCAATGCTCTTCTCGACGAGAATTCGGTCATCATACTCCAGTTCTTCCAGTCTTGCCACCAAAATGGTGGTATTAATGTTTCGTACTTCCATAATAAACGTAATTTTCTTGCAAAAATAATAAAAAAATTGGCTAATATGAAATCTTTTCTGTATTTTTGCATTTCGAATAAAATTAATTAATAAAAAGACGATGAATTTAAACAGATTTTCAATATATCGCGTTCTTGTCGCCGCCGCCTTCGTCACCGCAGCGTCAGCGTCGCATGCACAGATGAAGTGGAACTCGGCCTATCAGGAATATATAGACCAATATAAGGACATTGCCATCGAACAGATGATGAAATACCGCATCCCCGCCAGCATAACGCTCGCCCAGGGAGTATTTGAGTCGGGGGCGGGCAGGAGTGAACTGACACGCAAGGGCAACAACCATTTCGGCATCAAGTGTCACGGATGGACAGGCCGCACCACATATCACGACGACGATGCCAAGGGCGAATGTTTCCGTGCATACAAGAATGCCTACGAGAGCTATGAGGACCATTCAAAATTTCTCGCCAACGGCAAGCGCTACCGATCTCTGTTCAGCCTTAGCGTCACTGACTATAAGGGCTGGGCACACGGACTGAAGGCTGCCGGATATGCCACCAACCCCAAGTATGCGCAGAAGCTCATCGACATCATCCAGCTCTACAAGCTCGACCGCTACGACCGTGCCAAGGACTACGACAAGTTCTTCGCTCGACATAGCCGCGACCATGCGAAAAACAATAATCTCCATCCCATCCACAATTTCAATGACAACTATTATATTAAGGTGCGCCCTGGCGATACGTTCAAGTCATTGGGCGAGGAGATGAACATATCATGGAAGCGTCTTGCCAAGTTCAACGAGCGCGATAAGGATGACAGACTGGAAGAAGGGGAGATCATTTATCTACGGAAGAAAGCCAAGCGTGCACCGAAAAGCTACAAGGATCGCAGGCATTATGTACGGGCCGGTGAGTCGATGTACAGCATTTCACAGCTTTACGGCATACGGTTGAAGTCGCTTTATAAGATGAACAAGTTGAGTCCGGATTATCAGTTGAAGATTGGCGATTCGCTGCGTCTAAGGTGATTTATGGCTTCATAATTGCCTGTTTTGGGCTAAAATACATGTTTTTTTGAAAAAAGTCGCCGAAAAATTTGGAGGATTAAAAAAATTGTTGTACCTTTGCACCCGCAATAAAGCAACAAGGTACCTTGGCCGATCGGTTAGGTAACGGTCTGCAAAACCGTGTAGAGCAGTTCGACTCTGCTAGGTACCTCAAATAATCATCCGCAATATATTGCTTATCAATATGTTGCGGATTATTGTTTTCCCGTTTTTATATCAAGTTTTACAAAAATCTTGCACACTCTTCCATAATCACTGTTTTTTTTGTACGGTATTTTCTGATGAAAACCATTAAATTATTATCAATTGGCTATATGATTCACTTTTCACCTGGAAATCATGATGAAATTCGCATAGGCTACAGCGGATGCAGCTTCAATACTTTTCTACTCTATGATATGAGAGAAATGAAGGCAAGAGGAAGCTTATGCAGCTACCTGTATTGAGGTGAATATAGTGGCGCAATTATCATTATGCTTCAATGCTGCATAAGGTGTCCCAAGTGAGCTTTGGCAGTTAGCAAAGCATATTGTGGCAGTTAGCAAAAGAGATAGCGGAAGTTAGCAAAACAGATGGCGGCGGTTTGTAAGTCGCAAAACGTAGGTTTACGAGTCGTAAAACGGCGTTTTAGGAGTGTTAAAACGGCGTTTTAGGCTTCTTAACATATTTCAAAGATTACAGTAACTATTCAGCTAATCCTATATATTAGAACACAAAGACACAAAGAAACGAAGTATTTTAGATACAAAGACAACAAGCGACATAAAAGTCGCCACAAAGGCTTGCAGTTGGAAAACTTTGTGGACTTTGTAAGTAGCTTGCTGCTCATAGTTTCTTCAGTAAGCGAAAAAAGCCTTGGTTCTTTGTGTCTTTGTGTTTAAAATATACCAGCTGAATAGTTTCAGATTACACTCACAGGGAAAGAAAAGAAGTGAAAGCGCTATATGCACACCATCAGCGGATTAGCATAATTTAAGAAAAGATTTTTAGGAAAACTGTTTTGGGTGTCGATTTTTATTTGTAATTTTGCACCCGAAATCCCACGAGGGATTATCCAAAAAGGAAAACTTTTTCCTTCTCAAGAATAGAAAAGTTTTCCAAAATGGAAAACTTTCATAGGGAACAACAATAAGATAATTCTTCAAAACATAATGGAAATTAAGACTTTTACAATCACCAAAAGAGACGGCTCGAAAGACAAGTTCTCATTGGACAAAATCATGAACGCCATTGTTAAGGCGTTTCAGTCAGTGGATGTCAACGCCGACCTCGGACTGATATCCAAGATAATCAGCCACCTCGACATACATGAGGGCATCAAGGTCGAGGAAATCCAAAACCAAGTGGAAGAGGCCCTCATGAAGGAAGGACAATACCAGGTGGCAAAGTCGTTTATGCTATATCGTCAAAAGCATACCGAGGATCGCGAGACAATGGAAAAGCTCCGCTTTCTTGCCGACTATTGCGAGGCAGCAAACGCCGCCACAGGCTCTAAATATGACGCCAACGCCAACGTGGAGCACAAGAACATCGCCACGCTCATCGGCGAACTGCCAAAGTCAAACTTCATCCGGCTCAACCGAAGGCTCCTCACCGACCGCATCAAGAAGATGTATGGCAAGGACACCGCCGAACAGTATATCGACCTGCTCACACACCACTTTATATATAAGAACGACGAGACCAGTCTTGCCAACTACTGCGCGTCAATCACAATGTATCCATGGCTCATCGGAGGCACCACGTCAATCGGCGGCAACTCCACCGCGCCGACCAACCTCAAGTCGTTCTGCGGTGGTTTCGTAAACATGGTGTTTATGGTGTCGAGCATGCTCAGCGGCGCATGTGCCACACCGGAGTTCCTGATGTATCTCAACTATTTCATCGGTCTCGAATATGGTCGCGACTACTGGAAAGAACCCGACAAAATCGTTGACCTCTCGCTCAAGCAGCGCACCATCGACAAGATGATCACCGACTGCTTCGAACAGATTGTCTATTCCATCAACCAACCCACCGGAGCACGCAATTACCAAGCAGTGTTCTGGAACATAGCCTATTACGACAAGCCATACTTCGAGAGCCTCTTCGGCAACTTCTACTTCCCCGACGGCTCACAGCCCGACTGGCAGGGACTGTCATGGCTACAGAAGAGATTCATGAAATGGTTCAACAAGGAACGAACCAAGACAGTGCTCACCTTCCCGGTGGAGACCATGGCCCTGCTCAGCCACGACGGCGACGTCATCGACGAGGAATGGGGCGACTTCACGGCGGAGATGTACAGCGAGGGACACTCCTTCTTCACATACATGAGCGACAATGCCGACTCGCTGTCGAGCTGCTGCCGACTGCGCAATGAGATACAGGACAACGGATTCAGCTATACACTCGGCGCGGGAGGTGTATCGACCGGCTCAAAGAGCGTGCTTACGGTCAACCTCAACCGCTGCATACAATATGCCATCAACAACAAGATTGACTATCGCGAATATCTCTCCGAGGTCATCGACCTCTGTCACAAGGTGCAATTGGCATACAATGAAAACCTCAAGGAGCTGCAGCGCAACGGCATGCTCCCGCTATTCGACGCGGGATATATCAATATGTCGAGACAATATCTCACCATCGGTGTCAACGGACTCGTCGAGGCGGCTGAGTTTTGCGGACTGCAAATCTCCAACAATCCCGACTACCTCAAGTTCGTGCAGACCGTGCTCGGACTTGTGGAGAAATACAACAAGCAATACCGCTCGAAGGACGTGCTCTTCAACTGCGAGATGATTCCCGCCGAGAATGTGGGAGTGAAGCATGCCAAATGGGACAGGGAAGACGGCTATTTCGTGCCCCGCGACTGCTACAACAGCTACTTCTACATCGTCGAGGACTCAAATACCGACATCATCGAAAAGTTCAAGCTCCACGGCGCTCCATATATCGAGCATCTCACGGGAGGTTCGGCACTCCACGCCAACCTTGAGGAGCACCTCTCCAAACAGCAATACCGCCAACTGCTTCGTGTGGCAGCCAAGGAGGGATGCAACTACTTCACATTCAACATCCCCAACACGATATGCAATGACTGCGGAAATATCGACAAGCGTTATCTGAAGGAATGTCCACACTGTCATTCCAAAAATGTCGATTACATGACACGCATCATCGGATATCTCAAGCGAGTAAGCAACTTCTCCGAGGCACGACAGCAGGAGGCAAGCAGAAGATACTATGCTGAAGTACGTTAACACCGGGGTGGTCTTCCAGGAGATTCCCGACGAGGTCACATTGTCCATCAACCTGTCCAACTGCCCCTGCCGTTGCCCGGGATGCCACAGCCAGTATCTCTGGGACAATGTCGGCACTCCGCTGACAGCCATGGAGCTTGACTCGCTCGTGCGACGATACCGCGACGACATCACCTGCGTATGCTTTATGGGCGGCGATGCCGAACCGGAATATGTCGATACCCTCGCGCGATTCCTGCGCAGGGTGCATCCGGCGATGAAGATTGCATGGTACAGCGGTAGGACGAAACTCTCTGCCAAGGTGGACAAGTCCAACTTCGACTATGTGAAGCTCGGACCCTATATTGCCGAGAAGGGATGCCTCAAGGAGCGCACCACCAACCAGCGGCTATACAAGCGCGCCAGCGGAGGGGAGGACTTCGCCGACATCACATCAAGATTTTGGAGAAACTAATGGCGCGAAGAGCGGTCATGTCGGGAAGGGCAGTCATGGCCTGAAGAGCATGACGAGCAGCCTGAGCATGACGGGCATCCGGGGCAGCCAGTGGGGCGTCCGTCGGACTTGCGGTGAAAAGAGCGATATAGCCTTGTGCCTACAAAGAGCAGGCACAAGGCTATAATCGTATATGCTATGATGGTCTGGATGTCCATGGTATGTGTGTTAAGTTGTTGAAGTCAGGGGAGGGCAGGGTCATAGCCTTGTGAGCTTGCGCAGCAGCACCTTGTTGATAGTCTGAATCTTCTTGCCCTGCTTCTCGATGTCCTCGCGTACATTATTAATATTATTAAAGAACTCCGAGAAGGCGTTGAGGATGGGATTAGGCAGACTGTGATCCTCGATGTCGTCGGGATTGGTGATGATGCGAATGCCCTGCTCCTCAATATGCACGTCGATGTCGGTGCCGGTCATGATGGGGTCGCCGTCATAGTGGATGGCCCCCGGCTTGCTGCGGTGTATATGAATGCGCTTGGCGCGGAGTGTCTTTATCTTTGAGTTCTTGTCGAGGGTGCGGTTGATGATGTCTATGCTGATCTGCGGAGCGTCGAAAGCCGTGAACGGCTCCATGATGATTATGTCCATCAGTCCGTCGGTCATGGTGGCCTTCGGGGCTATATAGGCATTGTTGCCATATTGCGAGGCATTGGCACAGGCAATGAGGAAGGCGTTGTACTTCTTCGACTCTGTCTCGTGCTCCACCTCCACCTCGTATGTCTCTGGCTGGTATTTCAGTCCCTCCTTCAGCACATTCTCAATGTATGTCAGCGGCCCGCGCTTGCCGGCACCGGCAAACTTCAGGCTGATGAAGGCGTCGAAGCCCATGCCGCACGTGCAGAAGAAGGGCAGGCCGTTGATCACTCCATAGTCAAGGCTCTCTATTTTGCAGCGGTTGATGATGGCCATCGCCTTGCGGGGGTCGAGCGGTATGCACAGGTGGCGCGCCAGTCCGTTGCCGGAGCCGCAGGGGATAATACCCAGGGCGGTGGAGGTGTGGACGATGGAGCGCGCCACCTCGTTGATGGTGCCGTCGCCACCCACAGCCACTACGATGTCTATGCCCCGCGATGCGCACTCGCGTGCTATGTTGGCGGCGTGTCCGGCATATTCCGTGAACACCACCTCATGCTCAAAGCGCTCCTTGTCTATACATTCGTCGATGAGCCGCGGCATCTTCTGCTTACTGTCAGTACCCGAATACGGGTTGAGTATAAACGTTATTTTTCTCTTCATTTCTGTCATATTCGCTGCAAAATTACGAAAAAAAGCTTGAAAAACACTATTTTCATCCTATAAAATAGCATAAAAGATATATTTTTTTGGAAAACATAATGCTATTTGAGAAATTTTATGTAACTTTGCACCCGATTATTGAAATGGAAATAATGACCAGTATATAATGGGACAGTTACAAGAAAGATACAAGAATTATCGCGAGCCTCAGAAATTCATGGAGGCTGGCGTCTATCCCTTCTTTAGGGAAATCACCGGAAAGCAGGGCACGGAGGTGGTGATGGGCGGACATGACGTGTTAATGTTCGGCTCCAACGCCTACACGGGTCTTACCGGCGACCAGCGCATCATCGACGCTGCCAAGGCAGCCACCGACAAGTATGGCACGGGATGTGCCGGCAGCCGTTTCCTCAACGGCACTCTCGACCTCCACGTCAAGCTGGAGAAGGAGCTTGCCGAGTTTATTGGTAAGGACGACACGCTATGTTTCTCAACCGGATTCTCCGTCAATGCGGGAGTCATCGCAATGGTGGTTGGACGTGGCGACTATATCATCTGCGACGACCGCGACCATGCCAGCATCGTCGATGGACGCCGCCTCTCATTCGCCAAGCAGCTCCACTACAAGCACAACGACATGGAGGATCTCGAAAACATCCTCAAGACCTTGCCCGAGGAGGCAGTGAAGCTCATCGTTGTGGATGGTGTGTTCTCAATGGAGGGCGACCTCTGCAAATTGCCTGAGATTATCGAGCTGAAGCACAAGTACAACTGTTCGGTGATGGTGGACGAGGCTCACGGATTAGGTGTCTTCGGACGCGACGGAAGGGGAGTGTGCGACCACTTCGGACTGACCAACGAGGTCGATCTCATCATGGGTACCTTCTCAAAGTCGCTTGCCAGCATCGGCGGATTCATCGCCGGCGACTGGGACACCATCAACTTCCTGCGCCACACATGCCGCACATACATCTTCAGCGCATCCAACACTCCCGCAGCCACTGCGGCTGCCATGGAGGCTCTCCACATCCTACAGCAGGAGCCGGAGCGCATCAAGGCCTTGTGGGACGTCACTGACTATGCCCTGAAGAGATTCCGCGAGGAGGGCTTCGAGATTGGCGACACGGAGAGCCCCATCATTCCTCTCTATGTTCACGATGTGGACAAGACGTTCCTCGTCACCAAATTAGCGTCTGACGCAGGTGTGTTCATCAACCCCGTCATACCTCCTGCTTGTGCTCCTCAGGACACTCTCGTGAGGTTTGCACTGATGGCCACACACACCAAGGAACAGGTGGAAAAGGGCGTTCAAGTGCTCACAAAGATATTTAAAGACTTGGAAATTATAAAATAATTGCCGAAAAATTTGCATATCTCGGAAAAATGTTGTACCTTTGCACCCGCAAAAGCAGAGATACGGGATTTTCCCGAGATATGTGCGGGGTGTAGCGCAGCCCGGTAGCGCTCCTGGTTTGGGACCAGGCGGCCGCAGGTTCGAATCCTGTCGCCCCGACATTTTCTTTTATTGATTGCATTTGAGACACCTCGGGGTGTAGCGCAGCCCGGTAGCGCTCCTGGTTTGGGACCAGGCGGCCGCAGGTTCGAATCCTGTCGCCCCGACACAATGCAATACTTTTTCAGGTTCACTGGTTCCAGATGGTCTGGCTCAGTGAACCTGAATTGTTTTGTCCTAATTTTGAATTATTGTTATTCTGTCAATGTATTGCCGGCGGCGTCTTTCACCGTAGTGTTGTTATATCCTTTCTTCCATTCGTTGGGAAGAGTTGTCGATATGTTATTGTAGATAGCATCGTCTTTCACCGTCAGAGTGCGCGAGGAAGCATTTATTCCGGCTTTATTAAGCCAATCACCTAAGCAGTCGTAGAATGAAATGTCGGATGATGCTACATCTGTAGCTAACATCGTGACAGAGGAAAGATTAGAGCAATCTTCAAACATTGATGCATAACATTCCGGTGTCAGAGTAGTTGCCCGTAGTTCTGGAGCTATGGTTAAGGAAGTACATCCTGAAAACATACAGCCGTAACATCCATCTGACAATGTTGGGGCTTGCAGTTCCGGAGCTGTGGTCAATGATGTGCATCCATAAAACATATATGCGTAGCAATAATCAGCCAATGAAAAGGCTGAAAGTGTTGGAGCTGTGGTTAGGGCAGTACATTCAGCAAACATAGCGTGATAACACATTGTTGCTAATGTTGTGGCTGGGAGTTCAGGAGCAGAGGTTAATGATGTGCATCCATAAAACATATACATATAACAATAATCAGCCAATGTTGTGGCAGGCAGAGCTGGCGGTGTGGTCAATGATGTGCATTGTGAAAACATATAATAGTAACAATAATTAGCTAATGTCGTGGCTGGCAGTGTCGGTGCAGTGGATAAAGGCTTGCATTCAGAGAATAAATACAAGAATCTGGCATATTGTGTGTCAACATTGGAATAGTTGTCATAATCCACCAATGTGCGGATGTCACCTGTACATGATACAGGCACATTCGCTTCTGAAAATGAAATTCTTGCATGCCTTGAAAGGTCTGTTGATGTAGTACCGCAAAGACTCTTTCCTCTTAAACGTAGCGACCCTTTGTTGCCACCGAACTTCACGGCATTCTCGCTCGATAGTCCTCCTTGGGGCATTCTCTGCCATTCCCCGTCTCCAACAGAATATTCTATTGAGGTAATGTCAAATTCAATGACATTAGGATCGGTCGTATTAATTCTGTTTGGTCTGTTTACTGTCTCCCTCGGTCTTGCACTAAACGAAAGGTCATAATATGCCATCATGAATTCCTGTTCATCATCAGCCGTGAAGGTAACGTATGGTGTTGTCCTCTCTGCTGGTGCGGAAGGGGTGATGACTTCTTCGTTCCAGTCAACCACATCCACGGAGCTGACGGAGAAGGACTCGTGGCCATTGAATGTCGTGACATTCAAGACATAATGCTTGCCGGCTTCGAGGGTGATGCCTGAAGGGGCGGATATGACAACCTCTTCCCAGATGTCGTTGACTTCAGCCCATGCCTTGGCGATGTTGGTATAAGTGCCGGGGGCGACGATGGTGGTGGCCATTGAAGTATTTGCCGTGCTATAGTTGTCGGCATTCGTCCAGATGTATAGTCCGTCAGTGTTGTAGTCTGTCGGTTTATAGGCATTGATGGTCACCTTTCCTTCTGCATCAGTCACAGCCTCACAGAATTGCACTCTTGTGAATATCTTGCAGATGTCAACATCTGTGATTGTCTCGCCGTCCAATGTCGGCGAGTCGCTGTAGTCGCATCTGACGGTCACCTTGGAGAGCATATGTTCGAAATGCAGGTCCAAGGGATTTGCTTTGCCGGTGGGATCATTGATAGTCTTCGGTGCTTTGGCAGTGGCGCGCATCCAGTCGGCGATGGAGTCACCGCTTTCTGGATAATAGGCCGGTATCATGAAGCGGTTGAAATCTTCCCATTGCAGTTTGTTTCCGCTATATCGGGTCTTGGCGGGATATGATGCCTGAAACTCATTTTCTCCTGCGCCATACCACACCACCTTGTCATTGTCCTCGGTTTGCCACGACTGAGTGTTTTGGTCGTAGGCGAAAACGGCCCTGTGTTGTTTGCCCACCTTGGCTTGCTGAGTGGTGTTGACGAGGAGGAACTCTTCCGTCATAGGCTCAGTCGTTTGTTGGGTGTTTTCAGAGCTGCTTGTGGAGCGTGTTATCGACGCCACGGTGACGCTGTTGTTGTCGTTGGAGTTGCTGACAATGTCGGTGAATTCGCTTGTGGAGCATGCCGCGATGATCATTGCGGCAGCCATCAGTGAGATTATCTTGATACTTTTCATTGCTTCTTGTTTTTATTGTTTAGCCGTTATTATTTGTAGTCCAACGACTTATGACTGTGTCGCCTCATAGTCCTCTCCAAGGTCGATGGTCGTTTCCGTCCATTCGGTGACGCTGACGGAAATGCTCATCTTGTCGTGGCCTATCAAGAGTGTGAAGTTGTATTGCTTGCCTTCGGCAAAGGAGAGCCCTTGCGGGATGGCTATTGAGAGCGTCTCGCCTCGGTCGGTAGAAATGTCAATAAGACTCTTGTTGGAATAGTCGGCGCGTTGGTCCACTATAGCCTCTATGGTCTTGTCATTGCGATTGTAATAAGGCGTGATGTCGCCGAGCACCTTAAGGCTGCCGGATGAGATGTTATTGGCATCATCCTTTAGGGTGACATCAAAGTGGAGCTTGGCTAACCTGTGACTGAACTGGAGGGAGAGGGGGACAACATTGCCCGAGGCGTCGGTGGTCTTGGGTGTTGTCACGGTGGCGGTCATCCAGTCTGCTGTCTCCAACAGGTCGGCTGTTGACTGGTTGGTGGGGAGCTTGAAGTCCGTGAAGGATGAGTTGTTGTCGGCGGTCGTGAACGGCGTGAACGCCTCAAACACGTTGGCTGTCATCTGGCCATTGTCGTCAGCCTCATTATACCACATCACCTTGCCGTTAATAGGCTTGTATGTGTCGCCGTCGAGCATGAAGCCACACTCGTATTTCGTGTGATACTTGTCACGCTGTGTGGTGTTGATGAGATGGAATGACTTCACGGGGGCATCGGCAGTGGCTATGGCTCCTCGCGTGGCGGATGCGATGCTTACGGCATTGTCGTCATCGGCGAGGTATGCCTGCGATGTGATGTCGTTGTCAGTGGCGCATGCCGTCAATGCCATGGCGGCGATAAGGCAGTATATATTGTTCTTTTTCATTTTCAGATATATCATTACGTTATTATTCCGTCATTGTATTGGATTACCGTCAGCGTCTTTCACTGTTGTGCCTGAATCCTCTTTCTTCCAAATGTCGGGGAGATTGCCCGATATGCTGTTGTAGGCATCCTCTGATTGCACGACCAGGGTGCGCGAGGTTGCATCTCTTCCCGCACCAATTAACCAATTTCCAAGGCAATTGTAAGCACTGACATCCGTCGCTAACATTTTGACCTTATTGAGTTTATCGCAAAATTCAAACATATAGTTATAACAGCTTTCAGCAAGAGTCGTGGCTCGCAGTTCTGGAGCTTCTTCCAAAGAAGAGCAATAGCCGAACATTTCATTATAACACGCTAGGGCTAATGTAGTGGCACGCAGTTCCGGTGCTTTTTTCAATGCCGAACAGTCTCTGAACATAGATGCATAACACGCTGGTGCTAATGTAGTGGCAGGAAGTTCAGACGGTGCTTCGGTTAATGCCTCGCATGCAAAAAACATTTGATAATAACAATTTGCAGCCAATGTTGTCGCAGGAAGTTCAGGTGCTTGGGTTAATGCTTTGCATTGCTCGAACATAGAATAATAGCATTTTTCTGCCAATGTCATGGCAGGCAGTTCAGGCGCTTGGATCAATGCCGTGCATCCTAAGAACATAGAAGCATAGCAATAGTCTGCCAATATCATGGCAGGCAGTTCGGGTGCAGAGGTTAATTGTTTGCAATTCCTAAACAATCCGCAAAATCTGGCATTGCTTGTATCCACGGTCTTATAGTTTTCGAAATCCAAAAGAGTGCGGATGTCACCTGTGCAAGACACTTTAACATTGTCTTCTGTGAATGAAATTGTAGAGTTAGAGCCTGAACCTATAGCCGTTCCTTTAAGGTTTGTTCCCCTAAGGCGGAGGTCGCCATGGCTTCCTCCGAAAGTCACGGCATTAGATATGCCATTTTCGGGAATGTATATCCACGGGCCGTTGCCCACAGAATATTGCAGTCCTGTGATTTTTATATTACTGCTGCTTGTGGTCATCTTGAATCCCTGCTCAGCGTTGGCGGAGAATGTGACATACGGGAACGTACGGGTGTCTTCGGTCCATATCTCATTGTTTGCATCCACATTAGCCGACGTCCATTCGGAGACGCTGACGGTGACGCTCATGGCGTCGTGACCGCCAGTGAGGGTGAAGTTGTATAGCTTGCCCTTGTCGATGGAAGAGATGGACGAGGGGACGGGGAGCGCATAAGCCTCGCCTGTGGCATCGGTGAAGGAGAGGAGAGTGGTGGAGCCAAAGATGGTTGTCGGCTCCACGATGGCCTTAATGGTGCGGTCGTTAGGAGAGTAGAAGGGCGTGATGTCTCCGAGCACCTTGAGGTCAGTCAGCGACGAGAAGTCGCTTTTGACATCATCGCCGACTGTGATGACGATCTGAGCCAACTGATGCCCGAAGTTCAGCTCTACAGATGGTTTGGCAGCCATGGCCGTGACATTATGTGTGGCGGAGGCAGTCTGCCAGTCGGCAGCCTTCAGCTTGTCGGCGGTCGATTGGTCGGTGGGGACGGTGAATGAATCATAGTCGGCGGTGGCAGGGATGACAGCGTTGAAGGTGTTTTGCGTGATGGCATTGCCTTGGCCGTCCTTTCCAGTCTGCCATACTACATAGTCAGTGGCGGTCACCGGTTCGATACCGTCGGCAGTCACTTGGTATGTTGCGTCGTATTTCGTTGTAAGTTGCAGGCCCTGTCGCGTGATGTTGACAAGTCGGAAGGTCTCGCCCTGGGCGAGGGTCGTGGATGACGACGATGCGGATGATGCCGTTCTTGTGGCAATGACGTTCACGGCCTCATTGTCGTCACCTCGATTGTTGGTGAGTTCGTTGTCGGATGCACATCCGACTATGGTCAATGCGGCTGCAAGGAGCCAGTATGTCTTTGTAGTTTTCATCTTGATAGTATGTTACATTGGTTCGACAGAGACGAGTGTCAGGCAGTTGGTGGAAGCGGAGCGAGTCGGCGCAGGCTGACCGCCGGAATTGTCGATGACGAGAGTGAAGGTGTATTTCTTTCCGGCTTCAAAGCCTGGGAAGTTGTCGGGTATATTCCTGACGATGTCAACACTGCCGTCGTTGATAGTGCAGAATGTGTTGCCAGAGGCGATGGAGCCTGTGGGGATGATTGCCATAAAGGTGTTGGAGCCGTCGGCGTTGGCGGTTACGAGAGCCAAGGTCTCGGAGTTTAGATTCTGTGCCTGCACATTCTGTGGCAGCACGAATATAGCAGAGGGAGTGGCTCCCCATGACTGGCGGTGAGTGGCATTGACCACCACCATAGCCATTTTCCTTGTCAGTGTGATGTCAACGGGAGAGTCGTCAGCGCTGTTGGATTGTGTGACGGTGTTCTCGCCGGTCATCCAGTCGGCAGAGCGGAGTTTTTGCTCTGTTGACTGGTCGGCGGGAACGGTGAAAGATGAATATCCCGCTGTCCTTGGATATACTGCCTGGAAGGTGTTTGCCGCGCCTTCGCACCATAGGAGCTTTGACACCGCAGTCCATGAGCCGTTGTTGGCCGTGGAGTATATGAACATGGCATAATTGTTGTGCAGTCCAAGGTCTCTGCGAGTGACATTGGTGATCCTTATCGTGTCGCCGTCGGCAAATGGCTGCGTGTCATCGCCAGTGCGGGTGATGGCTGCGCCGAGCGTCACGGCATGCTCCTCTTGTGGATATGTCGTGACGTTGGCGTCGTCATTATTGCACGATGTGAATAACAGGGGCAGCATTGCTGCCATGATACTTATCGTCTTATTCATCTTTCTCTTCTTGCTTGGTTTGATTATTGTGCTGTAAGGTCGTATGAACCTCCGTCAACCCATGGGGTCTGAGTGATTTCTCCAGCCGTCACCTGGTCCTGACCCACCTGGATGGTGAGGGTGTAGTTGGTGCCGCGCTTATACTCCTGCGATGGGATTGCCAACTGATATGTTGTACTGTTGTCGAGGGTGATGCTCAGGGTGGTGGCAATAGTCTCGGGAATGAGGATAGTCTCAAATGTTGCCACTGCCCCCTCAGACGTGGTGGCAGACTGCAGTGTGATGTCTTCATACTGATGGCCAGGCTCCCACGTACCGGCATCAGAGCCAGATAGATAGAACTTGCCCTTTTTTGACATATTGCTGAGAGTCATGCCTGTGACATTCACACCCGAAGCAATCTCACTGCCAAACCTCTTCACGTTCACAGTCAGCTTGGCGCAGGCATGTTGGAGCGTGATGGGCAAGGTGGTGCTGGTGGCATTGGTTGCCGATGCAGACTGCCATAACAGGTCGGGGTTGGCGGAAGTCCTGTCCCACATAAGTGAGTAAATATATGTGCTGTTTGGGTAATCCCAATCAGAATCGAACCCGCTGTCTGAATATGGATAGTATGCTATGTATTCGATGGTGGCATTGTCCGACGCCCAATAATAGGTGTTGGGGCAGCTCCAATTGTTAGAATAACTGGAGTAAGTGAACTTGGCATTCGTACAAACATACTTGTCGGTGTTCTTACTGCCATTGGCAGTGATGTATAAACCGAGCTGTCCGCCTGACGGTGTGAATGCCTGTGAGGCACGTGTGACGACATTAAGTTCGCCGATGCCCACGGACAGGGATATGGGACGCTCCTTGCCGACATCGTCGGCAGAGGGAGTGTCGTCGCTGCTGCAAGCCGTCAGTGAGAGGACGAGAGCAGCTATTGCGAATGATTGAAATCTTGTCATCATAAATCCAAATGATTAGTTGTTGTCAACATAGGCGTCGCCAGAATAGTTGTCATCTTGGTCAGTCCAGTCGGAGATGAAGATACCTGTGCCTGATGTCGGGTCGCTGTTGTCCATGTCGAGTTCCACCTTGTTGTGACCCACGATGAGGTTGATGGTCGTCACCTTTCCCGACTCCAAGGCAATGCTGCTTTGACCGCCGTTGTTGGGGTCGGTATATTCGAATGTGTAGGTGTTATTGTCGATGGCGATGTTGATGGTCTTGAAGTCAGGGTCGTCCGGCACGGCAATGATCTCATAGCTATAGACATAGCCTGTGGCAGGTGTGGCCTTGGCGGTGAAGGTACGCGAGGGTGTTGCCGCAGCTGACCTGTCGGGAGAGATGCCATTGCTGATGAAGTTGATGTTGGCGGTTTTTGCCAGCGAACCGGTGACTGAGGTCACCGTGGGTGTGGTCTCCCACTGAGTGCGGAACTTAAGGTTGACCTGAATCTTGGCCATGAGATGCTTGAAGGGCAGGTTGAGCGTGTTGTCGGCAGGCATCTTCACGGCAGGTGAATAGGCGCGTAGGATGTCATTGTCGATGACGTTGCCGTCGTCCTTCATAGTGTAGGAGCATGTGGTCAGGTCTGACAATGAATTGACGAGGGAAGAGGGATATACTGCGAGGAAGTCATGAGCGGTCTCGGCAGTCTTCCAGAGTATCTGTGATGCGGGCACCCACTTGTTTTCGCTGTTGAGCTTCACAGCCACGCCGTTGATCCATGGTGATGAAGTGGCAGAGAGTGTGCCGTCCCATGCATAAAGGCGTAACTCGTCGTTGGCCACAAACTTGGTGGAGTTGCCGTCGAGGACAGTCCTGGTCATCGAGCCGATGGTGGTGTGAATCTTTATTTCCTCGTTCGTGTATGCGATATTGTCGTCGGAGGAGCAGGCTGCCAATGTGATGGCGAGAGCTGCGAATGCAAATGTCTTTTTCATAATGCTTAAAATGTTTTTTAATTGTATGTGTTAATGTTTTGATTAATTTATTCTGTTACTTCGATGGGGTTGTCATTGTCGCCGATGACCAGGAGCGTCTCCCATCCCTTAATGCTCATGCTGCCGAGGTTGATCTCATTGCGTCCCACGACGAGATTGACAATGGTGGTCTTGCCGCTCTGAAGCTGTATGTTGTTGTCGTGAGTGTAGGTATAGTTCTGTCCGTCGATGACAATCTTGATGGACTTCAGGTCGGTCACGGGGAGCAGTATGCTCTCAAAACTCTTGGCATAGCCATCTACAGTGGCAGTCACGGAAGGAAGGATGATGTCTGACGTGGTGCCTGTGGCAGTGACGGTCTTGGCGAGGAAGTCGATGTCGGCTGTGGTGTTGGTGTTGACATAAGCCGAAACAGACGAAGGACCGTTCTCGCCCCACTGGTTGCGGAACTGGAGATTGACCTGCAACTTTGCCATCATGTGGTCGAAGGCAAGTGGTATGGCCGTCTCCGTTGCTACGATGCCCGTGGCATTGGTACCGAAGTTGGTAGCCACCATGAGGTCGCTCTTGTCCTGGTCAGCCACGTCAAATGTGTAGGTCTTGTCCTTTAGGATGTCGCGGGCAGGATAGACGGCGAGGAAGAAATGCGGCGAAGTCACGTTCTTCCACAGCATCTGCGGCGAGGCAGTCCATTTGGTGCCGTCGTAGGTGTTGGTGGAGCCGTTGACGACAAAGGCGTCGGCGGTGGCTGGCAATGCCGTGGAACTGCCAGTCCATGCATAGACTGAGATGGCGTCGCCGGAAGCGAAGTTCATCACACCGTCGGATGTGACGATAGTCTTTGTGACTGGTGACAATTTAGCGTCGATGTTAATGTACTTGGGCACTTTAGTCCCGTTGTTGTCATCACTGCTGCATGCTGCGAGTGTTGCAGCAAGCATCGCAATAGCAATGGTCTTGGATGTTTTCATTTTACTAATCATTTATTGTTTTTGTTGTTTTATTATTATCTCTGTTTTTTGTCTTATTGGCTCATCCCTCGATCTCCGGGTAGTCGGGATTGATTGGCGAGTCGGTCCAGTCGGTGACGCTGACGGTACCAATCGTCATAGGTCCTTCGCCCACGCTGAGAGAGACGGTGGTCACCTTGCTCTTGGCGAGGGTGAGGGGTGATGCGGAGGTCCACTTGTAGTTATTGGTGCCGTCGTTTACGACGATGGTTGTCACCCCATCCTGCGGAGGCAGAAGTGCTGTGTAGGTCATCGTGCCTTCCTGTTTGGTCATGGCAAGTTCGGAAGTCGTGCCGGAGGCGGTAACCGACAAGTCAGGTAAGCTGACGGAATAATGCGTCTTGGCATTGGCCACCTTCACCGTGAGTCCCTCTGGATTGCTCACCTCATTTCCTGTCTTTACAATCTTGACGACGAGCTTCGCCATCGCATGTGAGAATCCGAGGCTCACCTTTCCGTCGGAATATTTGAGTCCCAATTGGCTTGCAAGCATGAAGTCGTTGTCGTTCAAGTTGGCTTTCAGCGACATGTCATTGAGGTCGTCGGTGGCCGACAGGGCGGGATAGACACCATAGAAGTCGAATACGGACACGTCATCGCCCCATGTCATCACAGGACTTGACGACCACACATCGCCCGAAAGGGTGTATGACGACTGCCTTGTGGCACTGCCGGCGGAAAGACTTGGTATGCCGCCCTGGGCTACGCTGAGCAGCGTGATTCGGTCGCCGTCGGTGAACTGCGCCGCATTGCCGCTATAAGCAATACGTGTGGAAGGGCCTATCGACACCTCAATTTCTATAGGCTTGCCCGAGGCAGTGGCTTCTGGCTTGTCGTCGGACTGACAGGAATAGGCAGCAAGGAGCATGAAAGCCGCCATACACTGCGACATTAGATTGGATTGTCTTTTCATTGTAGTGTCAGTTTGTGGGGTTGAGCACCTCGCCCTCATACACGAATAGCGTCTCCCACTGGTTGATGGTGACGGTGGAGAGGGTGAGTGGCGTACTGATATCGTTATAGTTGAGCTTCACTGTGTATTTGCCTCCGGGAAGCATGGCATCGCATGTGAGTCGGCTGCTGCGCATGGTGCCGTCGGCCTCAGTCACCTCCACGTCGATGACAGACTTGCTGACATTGGGCACTGTGGGCATGAGCCACAATGGCTCGGTGGTGATGACACCGTCGGCTGCATTACCCTTTGGCAGTTCCACCGTGGCAGTCTCCGTGGATAGGGTGAGCGCTATCTTGCTGTCGGCACCCATGGCAAACCGCCATCCCTTGGAGGCGTTGACGACACGTCCTGTCAATGACGAACCGGCAGGGGCGTTCTCCACAATGAAAGTGAGCTGCGACTTGATATGCTTAAGAGGGCAATCGACAATGAGTAGTCCGTCGGAAGTGACGTCGAACGAGACGACACCATAAAACGTGCCGTCGGTGATGGAGGCTGAATAAGAGCCCCGCGGCAATGCAATGGGAGTGGATGCCACATCCTTGGGAGTCATCCCCTTGCGTGAATAGACCATGATGCCGTTGGTGTCGTAGATGCAGGCATCAAACGAGGTGACGCTGCTGCCCTCGTCGGCAGGGTCATACCATGACAAGGCCAAGGCTATGGAAGATGCAAGACGCGCATCCTCGTCGTCGTGGGCATTGTCGCCTGGACATCCCGTCAGGATGATTGTCATACATAATATAATAAGGTATGTGAAAAGGCGCGAAATGGTTTTCATCGGTTGCCTCCTTTCTTGATATGATAGGTTAGACGTATGCCGCTGTCCCATACGGTGTTGGCATTGTGGAGATAGCGGGGCATGCCGTCGATGCCGTCGCCTGTTACGAACGTAAGGCCTGTATATATACCGACACCAATAGATGGACTCAGTCTGTAACTGGCACTGAGATTGCATCCCAAGCCTACGTTCCAATGGCAGGAATGGCGCACAAAGGGACTGTCGCTGGTCTGGTCATATACGGTGGCACTATTGCCGAAGGCTGTCACGGATGGAGATAGTTCCAATGTCCAACAGCCTGGTGTGGTGGTTATTATCGGGAGTAGGTTGAAGTTGAACTGCATACCGTAGCTCTGTATGAACGACTTGCTTAGAAGGTCGGAATAGTGCAAGGTGCGCATATTGAGCACAGGGGTGAAATAATGCCTGCCGTCGAGACCAATCCTGTTGTCATGTGACGTGCAACAGTCGCGTGGTGACATCTGTACACGTCCCAATTTAGCACGCAATTCCACAGAAAGAATCTCAGAGTATCGTTTGCCGAAAAAAGCTCCTGCCGACCATCCAATGCGAGTTTTGTCGCCACCGAAACTGGAGGAAGTGCTCATTGCCATCGGAATACCTGTCTCAATACCTGCATACCATCCCTTCCCATTGTCGTCGTTAGCAGAAAAAGCCGTTTGGGGAGGTGAAGTGAGTATGAAGAGAGAAAGGCAAAGTACTTTTTTCAGGCGACTTAATGCCGTCTGACCGGTAGTCTTTGTGTGATGTCTGTTCCTTTTCATTTTTTGTTATTGATAAACTATGATATGTAATATAAATATGTTGCGTTGATTAAAAATCGTTGGCAAATATAGCCATAAATTTTCAATCCACCAAATTTTTCCCGTTTTTTTTTATGTTTTTGTGTTATTTCCTCTTGATTTATATCATTTTCCGCCTTTTTTGCCGTATCCTCTGTCATGTTTGAGCCGACTGTCGCCCGACATCAAGGTAACTGCCCAATACCAGAAGTTGATAACTCCACTCACAACCGGAACAAGTCGGCAGTAATCATGTCGCAGACGTAAAGGGCATCCTCGGAAAGACGGAGATGACGTTTGGGCGGATTGCCATTGTTGGAGGTAAGTTCAAGCAATCCAAGATCCATATATGGCTTGGCCAGGGATAGCAGGTGGGCAAGGAAGGAATGGTCAAACCGGCTCGACACATCGTTGAGAGATATGCCCTCAGATGTGCGCAGACGCACCATCACCATGTCATTGTATTGCTCCTTTAGAGTGAGTCCCTCATAGTCGTCAATAGGCAGGTCGCCCTTTTCCACCTTATTTATATATAAGGGGAGCGAGGCAACGTTCCAACATCTCACCATTCCGTCATAGCTGTGGGCGGAGGCGCCAATGCCGAGATAGGGCGTGAGATTCCAGTAATTGCTGTTGTGGACAGCACGCCGCCCTGGCAAGGCAAAGTTGCTTAGCTCATAATGCTCATATCCCGCCGCCATGAGTCGCGAGCGCAGATGATAATACATCGTGCGGCATGTCTCCTCGTCGGTCTCCTTGACAGTGCCGTTGTGTAGCATGCGGTATAGTGGCGTGTCTTCCTCGTAAGTCAGGCAGTAGGCTGAGATATGCTCCACATTGAGCGCGAGGGCGGCGGTGATGTCGTTGTCCCAGTCGTCGAGGGTCTCTCCCGGAAAACCATATATGAGGTCGATGCTGATATTGTCGATGCCAGCCGAACGCAAGACGTTGACCGCGCGCAATACGTCAGAGGCAGAATGGCGGCGACGTAGGAAGGACAGACGTCTGTCGTCGAAGCTCTGCACTCCCATGCTCACACGGTTGACAGGCAATGTGGCGAGCAGGGAGCCAAAGTCGGCATCTACATCGTCGGGATTGCACTCGATGGTGACTTCCACGGCATGCGAACAGTCGATATGGCCGAACAGACGGCGAAGCTCTGGAGCAGGCAGGGTGCTTGGTGTGCCTCCGCCGAGATAGACCGTGGTCCATGGCCGGGCATAGTCGTGGCCGCGCATGGACAGCTCCGAACACAGACAATCGACGTAACGGGAAGACATCTCCGAAGAGGTTGTAGAGAAGAAGCCGCAATAGATGCAACGTGACTTACAAAAGGGAATATGAACGTATAAACCTGCCATTTTTTCTGAAATTTGCTGCAAAAGTACTAATTTTATTTAATAAATCAAAGATTTTTGCCCAAAAGTTTTGCGTATATCACAAAAAATGCCTAACTTAGCGGTCGTTATAGCTAAAACCACATTAAGTATTCACTAAAAACGTAAAAAGATATGAAGGTATATCAAACGAGTGAAATCAAAAACATTGCGCTGATTGGCAGTGCGGGTAGCGGCAAGACAACACTTGCCGAGTCAATGCTTTATGAAGCCGGTATCATCAAGAGACGCGGCTCAGTAGAAGCCAAAAATACCGTGAGTGACTATTTCCCTGTAGAGCAGGAATATGGTTACTCAGTGTTCTCAACCGTGTTCCATGTAGAGTGGAACAACAAGAAGCTCAACATCATCGACTGTCCGGGCTCTGATGACTTCGTGGGAGGTGCCATCACGGCTCTCAACGTCACCGACCAGGCCGTGGTGCTGATCAACGGACAGTATGGTCCTGAGGTTGGAACGCAAAACAATTTCCGATACACAGAGAAACTCAAGAAGCCAGTCATCTTCCTCATCAACCAGTTGGACAGCGACAAGTGCGACTTCGACAACATCATTTCCACAATGCAGGAGATATACGGACCGAAGTGCGTGCAGATACAATACCCCATCCAGACAGGCCCTGGATTCAACTCGCTCATTGACGTGCTGCTCATGAAGAAATACTCATGGAAGCCGGAAGGCGGCGCTCCCATCATCGAGGACATACCCGCCGAGGAGATGGACAAGGCCATGGAACTGCATAAGGCTCTCGTGGAGGCAGCCGCCGAAAACGACGAGGGACTGATGGAGAAATTCTTCGAGGAGGAGACTCTCACTGAGGATGAACTTAGGGAGGGCATCAGAAAAGGTCTTGTCACAAGGTCCATATTCCCAGTGTTCTGCGTATGTGCAGGTAAGGACATGGGTGTGAGACGCCTGATGGAATTTCTCGGCAACGTGGTGCCTTTCGTCAGCGAGATGCCGAAGGTACACAATACAAGAGGCGAGGAGGTGTCGCCAGAGACCGACGGTCCGACCTCTCTCTACTTCTTCAAGACCGGAATGGAGCCTCACATCGGCGAGGTGTCATACTTCAAGGTGATGAGCGGAAAGATCAAGGCGGGAGCCGACCTGAACAATGCCGACAGAGGTTCCAAGGAGCGCATGGCACAGTTGTACGCCTGTGCAGGTGCCAATCGTATTCCCGTTGAGGAGATGTGTGCAGGCGACATCGGCTGTACAGTGAAGCTGAAGGATGTGAAGACAGGCAACGCCCTCAACGAGAAGGACTGCGACTGGAGATATGACTTCATCAAATATCCCAACTCCAAGTATTCGCGCTCCATCAAGGCAGTCAACGAACAGGAGATGGAGAAGCTCATGGTGGCCCTGACCAAAATGAGACAGGAAGATCCGACATGGGTGGTTGAGCAGTCAAAGGAACTCCGTCAGACTATCGTTCACGGACAGGGTGAGTTCCACCTCCGCACATTGAAGTGGAGACTGGAGAACAACGAGAAGATACAGGTGAAATATGGTGAACCGAAGATACCATATCGTGAGACCATCACCAAGCAGGCAAGGGCCGACTACCGCCACAAGAAGCAGTCGGGAGGCGCCGGACAGTTTGGCGAGGTTCATCTCATCGTGGAGCCGTATGCCGACGGTATGCCCGACCCGACAGTATTCAAGTTTGGCGGACAGGAATACCGCATGAATATCAAGGGCAGGGAAGAGATCGACCTGGAGTGGGGCGGCAAGCTCGTCTTCATCAACTCCGTTGTCGGAGGTGCTATCGACACCCGCTTCATGCCTGCTATCCTCAAGGGTATAATGGAGAGAATGGAAAGAGGTCCTCTCACGGGAAGCTATGCCCGCGACGTCAGGGTGATAGTGTATGACGGCAAGATGCATCCAGTAGATAGCAATGAACTTTCGTTCATGCTCGCCGCGCGCAATGCCTTCGCAGCTGCGTTCAAGGAGGCAGGTCCCAAGATCCTCGAACCGATATATGATCTGGAGGTTTATGTGCCTTCTGACTTCATGGGTGACGTGATGAGCGACCTGCAGGGCCGACGTGCCTTGATTATGGGTATGGACTCTGAGGCTGGCTACCAGAAACTTCAGGCCAAGATACCATTGAAGGAACTGTCCAACTATAGTATCGCACTCAGCTCCATCACTGGCGGACGCGCCTCGTTCACCACGAAGTTTGCAAGCTATGAACTCGTGCCGAATGACATTCAGCAGCAGCTCATCAAGGAGCATGAGGCTGAGGAAACGGATGACTAATATCCTGTAGTAGCATTGAATCTTTTCAACGATAAACTGGTCAAGGGCAATCCCTCCTTCTTATTTACCATTCTGGTGGTAGTGGGAGTCCTCCTGTCTGCACACCTATACTCTCGGTGGGATTCCCTTGACATTTTAATCGCCGTTGTAGTCGGACTGGCTATAACGGCTTTTTTGCATTGGAGAGGGGTGGTTATTGCCATCCTCGGTCTCATCACCGGCATGGCAGTCAGCTTCACGCACATGGCATTGGACGGTAGCTTTCCATCGAATGTCGGCTTTCCATCGGTCAGCGGTGATGCTTCGGTCAGCGGTAATACATTTGCCAGCGCCAAAGGACGCGAGTCTGGTATGGCTTATGACATACGCAAGGGTGCCTTGGCTGTTAGGAAAAAAATGGTTGATGTCTTCCATGACAATGGAATGGAGGGCGACCGGCTCGCCATAGTGTCAGCTATGGCTTTGGGCGACAAGACGATGATCAACAGGGAAATGCGGCAACAATACAGTGAGGCTGGCGTGGCTCATCTGCTGGCTCTCTCAGGCACCCATCTCGCCATCGTATTCTTTATGGTGTCTTCGCTGACTGTATGGTACAGATACACCGTATGGGCGAGAATGCTGACATTGTTGGCTATATGGGCATACACCATCGTCGTCGGCCTGCCCGTGTCGGCGGTCAGGGCAGTGTTGATGCTGAGTATCTTCAGTTTGTCGGAACTGACGGGAAACATGTACGACAGGATGGACATATTGACATTCGCCGTGTTCATCATGGTGATGATCGACCCTATGACGGTGTTCGACGTGGGCTTCCAATTGTCCGTGGCTGCTGTGGCGTCGATACTGTTGGGATGCCCGTTGCTCAAGGGGGTGTTCCCGTATGGTTGGCTGGAGAGCCACCGCTGGACGGGTAATCTTTGTAACATGGCATGCGTGACCTTTGTGGCACAGGTGGGGACAGCCCCAATCGTGGCATATTACTTCGGTTCGCTGCCCACAATGTTTCTTCTGACCAATATGGTGATGATACCACTCGCCACCATATTATTATATATGGCGGCGATAGTGCTACTCACGTCATGGTGGCCGGCGATGAGCCTGTTGGCGGCAAGGCTGATGTCCATAGTGGCAGACTCAATGAACGGCTTGACGCAATGGGTGGCAGGTCTGCCGGGAAGCAAGGTCGATGGACTGCATCCATCATTCTTGGAGATATTAATATACTATATAATCGTGGCATTGTTATATCACTTGATTAAAAATATGCAACTAAAATGGATTTAATTCGTTAAAAACCGTGAATATGGCGGAAATAATTAACATAAAAGGAACAACATATTAAATAAAATGCCTAACTTTGCAGCATGAAGAAGTCAACAATATGGATTATAGCAATCATCATGGGACTATCCTTCCTGGTGCTCCTTTATCTCCAGTTGTCATACATCGAGGAGATGGCCAATATGAAGAAGGAACAGTTTGACGAATCGGTCAACAGAAGTCTCTATCAGGCATCGAGAAACCTCGAGGTCAACGAGACCCTCAGGTACCTCGAAAAGGATGTCAACGAGACGGAGCGCAGGGCATTCAAGATGGACTCCGTGTCTGGGACGCTCGACGGCACGATACAACACTCACACCAGTATGCAGTGGCAGGCAAGGACGGCACTATCTACTCATCCTTCCAACTGAAGACCATCACCACCAAGCCCTCCACCATACCTAAGGCGATGATACTTCGTTCCGACAAGAACTCCATCAGCGAGGCATCTAAGTCAATGCAGGAGATAGTGAGAAACAGGTATGTATATCAGAAGGCCCTCCTCGACGAAGTGGTATATAACATCCTCTACACGGCAAGCGAGAAACCGCTGAGGGAAAGAATCAACTTCAAGCTCCTCGACCAGGACATCAGGGCAGAACTGCTCAACAACGGCATCAATATACCATATCACTTCACGGTGTCAACAACCGACGGCAGGGAGGTGTATAGATGTTCGGACTATACCGACGAGGGCGACGCATACACTTATTCGCAGGTGTTGTTCAGAAACGACCCCGCGTCGAAGATGGGAGTGGTGAGAATACACTTCCCCGACATCAACAAGTATATCTTCTCAAGCATCCGGTTCATGATTCCGTCGGTGGTCTTCACTCTCGTGCTCCTTGTCACGTTCATATTCACCATAGTGGTGATATTCAGGCAGAAAAGATACACGGAGATCAAAAACGACTTCATCAACAACATGACCCACGAGCTGAAGACACCGATAGCCAGCATATCACTGGCCGCCCAGATGCTCAACGACAAGAGTGTCGCCAAGAGCGAGAAAATGATGGCCCACCTCGGAGGTGTCATCAACGACGAGTCGAAAAGACTGAGATTCCTCGTGGAGAAGGTGTTGCAGATGTCAATGTTCGACAGGAAAAACGCTGTGTTCAAGAAAAAGGAACTCGACCTCAACGAGATGGTGGAAAACATCGCCAACTCATTCACTCTCAGGGTTGAGCATACAGGAGGTAAGATATACACCGAGATAGAGGCAATCGACTCGGCAATGTATGTTGACGAGATGCACTTCCAAAACGTCATCTTCAACCTCCTGGACAATGCAGTGAAATACAGAAAGCAGGACCAGCCGCTCGACATATACATGAAGACCTGGAATGACGACCAGAACCTGTATCTGTCCATACGTGACACGGGAATGGGAATAAAAAAGGAAAACCTGAAGAAAATCTTCGAGAAATTCTACCGTGTTCACACAGGCAACCTTCACGACGCCAAGGGATTCGGTCTTGGACTGGCCTACGTCAAGAAGATCGTTGACCTGCACAAAGGGTCCATCCACGTGGAAAGCGAACTCGGCAAGGGCACGCGATTCGTCATCTCGCTGCCGGTCATCAAGAGTTGACGGGAAAGAGAATAAACAACAATAATATTAACATAAAAAAATTCAATGATTATGGAAGACAGTTTGAAAATCCTTCTTTGTGAAGACGACGAGAACTTGGGAATGTTGCTCAGGGAATATCTTGCAGCCAAAGGCTATGAGGCAGAGTTGTGTCCAGACGGTGAAGCCGGATACAAGGCATTCCTCAAGACCAAGTTTGATATCTGCGTGCTCGACGTGATGATGCCCAAAAAGGACGGATTCACCCTTGCACAGGAGATACGTAGTGCCAACTCCGAAATACCTATCATCTTCCTCACCGCCAAGACCATGAAGGAAGATATCCTCGAGGGATTCAAGATTGGTGCGGACGACTATATCACCAAGCCCTTCTCCATGGAGGAACTGGTGTTCCGTATAGAGGCAATACTGAGAAGAGTGCGCGGCAAGAAAAACAAGGAAAGCACCGTATATCATATCGGACGCTTCACCTTCGACACACAGAAGCAGACCCTGACCATCAACGACACGGTCACCAAGCTCACCACAAAGGAAAACGAGCTATTGGCACTTCTGTGCAGCCACGCCAATGAAATTCTCCAGCGCGACTTCGCCCTGAAGACCATCTGGATCGACGACAACTACTTCAACGCTCGCTCAATGGATGTGTATATCACCAAGCTGCGCAAGCACCTGAAGGATGACGACCAGATTGAAATCATCAATATCCACGGCAAGGGATATAAGCTCATCACTCCCGACGAGGAGTAATCGCATAGATGATGATGCCAATGGCTATCAACGCCAGACATGAGAACAGCAGCGGGTTGGATGATGTCCATCCCGCTGCAAAACTTATTAATAATAAGGTGGACCCCGCAAAAACAAGTCCTAAACCAATCATTTTATAACTCTTTTTCATATAAATAGTTAATTTTGGCGCAAAATTACGAAAAATATTTGGTAATTAGAAAAAAAATGCGTACCTTTGCACCGCATTTTTGCAAAATAATATTAATTTAACAATTTAAAGTAGTATGAATCAATACGAAACCGTTTTCATTTTGACTCCCGTTTTGTCTGATGAACAGATGAAGGAAACGGTCGCTAAATTCAAGAAGCTCCTGACCGACAATGGTGCGGAGATTCTGAACGAAGAGGCCTGGGGACTTAAGAAGATGGCTTACGCTATCGACAAGAAATCAACAGGCTTCTACTGCCTGCTCGAGTTCAAGGCTGAGCCATCGCTCATTAACAAGTTGGAGGTGAACTATCGTCGCGACGAGAAGGTCATCCGTTTTATGACAGTCAAGCTCGACAAGTATGCCGCTGAGTATGCTATCAAGCGCAAGAACAAGTATGCTAAAAAATCAGAGGAGGCTTAAATCATGGCACAAGAATCAGAAATCAGGTATTTGACTCCACCTTCAGTGGACACCAAGAAGAAGAAGTATTGCCGTTTCAAGAAAAGCGGTATCAAGTACATCGACTACAAGGATCCAGAGTTCCTTAAGAAGTTCCTCAACGAGCAGGGCAAGATTCTTCCCCGCCGCATCACCGGTACTTCACTGAAATACCAGCGTCGAGTGGCTCAGGCTATCAAGCGTGCACGCCAGATTGCCCTTCTTCCATACGTTACTGACTTGATGAAATAATTTAAAAGGAGGTATAACATTATGGAAATCATACTGAAAGAAGATATCATCGGTCTTGGATTCAAGAACGACATCGTGAATGTAAAGTCTGGCTACGGACGCAACTACCTCATCCCGCAGGGAAAGGGTGTTATCGCTTCTGAGTCGGCAAAGAAGGTATTGGCTGAAAACCTGAAGCAGCAGGCTCACAAGCTCGCTGCCATCAAGGCTTCCGCCGAGCAGAAGGCCGAGGCTCTCAATGGCGTTGCTCTGACTATCTCCGCCAAGGTGAGCGCCACAGGTGTCACCTACGGTTCTGTCACTGCCGCTCACGTGGCTGAGGAGCTTAAGAAGTTAGGTCACGACATCGACCGCAAGATTATCGTTATGCGCGATATCAAGAAGGTTGGCGACTATGTGGCAAACATCTGCTTCCACAAGGAAGTGACTGTTGAGGTGCCTGTAAAGGTTGTGGCTGAGGGTGCTCCCGCTGAGGAGGTTAAGTCTGAGGCTCCTGTAGAGGCTCCTGCTGAAGCTCCAGTTGAGGAGGAGACAGCCGTAGAGGAGGAGACTCCCGCTGCCGAGTAATTTGATTGATTTATCAGATTTTATCTTATATGTTAATCCTGGAACGTTTGTTCGTTCCGGGATTTTTTTATTATTAACGACAACTATTTATTTAATAACGACAACAGGAACAACATAAGACAACTTTTAATTATTAATTCAAGTTTCTAATGTACTCAATGTTTTGGGAGTTAAGCCCTGAAAGGGCGCGCGTTTGAGCAAAAGACCACAGGTTTAGGGCGCACGTTTCAGCCGATATGAGAGGAGTAATTCGCTGAATAGATACTTTTCACTGATTTTGCGTTAAAAATTGCTTAAATGTTTTGCAGTGTCAGTTTTTTGTTGTAATTTTGAACGCCAAAACAAGGCAAAATGCGTCAGAGAGGCTTAAAATGCCCTTAAATCGAGTTTTGCCTTAAAATAGAGACAATAGAAATAAGCATTAAATAACAAACATGGATCAGACATTAGATCAAGACAGAATTATTAAGATTAACATCGAGGAAGAGATGAAATCGTCATACATCGACTATTCAATGTCGGTAATTGTGGCGCGCGCCCTTCCTGATGTAAGAGATGGTTTCAAACCCGTTCACCGCCGTATCCTTTACGGTATGCTCGGTATCGGTAACACAAGTACTAACCCCTACAAGAAATGTGCTCGCGTCGTCGGTGAGGTGCTCGGTAAGTACCACCCCCATGGCGACAGTAGCGTATATGGAGCACTCGTGCGTATGGCCCAGGAGTGGGCAATGAGATACACTCTCGTTGACGGTCAGGGTAACTTCGGTTCGGTTGACGGCGACTCTCCCGCCGCCATGCGATACACAGAGTGCCGACTGTCCAAGATGGGTGAGCATATCATGGACGACCTCGACAAGGACACCGTTGATATGGTCAACAACTTCGACGACTCGCTCGTTGAGCCGAGTGTCATGCCAACAAAGATCCCCAACCTTCTGGTCAACGGCGGCAACGGTATCGCCGTGGGTATGGCCACAAATATACCTACTCACAACCTTGGCGAGGTGATTGACGGCTGCTGCGCATATATCGACAATCCTGATATCGACACCGACGGACTGATGGAATACATCAAGGCCCCGGACTTCCCCACTGGAGCATATATCTATGGTATTCAGGGCGTAAGAGACGCCTACGAGACGGGTAGAGGCCGCATCATCATGCGTGCCAAGGCCGAAATAGAAACCGGCGACACCCACGACAAGATAGTAGTGACCGAGATACCCTACGGCGTGAACAAGGCCGACCTGGTGAAGTATATCGCCGACCTTGCCACAGAAAAGAAGATAGAGGGCATCACCAATGTCAACGACGAGTCAGGCCGCCAGGGAATGCGCATCGTTGTCGATGTGCGTCGCGACGCCAACGCCAATGTCATCCTCAACAAGCTGTTCAAGATGACCGCGCTGCAAAGCTCGTTCTCCGTCAACTGCATCGCCCTTGTCCATGGACGTCCTAAGCTGTTGTCCCTCAAGGAGTGTGTGAAGCATTTCGTTGACCACAGGCATGACGTGACCATCCGCCGCACGAAATTCGACCTCAAGAAGGCACAGGACCGTGCCCATATCCTTGAAGCCCTCATCGTGGCATGCGACAACATCGACGAGGTGGTGCATATCATCCGAGCCTCGAAGACACCCCAGGAGGCTATAGAAAACCTTATGAAGCGATTCGACTTCGACGAGGTGCAGGCCCGTGCCATCGTCGATATGCGACTCCGCCAGCTCACCGGTCTGCAGATGGACCAGTTGCATGCAGAATACGAGGAGCTCGAAAAACTCATTGCTTACCTGCAGCAGATCCTCGACGATCCCGAATTGTGCAAGAAGGTGATGAAGGACGAGCTCAACGAGGTAAAGGAGAAATATGGCGACGAGCGACGCACCGAGATCAAATACTCCAGCGAGGAGTTTAATGCAGAGGACTTCTATCCCGATGACCCAGTGGTGATTACCATCAGTCACATGGGATATATCAAGCGCACCGCACTGGCCGAGTTTCACCAGCAGAGCAGGGGAGGCGTGGGCAGCAAGGGTGCCAACACCCGCGAGCAGGACTTCACTGAGTATATCTATCCCGCCACGATGCACAACACGCTCCTCTTCTTCACACAGAAGGGCAGATGCTACTGGCTGAAGTGCTATGAGATACCCGAAGGTGCGAAGAATGCCAAGGGCAGGGCTATCCAGAACCTCCTCAACATTGAGTCCGACGATGCCGTCAATGCCGTATTGAGAATCAAGAACTTCAACGACCCGGAGTTCCTCAACAGCCATTACGTCGTCTTCGCCACCAAGAACGGTGTCATCAAGAAGACATGCCTTGAGGCCTACAGCCGTCCCCGCGCCAACGGCGTCAACGCCATCAACATACTTGAGGGCGACCAGGTGATAGGCGTGAGACTGACCAACGGCCACAACGAACTGCTCTTGGCCAACCGCAACGGACGTGCCATACGATTCAACGAGGAAGAGCTCAGGCCGATGGGACGTATATCCACCGGAGTCAGGGGTATGCGGCTCGACGGCGGCGACGATGAGGTTGTCGGATTGGTATGTGTCAACGACCCCGCCACCGAGACCATCATGGTGGTCAGCGAAAACGGTTATGGCAAGCGCAGCGACATCGAGGACTATCGCAAGACGGCACGCGGCGCCAAGGGCGTCAAGACCATCAGCGTCACCGAGAAGACAGGCCGACTGGTTGCCATCAAGGTGGTAACCGACGAAAACGACCTTATGATTATCAACAAGAGCGGAATACTCATCCGTCTGAAGGTGTCCGATGTCAGGGTGATGGGCAGAGCCACACAAGGTGTGAGACTCATCAACCTCACCAAGAAGAATGATGTCATCGCCAGCGTATGCAAGGTCATCTCCGAGCCTAATGAAGAAGAGACAGCCGAAGCTCCAGAGCAGCCCGACGCTCCCGCGCAGCCCGAAGCTCCAGAGCCGACCGACGTCATTGATATAACAGAAAATTAATGTTAAATATCTAATAATTACTACAATGAAGAAATTTATGATGATGGCAGTTATGGCAGCAGCAGCAGCTACCACTGCTTTTGCACAATCAGCTGCAGAACAGGCAGCAGAATGGAATACCAAGGCCGCTGCCCAGTACAAAATCTACATCGACGGCCAGCAGGTTATGGTGGAAAACCAGTTGAAGAAGGTTGACACCCCCAATGACCAGCAGGAGAAAATGTACACCGCACTCGTGGAGGCATACAAGGCCGCATACAAGTGCAACGAGTTTGACATCCAGCCCAACGACAAGGGCAAGGTGAAGCCTAAGTTCCAGAAGAAGAACGCCGCCAACTACAAGGCAGCACGCAATGGTCTTGTCAATGCCGGTCTGTTCTTCTACAACACAATGAAAGACCAGGGCAAGGCTCTTGAGGCATGGGGCATGTATGTTGACTCTCCTTCAGCTCCCCTCTATGCCGGACTGACATGGGAAGAGGACAAGAGCATGTCGGAGGTGGCATATTTCGCTTCACTCGCAGCCTACAACCAGAAGGACTACGCCAAAGCCGTGAAATATGCCAACGAGGCAATGAAGGACCCTGCAAAAGCCAATGACGCACAGGAGATTCTTATCTTCTCGCAGAAGGATAACTGCAAGACTGCATCCGACTCTACAGCCTATCTCAACACCCTGAAGGACCTTCACGCCAAGAACCCCGACAGCGAGCGTTACTTCGGCTTGCTCATCGACTACTATTCAAAGCCATGGCTCAATGCCGAGAAGAAGGCTTGGCTTGAGCAGGAAATCTCCGCCAACCCCAACAACAAGATGGCTTGGGCACTCAAGGGAGAGACCCTCATGAACGAGGAGAAGTGGGACGACGCCGTGGCAGCCTACAAGAAGGCTGTTGAATTAGACCCACAGTTCGTGCAGGTCATCTACAACATCGGTATCTCACTCAACTCCAAGGCCATCGC
Organism: Prevotella sp.; assembly: GCA_034101015.1. GTDB lineage: Bacteria > Bacteroidota > Bacteroidia > Bacteroidales > Bacteroidaceae > Prevotella. The sequence goes on from JAXEKN010000099.1 coordinate 119,769, forward strand.
CCTTAAGGACCAGCTTGCCAACAAGCAGACAGGCCGTCTGTCAGTGGCTGACAACCAGAAGGTGCTCGATGTGCTCAACGAGTCAAAGGGTTATCTTGAGAAGCTGAGAGAAATGGACCCCAACCAGGAGAAGACCAACTGGGCATATCCCCTCTATCAGATCTATTATGCTCTCGGCGATACAGCCAAGGCCGACGAGATGCAGAACCTGCTGAAGAAGTAATATAAGGTTTTTTCAAGAAGTTAAAGAAGTTAAGTAAGTTAAAGAAGATAAGTAATTGAGGAAGATTGTATTATTATTGCTCCTCACGATAATATCATGTTCGTGCCTGCGAGCCCAACGCAAGGAAATCTCGCAGGCACGGGCAGATATCAAGAATGGAGCAAACCTGGAGAAGTCAGCAGAACTTATGAAGGGTCTGCTGGCCGCTGATTCAACAAACCATCGTAATGACAAAATATACATGACATGGTTTGCTGCCGTGGAGAAGATGTATGCCGCCGGTAATGAGAAACTGTATCTGAAACAGTCATACGACACCGCCGCCCTGTTCAACTATGCCTACGACATGTTTTGCATCCTTGAAAAGCTCGACTCTGTCGAGACGGTGATGAGTGCAGAAGGCGGATACAAGATGAAATACAGGGAGAAGAACTCCGAGCTGCTCAACAACTATCGTCCAAACCTTTATTACGGCGGCTCATATTTCGTACGCAAGGGCGACTATAAAAGAGGGTTCACCCTTCTGGATGAGTATATCAATACATCCACCCATCCCATGTTCGGGCGTTTCCATTATGCCGACAAGGACACACGACTTCAGGAAGCCGCCTATTGGGCCACATATTGCGGATATATGAACAAGTCGCCTGAGTCAATACTCCGCCATTCCGCCCTTGCCGAAAAAGACACTGCCAAGTTGAAATACACCCTCAGATATGAGTCAGAGGCATATCACCAGTTGAACGACATTGGCAACTATCTCGCCACGCTCAAGAGAGGGTTCAAGTCATATCCAGAGTTCAGGTATTTCTTTCCTCAGCTCATTGACTACTATAGTGAAAAGAAAGACTATGGCTCAGCACTTGACGTGGCCAACGAGGCATTGCAGACCGACAGCACCAACATACTGTTCCTCTTTGCCAAATCGACCTTATTGCTCAACATGGAAAAATACGACGAGTCGATGAGGGTCACCGAGCGAATCCTCCATATCAACGACACCGTGCCACAGGCATATTTCAATATGGCGTCGGCACTGCTCAACAAGGTACTTGTATTGGAAAACGATGTCAAGAAGAACAAGACCGAGATAAAGGCTCTTTACACGCAGGCTATGCCCTACATGGAGAAATATCGTGCGTTGGCGCCCGACCAGAAAGAGAAATGGGCTCCCGCTCTCTATCGTATCTATCTCAATCTCAACATGGGCAAGCAATTCGAGGAAATCGACAAAATAATTAACATCTAAATAATTAATAAACATTTACCAATTATGGAAAATAATTCACAACTGATTGCACAATGTGAAGCCACTGCCAAGCAATGGTTGACACCTGCCTTCGACGAGGAAACACGCAAGGCTGTAGAGCAGATGCTCGCCAATGATGACAAAACCGACCTGATTGATGCTTTCTATCAGAATCTCGAATTCGGTACGGGTGGACTCCGCGGTATAATGGGAGTTGGCACCAACCGTATGAACAAGTATATCGTCGGCATGGCCACACAGGGATTTGCCAACTATCTGCTGAAGGCCTTCCCCGGCAAGAAGGACATTGCTGTCGTTGTGGGACATGACTGCCGCAACAACGGCCGTATGTTTGCCGAGACCGTCGCCGACATCTTCTCTGCCAATGGCATCAAGGCTTATCTCTTCGAGAGCCTCCGTCCCACACCCGAGATTTCCTTCGCCATCCGCCAGTTGGGATGCCAGGCCGGTGTGAACGTCACTGCCAGCCACAATCCCCGCGAGTACAATGGATACAAGGCTTATTGGGATGACGGTGCGCAGGTGCTTGCACCCCACGACAAGGGCATCATCGACGAGGTCAACAAGGTGACCATCGACGACGTGAAGTTTGAGGGCAACCCTGAACTCATTAAGATTATTGGTGGCGAGATGGACTGGGACTATGTCACAGCCGTCAAGGAGGCCATGGTTGACCAGGATGTCATCAATCGCCAGAAGGACCTCAACATCGTCTATTCGCCGATGCACGGCACCGGTCGCGTGATTGTTCCTCTGTGTCTCCGCTCATGGGGATTCCAGAATATCAACGTGGTGCCTGAGCAGATGGTCATCGACGGCAACTTCCCCACAGTCGTTTCTCCCAATCCTGAGAACTCAGAAGCCATGACCCTCGGTATGAAGCTCGGCACCAAGCTCAACGCCGACCTCGTGATTGCTTCCGACCCTGACGCCGACCGTCTTGCCATCGTATGCCGCGACAACAAGGGCGAGTGGATCATCATCAACGGCAACCAGACTGCGATGATGCTCTCTTATTATATCATTGAGAACAAGAAGAAGCTCGGCAAGCTCAATCCCTCCGACTTTATGGTCAAGACCATCGTCACCACAGAGGTTATCGCCAAGATAGCAGAGCGCAACGGTGTGGAGATACGCGACTGCTATACCGGATTCAAGTGGATAGCCCGTGAGATTGCCATCTCTGAGGGCAAGCAGAAGTATATCGGCGGCGGCGAGGAGTCGTTCGGCTATCTGCCCTACGACAAGGTGCGCGACAAGGACGCTCCTGCCTCCATCTGTCTTATCTGTGAGATTGCCGCATGGGCAAAGGACAATGGCCGCACACTGTACGACCTGCTGATGGACATCTATGTTGACTATGGCTTCTCACGCGAGTTCACTGTCAATGTCGTTAAGCCTGGCAAGACCGGTGCTGACGAAATCAAGCAGATGATGGCCGACTTCCGCGCCAATCCTCCGAAGGACCTCGCAGGCAGCCCCATCTCCGTATGGAAGGACTATCAGACTCTCGAAATCACCACAGCCGAGGGTACCAAGAAGCTTGATATGCCTGCCACAAGCAATGTTTTGCAGTGGTTCTGTGAGGATGGCACCAAGATCAGCGTACGTCCTTCAGGCACTGAGCCCAAAATCAAGTTCTATATTGAGGTCAAGGACAGCAGCATGAAGACCGCAGCCGACTACGACCGTTGTCTGAAGGCTGCCGACGAGCGTATTGAGGCTATCAAGAAGTCTCTGAACCTCTGATGTTTATGCATTAACTATAGGAAGTTAAGGAGTTAAGGAGTTTTCTCCCTAACTCCTTAATTTGTAATTATTAGATGCGCAGCCTATGGGAGCGTGGGCGTCTCGCCCGCGGCTTGTGGATAAAGCATATTTATCATATCTTATTGCGTTAAATATTTGTAATTGCAGTTAATTTATTCATAAAATTTCCACTTCTATATGGAGGTGGAAATGTCACTCTCTCACTATTTGGAGCATATTCGTTTTTTTGGTATCTTTGCAGCGAAATCGCAATGCCATTGCGTCAACGATACAATATCATTTAATGTTAAACAAAACAACGAGTATGAATTTTCAGCTTTACCCGAATTGCAAGACAACTCTCACCTTCCGCCAGGTGAAGTTTCTCACCTCGGCTGAGATACTCGCAAAGCTCGTGGCATACGGCAATATCAAAAAGCCTATAGGCATACGTGCCCTCAATGCTATCCTCGACAAACATGGCTTTCCTCGAACAAGGCGAGGAAATAAAAAATCTCGTGGATATCTGGTTGTGGAACTGGAGACTACGGACATCAACAGTGCCCGTAGTATAGCCAATTGTGACCTCCCATTTTAACTACATGGTACAATGAGTACAATAAAGAATATACACTTTATGAATAATTACACATTAAAAAAAAAATATATATATATTGTATTTTATATAAAAGGTATATATTTTATATTGTACTCATTGTACCGTCACAAATCCGGTTGAATATGAAACGAACAGAATTAGCCCAGAAATACTTCCCCGACAAGACCCCGACGGAGGCAGTGCGCACGCTGCGCCGCTGGATCAACCGCTGCCCAGAGCTCAAGGCGGCACTGAACAAGTACAACCGCAAGTTCGACCGCACGCGCGACCTCACCATCGCACAGGTGAGGCTCATCGAGAGATACCTCTGCGAGCCATAGGGCGGAAGGCCGCACGAGGCGACATGACGACTGCTGTTGTAATGGTCTTACGACTGCGGTTGTAAGGTTGTTACAACAGCAGTCGTAATAGTGTTACAACAGCAGTCATAAGACCATTACAACAGGCATTCTAAGACCATCGCAATGCTTATGAGCACGCAACGACCATTAACGACGCTAAAGAGCCATAGAGGGTGGC
>JAXEKN010000002.1:0-3002 GCA_034101015.1 Prevotella sp.
CCCACAAGGAGGATGTCGCCTGTGTAATCAACCAACTTCGAGGGATAGTTCTTTTGCTTAATTTGATTGATTGCGGTATCTGAGGAGTGATTGTATTTAAGCTCTATGACAAGGGCCGGCTTTGTGACATTGCGCCGGGGAATCATCACGAGGTCGGCATAACCCTTGCCGGTGGCGTATTCACGATGAATGACATAATCGTTCTTTGCCCATATATAAGCAATGGAAAGCACACAGGCAAGCGAGTTTTCGTCATTGTAGGCAAGAATGCTCGTGTTCTCGTCATGAGCCTTGTCTATGCCCTTAGCAACGGCTTGTTCATTGCACGAAAGGGTGGCATCAAGCAGATTCTGTGAGGCGGTAAGCGCTTCCACCAAACGAGTCCACGAAGTGTCTTCAACTGCATTCAGAAATTGCTCGCCCACCTCCTTATTCGGTATAAAGCATTTGCCGGTATCGCCATCGTATGCCAAATAGCCGAGATGTATCAACACCGTGAGAACATCATTTTTGCTGTTTACTATCCGCATGTCGTTCTGAAACTTTAGGGTGTTGACATACACATGCTCGCCCGACAACATTCTGATGATGTCATCCTTCAGTCCGTCGAAATTCATCTGAATATAGGTTCTGACAGAATCGTAGGCACCCGTGGTTGACCAGTAGCTTTTGCACACTCCCCGTTGCAAGGCTTTCATCACGGAGTATGGGTTGTAGATGGATTTCTCATTGCCGATTTTATATCCGTCATACCACTGTTTGAGATTTTCGATTGAGGCATTATGACGCATTGCCAAAATGCCCACCTCCTCTTCGGTAAATCCATAGCAAGGGGCGAGATAGGCGGGATCAATCATTGAATATTCATTGAAATTATTCAACGCAGATTCCGTATTGTATCGCTTGATGGGCAATATGCCGGTGAGGTATGCGCCCGCAAAGACTGTGTCCGACCCTGACCCCTTGAACAGACGGCGAAGAAAATCAACATATGACGTTGTCACACTCTCGTCTTTTCCCATCTCGCGCAGGATAGCATCCCACTCGTCGATAATCATAATGAAACGCTCGCCAGTGTTATCGCTGATACTGTATAACACATCCATCAAGTCGTCGCCATCATCTACACTGATTTGGGAGAAAACACCTTGTATATCTTTAATGACACTATCTTGAATTTTCTTGACGATGTCCTTGTCATTCCTGTATTTTGTGGTAAAGTCGGTCATGTCAATGCTTATCACATAATATTTGTTCAGATATGCCTCAAACGACTTGTCTTTCTCTGCCACCAATCCACTAAACAACTCTCTCGAATCACACGACTTGTCATAATATGCGCACAACATCTTTGCCGCCATTGACTTGCCAAACCTCCGGCAGCGGGTAACGCAGCTATAGCGGTTCTCGGAGTTGAGCGTGCCGTTTATTAGCGGTATGAGCGACGACTTGTCAACATATTCATGTGTCACGATGTCGCGGAATGCAATATTGCCTTTGTTTATGTATCTACCCATAATTCAGTCATGCTGCAGGAGAGATATGCCTACATGCACTTGCAAAGATACGATTATTTTCTTTATCATCCAAATTTTCATAGTCATGCTTTCATACATTTACGACTATTTAACCATAGTTAATGCCGACATTGCCGTTTATAAAAAAAAGGCCATCCCGACCCCCACGTATGAGGTCAGGATGGCTTTTTGATGAGGTTGACGTAACTGTCAACACCGAGGAATGTGGCGCATAGCAGGAGGAACTGGGCGACAAGCAGCAATACGGAGTAATCAATGTAGCCTGTGGGCGGCAGCAGCAATGCCACTGCTGACAATATCACCGCCACCACCCATGAGGCCAAGGCGAGTTTCCTTTTCATCGGTTAATGAATGGCTAACTCTGAGCACTTATCACTCGTAGTAGCTACCTCCGCCGCCAGAGCTTGAGCCGGAACCGCTGCCGCTACCTGAGCTTGAACCGCTGCCGCTACCTGAGCCGCTATCAGAGCCTGTGCCGGTGTTGTCGCCACCCGACGGATTCTCGCCAGTGCCATCCGACGGATTGCCATCAGGATCCTCGGGAGTCTCGGGCTGGGTGATGTCCACCACGGTCTGTCCTGCCTTTATGGCCTTGAGCAGTGCGGCCTGTGCAGAGCGGCTTGCCACGAGATTGAACTCAGCGTCGGCGAACAGGCTCTTGAACTCCATTCCGGGCTCCCAGATGACGTTCACGCCGGTGATGTTCTGCGAAGAAAACTTCTCGGCGGAGTCGGCACCCTTCGAGGTGAGGTTGATGGAGAAGTCGCCGAGGTCGCCAAGTCGGATCTTCTTGCCCTCTAGCAGCTGCTCGCGCATGCAATCCACTGCAAGATAGAGGATGGCGGAGATGTCGGCACGCGAATACACGCATCCGTGGGTGGAGATGTGGCGTGCAAACTTCTCGATGTTCATCACGTCGGTGTACTGTGCTATGGCGTATGCCTTCTGCACCTCGGTCTTCACCAGTTCGGTGTCGGCCTTGTCGGGCTCCTTGCCATCCTCGATGGCCTTCTTGATGCGTGCTTTTGCCTGATTGATTTCAAAGAGGTTTGCGTTCACGCCACGCATTACGATACTGTAGTTGATCATAGTGTTTTGAGATTTTAGGTTAATGATTTTGGGGTGATCTTCCGAGCCTTAACTTATGACCTCGCTTGGTCTTAATTTATGACCGACGTCTGCCATAGCTTATGACCTCTGAGAGGGACAGGTTGGGAGGCTCATCTGAATCACGATGCAAAGGTACTGCTTTTTTCGCTTCGTCCTCCACTTTTCCCTAATTTCGTGATTGTGTTTCCCTGAATTTGTTTTGCCTCCAAGGGGAAGCGTAACCGTAACCCGTAACTGACATCGATTTTCCTTGTGCAGGCGAGCGCGTATGTACTTATATATATAGAAATTAATTTTTATCTAATATAGATATAAAGAATTAGGATTGAGGAAGTGAATTTCAATGTCAGTTAC
>JAXEKN010000003.1:0-81774 GCA_034101015.1 Prevotella sp.
GAGTTATCGCTCCCGTTGGTCGCTGGGAGTTAAGCCATTAGTTTGGAGCATTGGATATAAGCGCAACAACATTTGGCTTAACTCCTTAACTCCTTAACTCCTTAACTACCAACTATTATCCTTACTTGCGAAAGTTGAGTACCTAAAACATAACTCCATATACCTAATAACTACCCTTTAACACCTAATACCTTAAAAACCTTCTCCCTGCTGTCACGGCAGTCAAGGTTGACATAGGCGCGATGGTGTTTTTCGACACGTTGCTCGACAGGAGGCAGCTGCATGTAGTCGCCGAAGAAATGTCTTAGGTATTTGTCGTATTCCTCAGGCAGCAGCACCTCAGTATCTTCAAAACTGAATATCTTGCCATTGCCAAGCCATGCCTTGGGAAACACCTCCTTATAGCCATAGGAACCAGTATATACCTGTACGTTTCGGGCCTTGTCCCAATCGTATCTGTGGCTCATCTCGTCCATCTGCCTTATTAGTCTTTGGCGCAGTGTTTGGCGAAAGAAGTAAGCCGCCGTCTTCACGGCAAACCGCCCCCATTCCTTGGGTGAGGCCAGGAGGGAGATGTATTCAGAGAAAGAGTTGTGGGTGTTGACGGCGTTAAAGCGGTTGACGACCTTGGTGTATCGTGCCTTGAGGCGCTTGGCTGTGTCAATGTCGTCGTCGGTGGGGTCAAGGGGGAATATATCTACAAAGAGTCCTATGACACATGGGCGCTCGCGCTCCTCCACGAGAGTGGTATGGCGGTTGACTATCTTTGAGAAATAATAAGGATATGTGGGGTCGCTATATGGCGAGAGAACCTCATATTTGCCGAAATCGGTAGTGCGCGATATTTCCAGTAGGCGGTCGTAGTCGGGACGCGGCATGATGACATCAATGTCGTCATCCCATGGTATGATGCCATGATGGCGCACGGCACCTATGGCAGTGCCGGCACAACAATAGTATCTTAGTCCATTGTCATGGCATATCTTAATGAACGCCTTCAATATGTCGAGGATGGTGGCATTCCATCTTTCCTTTATGTCTTTTATGTCTATAGCCATATCTGAACAGTCTTAATTTGCCTACAAAGTTAGTGTTTTTTTTGTTTATGGCAAAATATTATCGACTTTTTTTCGAAATATCAGAATAATATCGTAATTTTGCAACCGAAATTATTCATATCCTATGGAATCATTGAAAGAAAAGACGGCTAAGGGACTCCTTTGGGGTGCGCTCAACAGTGGTACGATGCAGATGCTCAACCTGGTGTTTGGCATCTTTCTTGCCCGTATGCTTACTCCTCATGACTATGGCATAGTGGGTGTGCTGACCATCTTCACCCTTATTGCAGGCAACCTGCAAAGCAGTGGTTTTACGCAGGGACTGACCAATATCAAGCATCCCACAGGCAATGACTACAATGCAGTGTTTTGGTTTAACATCACGATGGGAATGGTGTGCTATGCCATCCTCTTTGCCTGTGCCCCGTTGATAGCACGGTTTTTTCATGCCCCGGAACTTGTCGGACTGTCGCGTTTCGTCTTTCTCGGTTTCCTTATTTCCGCCTTCGGCATCACCAGCAATGCCATAATGTTCAAGCAGATAATGGCACGCGAGAGGGCCGTAACAGGATTTGTGGCATTGTCAATATCAGGGTGTGTCGGCATAGTGATGGCGTTCAACGGGTTTGCCTTTTGGAGCCTGGCAGTGCAGTCTGTCTTGTTCTCGCTGATACAAAACGTGTGCCGCTATTATTATACCCGTCATATATGGCGACCGTCATTCCATATTGACATGTCGCCAGTGAGAAGAATGTTTCCATTCAGTGTCAAGATACTGATAACGAGCATCATCAACACGATAAACAATAATGTGCTGACGTTTATCTTCGGTAATCTGTTCCCGATGAAGACAGTGGGCAACTTCACCCAGGCGATGAAGTGGGACACCATGGCATACACCACAATATCCGGCACTATCGAACAAGTGGCGCAACCCATACTGGTGGAGGTTGGTGATGACAAGGACCGCGAACAGAGAGTATTTCGTAAGATGATGCGCTTCACGGCGTTTATCGTTTTCCCCTGTCTTTTGGGACTGTCTCTTGTGGCGCGCGAGTTTATTCTTGTCACCATCTCCGACAAGTGGATTGACAGTGTGCCCCTGCTCCAGATACTTTGCATAGGCGGAGCCTTCATGCCCTTCTACACGATGTATCAGCATCTGGTCATCTCGGCAGGTCGGTCAGATATATACATGTGGTGTAATATCGGTCAGATTGTCCTTCAGATAGTCATTATCCTGCTCTTCCACAGATGGGGCATAGAGACGATGGTCATGGCATATACCGCCTTCACTATCCTGTGGCTTTCGGTGTGGCATGCCTTTGCGCGGAGGTTGCTGAAGATAAAGTATAGGGAGGTCTTTATGGACACGATGCCGTTTCTGATGGTGTCGGCGGGAGCGATGGGAACTACATGGATAATCACTGAGGGAGTGGCTCGCCTGTTGCCAATAATGGGCAGTCCCTATCTGCTTCTTCCCTTGAGGATAGCGATGGCAGGGGTGATATATTTCTTTGTGATGAGGATGGCGAGAGTGAAGATTATGGACGAGTGCATGAAGTATATATCTTCTCGTAAACCTGCTGCATTCTCCCGACGGAAAAATGGCTGACAGTATAAGTTTGGGCCTTCGTTGCCAAGTCATGTCTTGATGATGTGGGCAGGGTATGGCGGAAGATGTATAGAAAGCTCTCGACATCATTGTCTTCCACCCTTAATGGCCAGTCGTCGGGAAGTGTCTCGCCCAGTCCACGGCAGTTGTTGATGATATTGGGCAGTCCTGCCATTGATGCCTCGATAGCCACGATGCTCAAGCCTTCAAATTCTGAAGGCATAAACATATAGTCAAATGACGAAAGGTATGACGAAAGACCATAGAGGGGAGGGTTGACACTAACATTGCCCTGTCGGGAAAGTCTTTCGCAGACAAGGTCCTTAAGCGAACCGTTTCCGAAAATGTGGAAATGGTATCTTGTGTCGTCAGCAAGTCGGCTGACTACATCAATGAGGATGTTAATGCCCTTCTGAGGCTCCATCCTGCCAGCAAAGATGATATTCATCCTATCTGCTTTCAGATTGTCATAGCGTATCTGGGGGATTGTCTCCACACCATTATATATAATAGGTGGCTGAATGCTGTAACGGCCCATATATGACATTTGCACGGACTGGGATATGGCGACATTGCTGTCATGGGATATGAAGAAGCTCTCGCAAGCCCTGCCAATGTTATCCTGTCCCTGCCAGAGGATATTGTTGTGAATGGTGCGAACCACTTTTACGCGATGGGCTATCCATGGCATAATTCTCATGGCAAACACTACTCCCATATCCGGTGATTCGGTGTGGGTGTGCACAACATCTGGATGCCATCTAAGCCAAATGTACAACATACGAATGGGGAAAAGCACAGCTGCAAGCCTCTCAAAGAGAAAATGAAAACGGATGTCAGGCATCCAAGCCCTATGGCATTGGACACCTGCATCCGTCAGTTCGGCCATGAAGTCTTTCGTGAATCGTGACTTACCCCGCATCATTTCCACGATATGATATTCCATACCGGCGGTGTCAGACTTGGCTATGCTCGCTGCCACGCGTTCAGCACCGCCAAGGTCGAAGTGGGATATGATATGAAAGACCTTCAATTCCTGATTCAATTATCTTAATTACAAAGGTTATTCTGGCAACATGAGTATCTCAGCATAGTTGCCGCCCTTGAGCAGTTCCCTTACGAATGCGGAGATAGTCTCAGGAGTCTGTGCCTCTACGGTTTTCTCGTAGTCGGTGTCGATGTCAACGCCATAGTTGGTCCATGCGTTGATGACACTTGCCCAATAGTTGTTGGTCTTGCGGGCATCCGATATGTTCTTCAGCATATACTCCTTCACCTTGGTCAACTTGTCTGACTCGCAGGTATTGCCAAGAGCCTTAATCTCATCATTCATCAGCTTGATGGCTGTACCGGCCATGTCGGGCTTCACGGGGCAGTAGGCCAAGACACGTGTCATCGGGAAGAAGTCATTGCGCATCATTGTGCCTTGTGCACCACAACTATAGGCGGCTCCGGCATCCTCCCTGATTTTCTTCAGGTAGATCATTTGGAGCACCTCACCCGTTATGCTGGCACGTATGATGTTCTCCTGGGAATATGGCATGTCATAACTTGCCCATGCGAGGATAGAGTTGGCGGCAGGCGTCTCCATCTTGCGCTTGAAGTTGTTGATGTTGTTGCCCTTAAACCATGTGAAGACGTTCTTGCCCTTCTGCACCTTCTTCTTGGATGGGAGGGATGCGATATACTGCTCGATGAGCGGACGGATGGTGGCCTCGTCGAAGTTGCCTATGATGGTGAAGGTGAAGGCAGCGGCATTGGCAGTCTGCTCCTTGGCTATCTGCAGTATGCGGTCGTAGTCGATGGACTGGAGGTCGGACGCCTTCAGTGCCGTCTCGCGTGGGTTGTGCGAATAGAGAGTGACGCTCACTGAGTCGGAGAATGCTCCTTCGGGTGACACTTCCTTGTTGCGCAGCTCAGACTCTTTCCTGTTGACAAGGCTGGCGAAGGAATCGTTGTCCTTCTTGATATTTGTGAAATAGAGATAGAGCATCTGCATCATGGTCTCCACGTCGGTAGGTGTGGATGAACCGCTGACACCTACTCTTGTGCGTGAGAGCGACAGATTGACATTGGCAATCTTGCCAGCAAGTGCCTTCTGCAGTTCGGTGCTTGAGAAATTGCCGAGACCGGAGTATGATATCACCTCGTCAAACATCTTCAGGTTGTTGAAGTCCTTTTCGCCATAAAGCGATGAACCACCAAAGCCTTCTCCCGTGAGGAGCACCTGGTCTTTCTTGAGGTCGGTCTTCTTAAGTATCACCTTTGCACCGTTGGAGAGTTGCAGTTGGGTATAGCCCAACTTCTCGTTTTTCACTTCCTTCTTTATGGAACCCTTCTTGGGCAGAGTGGCGATGAGTGGCTCGTCCTTCACATTGTCAACCCATGCCTCGAGTTTCTCGGCCTTAACGTCAGCGATGGCCTTGAGAACACCTTCCTTGGTGGGATATACCTTGCCTTCCTTCTCATTGTTGAAACTCAGGGCCACGATATTGGAGTCGTTGGCAGGTATAAGCTCCTTGATGAGCTGGTTGATCTGCTCTAATGGTACATTGGGTGCCACATTTTTCATTATCTGATAGTAGTCGTCAAGAGAAGGAATGGGTTCGCCGTCGAGGAAGTGGCGTACATACTGGTTGACAAACTGGCTGTTGTATCTCTTGTCCTTATTGCTGTACATCTTGTCAAGGCTACTGATGTAGTCTTGTAGGAATCGCTTGTATTCCGTCGGGGTGATGCCATACTGTGCAGCCCTGACTACCTCGCGATATACAGCTGCAAGTGCTTCCTCTAAAGTCTTGCCCTCTTTTGGCATGGCAGATATTTCCACAGCATCCTTTGTCTTGGCAAAGATATAGTCGCCATAACCCACATCGCCTGAGACGTATGGGCAGTCGGGTTTCTGCTGTAGTTCGCCAATACGTGTGTTGATCATCTGTGTGGCAGCCTGCAACATGTATTTTATCACAAGATAAGTCATTTGTGACTTTATCTCATTGGGAAGAGGATCATGCTTGATGAACAGTTCGATGAAGTTATAAACCTGTTCCTTGTCCTTGTCGATGATGACAATTGGCTCTGCGTTGTCAGGCACGCTTTCTGCCACTACAGGAGCCGGGTTCTCAGGCATCTTGATACCGCCGAAGAGGTCCTTAATCTTTTGTTCGATATAGTTGACATCCACGTCGCCCACGACGATGATGCCTTGATTGTCAGGACGATACCATTTCTCGTAGTAGTTGCGCAGTTCCTGATACTTGAAGTTATCGATCACAGACATCAGACCGATGGGGTATCTTTGTCCGTATTTGCTTCCTGGATAGAGGGCGGGCAGATTGCGCTCGAACATACGTGAAGACGCACTGGTGCGCATTCTCCACTCCTCATGTATGACGCCTCTCTCCTTGTCAATCTCCTCATTGTCGAGGGTCAGTCCGTCAGCCCAGTCGCTAAGGATGAGCAGGCAGGAGTCAACGATGTTCTTGTCGTTGGATGGAACATTGCTGATGTTGTACACGGTTTCCGCAATGCTTGTATAGGCATTGAGGTCAGTGCCGAATTTCACACCCTTTGACTCGCACCATCTCAAGATACCGTCGCCAGGGAAATGCTTAGTGCCGTTGAAGCACATGTGTTCAAGAAAGTGAGCGAGGCCTCGCTGTGACTCTTCCTCCTGAATTGAGCCAACTTTCTGTGCGATGTAAAACTCCGCACGGTTTTCTGGCCATGCGTTGTGACGGATGTAATAGGTCAATCCGTTGGGCAACTTGCCGATCTTGACATCCTTATCCACTGGGATAGGAGGCATCTGCATCTGTGCCTGTTGTGCCATGGTTACTACTGCTAACAGCAGCATCACCATCAATGATAAAATTTTTCTTGTTTTCATTATTTCTGATTTTTTTAAATATATCTGATTATAAGACGTAATGCCAAGGGTATAAGCTACACATTAGGGCGCATTTTTTGTTTTTTTTAATGTTTCATTTCTTTCTTATTATGGTCAGTCCGTCGCGTAAGGGCAGTATGACCTTCTCCACCCTGTCGTCCTTGGCGATATAGTCATTGAATGCCTTTATGCCTTGGGTCTGGTGGTCGTGGTCATATTCTGGTTGCACGACGTGTCCGTCCCATAGGGTGTTGTCGGCAAGTATGAAACCGCCCTTGTTCATCAGGCCAAGTGTCATCTCGTATGTTTCTATATACGTACGCTTGTCACCGTCGATAAATGCCATGTCGAAGGTCACTCCAAGTTTTGGGGCTTCCGTGATGGCATCGCCAATGATGAACTCAATCTTGTCTGCCACTGCCGAACCCTCAATCCAAGGGCGCGTGAAGTCCTCCATCTCGTCATTAATCTCGAATGTGTATAACTTGGAGCCTTCGTCAAGTCCCTCCGCAAGGCATATCGCACTATACCCGCTGAACGTCCCAACCTCAAGTACGTTCTTAGGTTTGACCATTTCAACCAACATCTTCAGCAACCTGCCCTGAAGATGTCCACTTGCCATCCTGCCGTGGAGGGTGTGTATGTTGGTGGCTCTCCAAAGTCGGTAGAGATAGTCGCCTTCGGGGTCGCTATGCTCACGGACGTAGGAATCCAGCCCCCCTCCGTCTCCCCCTGGGGGGAGGGTCTTAATATGCTTCATCCCTCGCCTCCTACACTATTTGTTCCTCCCCTTGGGGAGGTTGGGTGGGGGCTTAATGCTTCCAATGCGAGTCGGTAGCTGTCAAGACCGAAGCCGCAGATCACTCCAAGGCATGCGCATGATATATATGAATGGTGTCGGAACTCCTCACGCTTATGGACGTTGGAGATATGAACCTCTATCGTGGGGCATTTCAGGGAGCGGATGCAATCCTGAAGGGCTATGCTGGTATGGGTATAAGCCCCGGCGTTGAGTATGATACCGTCGAAGGTGAATCCCACCTCTTGCAACTTGTTTATAAGTTCGCCCTCGATATTGCTCTGGTAGTATTCAATCTCCACGTCAGGATAGAGCTTGCGCAGTTCTGGAAGGTATGTCTCAAATGAACTGCTGCCATAGATGCCAGGCTCCCTGACACCGAGAAGATTGAGGTTTGGACCATTAATAATCTGTATTTTCTTCATTTTTTTATTGCTTTTCTTTATTATTTCAAATAAAATGTGTAATTTTGACGCGGCAAAGGTAATAAATTTATTGTTAATGACAAAGAAAACAGATACAAATATCGTTAAAGGGTACGTAAGATACCTGAAATTGGAGAGAAACTTCTCGCAAAACACGCTTGACGCTTATCTCAACGACTTGCGCAAATTGCTTGATTTTGTTGAGTGTAATGACTTGGATGTCCTAACCATAACCCTTGAGGACCTCGAGAATTTCTCGGCACAACTCCATGACATCGGTATCCAACCTGTGTCGCAATGTCGCATACTGAGTGGTGTACGCTCTTTCTTTCGTTATGTCCAGCTCGATGGTTATCGTGATGAAGACCCGACAGAATTGCTTGAGTCGCCCCAAATAGGAGAACATCTGCCTGAAGTGCTTTCAACTGACGAAGTGGATCGACTGGAGTCATCCATAGATCTATCCAAACCAGAGGGACAGCGCAACAAGGCTATCATTGAGGTGCTCTTCTCTTGTGGGCTTAGGGTAAGCGAACTGATCAATCTGCAAATATCCAATATATACTTCGAAGAGGAATTTGTGAGGGTGACAGGCAAGGGAAGTAAGGAACGACTTGTGCCCATATCCCAAAAAGCGATAAAGGAAGTGAAACTATGGTTTATCGATCGTAACCTTATGAAAATCAAGAAAGGGGAAGAGGATTATGTGTTCCTCAACAGGCGTGGTTCACGACTCACGCGCACAATGATACTAATCATGATTAAGCGACAGGCTGTAGAGGCAGGAATACAGAAGACAATAAGCCCTCATACCCTAAGACATTCCTTTGCCACTGCACTCCTTGAAGGCGGTGCCGACCTTCGAGTCATACAGGCCCTATTAGGACATGAGAGTATAGGAACAACAGAGATATACACACATATCGATACAACCACATTAAGGCAGGAAATACTCGAACATCATCCACGAAATATCCTCTGGAAACAGAAAAACCATCAATAAAGGCTTGTTTTTTCCTTGGAAAAGCAATAAAATGATTCTTTTTCTTTGTCGTTTGACATAAAATGAGTAATTTTGCGCCCAAAATAAATAGAAATAGATATGCAAGAAACAAGACAAAACAAAATTGCACGACTGCTTCAGAAGGAGCTGAGCGTGATATTCCAGCAGCAGACCAGGGCTATGCAGGGAGTGATGGTTTCAGTGACTCGTACGAAGATTTCACCCGACCTCAGCATCTGCACCGCTTATCTGAGTGTGTTCCCAAGTGAACGTGCTGAGGAAATCCTCAACAATATCAAGGCGAATGAAAAGACCATACGGTATGATCTCGGGCAGCGAGTGCGCTATCAGCTCCGTATCATTCCTGAGCTACGCTTCTTCATTGACGACTCGCTCGACTATATTGACCGCATTGATGAACTATTGAAAAGTAAATAAGTTGAACTTCCCGTTTTTCATAGCCAGAAGATATCTCTTCTCCAAGAAGAGCACTCATGCCATCAATGTCATCAGCGTCATTAGTGCTGTGGGGGTGGCTGTGGCCACTATGGCATTGGTGGTCACATTGAGTGTGTTCAATGGTTTCCATGACCTTGTGGCATCGTTGTTTACGAATATTGACTCTCAATTGAAAGTTACTCCTGTAAAGGGAAAGACTGCTCCCGCTGACGACCCGATACTCACGAAGATAAAGCAGATGCCACAAGTGGAGGTTGCCACCGAGACTATTCAAGACATGGCTCTCGCCACATACGGCGAACGACAGGCCATGGTGGTGGTGAAGGGAGTGGAGGACAATTTCGACAAACTCACACACATCAATGATATACTTATTGGCAATGGCACGTTTGAACTGCATGCCGCAGACCTCAGTTACGGTATTCTCGGTGTGCGACTTGCCGAGATCCTACAGACGGGGTTTACCTTTAACAAATCACTGAAGATATATGCACCGCGACGTGAGGGACAGTTGAACATGGCTAATCCTGAGGATGGATTCGTTGAGGATGAACTGTATTCGCCCGGATGCCTGTTTATGGTTAAACAGGCCAAATATGACAAAAACATGATTATTACGTCGATTGATTTTGCCCGCAATATATTTGCCCAACAGGGAATGTTGTCGGCATTGGAAATTCGCTTGAAACCGGGGTCTGATTTCGACAAGGTAAAGGCCGATATGCAGAAGATAGCTGGAGACAAGTATTATGTACATGACCGTTTTGAACAGCAGGAAGACACATTCAAGATTATGAAGATAGAGAAACTCATGGCATACATCTTCCTGACATTCATACTGATGGTGGCATGTTTTAATATTATCGGAAGTATATCAATGCTTATCATTGACAAGAAAAACGATGTTGTCACACTGAGAAATCTTGGAGCAAATGAGCGACAGATAGTGAGAGTGTTCCTCTTTGAGGGACGAATGATATCTGCCATAGGAGCCGTTGCCGGCATTGTTGTGGGACTCACGCTTTGTTGGCTCCAACAGGAATATGGACTTGTCGGTTTGGGAAGCAGTAGTGGTTCCTTTGTCGTGGACGCTTATCCCGTGAGTGTGCATCCTGAAGATATCTTTGTTGTCTTTGCGACGGTAATCTGTGTGGGATGGTTGGCAGTGTGGTATCCTGTGAGATATTTCTCAAAGCGACTTCTGTAGCCTTTTTATTAGCTGAGGTAGGGGAGAGAGTTATCTCCCCAACCATACTTCGGGATTGAGCTTGGCCCTTTCCTTGCGGAGTTGGAATTGTAGGATATTGTCCTGGCCGACAGTGCCGAGAACCTGGCGTGCCGATACCTTCTGTCCGCGGTGTACACTTACAGACGCAAGATTGCAATATACAGATATGTAACTGCCGTGGCGTACCATGACACCTGTGACACCAGCCATAGAGAAAACAGCGCTAACTTCGCCGTCGAAGATGCTGCGGGCTTGTGCTCCGGAAGATCCAAGGATGTTTATTCCCTTGTTGTCCAATTTGACGTTTTTCAGTCCTTCTACGTTGTATTGTCCGAAATGACTTACTATCCGATACCCTCCAGTGATAGGCATGGGCAGTCGTCCACGATTGCTTTCAAAACTGCCAGAAATGCGCCTATCTTCAGAGTCGAGATTATAAACCAACGGCTTGGACTGTTCTTTTTTAGCCTCTTCCACCTCTTTCTCAAGTTTTTTGGCTTCTGCTATGGCACGCTTGTCATCGTTGCTTCGTTCGTTCTCCGACTTCTTGCGTGCAGCTTCAGCCTCGCGTTTGCGCTTTTCCAATTCCGCTTGTTTCTTTGCCAGTTCTTCAGCCTTGCGCTTTCGTTCGGCTTCAGCCTTGCGTTTTTCTTCCTCAGCCTTCCTTTTGGCTTCCGCAATGGCCCGCTGTCTTGCCTTTTCCACTTCGATGGCAACGAGTCTGTCAATCTGTGCATTGATGGCAGCATCGCGCTTCTGTTGGTCAGCTATGATTTTCTGTATTGTCTTTTGTTCTTTTTGCAGTGTGTTCACCACATTCTGCTGTTCCTGCTGCTTGCCTTCTAAGGTGTGTTTTTCCTGTTCTCCTTTACTTAATAATGTATTTTTTTGTTTTTTCGTGGCGGTAAGCTCATGATGTTTTCTTGTCACTTCCGCCTGTTTCATTTTCACCTCTTCCCCCTGTGCTCTTTGGTATGTGGCATATTCTCTGACAAATCTCATTCTGCGATACATCTGTGAGAAATTCTTTGCGGAGAAAATGAACATGAGTTGATTTTGGAATGAACGGTTGCGATGCATATATCTCATCGACTTGACATATTTTTGTCGTCTGTCGGTGAGTTCCTTTCCCAAATTATCAAGTTGTGAGTTCAACTGGGTGATATTACCGTCGAGCCGGGTGATGTCTTTTCTTATTGTGTCAATGGTACGCCTTTTGTCGGCAATTTCAGTGTTTATGACCATCAAGTTCTGTAGTCTTTGTTTCACGTCACGCTCATTTTTCTTTAGACGCTGTTGCTGCTGGGCTATCTGCTTCTTAATCTGTGCACGTTCGTTTTTCAGACCACGTATTGACGATGTCTCGTAGGCATCATTGTTTGTTGAGGCATTTTTTCTTTTAGATGTCTTCTTTTTTGTTGTAGTCTTTTTTTTGTTTGTCACGGCTGTAGTACGCGACGATGACTTGCGCGCTGTTTTTTTCCCTGTCTGAGCAGGACAAACCAGCGTGCAAGTCATTATGATAATAATCAGTGTATATAGTCGTCTCATTATATTATGTTAAAGTGCCATAAAGCGACGAAGGATGTCCTCTATGGTTACTTGCTTGTATTTCGCAGAGAGTTGAGTGCGTGTTTCCCATTGATCCTCATTGCCTATGTAGTTGAGGGTCATGTTGATTTTTAATGATTCCTTAGGGGTGGTGAATGTCACTGCATTTTTATTGGGAAATTGCTTGGTTCCCAGTTGTTTGTAATCAGTGTAGTCCCAGTTGAGTTGTGTCTTGCCCCTGAACTTGTCATTGTATGCTATATTAGCCATGTGTATAAGTCCGCCCTTGTCTTCTGCAAGCCATCTGTAACTGAGTTTATCCTTCTCCATTGAAATGATGATATCATCCCCCTCAGTGTCGGTGTTGAATTTTCCCACCAGTTCAGGTGTTATTTCCTTTTCTCCTGGTTGGAACAGTTCGTTCCAGAAAAGTGCTTGCAATGAGTAGAAGTTTATGCCGCTATTGCGGAGAAAGTCTATTTGCTCGTATGAAGCCTTCATATATTGCTTGTTGATGCGGTCCATAATAAGCACATAGTCCTGTGTGAATTCCAGACGGGCCGCCTCAACGAATCCGAAAGCCATAAGCTGCAGTCGGATAACATCATTGCGTTTCATTTTAAGGTTGCCGGTAAGAGTCATGTCATGTGCGCCAAACTGTACTTGGAATTTGATTTTGGATGTGATGAACTTGGCTGTCTGCCGGTTTTCCAACACCTTGTTGAGTGTTTCCTTCAGTTCCATACTACGTGGAGCCACTGGTTGTGTGGTAACCACGTTCTTCGACGACTTGCATGATGCGAGTGCCAAAGGAAGTGCAACGAGTGCTACTTTTAATAAACGGATAGTTCTCATTTTGTTGTTTTTTATGTTGAATCTTTATTTTTTCTTGTTTTCTTTAATGTATTTTCTTTGTCTTACCTTTCTTGCCAATATCGGGTTGTCCGGGTTTTTCATTAGTGCATCTTCCCACATCTCCACTGCTTTTTCCGTTTCGCCGCATTTGTAGAAGATATCACCTGCGTGTTCGAGTATGACAGCCGATGAGTCAGAGTCATTCTGCAGTGTCTGTTCCATGTATATCTTTGCCTCAGCGTACCTGTCTTGCTTGAACAAAATCCATGCGTAGGTATCGAGATATGTTGGGTTCTTGGGCTCTGCCTTTACCGTCTTGTAGCTCATTTCTTCCGCTTTGTCGAGTTGTTGTCCTTCCTCTGAGAGGTAGTATGCATAATTGTTGAGGCAACCCAAGTTGTCGGGTTTCCATTGCAGGCAAGAGTCGTATGCTGCATATGCGTCATTTTTCATACCCTTCTGATGATATAAGTCTCCCATAATGGCGTAGAAGTCTGCCACGATATCCGGATTGCTTTGTTCATTGATGACACTGATTCCATTTTGGAAGGTGTTTAGAGCATCATCCGTCTTGTCCTGTTGAAATTCCGCAACTCCCTGATAGTAATAAAATGCCATTTCGTCGGGGTTGTATTGCCTTGCAGGCTTACACAACATTATCACCTTGTCAAAGTCCTTTTTTGCCCATGCGTCGGCGATGAGTTGCAGTCTGGCTGATGCATTGTCCGGAGCCTTTTCAAGCACTTTTTCGAGTACTTTGTTTATTCCGTCCTTTGGCATGTTTTTGAGTTCCATGTATGAGGCGTAAAGGAGTCCTATGCCAGGGTCGCTGTTTTTTGCCTGCATTGTCCGCTCGAAAAGTGGAATGATTTTGGTAGAGTCACCATCTTTGTTTTCGTTGTCAATTATCTCCTGTCTGAGAAGGTATATTTTCTCTTCTGTACTGGCATTGCTCTTTGTTAGAAAGTTGATGGTGGCGGTATCAGCGGCAGTCGTATTATTCATTGCCTTGAAGTACATTCTCATTGAGAGCAGTACCCTGCTGTTGTCAGGTTCTTCTTTTATCACACTTTTATAGAGTTCCAACGCTTTTTTATCCTGACCGTTGGCGAGCAACTGGTCAGCATACGCCACGCGATAGTTGAGGTCATTGGGATATTGGTCGGCGAGTTTCTTCAGTTCTGCGACAGCTGCCTTCTTGTTGTTCATCTTGTTGTAGATGCTTGCTTTGGTATATGAAATACGTTCGCTCATTCCGTCAAGTTCCTCAATGCGATTGAGTGTGGTCACTGCCTTATTGTACTGTGCCGGGTCTGCACAATACAATTCTACAAGCATACCGAGTACGTCTTCCCTTTCTGGCTCTGTCTTGATGAGACGCTCGAATGTAGCCGTTGCGTTTTTGACGTCCTCTAACTGCAGATACATGTTGGCGAGCGTTTCAAGGAAATTGTCGTTGTCAGGTTCCAGTTCTGATGCTTTCTGAAATTCTTCCAATGCCTTGTCATTGTCCTTTAGTTTCAAATAGTAAAGGGCAAGGTAGTAGTGAGTTTCTGCTGCATTAGGGTTGATGTCAAGACAATGGCGCAGCAGTTCGAATGCTGTGGTGTTGTTGCCTTTCTGCTTTTCTATAATGGCGTCAAGAAAGAAACGTTCATAACGTCCCGTCTCGAACACCGTGGTAGTGTCGATATCCTGACCCTTTGATGGTGAGAAGGTCACCAATGCAATCAGTATGGTTATTATTCTTTTCAATTCTTGCAGCTTAATTATATTTTTTATTTCACTCCAGTGTGTCCATAACCACCTTCGCCCCTTTCAGTGGCATCCAGTTCATCTACAACGCTGAATTCTGCCTGTTCGTGTTTTGCTATCACCATCTGTGCGATGCGTTCCCCGTCGTTGACGATGAAATTTTCATTGGACAGGTTGACTAATAGAACCATAATTTCCCCCCTATAGTCTGCATCTACTGTTCCAGGTGTGTTAAGTACCGTAATTCCATGCTTAAGGGCAAGTCCGCTTCGAGGTCTTATCTGTGCTTCAAATCCTATGGGTAATGCTATGTGCAACCCCGTGCCTATGAGTTTCCTTTCCATTGGACGGATGGTTACTGGGGTGTCAAGATTAGCCCTAAGGTCCATGCCGGCACTTTGTGGTGTGGCATAGGTTGGCAATTGTTGTTTGCCCTTGTTTATCACTTTTATTTTTATCATATCACTTGTTTGTTCACATAATTTTGCTGCAAATTTATGAAAATATATTGAGATTACCATCGTTTTACCTCAAAATGTGTGTTTTTTACATCTTTTTTATCCTTTGTCTATTGTTTTTAGATAAAAAAGCACTATATTTGCACAAAAAAACGAAGAAATATGAATTGGAAACAATTGATAACAAACAAGCGCCTCGGTCAGGAAACCTTTCATCCTGAACGTCATGATGACCGGACGGAATTTAAGCGTGACTATGACAGGTTAATCTTTTCTGCTCCATTTCGAAGGATGCAGAATAAGACACAGGTCTTTCCTCTTCCCGGAAGTGTCTTTGTCCACAACCGTCTGACACATTGTCTTGAAGTGGCATCGGTTGGAATGTCGTTGGGTTCTGATGTAAGTCGTATGCTTCTTCGTGAACGTCATCCAGAGTTGCGCAATACCCTTTTTGAGGAGTTAGGTCAGATTGTTTCTTCAGCTTGCTTGGCTCATGACATGGGTAATCCTCCTTTCGGCCATTCAGGAGAAAAGGCTATACAGACTTTTTTTACAGAAGGCAGTGGACAAGTGGTGCGACGCTTGGTGTCGGATCGTTTCTGGGACGACATCACTCATTTTGAAGGTAATGCGAATGCCTTCCGCATTCTCACGCATCAATTCAAGGGTAGGCGACGTGGTGGTTTTGTCATGACTTATTCCATGCTTGCTTCTATCGTTAAATATCCTTGGGCGGCATCTCATGCTGGACAAAAGGGAAAATTTGGATTTTTTCAGTCGGAGGAATCTTTTTTTCAACGTATTGCAGATGAAATGGGTATAATACGTCTTTCAGCAGATGGTGAACCGCTTCGTTATGTGCGCCATCCTCTTGTTTATCTTGTTGAGGCCGCCGATGATATATGCTATGAGATTATGGATATCGAGGACTCACATAAGTTGAAGATTTTGTCATTTGAAGACACTACCGATCTCCTTCTCTCATTTTTTGATGATGAAATACAAAAATCAATACGTCAGCGCATTGTTGACGAGAACATCACAGATGTCAACGAACAGGTCGTATATATGCGTGCTTGCGCAATTGGGAAATTAGAGAATGAATGCGCGCGTGCTTTCGTTGAAAATGAAGATGCCATACTTGCCGGAACATTGCAAGGTTCGCTCATCCAACATATAAGTGAACGCCAGCGTGTTGCCTATGAGCGTTGCTGCCAATTGTCCTATAAGCGTATATACAGGTCCAAGCCTGTGCTTGACGTGGAGTTGGCTGGTTATAAGATTATGGAGACACTTATGGAGCAGATGATTGAGGCTGTGATGCATCCTGACCGTTATTACTCTCAGCAACTTATTTGCAGGGTGAGCAGTCAATATGACATACATGCATCCGATCTTGAGTCCCGCGTTATGGCAGTCCTTGATTATATCAGTGGAATGACCGATGTCTATGCCCTTGATGTCTATCAGAAAATGAATGGAATATCCTTGCCCTTAGTATAATAATACTCTAAAAAGGCTATCCTAATGTGATGTTTTGAACATCAACATTCTCATGTAGGAATATCTGGGCTGACTCCTTGAACTTGTCAGGGTTTTCTGTAGTGAGATAATTAACTGTTCCATCTTTAGTGCATTTACATTCCATTTCGGGATGTCTTTCGAAATAACATTTAAGACTCTCAGCTACATATTCCCCTTGTGGTACGATACGAACACCAGGATTGACATATTTTACGATTTTCGGCATAAGGAGTGGATAATGGGTGCACCCCAGGATAATGGCATCTATATCTTTGTCGAGCATCATTAGTTGGTCGATGCGCTTTTTAACAAAATAGTCAGCGCCAGGACTGTCCGCCTCGTTATATTCCACTAAAGGCACCCAGAACGGACATGCCACACCAGATACGATGATGTCAGGATATTGTTTTTTTATTTCGAGCGTATAACTTTCACTCTTGATCGTACCTTCTGTTGCAAGAACGCCTACGTGTCTTGTCGTGGTTAGCTGGCCAATCACCTCTGCGGTTGGTCTTATTATGCCTAAAACCCTGCGAGAGGGGTCAATTCTGCTCAAGTCGTTTTGTTGAATAGTGCGCAGAGCTTTCGCCGAGGCAGTGTTGCATCCGAGGATTACCAAATGACATCCCATTTCGAAGAGACGCATCACTGCCTGGCGAGTAAACTCATAGACCACGTCAAATGAACGTGGTCCGTAAGGTGCGCGTGCATTGTCACCAAGGTATAAATAGTCATATCGTGGCAACAGTTGGCGGATGCCATGCAAAATGGTCAGTCCGCCATATCCGGAATCAAATATGCCTATAGGTCCCGGTTGTGATGAAAGTTGAGTCATCAAAGTTGCTGTAGCATACTCTTTGCCGTGTTTGTCACGTCAATACCCTGTTCAGGATTGACAAACGGACACGCATTGTTGTCGGTGTTAAGGATAAACATCAGGTTTTGCTCCTTACCGATTGTTGAGAGCACCTGTGACAGTTTCTCGTGCAGAGGCTTCATAATCTCCTTTTTAGCTTCCGCGAGAAGTCTGCGGCTTTCAGCCTTAAATGCCATATTCTTATCCATTAACTCCTGAAGTTCTGTCTGTCGTTTCTTAAGGATTGTTGCGGGGAAATCGCGCTGTCCTTCAAGAAACTGCTCATACTTGCTGTTGAACTCGTTCTCTACTCGACGAGTCTCAGCAGCATATTTCTTCTCCAAATCCTCATATTTGTGCACTGCCAGAGTATAGTCAGGCATAGAGACGAGGAGCGAGTCATAGCTGGTATATCCAAACACTGGTGTTTGGGCCAGCATGGAAATTGGGAATGCCACGAGGGCGAGAAACAAGATCTTTTTCATCATTGCAAGTTTGAGTGATTATTATTTGAGTCCGAGCTTAGCCTTGACCTGAGCTGTAACGTCGGTGCTAAGAGTTGTTGAGATGTAGGGAATACCGCCCTGCAGTTCCATAATATAGACATAGCCTCCAGCCTGTCCCACTTGTTTGATGGCATCAAGAACCTTGTTGGTGATGGCAGCCATCTTCTCCTGTGATGCCTTGGCTAAAGCCTGCTGGTTGTCCTGGTAGCTCTGCTGTATCTTCTGATACATCTCTTGCAGTTCCTGTTGGCGGCGCTGCTTGATATTCTCAGGCAAAGTCTTCTCATTGGCCTCATAGTCCTGTGATTTTTTTGTCAATTCATCCTGCATGCTCTTGAGGTCGGCTTCATACTGCTTCTGAAGAGCATCGATGTCGGTCTTTGCCTTAGTGTACTCAGGCATAGCCTGAATAATGTCCTGAGTGTTGACATGTCCGAACTTCTGTGCCATGACTGCCATAGGAGCCAGCAACAGAATCATAAATAGTAATTTTTTCATTGTTGTGTAGTTTTATTTTATTTAATGATTTTGTATATTGTCGTATAATAATAACTATTTTGTATTACTTATAGCCCAACTTGGACAGTACCTCATCCGAGATGTCAATGCGTGGAGAACCAAAGATGATGCCTGAGTCGCTTGCACGGTCGAGCACAAGTTGGTAGCCGCGGAGGTCAGCTATGTCCTTCACAGCATTGTATATCTCATCCTGTATGGGTGTCATAAGTGCTGAGCGCTTTTTGTAGAGTTCACCCTCAGGACCGAAATACTTCTTTTTCAGTTCGCTTGCCTCTTGCTCTTTTTTCATAATGGCATCTTGTTTGGCCTTCTTTTGTTCAGCAGAGAGAAAGACCACCTCATTTTGGTAGTTCTTGTACATGGTCTGTGCTTCTGTGGACAATGCCTCCACTTCGGCTTGCCATTTTTTCGATACCTGATTGAGCTGTTCGTTGGCCCGTTCATAAGCAGGTATGTTCTTGAGGATATAGTCCATATCCACCAATGCAAACTTCTGTGCATAAGACGACATTGGCAAGAAAAGGAGGACTAAGATAAGCTTAAGCAATTCTATTATTTTCATAATACTATTTTTTAAATTATACAATATTAAATATCAATCATTACCAGACAAAATATCCGTCGATGAGAGTAACCTCATTCCTCCCCTCGGGGAGGTTAGGAGGGGGCTTAGAACTCCTGTCCGAGGATGAAGTGGAACTGACTTCCACCCTTCGTGCCTGTGGAGAGAGCCTTGTCAAATCCGTATGCCCAATCTATACCCATCATACCCACCATCGGGAGGAAGATACGTACACCGACTCCAGCAGAACGCTTCATGTCAAATGGATTAAACTTATTAGTGTCATACCAAGCATTACCGCCTTCAAGGAAGGTAAGACCGTATATTGTGGTGTTGCCCAACATAAACGGATAACGGAGTTCCAAAGTGAAGCGGTCGTATGCATATCCCGCCGCGCTCCAGGGTGTGAGTGAGCCATTCTCATAACCGCGAAGTCCTATCGTTTCCTGTGCATACCCCGTGCTATACCCACTCATGCCGTCGCCGCCGACATAGAAAGTCTCGAATGGTGACTTCTTATTCTTGTTGTATGCACCGAGAATACCCAGTTCAACACGTGTCATAAGCACGAAGCACTTTACTCCGCTGGTGAGGGCGGTGAATGTGCGTGCCTTAAATTTCCACTTGTGGTATTCTATCCATCTGTATTTCTCCTGCAGCTCCATGTCGTATGTAGCTGACGTGCGGTCAGTGGCAAGTTTGGAATAGTCCTTGTTGTCGAATAGCGACCAGGGTGGAGTAAGAGTGACCGATGCCATAAATTCAGAACCACGGCGCGGGAACATCTGGTTGTCAGTAGATGTACGTGCGATGGTCATACCAAGGTTAATGTTATTACAGTTACCATTGGAGATAATGAAATACTGCCAGTCTCTCAACATATATCTCTGATAGCTCAACGACATGGACAACTGGAAATAGTCATCAGGCCAGCGGAGTCGCTTTCCCCATCCTAATGACAGACCGAAGAGCTGCACCCACTTGTCGTCATCGAGATAACTTTCGTAGTTGTTGTAGTAGTTGTTGTATGAGCCATAACCACCATAATAGTTGTACATAGAGTTCATCCATGCATTATTGTAATAGCTACTGTTGACGTCGGTCTGCTTTGAATAGTATGCACCTATATTGAAAGCGTTAGGACGCCGTCCGCCAAACCATGGCGAGGAGTAGCTTATGGAGTATGACTGATAGTAGGAACCGTTGGTCTGGGCTGACAGCGCCAATTGCTCACCGTCGCCGATAGGCATGATGCCACGGTGCATCTTGTTCTTGCCAAAGAGGTTGCGCATTGAGAAGTTGTTGAGTTTAAGCGATATTCTACCGATGACACCCGTCTGTCCCCAACCGAGTGAAAATTCCACTTGGTCATTGGACTTCTGTTCGAGTGCCCAGTTGATATCTACCGTGCCATCCTCGTAGTTGGGCTGAACGTCTGGGTTTACCTTTTCAGGGTCGAAGAATCCCATGGACTGTATTTCACGTGCCGAACGCATCAATGCCTCTTTAGAGAAGAGGTCACCCGGTTTAGTGCGGAGCTCACGTCTCACCACTTCCTCGTAAAGACGGTCGTTACCATAAATACGTACATGGCTGATATGCGCCTGCTGGTTTTCGGATATGCGCATCTCCAGGTCAATCGAGTCGCCGACAATATTTACTTCTGTTGGTTCAAGACGATAGAACAGGTAGCCATTATTCCAATAATAGTTGCCAACTGCATCCTCATCTTCAGACAGTCTTTTTTGCAATTGCTTTTGGTTATATACATCTCCCTTTTTCATTCCGAGCATCTGGTTGAGGTAGTCGCTTGTCACGACAGTATTTCCCACCCATGTGATGTTACGGATATAATATTTCTGTCCCTCATCGATTTTGATGTAGAGGCTGACATGGTTTTCATCAACATTCCAGACGCTATCCTCTTCGATAGTCATGTCTCTATATCCCAACTCATTATATTTGTCGATGAGGCTTTGTTTGGCTGTCTTGTACCTCTCGTCGGTGAATTTCTTTGATTTAAGGAAAGAGTACACTTTTCCGGCTTCATTCATCTTTGTAAGCACACCCTTCTTGAACCATCCGCCTTTTAGTTTGGAAGTCTTCAGGTTTTCGTTGCCTTCAATGATGATTTTGCGTATTTTCATCTTGTCATGCTTGTCGATATTGACATCAAGTATGACTTGGTTTTTGCCTGTTACGTCATCTCTTTGCAAAATGTCAATCTCTGCATTTTTATATCCTTTGTCATCAAAATACTTTTTTGCTAGGATTTTTGCCCTGTCAATCATGTTGGGAGTGATCTGCGACCCCTTCATGATACCCAACTTGGCCTCCATATCCTCACGTTCGGATTTTTTCAGACCATTGTAGTTGATAGTGCTGACACGTGGGCGCAAGGCGAGGTTAAGACCGAGATAAATAGTGTCGCCAATAATGGAATCAGCGGTGAATGTAACTTTTGAAAAGAGTCCGTGACGCCAATAACGCTTAACAGCCTCTGTGATTTCACTACCAGGCACGCTAATCCTTTGTCCCACCTGTAGTCCAGACAGTCCAGTAAGCATATAGTCCTCATAACCATCCGCTCCATGCACATTGATGCCTCCAATGATGCATTCTCGTGGTGTGCCTGCGTATGAGATGTCAGGATTGACTATCTTGTCCTGGGCATCCGCTGTGAGACAATATGCCAGGAAGGCAACTAGACACACTGCAACCTTATTAATATTAAAATGCTTCTTGTCGGAATTTCTCATTCTACTCTTTTCTCTTCGTATGGTATTCGTGTTATTATTGTTCGTTTTCCACCTGAGCTTCTGTTTTGCCAAATCGTCTTTGGCGCTGTTGGTAGTCGGCTATTGCATTATGCAGGTCCTTTTCCATAAAGTCAGGCCAGTAAGTGTCACAGAAATACAATTCTGAATATGCTATCTGCCACAACATATAGTTGGAGATGCGCAGTTCACCACCTGTGCGAATAAGCAGTTCGGGATCCGGCATAAAGTTGGTCACCATGTGCTCGTCGAGCGTTCTTTCATTGATATCATTGATATCAAGCTTGCCGTCCTTGACGAGTTTTGCTATCTGACGGGTGGCATTGGTAATCTCCCAACGCGACGAATAACTGAGTGCTACCACCATCGTCATTTTCGAGTTGGCGGCAGTATGCTCCTCGGTCTCATGGAGTTTTTTCTGCACATTGGCTGGAAGACGGTCAACATCACCCACAACACGGAACCTTACATTGTTCTTCATGAAGATTTCGTCTTCAAGAGATGTGAGTACCAATCCCATCAGGGCCGCTATTTCATCCTCTGGCCTATTCCAGTTCTCTGTGGAGAATGTATAAAGAGTCAAGTACTTAACACCGAGACGAGTACATTCAGACGTGATTCTTCTGACTGCATCCACTCCAGCCTGGTGTCCATAGCTGCGTTCCTTTCCTCTTTCCAACGCCCATCTTCCGTTGCCGTCCATAATGATGGCGATATGCTTTGGAATACGGGTCATATCCAATGTTTTTTCCATATTAATAATTATCGTTGTTACACGTTTTACATTTTGCCCAAATATCATAGCTGATTGTCAGACCAAGACAACTGAAGCTGTCAGTATTCTTAAACATTCCGCTACTTTTTATACCGTAAGGGTCTTCGACCCCATCAATTTTATCGCTGAAGGTGAAGTGCATTGTCCACTCTAAAGCGGCATTGATTCTCTCCGTCAATTTGTATTTCACGCCGAAACCCATTGGGAGTGACGTGGTGAACACACTTCCCGCCGGTGTCTTGACGTTGGTGAATCCCAATCCTACGGTAATGTATGGTGTCAGGGGTACCGCTCCCCGATATTCACGTTCTGTGCCGTATGGCCAGAAATTGTAGTCATATTTAAATGTCACGTCAACCATGGAGTTATTGAATGCCAGGTCTTTGCCTTCGTATTCAGGATACCATGTCTTGATATTCTTGTTGTCGCCCTTTATCTTGCCAATGCTGATAGTCATTGCAAATGATGAGCGCGGGTCTGTCTTGTATCTTCCCATAAGTGAGAACATTGGCTGCATGTTTTTTGATATGCTACCGTTGAGGTCCCCTTGGTAGGCTGCCATACCGAGTCCCACTCCTATCTCAGCCCTGTATTCAGGATCGTCCTGAGCTGCCATTCTCATGGTCGAGACCATGATGATTATGCCCAACCATATTATTCTCATTTAGATCTCAGGTTGTTAATCCATCCTTGCCAAATCTCTCCAGACGTGCCGCAAACGAACCATATAGTGTTGTCTGCGTCAACAAAAGCGGTGAAATTGCTTGTTGACGACTTGAACTGTTGCGGTAACATTATCTTAGATGACTTTTTCCATGTGAAGCCCTGGTCTTTGCTCTCATAGAATGCGGGCAAAGCCTCTTTAGTTGATGAGCCTATACCCTTGCCGCCAATGGCATATATTGCTTCTCCGTATGCAAAGAGGTTGATATTATCCATTCTCGGCAGCAAATATGAGTTATTCTTGTCAACAGCCACCATAGACCATGGATATGTCAATGCGTCATTGGTATATTCGACAATTTTCGTTGTCACTATTGCAGTTGTGTCTTCCTTATACTTGTCGTAATCCCTATTGCCTACCAAGACGACACAATCTGCATTCTTTAGCGACTTGAATGTGACGGTGCTTGAAGCCAGGTTATTTGAGGGTATAACAGTTCCTTCTTCCATTTCATCAGCTTTCCATGACTTACCACCATCGTCCGACACCATCATTCTTCCGTCATTATCTATTCCGTAAAGTCCCTTTTGGCTTTGGGCAATCAGTCGGTTGATTGGCACTGACGTGGCTATGGTCTCGAAGCTAATACCATCGCACGATGCCTTGAGTCCCGATTGGTCAAGGACGAATAATGAATCGTTTCTCACTATTGCATTTTCATTCGCACCCTCACCCAGGCTGGCCATATTGCGCCATGTCTGATAGTTATCGTCAATAGAGGCCCCGCACAAGATGGTCTGACCATCCTTGACACCTAAGACAATAGGCCTGCCATTAAGGAAGAACCCTCGAATTTTTTCTAATGAAGCCACTTCGGCCGATGTTGTGACAAGATGCCACTGCATTGAGTCAGGGTCTTGTTGGTGTATGTTGACCTTAACGGTATAGTCTCTTGAAAATTTCCCGCTGCTGGAGTAAACAGTTATTGTTCTTGGTTCGGAAAAGTCAATAGTGTCCGTGGAAGAAACGTACGACACGGAGTCCGGTTTTTCTAAACTTCGGATGATGGCGACACCATTGTTCTTTGTGCTCACAGAGCAAAGTATCTTGCTTGGGTCCGAGCGATAAGGGAGTGAATCGGCATTATATACCTCACCTGTGGTCTGGTTGATGATGAATTTGTAGTCTGAAAGTGATGTCACTGTCTCCACATAAGCAGAGTCTTCTCCGGTAGAAGAAGTGGTATAATGGGTGACATTCAAGCTTGACAGCGAGAATGCAGTTATGGCTACGTCATCATAGGTGACGTATTCCGTCTCATCTGAGTTGAGGCATGATACCAAGAATATACTAGCCACTAAAAGTAGCGTAAGAGGATAAAAAAATCTTCTCATCAAATACGTATTTTTAAAATTTAGGTGCAAATTTACTCACAATTCCCGAAATATCCGCATATTTTCCAAGAATATTAAGTTAAATATTCGATAATTCTTGTGTTTTTAAGTTATGTTAGTGAAAAAAGCCCTATTTTTACCGACAAAAAGCCGCTTCCCTTGATTGGGAAGCGGCTGAATGTATATAAGTGAAATTATAGTAATTTCCTTTTTTTTATTGCAGGAAATAGTCAGATTAGAGCTGAGGACCTGCAGCGACGAGAGCCTTTCCAGCCTCGTTGCCTGTATATTTCACGAAGTTCTTGATGAAGCGTCCGGCGAGATCCTTAGCCTTCTCCTCCCACTTGCAAGCGCACTCGTATGTATCGCGTGGGTCGAGGATGGCGGGATCCACTCCTGGAAGCTCTGTAGGAACTGTGAAGTCGAACAGAGGAATCTGCTTTGTGGGAGCGTTGTTGATAGAGCCGTCGAGGATAGCGTCGATGATGCCACGTGTATCCTTGATAGAGATACGCTTGCCAGTACCATTCCAACCGGTGTTTACGAGGTATGCCTTGGCACCGCTCTTCTCCATCTTCTTGACGAGTTCCTCAGCATACTTTGTAGGATGCAGCTCGAGTAATGCCTGGCCGAAGCAAGCTGAGAATGTAGGAGTGGGCTCTGTGATGCCGCGCTCTGTACCTGCCAACTTGGCTGTGAATCCAGAGAGGAAGTAGTACTTGGTCTGCTCGGGAGTCAAGATAGAAACAGGAGGCAGTACTCCGAATGCGTCAGCAGAAAGGAAGATTACCTGCTTTGCTGCAGGAGCGTGAGAGATAGGCTTAACGATGTTCTCGATGTGGTCGATAGGATATGACACACGAGTGTTCTCGGTTACGCTCTTGTCAGCGAAGTCGATCTTGCCATCGGCTGCAACAGTCACATTCTCGAGAAGTGCGTTGCGCTTGATAGCGTTGTAGATATCGGGCTCGCTCTCCTTGTCAAGGTTGATTACCTTGGCATAGCATCCGCCCTCAAAGTTGAATACACCATTGTCGTCCCATCCGTGCTCGTCGTCACCGATGAGCAGACGCTTCGGGTCGGTAGAGAGTGTGGTCTTGCCAGTACCGGAGAGACCGAAGAAGATAGCGGTGTTCTCGCCGTTCTTGTCGCAGTTGGCAGAGCAGTGCATTGAAGCGATGCCCTTCAGCGGCAGGAAGTAGTTCATCATAGAGAACATACCTTTCTTCATCTCACCACCCTACCATGTGTTGATGATAACCTGTTCCTTTGAGGTTACGTTGAATACAACTGCAGTCTCAGAGTTCAGACCAAGTTCCTTGTAGTTTTCAACCTTAGCCTTTGAAGCGTTATAGACGATGAAGTCTGGCTCGAAGTCTGCGAGTTCCTCCTCTGAAGGACGGATGAACATGTTCTTAACGAAGTGAGCCTGCCATGCAACCTCCATAATGAAGCGAACAGCCATACGTGTGTCCTTGTTGGCTCCGCAGAAACCGTCAACGACGTAGAGTTTCTTGCCTGAGAGCTCCTTCTTGGCGATTTCCTTAACGGCTGCCCAGGTCTCCTTGGTTACAGGCTTGTTGTCGTTCTTATATTCGTCGGATGTCCACCATACTGTGTCATGAGAGTTCTCGTCGTCAACGATGAACTTGTCCTTAGGTGAACGACCGGTGTAGATACCAGTCATCACATTGACTGCACCGAGTTCAGTCTCCTGACCTTTGTCAAAACCTGTGAGGCTCTCCTGAGTCTCTTCTTCAAACAATACTTCATAGGAAGGATTGTAAATCACTTCAGTAGTACCGGTGATACCGTACTTTTCCAAAACTGACTTTTCAAACTTTGCCATTTCTTTGTAAATCAATTATTATTGTGAATACTTATTTTATCTTTTATAATACCTTTTCTCTTAAATTTGGCGCAAAGTTACTAATAATTCTTCTTTTGACAAAACAATCAGTCAAAAAATAATCGTTTTATAATTCTTTTTTGGTTAAAGAATTTAAAAAGCCGCGATATTGCTCTCATTTTGCCAACTTGGCATTGCAATATCGCGGCAATTTATTAGTTTTGTATTTTATCTTTTATTCATTAACCATACTTGCTTATTTTACCTCCCATGTGTCGTTGGTTTCGAGCAGTTCCATAAAGTTATGATACTTCTTCATGCCCTTTACTTCTTCCACCTGTGTGTGTACGGCCTCGTCGTAAGTAGGAGCTTCGACATCACGTATCACTCCGAGCGCTACGGGGAAACCGTGCTCATTGTCCATCATGGCAAGTTTCAGTTGGAGCGTGTTGTCCTCGCAATGTGCGTCATGAATGAGAATATCCTTCTCCGTGATGCCGTTTTCTCCGATTTTCACCACTTTAAGTCCGAATCCCTCTTGGATAAGTCCATATTCGTTGTTTTCTCCGAATATGAGTGGCTGTCCGTGCTTTACATAGATGGCATTCTTCTTTCTTCCCTCCTTATTATATATTGGGTCATAGCAACCATTGTTGAAGATGACGCAGTTCTGGAGTATCTCGCATACCGCAGCACCCTTGTGGTGGTATGCAGCCTTGAGAATCTCTACTGTGGCGGGAGCATCGGTAGCAACTGAGCGTGCGAAGAAATGGCCTCGTGCGCCGAAACAGAGTTCTGCCGGACGGAATGGGTCTTCCACTGTGCCGTAAGGGCTTGACTTGCTGACGAAGCCGCGGGGAGAGGTAGGAGAGTACTGTCCCTTGGTCAGTCCATATATACGGTTATTGAGCAAAATCATGTTGAGGTCGATGTTACGGCGCATCGCGTGAATAAAGTGGTTACCGCCAATGGCCAGTCCGTCACCGTCGCCGCTAATCTGCCATACTGTCAGTTTGGGGTTGGCCACCTTTGCACCCGTGGCGATTGCAGCCGCACGTCCGTGTATGGTCTGCATGGCGTATGTATTTACATAATATGGCAGTCGGCTCGAGCATCCGATACCCGAAATTACTGCCGTCTCATGTGGTGCCACGCCACATTCTGCCATTGCTTTATGGAGAGATGCGAGGAAAAAGTGGTCGCCGCATCCAGGACACCAGCGTGGCTGTCCCTTCTTAAAGTCAGAAGCCTGCAGCCCCCCAATATTTTTATCTAAGTTTTCCATCTTAATTCTTATTTTTTAATTCTTAATATCATCAAGTATCCGCGCAAATGCCTCTGTCAGTTCGGCAACTACGAAGGGCTGGCCCTTCACCTCATTGTACTGGTATGGTGTGAATCCGTCAACCTTCGAGCGGAGGTATGCAGCAAACTGTCCAAGGTTCTGCTCTGCCACTACCACCTTATTATATTTAGTCAGCACCTCGGCTGTGTTCTTTGGCAGCGGGTTGATGTATTTGAACTGAGCCAGAGCCACCTTTTTGCCCTCTTTCTGGAGTTCCTCCATAGCAGAGTAAAGATGTCCGAATGTACTTCCGAAACCGACGATAAGCAGGTCGGCATCGTCCTTGTCGCCAAAGACTTCCACGTCGGGTACGGGAATCTTTTCCACCTTCTCAGCCCTCAGGCGACACATGACGTCGTGGTTTTCGGGATCTGTGGAGATGGCACCTGTCTTGCCGTCCTTTTCCAGTCCGCCGAGGATATGGGTATAGCCCTCCTGGCCTGGGACAGCCCAATAGCGCACCTTTGTCTCAGGGTCACGCTCATAAGGCGTGTAGCATCCTTTTTGCTCAGGTGTGACATAATGAGGCGTGATGGTCTGCAATCCCTCCATTGTGGGCAGTTTCCATGCCGCCGAACCATTGGCGATGAAGGCATCTGTGAGCAAGATGACGGGAGTGAGATGCTCCACGGCAATCTTTGCAGCCTGATATGCCGCGTCAAAACAGTCGGTCGGACTGGTTGCCGCGATTACTGGCATCGGGCTTTCACCATTACGTCCGTAAAGAGCCTGAAGCAAGTCAGTCTGCTCGCTCTTGGTGGGCAGGCCTGTGGATGGTCCGCCACGCTGTACGTCTATAACCACCAACGGCAATTCGTCTATGACAGCAAGGTTGAGGGCCTCCGACTTAAGGCATATTCCAGGTCCGGAAGTTGATGTGGCTGCCAATGCGCCTGCAAATGATGCACCCACAGCGCTGGCGCATCCCGAAATCTCGTCCTCGCATTGTACCGTGATTACGCCGCATGACTTGTGTTTAGACAACTCGTGGAGAATATCCGTGGCTGGAGTTATAGGATAAGAACCCAGGAAGAGCTGCATGCCTGCCTTCTCCGCAGCAGCTATCAGACCATAGGCAGTAGCCTTGTTGCCAGTGATGTCCATGTATCTGCCCTTCTCCTTGGATGTTGATTCTATGCGATATGTGGCTGGAACACTTGCATGTGTGTTGTGACCATAGTCATATCCTGCCTGTACCACTTTGATGTTGTTTTCGGCAATTTGCGGTTTCTTTGCAAACTTTTCGCGCAGGAAATTGCTCACAAGGCTAAGGTCGCGGTTGAAAAGCCAGCATACAATACCAAGGGCAAACATATTGCGGCACTTCAGTATTGATTTGTTGTCCATACCGCTGTCAGCCAGACAGTCCTTAACCATTGTTGTCAACGGACATGCCACCACGCGGTCGGGGTCAATACCCATCTCGCCAAGATAGTCCTCACTCTTGAACTGTGCCTTCTCCAGGTCCTTAGGTCCGAAACTGTCAGTATCGATAATGATAGTGGCCTGGGGTTTAGAATACTTGTACTGAGTCTTCAAGGCGGCAGCATTCATAGCCACCAGGACGTCACACTTGTCGCCAGGGGTATAAACCTTTCCGGCTCCGATGTGGACTTGGAATCCCGACACGCCTGTAAGCGAGCCTTGCGGGGCGCGTATGTCCGCCGGATAGTCGGGGAACGTTGAAATACCATTGCCTACGGTAGCTGACACCGTAGAGAAAATGTTACCGGCCAACTGCATTCCGTCGCCGGAGTCACCTGAGAATCTGACCACAACCTGGTCCAGCTCCTTTACTTCCAATTTTTCTGCCATAAATATGCTATTTTATTCTCTAATTCGATTTTTCGACTGCAAAGGTCGTAACTTTTTTTGATATTACCAAATAATTCGGTGTTTTTCTTTGAAAAATGACACAAATAACTGACTTATCTCATTTTTGATGACTTTTTTCAAGTGTTTTCCTTTATTTTGTGTCACTTTGCCACCTTTGTTGCCTTGATAAAGTATATGATGAGAAGCACGTATGCCGCCAATGATGCTATTTCAGACAAGGGGTTGGCCCACCATGTTTCGAAATCGAATGTCACGCCGCCGAATCTCAACAACGCACTCACCACTCCCATCAGCGCGCCACCGGCGATGAATCCTGAGGCTATAAGGTTGCCCTTGTCACCGCGTGCTTGGTTGGCCTTCTCGTCTTTGGTGCGGGTGGTGACATACCAGTTGATGGCTCCGCCCACAAGTAATGGAAGGTTGAGTTCCATCGGTATGAACATACCCAAGGCAAAAGCCAATGCAGGCACCTTGCACAGGGTGAGCACTATGGCAATCAGCGCACCGATACCATAAAGAAGCCATGGGGCGCCAATGCCGTTCATCAGCGGGTCGATCACGGCAGCCATCGCATTGGCTTGCGGGGCTGCGAGTTGTCCGGATGCAAAGCCGTATGTCTCGTTGAGCAGCATCATCACGCCGCCCACCGTGGCTGCCGACACCAATGTACCGAGAAATTTCCATGTCTCCTGTTTCTTTGGCATGGTGCCGAGCCAGAAACCAATCTTAAGGTCGGTGATAAATGAGCCTGCCATCGACAGCGCCGTACATACCACGCCGCCCATAATCAGGGCAGCCACCATACCCCCGGTGCCTTTCAGTCCCACGGCCACCATCACCACCGATGCCAGTATCAGTGTCATCAGCGTCATGCCCGAAACCGGGTTGCTGCCCACGATGGCTATGGCATTTGCTGCCACCGTGGTAAAGAGGAATGCTATCACGGCCACCAGCAGTATTGCCACCACGGCGAAGAGCAGGTTGCCCTCCATCACTCCCCACCAGAAGAAGAGGAATGTGACGGCCAATGTCACTATTGTGCCAATTACGATTATCTTGAATGAGAGGTCGCGCTGGGTCTCAGGTATATCTTTCGCTTCACCGCCCTTGCCTTTCATCTCCGAGGCAGCGAGTCCTATGGCACTCTTGATGATGTCCCACGACTTGATGATGCCTATGATGCCGGCCATGGCGATACCGCCGATACCAATGCTCTTGCCGTAGCTGCGGAATATTTCCTCTGGCGACATGTCGCCTACGGCCTTGGTGATGGTGGGGTCCCACTGGTTGAGCACCTCGCCGCCAAACAAAAGTGACATGCCAGGGACGATGAGCCACCACACGGCCAACGAACCCATGCAGATGATGAAAGCATACTTCAGTCCGATGATATATCCCAATCCGAAGACTGCTGCCCCGGTGTTGAGCTTGAACACCATCTTGGCCTTGTCGGCAATGTCAACACCCCATTGGCAAAAACGCGAGGTGAAGTTCTCGTTCCACCATCCGAACGTGGCCACGATGAAGTCATAAAGACCTCCCACGGCGCCGGCTATCAACAGGGGCTTTGCCTGGTTGCCACCCTCCTGTCCGCTCTTCAGCACCTGGGTGGTGGCTGTGGCCTCGGGGAATGGATACTTGCCATCCATGTCCTTCACGAAATATTTTCTGAATGGTATGAGAAGCAATATGCCGATGATACCGCCAAGCAGGGAGGAAATGAAGATTTTCGTGAATGATGCGCTCATTTCCGGATATTTCGCCTGGAGGATATATATAGCCGGCAGGGTGAAGATGGCTCCGGCCACCACAGCTCCCGAACATGCACCAATGCTTTGGATAATCACGTTCTCCGCCAGGCCGTTCTTTCTCTTTGCCGCCGTGGATACGCCTACGGCTATGATGGCTATCGGAATGGCAGCCTCAAACACCTGTCCGACCTTCAATCCCAAATATGCGGCCGCTGCCGAGAAGAGCATTGCCATAAGCACACCCCATGTCACCGACCAACCGTTCACTTCATTCATTTTTCTTTCCATAACAATTATATTTTAATTAATAATTAAGAAAAATAGTCTCTGCCTTAATTCTTAACTTTTAACTTTTAATTCTTAATTTCATTAATGTAGTCGCCGAATATCTTTGCCGCCGTGATAACCTGGTTGAGACAAGGGCGCGACTTGTAGTATTCCTCCGTGCGCTCCGATGCCACGTATGTCAGCGGGGCACCCTTCTTCAAGTTGAGCAGTTCGGAGCAGATGATGGTGCCATACGTGTCTTGAAATCTCTTCGCCAACCCTTGTACCACCTTGTAATTCTCCGACTTGCCCTCGCGGTCGCCTGCGTCTGCTGAGCCACATTGCATACCTGCCAGGATAGCCATGCCAGCCACGGCACCGCATGTCAGCCGAAGCCTGCCCATGCCGCCACCCATGCCTGCGCTGAGTTTCAGGGCCTGCTCTTCGCTATATCCGAAGAGGTCGGCGTAGGCCGCCACAACAGCCTGCGAACAATTAAATCCCTTGACGAAGTATTCCTCCGCCTTTCTCATTCTCTCTTTCACGTCAATCTTTTCAGTCATAATCATACGTTTTTTGATTTTGAGCGCAAATATAGCAC
Source organism: Prevotella sp. (assembly GCA_034101015.1). GTDB lineage: Bacteria > Bacteroidota > Bacteroidia > Bacteroidales > Bacteroidaceae > Prevotella. Next base: position 32,322 of record JAXEKN010000003.1, read on the forward strand.
AAATACTTGATATGGCAAAGGAAAAACGTGATAAAAGACATAAAAAACGTCTTTTTGTGCGTTTTACACATTGTTTTATTTGGTTAAATCGAAAAAACGTAGTAACTTTGCAACCTGTAATCAATTAAGATGAGTTCATTTAGCAAACAACAATTATATATAATACACACACAGATGAAGAAACTGTTCATTGAGACATACGGATGCCAGATGAATGTCGCTGACTCAGAAGTGGTAGCCTCTGTAATGCAGATGGCGGGCTATGAGACGTGCGACGACATAAAGGATGCGGATGCCGTGTTCCTTAACACTTGTTCGGTGCGCGACAATGCCGAACAAAAGATATACAACCGTCTTGACACACTTGACGCCGAGCGCCGCAAGGGTCATAAGATGATAATCGGAGTCTTGGGATGTATGGCCGAGCGCGTCAAGGAAGACCTTCTCCAACATCATCATTGCGACCTCGTGGCAGGCCCCGACGCCTATCTCTCCCTGCCCGACCTGATAGCCCAGGCCGAGACAGGGCATAAAGCCATCAACATCGAGCTATCGACCTCCGAGACATATCGCGACATAGTGCCGCAGCGTCTCCATGGAGCAAAGATTGGCGGATACGTGAGCATCATGCGAGGATGCAACAACTTCTGCCACTACTGCATCGTGCCCTATACGAGAGGCAGGGAGCGCAGCCGCGACATCGAGAGCATACTCAGGGAGGTGAGAGACCTGAGAGACAGGGGATATAAGGAAGTGACGCTGTTGGGGCAGAACGTGAACTCTTATATAATTAAGAATGAAGACGAGTTGTTGAGCGAAGGCGAAAAATTAAAAATTAAAACAGATTTCCCATCCCTCCTGCGTGCTGTGGCACTTGAGGCCCCGGAGATGCGCATACGCTTCACTACGTCGCATCCCAAGGACATGAGCGACGAGACGTTGAGGGTGATTGCGGAGATGCCTAACGTGTGCAAGCATATACACCTGCCGGTGCAGAGCGGCAGCGACAGGATTCTGAAACTCATGAACCGCAAATACACACGCGAGTGGTATCTTGACCGTGTGGCGGCCATACGCCGTATCATTCCCGACTGCGGACTCTCGACCGACATCTTCGTGGGGTATCACAGTGAGACCGAAGAGGACCATCAGCTTTCATTGTCGCTGATGAGGGAGGTGGGATATGACTCCGCCTTTATGTTCAAGTATAGCGAGCGTCCGGGCACATACGCATCAAGGCATCTTCCCGACAATGTGCCCGAGGATGTCAAAATCAGGCGCCTCAACGAGCTTATTCACCTGCAGACGGAGATGTCCGCCTTGGCCAACAAGAAGGACGAGGGCAAGGTCTTTGACGTGCTTGTGGAAGGGTTCAGCAAGCGCTCGCGCGAACAGCTCTGCGGTCGCAATGAACAAAACAAGATGGTGGTGTTCGACAAGGGCAACCATCATGTCGGCGAGACTGTGAGGGTGAAGATTACGGGAAGCTCAAGCGCAACGCTCTTGGGAGAGGAGGTATGATATGAAAGAATTTATTGCTGTCCTTCGTCGCTTCGTGCCGCCCTACAAGCGCTACCTTGTATGGTCGGTAGTGTTCAATATCCTGTCAGCCATATTGAACATCTTCTCCTTTATGGCGATTATTCCCATACTGCAAATCCTCTTCCAGACAGGAGGCGAGAGTATGCCAAAAGAGCTTTTGCCATGGTCGTGGGACAATCTCCAGGAGGTATTCACCAATAATGCCAATTATTATATAGGCAGGCTCATCGATGATATGGGACCCACGACCACCCTGTTGGTCATAGGCCTCTTTCTGGCATTCATGACCTTCCTCAAGACAGGAGCCTATTTCCTCTCTTCGGCGAGCATCATCCCAATCCGTACGGGAGTAGTGCGCGACATACGCAACCAGCTCTACCGCAAGATTACCTCCCTTCCACTCGGATTCTTTTCCGAGGAGCGCAAGGGCGACATCATTGCCCGTATGAGTGGTGATGTGGCAGAGGTGGAAAACTCAATCATGTCGTCACTCGACATGCTCTTTAAGAATCCTGTGCTCATCATCGCATATTTTGCCACATTGCTCGCCATATCATGGCAACTCACACTCTTCACCATTGTCTTTGTGCCCGTGATGGGGTGGTTTATGGGTATGGTGGGGCGGCGTCTCAAGCAAAACTCCATCAAGGCGCAGTCGCTGTGGAGCGACACCATGAGCCAGGTGGAGGAGACCCTGGGCGGACTCCGCATCATCAAGGCATTCTGTGCGGAGGGGAAGATGAACACCCGTTTTGACACGGTCAACTCGGCTTATCGCAATGACATCATGCGTGTGAACATTCGCCAGCAGATGGCCCATCCCATGAGTGAGTTTCTCGGCACGGTGATGATTGTCATCGTCCTATGGTTTGGCGGCATACTGGTACTTTCCGGCGACTCGATGCTCTCAGGTCCCACTTTCATCTATTATTTGGTAATGCTCTATAGTATCATCAACCCGCTGAAGGAGTTTTCCAAGGCAGGATACAACATCCCCAAGGGACTGGCATCCATGGAGCGCATCGACAAAATCCTGAATGCCGAAAATGACATAGTCGAAAAGCCCTCGCCGAGGCATATCGCATCATTCGAACATCAAATCGAATTTCGCGACGTCTCCTTCCGATACGACAAGAAGTGGATTCTGCGCCATGTCAACCTCGTCATCCCCAAAGGAAAGACCATCGCGCTGGTGGGACAGAGCGGAGGGGGCAAATCGACCCTTGTTGATCTCATTCCACGTTATTACGACGTGCAGGAGGGCGATGTGCTCATCGACGGCGTGAATGTCAAGGACTTAGGCATTCATGACCTTCGCCAACTTATCGGCAATGTCAATCAGGAGGCTATTCTCTTTAATGACACATTCCGCCACAATATAGCGTTCGGTGTGGAAAATGCCACTGACGAGGAGGTCTTCGAGGCGGCGAGAATAGCCAATGCCTATGACTTCATCATGCAGTCCGAACATCAGTTTGACACCTCTGTGGGCGACCGCGGCAGCAGACTCTCCGGTGGTCAGCGCCAGAGGGTGAGCATAGCGCGCGCCATACTCAAGAATCCTCCCATCCTCATCCTTGACGAGGCTACGTCAGCTCTCGACACGGAGAGCGAGCGACTGGTGCAGGATGCCCTGGAGCGGCTGATGAAGACGCGCACCACTATTGCCATTGCCCACCGTCTATCCACCATCAAGTGTGCGGATGAGATTTGCGTCATTCATGAGGGTGAGATTGTGGAGCGAGGTACGCACGACCAACTTCTTGCTATCGACGGCTATTACAAAAAGCTCAACGACATGCAGTCGCTATAATATTTTTCTCGCGCACATAGCCTCGCCGATGAACGTCATCGATGTCGTGCGCACGAACTCCTCATACTGGTTTTTGGTTTTGACGGGGTATTTTTTTCTTTTTTTGCTTTGTAGGGGAGAGTGTTCTTGGTTGGTGGTCCTGAATGACCAAAAAGTTCAAAAGTTCACTTTTCACCTGGAATTCGTCTCGTTTTGGATTGTCTTATTATTATATTATTATATATATATAAATAATTTAATTATTAATAAGGTCCGCAGGTTATATAAATAAGGACTTGGATTTTACCTATTCTGAAAAACTCACCCCTACAAAGCAAAAACAAACTGGTTTTGGATAAATAAGTCCAACTTTTACGTCAAAATCACGGGATTTTCGGGATTTTCGGAAATCAAGGAAAAAGCAAGGTTTTCATCATGAGGACATGACGGGCCGACGGTCTTTGGAGGTAATGGGATAACAGGAAAACGAGACGATTTTCAGGTGAAAAGTGAAGATGGGGAAAAACGAGAAGATTTTCAGGTGAGAAGTGAACTTTGGAAGGTGGAGGGAAGATGGAGCTGCAGTGGTGGTTCGGTGGTCCTTCGGTCTGGGTTCGGTGATTCACTTCTCCCTACAAGGCAATGGAGCGAAGGTTCATCGAATTTGGAGCGAAGGAAGAGCGAAGGAAGAGCGAAGGAAAAGCGAAGGAAGAGCGAAGGAAGAGCGAAGGGGCGGGATGAGACGAAAAAAGGCCCCGCAGCAAAACTGCGGGGGAACGGTGGCTCCAGCATTGAAAAAGCCGGGAGGCAAGGGGCAACGTGGTGGCGATGTACATGGGCATTCGTCCTCTCATCAACTACGGCTATGAGCATAAGTCCGCGGACATGACGGACTTCAACATGTTCATGAAGGCGAACATCAAATCTGAATGTTCACTTTTCACCTGGAAATCGTGAAGAAAAAGACCTGATTTGCGCCAGGTAGATTAGGTATGACCACGACAAAGGACCAAAGAGGATCTTTGTGACCTGTCAAACGGCCTTGCCCAAGCCGCATGGCTAAGTCTGAATTAATAACAATTAAAATAAATCTATGGACGAGAATACAAAAAAACAGATAGCTGAGTTCAGAGACCTCGAAACAATAGCCCGACGAAAGTATAACCTGCACGTCGGGACAATCAAGAGAAAATTCAGCTCTGAGCGCTCAAAACTTGACGAAGAGCTGCGAAGCGAGGCCAACGCCATACGCATATCCACATCGGAAATAGACTATATGTACAGGTGTGGCAATACGGAATAGAATGATAGAATTTTCCTAAATAGTTCTGATGGTCGCTCGCAGTGATGCGCGCGGCTATCTTTTTCGAAAGAAAAACCGGGTTTTCCTTGGCGCTTTCGGATTTTATCCGTATCTTTGCCCCGACAAAACACCTCAATGATATGGTCACAGATAGCATCATAAAGAAAAAATTCATCCACGAGAGACTGCAAAAGGGTCTCGCGCAGATATATTCCGAACAGGAGCAGACCATCACGGCACAGCTCGACACCCGCACCGGGAACTTGCGCGCATGGGCGTCACGCCGCCAGTATGACATGCGCATATCCTCATCAGGCGACTATACCGTCAATGTCCGCTTCGCTCCGTATCTGCGCTTTCTCGACATGATGTACCGCGGAAGACGCGACCGCGTCTCCAAGTACAAACGCTCAAAGCTCCGACTCTACAACAGAGTCATCTGGGGAGTCCTCTATCGACGCACCTTCCCGTCCATCCGCTTCGGATTCACCGACGAGGTAAGGCAGAATATCAGAAAAAATCTCGAAAGAACGTTTAATAAAATTGAATTATGAAAATATTATATGGCTTAGTTGTTTTGGTATCATTTTTCATATCATTAGTGATTTGTCCTGCATTTACTAAAGGATATAGTGCTATGCACAAGACTGATTTTATACTAATGTGTTCGTTATTGACACCATTTCTGGGAGTACCTATTTTCTATGCGACACACAAGGGAAAATAGTCCTTTGCTACCCATAAAATAATGGTTATCTTTGCGCCAAGTAAAGATAACCCTTATTTTTTTTATTATATGGCAAAGAACGGAATATCGGAAGACAAAATCAAATACGTCATTGACGTGGAAACATCGGAAATAGACTATATGTACAGGTGTGGCAATACGGAATAGAATGATAGAATTTTCCTAAATAGTCCTGATGGTCGCTCGCAGTGATGCGCGCGGCTATCTTTTTCGAAAGAAAAACCGGGTTTTCCTTGGCAGTCTCGGATTTTATCCGTATCTTTGCCCCGACAAAACACCTCAAAGATATGGTCACAGATAGCATCATAAAGAAAAAATTCATCCACGAGAGGCTGCAAAAGGGTCTCGCGCAGATATATTCCGAACAGGAGCAGACCATCACGGCACAGCTCGACACCCGCACCGGGAACTTGCGCGCATGGGCGTCACGCCGCCAGTATGACATGCGCATATCCTCATCAGGCGACTATACTGTCAACGTCCGCTTCGCTCCGTATCTGCGCTTTCTCGACATGATGTACCGCGGAAGGCGCGACCGCGTCTCCAAGTACAAGCGCTCAAAGCTCCGACTCTACAACAGAGTCATCTGGGGAGTCCTCTATCGACGCACCTTCCCGTCCATCCGCTTCGGATTCACCGACGAGGTAAGAGAGGGAATAAGAAAGAACTTGGAACAAACGTTTAAACATTAAATACATGAAAAGTTTCATTCTAATCGACGTGGTTTTAACGTTAGTCATTATGTTGTTTTTGTTTAAACCTGAAGAGTTAAAATTCAAATCCATTGTCATATATCTGGCATTATGTGCCGCCTTTACTCCAATAGGTGGTGCAATTCTGTACCATATAGCTTTTCGGGATTGAAACACTGTCCTTTGTAGTAATAGAATCTGTTATTAACTTTGCGCAATAAAGTTTATAACAGATTTTTTTATGGCAAAAAGAATTAAAGAAGACGAAATCCAGTACACCATCGACATTGAGACCAATAAGGCTCAACAAGAGATACGAAAAATGGAGTTTGAGATTGATGGTTTACGGCGTAAGAACAAAGACCTTACGGCGGAAATGGTAAGACTTGAAGCTCAAGGAGAAAAGAATAGTAAGGAATGGAGATACGCCCATGCCTTATATCTTAAAAACAATAAAACAATCAAGGCGCTAACTTCGAGTATAGCCGAGCAAACAAAGAAAATAGGGGTCAATTATATGACCATGAACCAATTAAAAAAGCAAGCCAAGCAATTACAAAGACAACTCGATGATACATCCAAGGCTATATCACCTGAGAGGTACTATGAACTCGAACAAAGGCTCAAAGCTATTAACGACAGAATGATAGCTTTGAGGAGAAGTGCTAAAGACATGATCGAAGGAAATCAAAAATCACCTTTTATGGATTTCCTTAAAGGTACTGCTGTAGTCAAATTATTCGATATTCTAAAGGATTCCGCAGGAGAAATAAATGATTATATATCCGATAGTACCGACATGGCTGCATCCATCGATGGAGTGAGTAAAGCCTTCAAAGAGCTCGACAATCCCAGCCTACTCGGCAATCTCAGAAAAGCCACTAAGGGCACTGTTAATGATATGGAGTTGATGAAGGCTGCCGTGCAGGCTAAGGACTTCCGAATACCACTGCAAGATCTCGGAAAGTATCTCGCTTTTGCTCAGCTCAAGGCACAGCAGACAGGCCAGTCCGTGGAATACATGACGCAGTCCATTGTCACTGGTCTCGGGCGTCAGAGTAAGATGATCCTCGACAACCTCGGCATATCTGCTGCCGAAATCGATGAGAAGGTGGCTGAAACTGGCGACTTCATGAAGGCTGTGGCCTCGATAGTTGAAAACCAACTTGCAGCTGTCGGTGAAACCTATATATCTGCTGCCGACCGTGCACTGCAAAAAACCACGCAACTTCAAAACGCACAACTGGAAATGGGGCAGGCACTGCTTCCGCTGAAAGAGCAAATCGATGATACTTACGGGTCGCTGAAGATCGGACTGATGCAAGCAGTGACATGGCTCGCAAAGAATAAGGAGTTCACCGCTGCCCTCACTGTTGCCATCACCGGGCTATCTGTTGCCATGACCGTGCTAAATACCCAGTTCCGGCTATATGTAGCTTCCACAACAGCAGGAAAGGTTGCTCTTGCTGGATGGACTGCTGTTGCTACTACCGCCAAGGGCATTACTCTCCTCTTTGCCGCCGCCAAGGCTACGCTCACCAAGAATACGATACGAGCTACTGCCGCAATGAAGCTATTCAATAAGACATGCAAGGCTAATGTATATGTTGCCGCCGCCACTGCTTTGATTGCTCTTGGAGTGGCAATATACAGTCTTGTCACAAAGAACGATAAGGCTAAAAAGTCTGCCGTAGATTTTTTCAATACATACAAGCGTATCACCGATGACATACGTCAGCAGAACAAGCAACTTGAAAGTGATGCCAAATCGAAGGTGGCAGACGAAATCACAAGGATAAAAACACTGCGAAAAACAATCAACGACTCCAGTGAATCGTATTCTAAGCGCAAGGCTGCCATCGGAGAATTACAGAAAATAGTCCCAGGCTACCACGCTACGCTCAATGGCGAGGGGGAACTATACAAGAAAAACACAGCTCTGATCAATGAATATACAAAGAAGCTCAATCAGGCTGCAATGGCAGAGGCAGCCTATGAAAAAATGAAGGAAAACAACCGGAAAATTATAGACGCAAGGTCGCGTATCGATGACTCTAACCAGAAAATCAGAAACGTCAAGCGCAACACTCAGTCAAAATATGGTGTTGACCTCGACAGAATGAACATCGACGATAAGGGCACTGTGCGCTACAACGATGTCCATCGTGACGACAATCCCAATCTCTTAGACGAAAGGAAAATGAGATTCAGAATGAATGCAGGTGACAACGCTGACAACATCAAGGCTAATCAAGATTATATCGAGAAGAAAACAGAGCTTGTCAGACGTGATGAAGCTATCGTCTCATCCTATGAGGAGCAGAACAAAAAACTCGAAGATATGATTAAGAAGAGCGGAGGTCTTAATCCGAAGGCTCTCGAATCGAAATTCTACAATCCTGAGCCAACCACCGATAAAGTAGGCAAAACACAAAAGCAGATTTTTGATAATGAGCGTAAGGAGGAAATCGATCAAAGAAAGTCTCTCTACGATGAGTCTATGATGCTCCTTAGGCAAAACCTTATCGAAAAGAAAATAACAAAGGAGCAATACGACCAGCAGGCTTCAGCTATGGAAATGGCATATACAAGCGAAATTCTCGATATAGAGAAGAAATATACCGTGAAGTCAAAGAATCTCGCTATCAAAGATGTCAATGAGAAGAAAAACATCGTACTCAACCAACAGGCCAACGAACAGAAAGCCAGAAGGGACTTCCAGCAGAAAACCCTCGAAGCTATGGAGAAATATTACGATAATATTGAAAAGCTAAATGAGGCCGGCATGACTGATGCCGAGAGGCAGGAACGTGATTATCAGATGCAGCTGAAAACACTGAAATCCTATTATGATGCCGCACTTGAATACGCACACCAGAACGGACTGGACGAAGTCGCACTGCTTGACGCAAAACTAAAGGCTGAGCGTAAGCTCCAGTCTGATTATGAAAAGAAACAGCAGCAGGCTAAGTTGGCCGCGAGGGAAAAATATGGGCTTGTTAGTGACAACGAAACCATGCAGAGAGAGATGGAAGATGCTTATCAGTCGTACACGAAGGGAGAACTTACCTATGAGCAGTACCAAACAGTCATTGACAATATTCTCGAAGAGCATGAAAAGAAGAGAATGGGCGTACTCCAACAGTATGGACTCCTGTCTGATCGAGATATGTACAATCAGGAACTCGTTCAACTGAAAACGTTTCTTGACCAGAAGATGATCACTGAAGAGCAGTACGAAAAAGCTGTCCAAAACTTAAAACGCGACAGCTATAAAAAGCAGTTAGACTACTACACCTCTCTCTTTTCTAATGCCTTCACTGCCCTTCAGGATGCCGAGATGGCTCAGGTGGACGCGAAGTATGACGCACAGATAGAGGCGGCACGCCAAGCCGGCGAGGACACCACCGAACTTGAAAACAAGAAGGCACAGGAAAAACTCTCCATCGAAAAGAAGTATGCCGACGTGAACTTTGCCATTAAGGCATCGCAGATCATTGCCGACACTGCCACCTCTATAATGAAGGCTTACGCGGACCTTGGACCGATAGCCGGCTCCGTGGCTGCTGCTCTTATGGGTATCACTGGAGCTGCTCAGTTGGCAGCCGCCAATGCAGAGCGAGAAAAGGTGAAGAAAATGACGCTAAGCGGGTCATCGACTGCCACGTCGGGAGCACGTGTCGCCATCTGCCGTGACACCAACTGCCCCGCAGTGTTGACTGAAAACCTCTTCAAGACAACGAGAGCGATTATAAATACTTCTTGTCGGACGAAGGACGCGAGACTATTATCAACCTCCACGTAAGCGGAATTATTAACTACATCAAATCCATATCAAAATGAAAAAGCAAGTATCAAGTATCGGCTGGGCATATACACTGTTGAGTATGATGCTCATCGGCTTCGCCCTCACCCTTATAGGCTGCAAGGCACAAAGCAACGTATCAGAAAAGGTACGCACCGAGTACCTTACCAAGGAGGTGCACCAAGGTGACGTTATAGGAACGGACAGGTGGCATTCTAAGGACACTTCCAAGGAATTATCCCGTTCAAAGGAGAAAGTCGATTCTACGGCATATTACCGCAGTATTATCGACTCTATGAGAAGGATAAAGCAAGACTCTACATATATAACAAAAACAATAGAAAAAGAGCTATCCTTATGGGATAGAACGAAGATTAAATTCGGCGGCGTGGCATTTGCCATCGTTGCCGCCACCATTATATACCTTACGTGGTACATCAAGCGCAAGGACAGACAGAATATTTGATTAGTTGACATAAGATTCTCAAACTGCTCTCCATGATGATATATGCACCAAGCGTGGTCACCGCAGAAATAAAAAAATCCCCAGGTATCAAACCTGGGGATATGCGCCACTCCCAATGGCGTCTTATGCTTAATACGGCAAGATTGATGCCGAGGACAATCTATCTGCAGCTCGCCGGATTCTGTCAGACAAGTCACACAAGGCTCCACGAAGCTGCTCAATTTCCTGTGGTGTAAATCCACCTACACCGCCATTCCCATCAATACCATATATCTTATGTTGAAACCATGACATGGACTTTCCATTATTGAAATAGTCCCTTTTGAGCTCCCTCCAAGATATTGCAAGGTATATGTCCTGTACACGCTCTTTAACGTCCGAAACCAATACGGACTTTTCTTCCATCAATGCTGTTTCCATAATTTTTTTTATTTTGTGTCTCCCCGCGTAAGCAGGGAGGCTGTTTAACTTAATCAATCAAAGTGAGTCTGTCAAATACATCCTGTGCATATTCGAGTAGTCTCGGATGACCATTAGGGTAAGTTTCGACATAGTTCCTGATTGCGCTAATCAATTCCTCTTCTGAGGATGTCAATATTTAGCTTACTGAGGTATGACGATAGAGTCTCTTCCCGTATTCCACCTTCTCTTTGCACCTTTAATAACCATTGTTCATACTTCAGGCACACATCTTCAAATAATGTATATTCTATTGGAGATTCTGCCTCTATCCATGGGTTCCATCCGCCCAAGAGCTTGGCTGTTAGTTCCCTAATGATATGTGCCCCCATAATCCTTTGTCCTTTTTTGCCTCGAACATGGTTAAGCATTATTTTCTTTTTTCTCATGCGTCCCAAGCTCGGATCGTAAGCAGTCACAGAGACATAACATTCACTTGCCTGATGAAAAACAGGCATTCTCCAACCGACAATACTGTCGATGTTGCAATTTCTTACCGTTGTGATAGAATTTTTTTTTGCCATTCCTTTTAATTTGCTTGGAATGACACTTTACTCATCTGTTGAACCTTATTTTTCCCCTTGCGTTCCGGATTTGCGCCGAGTAGATTAGGGGCGACCACAACAAAGGGGCTGAAACTCAGCCCCTTGTGTCGGATTTGGTCGGGATGAGGCGACTCGAACGCCCGACCCCTACGTCCCGAACGTAGTGCGCTACCAACTGCGCTACATCCCGATTATCGTTTTGCGGCTGCAAAGTTACGCATTTTTTTTGTAATACGTGCAGGATTTCGCAAAAACTTTGTGATTTTTACAAAATTTTAGGGATTAAAGCGTCTCTGGCAATAAGAAAAGCTTTATGCCGTTGCTTCCCTTGATTAGGATGTAGTGGTCGCGTATGTCACGAGCGGCAATGGCCGCCCTCACCTCGTCAACGTCGTGGAACTTTTGGAAGGAGCATTCAGTCTTTGCAAACTCCTCGCCTACAAGCCACACCTGGGTCAGTCCCGCCTCCGAGAGGAAATCCACCACCTTCTGATGCTCTTCGGCCGACGATTCACCCAGTTCGCGCATGTCGCCAAGAATGGCCATCTTGTTGTCCACATGCATGTCGCGGAAGTTGCGCAGGGCAGCCATCATGGAGGTCGGGTTGGCATTGTAGGCATCCACGATGAGATGGTTACGCCCTGTATCAGTCAGTTGGGAGCGGTTGTTGCCTGGAACATACGATGACAGGGCGTGGCATATCTCTTGAGGCGTGATACCAAAGCGCAGACCGATAGTGGCAGCCGCCAGCATATTGTAGATATTATATGAGCCGATGAGGTGAGTGGTCACGTCATACCATTCCTTTCCGTCAGTCCATCGCAGGTGCAGGAATGGTGCGCATTCGACCACCTCTCCCCTGACACATAGTCCTGGAATGTCCCCGATGCCATATTTTATCAGTTGAAGACCATCGGCAATGCCCATCAGATTGCTGTTGCCGGCATCTATAAATACCTCTGAGTCTGGCCTATGGCGCAGATAGTCATATAGTTCGCCCTTTGTCTTTATCACACCCTCAAATGAGCCGAATCCCTGCAGGTGGGCTTTGCCAACATTGGTGATGATTCCATAGTGTGGCTCCACCGTTTCCACCAGAACCTTGATGTCGCCAGGGTGACTTGCCCCCATCTCCACCACGGCGATGTCGTGGTCAGGAGTGAGTCGGAAGAGAGTCTTGGGCACACCCACGTCATTGTTGAAATTGCCTTGTGTGAAGAGCACGTTATGACGCTCCGAGAGTACAGCCGCCACCAACTCCTTCGTGGTGGTCTTGCCGTTGGTGCCAGTGATGCCTATGACGGGTATGTCGAAATGGCGGCGATGCTCGCGGGCCAGGGCTTGAAAGGTGCGCAGGGCGTCATCGACGAGGACGCATCGCGAGTCCGTCGTGTCGGCATATTCCTTTTCGTCCACGATGGCGTAGGCACACCCTTTGTCAAGGGCTGAGGAGGCAAACTTGTTGCCGTCGAATGACTCGCCTTTAAGAGCGATAAATATAGACCCTTTGGGACAGTCGCGGCTGTCGGTCGTTATTACGGGATGCTCCCGGTATATCTCATAAAGTTGTCTTATGTCCATAATGCTGTTATGTCTATTGTTGTTATTTGGGATGCAAAAGTAATGCAAAAATCTCAGAGAAAAAAGAAAATATCTGTTTTTTTATAAAAAATAACGCGATTTATGGTGCGAAGTCAATTTTTTGCATTATCTTTGCGGCATGATGTACAATGACAATTACACGATAAACGTTGGCGGCAGGCTGATGACCCTCGACCGCCCGCAGGTGATGGGCATACTCAACGTGACTCCCGACTCATTTTTCTCGGGAAGCCGCAAGCAGACCGAAAAGGAAATAGCCGACCGCTGCAACCAAATCATATCCGAAGGAGGCACGATGATTGATGTCGGGGCTTTCTCTACTCGTCCCGGTGCTCCAGAGGTGAGCGAGGAGGAGGAGATGCGGCGTTTGAGACATGGCCTTGAGATACTCAGGCGAGAACAGCCCGATGCTGTGGTATCGGTGGATACGTTCAGGCCCGATGTGGCCCGCATGGCTGTAGAGGAATATGGCGTGGCCATCGTCAACGACGTTTCTGAAGGCGGAATCACCGGTGTGGTGAACACGCCTCTTGCCCGTCAGGAGGGCGACTATCCTGAGATATTCCGTATGGTGGCAAGGCTGAATGTGCCGTATATACTGATGTCTGTGAAACCCAATGTCCATGACATGATCATAGCCTTTGCACGCGAGGTTCAGCAGTTGCGCGACCTTGGAGTGAAGGACATTATCCTTGACCCTGGATTCGGATTTGGCAAGTCGCTCGACGACAACTATCGCCTGATGAACGACCTGGAGCAGTTGCATGCCTTACGTCTTCCATTGTTGATAGGAGTGTCGCGCAAGTCCATGATATTCAAATTGCTTGGAGGCGACCCGACGACATCGCTCAATGGCACCACGGTGTTGCATACCATATCCCTGCTCAAGGGAGCCCATATCCTTCGCGTGCATGATGTGAAGGAAGCCGTTGAGGTCACGAGGATGGTGGAAAAAATGAAATGTGAGTGAACGAGAGATTGAAAATGACAGTAAGGGAATGAGATAAAAACAAGAATAGGGGATGTTTTTCGAATTTGGAATAAAGGATATTATCGACATTTTGTTGGTGGCTGTGATGTTGTACTACATCTACCGACTGATGAAGGAGTCACGCTCGCTTAATGTCTTTATAGGCATTATGATGTTTGTCATGTTCTGGCTGATAGTGTCGCAGGTGTTGGAGATGAGGTTGCTGGGGTCGATAATGGACAAGCTCGTAAGTGTCGGCGTGATTGGATTGATTGTGCTGTTTCAGGAGGATATCCGTAAGTTCCTGTATAATATGGGAGCCCACCAGCGTATGCGTACCCTGATGAAGTTTTTCCAACAGCAGGAACGGGATGAGAATGCGGACCGGCAGACCAAAGAGGCTATCGTCCCCATTGTCCTGGCCTGTCTTAGCATGAGTAAGCGCAAGGTTGGTGCGCTGATTGTGATAGAGCGCCATAGTCCTCTTGATGAGATATGCGACACAGGCGACTGCATAGACGCCAATATCAACCAGCGGCTCATTGAGAACATCTTCTTCAAAAATTCCCCTCTTCACGATGGTGCCATGATAATATCCAATCACAGGATAAAGGCAGCCGGATGTATATTGCCTGTGTCGCATAATCTCGACATACCCAAGGAACTCGGTCTTCGCCATAGGGCGGCCATGGGTATGTCGCAGGATAGTGACGCCGTGGTGGTTATCGTTTCGGAGGAGACTGGCGCCATCTCTGTCGCCATTGGCGGAGAGTACCAGTTGCGCCTCTCGGCTGAGAAGCTGGAAAATGTCCTCACAAAAGAATTGAGAGGGTAAGGCGGATGTCCCCGCATCTTATGGAAAAGGGTTGATATTGTTTATCAACCCCTTATAAATCCAGATATTTGTATAATGCCTGCCGGATGGAGCGCAGGCCGAAGTGCTCGGGATGAATGTCTTCCTTGGCCATCCAGAAGCATTCGGCGGCATCATCGCCGGGATGAGGCTGGGCGTCGAGCGGCACCTTGCACTCGAAGAACATGTCGAGGGTGGGTATGTCCATGCCAGAATAGCGGTAAACGTTGGGTATGGTGAATAGGTATTTGCAGCTGGTTATCTCCAGTCCGGTCTCTTCCTTGACCTCTCGCTCAATACCTTCCTCTCCCGTCTCGTTCATATCGACAAATCCGCCTGGCAGGTCAAGTGTGCCCTTGGCTGGTTCCTTACCTCTCCTGTTGACGAGCAGCTCGCCTTTGTCATTTACTATAAAGGCAGCAGTGGCGGAACTGGGATTTATGTAATACACAAATCCGCAGTTCTCACACTTCTTGCTTTTCTCATTGTTTGTCACAAAATGCTTACTGCCACATTTCGGGCAGTATTTGAATGTCTCCTGAAATAACATTGTCTCTTATTTATAATGATTATATAATGGTATATATGGAAAAACTCCTATTCCCAATTGTCTGTGCGGAATGGCACGAGAGGGAGGCCGCCCTGGTTGGCAAGGTTGCCTATTTCGAAGTTCTTGAAGCAATAGCGAACTGCCACAGGATGCTTGACTTCCGGTGAGCTTACGGCTATACGCTCATTGCGCGGGTCATTGCCTCCTGCCCAGTACTTCTCGGCCGTGGCCTTGTGGAACACGCGGTCCTCGCCCGCAATCTCAAATCCCTGGATGTCCTCCCAACGGCTATATCCTTCGGCGAGGTTGTCAAAAGAGAGATATGCCTTGCCGTCTTGAATAATCATGTCCTTGAATGTCATCGACTCGCAGATGACCGACTTCATGCCGTATGTCTTGTTGAGGGCGAGGAATGCCAAACGTTCGCCCACCTGCTGCTTTTGTGCAGGATGGATCTGTCCCTTCTCGTATGGATATACCAGGTCGTTGGTGCATACCATACCGCTGTTGGGTATGACCTTTGTGGCGTTGAACTGCTGCTCGCGCAACTTGGCTCCCGATGTTCCCTCAATGCCATCGCCATAGACGTAGGGCGCTATCTGGACAAAGTAGAATGGTATCTCACCCTCGCGGAAGTCTCTGCGCCATTGTTCCACCAGCATCTTCAGACGCTCGGTGTATTGTCCGGCGGGGTCGCCCACATTGGAGCATCCCTGATAGTAGATGATTCCCTTTATGGTGTAGTTGAGAATGGGGTGGAAGGTGGCATTGCCCCAAAGCAACGGATAGTGAAAGTCCCATTGGAACCGCTTGTTCATCGTGGCGGAGTCGAGATCCTCCTTGGTATATTTGCGAAGGTTGGACTCGTCAAGCCAGCTCTCCACGCGGCTGCCGCCCTTGTTGGCCTCGATAAGTCCGACGGGTACGTTAAGGGCCTTGCGCACGAGTCGGGCAAAGAAATATCCCGTGGCGCTGAATTCGCCCACGGTGGCTGGCGATGACACTCGCCACTGTGTGTCGGCATCGTCCAAGGGCTTGGTGCTCATCCTGCTTGGTATCTTGGCCGACCGTATGCCGTCGGCTGCATTGATGACCTCAAGGTTGTAGTCCTTCACCGGACATTGTCCAAATCCCTTCACAGGCATCTCCATATTGCTCTGTCCGGCGCATACCCATACCTCGCCGGAAAGAACATTGTTAATTGTTGTCTGTTCGCCATCGTCAAATGTGATGCTCAGAGGTGTGAATGAAGCCTCGGGTGACTTCACGCTGACCATCCAGCGACCGTCGCTGCCGGTCTTCGATTCGTATGTGGCTGATGACCATGATGTGCTGACCTTGACCTTCTTGCCAGGCTTGTCCCATCCCCAAAGCCTTACGTCGCTATTCTGCTGAATCACCATGCCGTCACCGATGAGGTGGGGCAGTCTTACCTTCGCGCTACTGCAAAAAACCATTGAAACAGTGGCTGCAAACATTAAAAATCGTTTATTCATATCTTCAAATTCTTGTTTTTTGGTGCAATATTACAAAAAAAATTGTATCTTTGCAAATGATTTCGTGAAAATCAGCATTTTTTCAATGAAAAATGGTTGAATAGTATTATAAAACAATAATTATTAATATAAATAAGGTATATGAACAAGAGAAAACTCATTATTTCAATGATGTTGGCAGCGGCATCATGCCTGACTGGACAGGCGCAAAAAAAACAGGTCATCGACCTATGGCCCAATGGAGCTCCTACGGTGAGCTTGAATACTCAGGACACCGCAAGGGTATGGCTATACTTGCCCGATGCCAATAAGGCCACAGGGCGGGCCGTCGTGATATGTCCCGGTGGAGGTTACTCCCATCTTGCAATGAATCATGAAGGACATGACTGGGCTCCGTTCTTCAATCACCAGGGTATAGCGGTGATGGTTCTGAAGTACAGGATGCCGCATGGTAATTGGCAGGTGCCTGTGGAGGATGCTGAGGAGGCAGTCAGGATGTTGCGTCGCAATGCCTCTGCATGGAAAGTCAATCCCGACGACATCGGAATAATGGGTTCGTCGGCTGGTGGACATCTCGCCTCAACTATCGCCACACGCTGTAAGGGTGATGCAGCTCCCAATTTTCAGATACTTTTTTATCCCGTCATCACGATGGACCCTGCTTTCACACATCGTGGCTCGCACGACAATCTGCTCGGAAAAGACGTGAAAAAGAAGCAGGAGCGCGAGTTCAGCAGTGATCAGCAGGTCACTCGTGTCACCCCGCGGGCTTTTATCACCCTGAGTGATGACGATAGTGCAGTGTTGCCGGCTAATGGTGTGAATTATTATTTTGAGTGCTATCGTCATGATGTACCAGCCTCGCTACATATCTATCCGTCAGGAGGGCATGGATGGGGCATTCGTTCCAGCTTTGCGTATCATGCGGAGATGATGCAGGAGCTGAAGGCGTGGCTTGCCAGTTTCTGATATTTTGACCTTGATTATATCATCCGCAGCAAGGCATTTCATTGTCTGCTGCGGATGTTGGTATATGAAAAATCGAGATATATTGGTGTTTGTGATAAAATGATAAATATTGAGCCTGTGATATTGTCGGATTGAAAGTGAATGTCCTTTTAAATGGTGTAATCTGTAAGTTTGATGAATTTTCTTGATAAATTCTCTACTTATAATTTGTCAGATTGAAAGAAAAGTGGTAATTTTGCACGCAAATTGTAAGTTATTAAAGTATATTTCAAACTTAATGCAACGGAAATATGGCAAATGGATTGTATAATGCCGAATACGAGCACGATGCGTGTGGTGTTGGCATGGTGGTTAACATCCACGGTAACAAAAGCCACGACCTGGTTGACAATGCCCTGAAGGTGCTTGAGAATATGCGCCATCGTGGTGCTGAGGGAGCTGACGGTCGTACGGGTGATGGTGCAGGTATCATGCTTCAGATACCTCACGAGTTTATATTGCTTCAAGGCATTCCTGTGCCTGAAAAAGGAAAATATGGCACAGGTTTAGTGTTTCTTCCCAAGGACGAAGCCCGTCAGAGTGAAATTCTGTCTATAATGATAGAGGAGATAGAGCGTGAGGGACTCTCGCTCATGCATCTTCGCACTGTGCCTACCAATCCCGAATGTCTCGGTGATTCGGCGCGTGCGGCAGAGCCGGCAATCAAGCAGGTATTTGTGACTGGTGTGACGGACGACAAGGTGCCTGTCTTTGAGCGTACCTTATATATAATAAGGAAGAAGATAGAGAAGCGCGTTAAGGACAAGGACTTTTATATCTGTTCGCTGTCGTCGAAAAATATCATATACAAGGGTATGTTGACCTCACTTCAGGTGCGTCAGTATTATCCGGATCTCACCAACAATTATTTCACAAGCGGTTTGGCACTTGTTCATAGCCGATTCTCCACTAATACGTTCCCCACATGGAGCTTGGCCCAGCCCTTCCGACTCTTGGCACATAATGGAGAGATCAACACCATACGTGGTAATCGCGGATGGATGCAGGCGCGCGAGAGTGTGCTCAATTCACAGGCATTAGGTGACATACGCCAGATTTCGCCTATTGTCCAACCAGGCATGTCGGATTCGGCATCATTGGACAATGTCTTTGAGTTCTTTGTAATGAGCGGTCTGTCGTTGCCTCATGCCATGAGTGTGATGGTGCCAGAGAGCTTCAACGACAAGAACCCGATATCCGAGGACCTGAAAGCCTTCTTCGAGTATCACTCTATCCTGATGGAACCATGGGACGGACCGGCTGCGCTGCTTTTCAGCGACGGGCGGTATGCCGGCGGTATGCTCGACCGCAACGGACTGCGTCCTGCCCGATACACTATTACCAAGAATGACATGATGGTAGTGGCAAGTGAGGTGGGAGTGATGGACTTCGACCCCACGGAGATTGCCGAAAAGGGACGTCTGCAGCCAGGAAAGATACTGCTCATAGATACACAGGAGGGCAAGATATATTACGACGGTGAGATAAAGGAGCGGCTCGCAGCCGCACATCCATATCGTCAGTGGCTATCGACCAACCGCATACAGCTTGAGAAACTGAAAAGCGGACGAAAGGTTGACAACAGTGTCAAGGACTTGGTGAGACATGAGATAATGTTTGGATTTGGCGAGGAGGATGTCGATGGCACAATAGCACCTATGGCCACCAATGGACAGGAGCCGACAGCCGCCATGGGTAATGATACCCCATTGGCTGTGCTGAGCGACAAGCCACAGATTTTCTTCAACTACTTCCGTCAGCAGTTTGCCCAGGTGACAAACCCTGCCATCGACTCTATACGCGAGGAACTCGTAATGTCGCTAACCGAATACATCGGACGTGTGGGAAGCGGTATTCTGTCTCCCGACGAGACCAACTGCAAGATGGTCAGACTGCCACATCCGATACTCAACAATACCCAGCTCGACATACTGTGCAACATACGCTATAAGGGATTCAACACCATCAAACTGCCTATTCTCTTTGAATGTGAGAAGGGAGAAGAAGGACTTCGTGAAGCACTTGACGACCTGTGTAAGAACGCGGAGAAGAGTGTTGATGAGGGTTACAACTATATCATACTCTCCGACAGGGATGTTGATGAGACACATGCAGCCATCCCATCGCTATTGGCTGTGTCGGCAGTACACCACTATCTCATTTCCGTAGGAAAGCGTGTTCAGACCGCACTTATCGTGGAGAGCGGCGAGATACGCGAGACCATGCATGCCGCACTTCTCTTGGGCTATGGTGCGTCAGCCATTTGTCCGTATATGACTTTCGCAATACTCGACGACCTGGTGAAGCGTCACAAGATACAGGAAGACTATGGCACAGCTGAGGCCAACTATATCAAGGCGGTGAAAAAAGGCCTTTTCAAGATTATGGCAAAGATGGGTATTTCAACCATCCGTTCATATCGCGGAGCCAAGATATTTGAGAGCATCGGACTGTCAGAGAGTCTGCTGAAGAACTATTTCGGCACCAACGTGTCAACAATCGGTGGTATCGGCTTGAGGGAAATTGCCGCTGACGCCATCCGTCTGCATGACCAGGCCTTCTCAAGCAAGACACAGGTGGACTTCCTGCCCAATATGGGACAGTTCCATTATCGCAAGGACGGTATCAAGCATGCCTGGAATCCTGAGACCATCGCAACGCTTCAGTTGGCCACACGTACAGGCAACTATCAGAAATTCAAGGAGTTTTCAAAATTAGTGGATGACAAGGAGTCGCCTATCTTCATTCGTGACTTCTTTGGATTCAAGAAAAACCCCATATCAATCGATAAGGTGGAGCCAGTGGAAAGCATCGTGAAGCACTTTGTGGCAGGAGCAATGAGTTTTGGTGCTTTGTCAAAGGAAGCTCATGAGGCTATTTGCCTGGCAATGAACAAACTCGGTGCTAGAAGCAATACTGGTGAAGGTGGCGAGGACAATGAGCGCTTCCACTCCACAGTGGATGGTATATCCCTCTGCTCAAAGACCAAACAGATTGCTTCTGGACGATTTGGCGTCACTACGGAATATCTTGTCAATGCGGAAGAGATACAGATTAAAGTGGCTCAGGGAGCAAAACCCGGTGAAGGCGGACAGTTGCCTGGATTCAAGGTCAACGAGATTATCGCCAAGACACGTCATTCCATCCCAGGCATATCGCTCATCTCTCCTCCACCTCATCATGACATCTACTCTATTGAGGACCTCGCCCAGCTGATCTTCGACCTTAAGAATGTCAACCCGAAGGCGGCAATCAGTGTAAAGCTTGTGGCTGAGAGCGGTGTGGGTACAATTGCTGCCGGTGTGGCAAAGGCAAAGGCCGACCTTATCGTTATCTCTGGAGCTGAGGGTGGCACAGGTGCCAGTCCTGCATCCAGCATGCGATTTGCGGGTATCTCTCCAGAGATAGGACTGTCCGAGACTCAGCAGACATTGGTTAAGAATGGACTGAGAGGCCAGGTGAGAGTACAGGTGGACGGACAGTTGAAGACTGGACGCGACGTAGTGCTTATGGCTATGCTCGGAGCCGAGGAGTTTGGATTCGGTACTGCTGTGCTCATAGTATTGGGATGCGTGATGATGAGAAAATGTAATCTCAACACATGTCCTCTTGGTGTCACCACACAAGATCCAAAATTGCGTGCACACTTCATTGGCAAGTATGAATATCTTGTGAACTATTTCACATTCCTCGCACAGGAAGTAAGGGAATACCTGGCTGAGATGGGCTACACCAAACTGGAGGATATTGTGGGACATACGGAATTAATCGTGAAGAAAGAGGCGAAAGACCAGAAGACATCCACGCTCGATTTCCGTCGCCTTCTCAACAAGGAGAGCAATAGCTGCTCGCTGTATCATACCATCGACCAGCCACACGAGTTGGACAATGTACTTGACCAACAGATTATACGTGCTTCCACGCCTGCCATAGACAGACAGGATGAGGTCAATCTCGACTATGCAATAAAGAATACCGACCGTGCGGTAGGTACTATGCTCAGTGGACTCATAGCATCCAAGTATGGTGAAAACGGACTGCCCGACAATACAGTCAACATTAAGTTCAAAGGTTCGGCAGGACAGAGCTTCGGTGCATTCCTTGTCAAGGGAGTCAACTTCAAACTTGAAGGTGAGACCAATGACTACTTCGGTAAGGGCCTGAGCGGAGGACGTATCTCCATATTGCCTCCCACACGAAGCAATTTTGCCGCCGAGGACAATATCATCGCGGGAAACACAGGTCTATATGGTGCCACAAGCGGTGAGCTCTATGTCAATGGTAAGGTTGGAGAACGCTTTGGTGTGCGCAACTCCGGTGCTATTGCCGTCATAGAGGGAGCCGGTGACCACTGCTGTGAATATATGACAGGAGGCCGCGTGGTTGTTCTTGGAGAGACAGGACGCAACTTTGCCGCCGGTATGTCAGGAGGTGTGGCATACGTATGGGATAAGAACCATGACTTCGACTACTTCTGCAATATGGACATGGTGGAAATCAACCTTGTCGAGGACAGTCGCTTCCGCAAGGAACTTCATGAGCTTATCCGTCAGCATTATCTATATACAGGTTCCAAACTTGCGCGCACGATGCTTGATGACTGGAACAGATATGTAGAAGACTTTATTCAGGTCGTCCCGATTGAATACAAGCGTGTGCTGCAGGAAGAGCAGGTGAAGAAACTTCAGCAGAAGATTGCGGATATGCAGAGAGACTATTAATCGCTTCGCGAGATTAAAGAATTAAAGAATTAAAAGATTAAAGAATTAAAAAATTAAAAGATTAAAGTTCGTTTGAACACTGATGTTCTGCGAATGGATGTGCTCACGAACTTTAATACTTTAATTCTTTAATACTTTAATATTAAAATTTTGAAATGAAATTTTGAATCATGGGAAATCCAAAAGCATTTTTGACCATATCTCGCCAAGAGGCTGGATACAGGCCAGTACACGATAGAATACATGACTTCGGTGAAGTCGAACAGACATTAAACAGTAAGGACCGCCGTACACAGGCAAGCCGTTGTATGGATTGCGGCGTACCATTCTGCCATTGGGCTTGTCCATTAGGCAATAAGCCGCCAGAGTGGAACGATGCCCTATATAAGGGTGACTATGAGCTGGCATACCGTCTGCTTAACTCAACGAATGACTTTCCTGAGTTCACCGGACGTATTTGTCCGGCGCTCTGCGAGAAAGCATGCGTGCTTAATCTGATGGAACATGAGCCTACCACCAACCGCGAGGATGAGGCTGCCATCACGGAGATGGCATTCCAGGAAAACTTCGTGCGCATAGAGACTCCCCAACGCAATGGCAAGAAGGTGGCAGTCATTGGTGCTGGTCCTGCCGGATTGGTGGCAGCAAACCAGTTGAACCTCAAAGGCTATGAGGTGACGGTCTTCGACAAGAATGAGGCAGCCGGCGGACTTCTTCGTTATGGAATACCTAATTTCAAGCTCAACAAGGCAATCATCGACCGACGTATGGAGGTCTTGGAGAAGGAAGGTATCATATTCCGTTTCGGAGAAAACATAGATGTCACCCGTCTCCCTGAAAATTTCGATGCATACGTTATTGCCACCGGTACGCCTACTGCCCGAGACCTGAAGATTCCCGGACGCGAACTCAAGGGAGTATATTTCGCTTTGGAATTATTGGCACAGCAAAACCGTGTATTGGCCGGAATGGAGTTCAAGAAGGAAGAACTCGTCAATGCCAAGGGAAAGGATGTGTTGGTCATTGGCGGTGGAGATACTGGTAGCGACTGTATTGGTACAGCTCATCGACAAGGTTGTAAGAGCGTCACTCAGATTGAGATTATGCCAAAGCCTGTGGAGGGACCGGAAGATCCCAAGAACCCATGGCCGGCCTATCCACGCACTCTCAAGACCACATCGAGCCATGAGGAAGGATGTACACGCCGATGGAATATCAACTCGCTTGAGTTTATCGGCAAAGACGGAAAACTCACAGGAGTAAGAGTTCAGGAGATAGACTGGAAACCAAATCCTGAGGGTGGACGTCCACTGATGGTGGAGAAAGGCAAGCCAGAGGTGATAAAGTGTGAGATGGTATTGTTGGCAATGGGATTCCTTAAACCCGAACAGCCGCAGTTTGCCGACAACGTGTTCGTGTGTGGAGATGCCGCCACGGGTGCATCACTTGTGGTGAGAGCCATGGCTGGCGGTAGGAAGGCTGCCGCAGATGTCGATAAGTATCTCAATAAAGATTAGGATACACGAAGATAAAGAAAGATAAGCATAAACTTTTGATAACTTGCAAGAGTCCCGCGGTGCAGTGATTGTACGTTGGCGGGACTTTTTTTATTATATTTAGTCATAAAATGTCATAAAAGAAACAAAATAAAAAGTATTAGATACATTATTTGTGCTTTTATAGCAAAAAAAACACTATCTTTGCAGCAAAAATTATCAAACGAAGACATGAAAAAACTATTTACGTTATTGCTCACGACAGTGATATGCTGCTCGATGGCAGCAAAAAACAAGCAAGAGAAGGGTAGTTGGGTGGCTACATGGGCCACAGCTACCGAGTTTACCGGAAAAGGTGATATGCCCAAAAGCGGTACCCTCACCAACAAGGCCATTAGGCAGATCGTTCGTGTATCCATAGGTGGCGAGACCTTGCGCCTTCATTTGTCAAATGAATACAGTAAGCAACCTGTTGAGATTCGTTCCATATACATTGCCAATCTCGACAACGATCCAGGACGCAACCCCGTAGCTCCTGAGAATATTCCCAATATCGGACAAAAGATTAATGTCAAGTCTGCCAAATACTTGAAGTTTGACGGCAAAAAGAATATTACCATCCCTGCAGGCAAGACCGTAGTGAGCGATGCCTTGGCATATCATCTCGAACCCCTGCAGCGACTGGCTATCACAGTGAGTTATGCCGACACACCGGAGAATGCCACAAGCCATCGTGGTTCGCGTACCACATCATATATTATAGGTGGCGAGGCTAATCCAAAGTCTGACTTTACGAAGAATCCTGAGCGTGAGGACCATTGGTATAATATCGCCACTATTGACGTGATGCGTGAGGGATGCGAGGCTATTGCAGTCATCGGCAACTCCATTACCGACGGACGTGGCACGACAACCAATCTTCAGGATCGTTGGACTGATTTCCTTGCCGACTGTCTTCAGGCAAATGATGAGACAAAGCACATCTCTGTGCTCAACCTCGGTATTGGCGGTAATGCAGTGTATTTTGGTGGACTGAGCGACCCTGCATACAAGCGTTTTGACCGCGATATCCTTGGTCAGGATGGTGTGAAGACTGTCATAGTCTTTGAGGGTATCAATGACTTGGGTGGCACAAATGGAGACGCTGAGAAGAGAGCCAAGAAAATTATCGAGTGCTACAAGGAGTTTATTGCCAAGGCACATTCCCGCGGAATGAAGATATACGGTGCCACCATCTCACCTTATTTCAAGAGCTTTTATGATAATGGAGACCCGTTTCGTGAGGCGGCACGCCAGTATGTCAACAAGTGGATTCGTGAGTCAAAGGCATTCGACGGTGTTCTTGACTTTGATGCCGTAGTGCGTGATCCTCAAATGCCGTCAGTTGTCCTTGAAAAATATCAGATGGACTGGTTACATCTCAATCCGGCAGGATATGAGGCGTTGGGAAGGTATTCATTCTATGAATTAAGGCGTCAGTAATGCAAATCTGCAAGGTTTCGGTCGTATTGTGTGTACACAATGGGGAAAGGTTTGTCCGGGAGACTATCGACAGTGTCCTGGCACAGACTTTCCGTGAGTTTGAGTTTATTATTTGGAATGATGGTTCCACAGACTCCACTGAGGAAATCATCAAGTCATATCATGACCCCAGAATACGTTATTATTCCCAGGCTTTCGGCTGTTTTGGCACGGTGAGCCATTATGCTAATATGGCAGCAAGGGGAAAGTATATTGCGAAGATTGATGCTGATGACGTATGTATGCCGGATCGTATTCAGAAAGAGTTTGACTTTCTCGAGTCGCATCCCGACCACTGTTTAGTGTCGAGTGCGGTGGTGTTTATTGACGAGCAGAGCAGGGAGATGGGACGCAATTTCCCATATACCCTTCCGCGCCACCTATCCCGCCTCTTTATGGTGGCTCATCCTGGGGCTATGTATCGTCGCGACATATATATGCAAACGTGTGGTTATCAGTCGGTACGCTGGGCTGAGGACAAGTTGCTATGGTCGAAGATGCTTCGTCATGGCAAGTTTGCCAATCTTCGTGAGCCGCTCTTGAAGTATAGGCTTGTCTCCACTTCCATCACCAACAGCAGGGCAGCAGGAGGCGTGTATGCACGTATTCTTGACGAGATGATTGTGAAGATGTGTCTTGACGAGACTATATTGCCTGAAGATGTTGAGCTATGCAACACCATTTATACATACACATGCAGGGAGAAGAGCGATAAGAAACAGCCTCCTGTGCATCACAAGACGTGGGAGGAGAAACTGTATGCCCTGATGACTCCACTTGTGGGCAAAAGTTTGGCAGAATGGTCTGTTTATGCCGTGCAAAACCTACATGGCTATTGGAAATTGCGCCATCTGCACGACTATTCTTTTCCATGTGTCAAATCTTAACCATCATGCGAAATACTCCACAAAGAGACTAATGTTCCATGCATAAAGGAAAACCGTGGCTAATAAGGTGATGAACCGGAGTGCCTTCAGGTATTTTATGTCATTAATTGACTTGAAGAGATATGCTGCGGCTATTGGTATGATGAATATCCAATGGCCAGTCATAATGAATACCTCATTGAGTCCAAAGCCTAAGCCAAGGTGTATGGCCGCATCAAAGCCTACTCCCGACATTGCCATCCATAAGAAACGGTTTTTGCGTCCTGCACATATACCTGCAATAAACAATATCACGATGACGCCTTCGACAACATAGTTGATGGCATTGTCATATCTCACCACAGTGGGACGATTTCTCAGCACATCGCCCAACAGGTATTTGCGATGTATCTGAATTGGTTCGCCGAAGATATTCTCTACCAAGGCGTCTGTTCTCGACGTACTCTCGTCTGTCCATGACATAAACTCGCCCTTCCCCATTGGAGTACCCTTGTTGACATTCCACATCTGCTTATGGTCTGCCACGTATTTTTCGTGCATCTTCCTACGCTTTAGTTTGTTGAATGCACGAGCTATCTGAGTGGAGTCCTTAAGGCTTGTGGAGTCCTTAAATGCCTCAAACATTCTCTTGTCCTCCTTCTCCGCCTTTGCCTTTTTCTTTTGCCATTGTGCCTGTTCGCGAGGCCAGGCATAGCGTTTGTATTCCCATCGTGCAAAGACCCATATCAGAGCGCAGGGCATAATCACTCCCAACAGGAAATACTTTGGACGAAAGAATCTCCATTTATTGACAAACAGGGTGTCGATAAACACCTTTATTCCATTGCTCAATGTTGTTCCCGCTGTAAGGATAAAGATTATCCATGTCTGCCAGATTTTCAGTTGCTTGCCTTTTTGCATCGCTTTTCCGCACACGTAAAGACATGTGACAAGCATAAACATTGACAGACCGAAATGGTCGGGCACCATTAAGGTGAGCATCACGTAGCCAAAGGAGAAGAAGTAATAGGATAGGAGTATGGAGTCTGTACGTCTCAGTCCAATTATCTCCCTGATGATGCGATAGAGGAATATCCATGTGTAGTAGGCAAAGAAGACGAGCATCACCGCCACAATCACCTGGGCCATGTTTTTGTCCAACAGTTTTGTCAACCCCTGATTGACCATATAGAATGGGTATTCGAAGAAGGCGAGCAGGGGATGCCGGTAGATATTGTATTTCGGGTCCCAATCGGTCAGCACGCAATATGTGATAGGGTCAAATCCCGACACTCTGTAATATTTGACGAATAGTCCCCAAACGGCTTGGTGTGTCTTGCTAAAGGCTGTATAATATTTACTTAGTGCAAGTACGTTAAGAGCTGTCATCATCAAGAGGATGACCAGCGATGGTATTGTTTCTTCCTTTTTCACCTTGAAGGTGTTGAGAAACTTGCCAAATGAATCTTTTATTTCCTTTACCGTCATAATCATTATGTCTTTGACTTAATCAATCTTTTACTTTTCGATAATTCAATCAATTATTTTTTATAGATAATTCAATGTTTTAGTTTCCTGAAATAACCTTCATCCGCAAATTCGAGCATTTCGCGGTCTCCTCTGCTGTCTCCAAAAGCAATCAGATGGTAGCCGTCTCTTTCAGGAAATGCTTCCTTTAGTCTGCTCACCTTCTCAGGTCCGTAGCAGTTGCTGCCAGTGAAATGTCCTGTGACAAGGCCGTTGTCCGTTTCCAGTCTTGTACAGAGAAACATTATTCCCTCATATTCTCGGAAGAATGGCCTTACCCATATCTCCGGACTGGCTGACACTATAGCCACTGTGTCGCCTTCACGAATGGCTTTTTCTATGATGTTGATGGCGTCATGTCGAATGATGTCCTTATGACTTTCGGCAAAGTCATTGCTTACACCAAGCATTTTTTCGTATGGCATACCGCCAAACATGTCTTGAAATAGTTGCTCCTTCAAGTGGTGGTTGGAGTAGAGCCTCATTTTCATAAGCACTAACCATGGCAGGTGACACATCATCCATTGGGCAAGTCGCCATCTGCCTCTTGTGAAGATGATGAATGCGATGAGGGAGTCACGGGTCGTTATCGTGCCGTCAAAGTCGAATGCGTATATCTTTTTCTTCTTTTCTTCCATTTCGAAGCCTATGCAATCAATGTTCTTAAATCAATTGTTATTCAATCAAATGCCCATATATCACCGTCTTTATACCTATGAATAGATGATTATGGCGAATGACAAGACAAGGGCTATAAGTATCACTTGTGTGATATGGTCCGAGAGCACCACCTTGACAGGGTCGCCGCTTTTCTCATCCACAACGGTCAATTGTATGTATCTCAGTAGGCCAAGGATGACGAGGATGGACGTAAGATAGAGTTTGTCTGTGCCAAACTGCCGGATAATCTCAGGTGACACGGTGTACATGATATAACACACGAGCATCACACCTCCAGTGATTGTGATAGCCTGGTTGATGAACGTGAGATTATATCTGCTTGTGTTTTTCCGTGGGGCATGACCTGTCTCGTTCATCTTCAGCACATCGTCGCGTCGCTTGGCGAAGGCAAGGAAGAGAGTGAGAAGGAAGGTCATCAACACGATCCATTTTGACAGTTGAATACCAGTGGCACAGCCGCCAGCCAAGATACGCAATACAAACCCAGTGGCGATGATACACACATCCACGATGGCATATTCCTTCAATCGGACACAATAGGCAATGTTTAGGATGAAATACGAAGCTATCACCAATATCGTGTTCAACTGTCCTTGGGGTAGCAGACACATCAGTGATATGGAAACCAAAAGGCTTATGGCCATCATCAAATAGGCTTGACCAATCGTGATTGCACCAGATGCTATCGGGCGCCGGCATTTCACAGGATGCTGTCTGTCGGCCTCCAAGTCGATAATGTCGTTGAGACAGTAGATGGCACTGGCCGTAAGGGAGAATGCCAGGAATGTCACGGTGGCCGCCATCAGTTGGGTGATGTCGAGCATCGCTCCTCCGAAGAATGTCGGCAGGAAGACAAAGAGATTTTTTATCCAGTGGTGTGGACGAGCCACCTTTATTATGTTGTAGATATTCATTTTCTTTTCTGTATTTTCTTGATGAATGGTATGCTTGACAGTTTGTCTATGATATAGTGCAGACCGTATGCCATGACAAGCGATATTCCGAAAGTGATGGCAAATGTGGCCCAATATCCGAGATGAAGGGGTTTCACGTTCTTCATTACGAACTCGATGTGTATGAGATATAATTCCAAACTAACCGTCCCCGTCACCGTCAACAAGAATAAAAATTTTACGTGAAGACGCTCAAAGAGCATTGAGAGCAATAATGTGAGCGACACTGTCCATGGAATATATGCCCATCTCTCTATGAATAGGGGGAATCGGCGGCGCAGACCGTCCTCAAAGTTCACGCATACGAGTGTGCTCATGACCATGATAATCAGAAGCAACCATATTGACGAACCTTGAATGCGGTATCCTGACTTAACCATCGCCCCGACATTGATGCCTATTAGAAAGATAGGTATTCTCGAAAAAAATATCTCAAGATGACCCACGGAATGATGTAGGGGAGACCAGTATTGCACCAACAGTGTGAGTAGCATGGCTGCTACTGGCATCCAACGGTAATGGGCATTGGCTTGGATGAGTTTCATATACCATGGAGCGATGAGATAAAGTGCCAATATGGCTGGAACATACCAAAAGTTGAGCGCAAGGTGATGCCAAAAGCCATAGTTGAATGTGATCTCACCGATGAGTTCCGCAATACTGATGTTGCCGTCAATATACTTGGGGATGTAGAATAGTGAGGCAATCACCAGCCATGCAGGATAGATGCGCTTGTAACGACGCCAGTAGAAATGGCGCAACGACGGTGTCTTGGTCCATGCAAACCATAAGCCTATGCCGCTGAGAAAGAGGAATATGTCAACACCAAGGTTGCCGCATCTTGCAAGACAATACCACAATGTGTCATGGCGTGCTCCACATACATGAAACGCCACTACGTATATCATTGCAAACCCCATCAGTTCGCTTCTATACTTGCTTATCAGTGAAAAGTCAATGTCTTTCAATTATTCTGTCTTTTAATATTCAATCGTCATTCTTCTAATTTTGGTGAAGCGATTCTCTGAATCACCTTGTCCATTGCCCATGCCACACCTATGGCTGCGATGACATATAGCATCAGACCGTCGTATGTGTCTCCACGATGTGATACGGGGATAAATATCTTGCGCATGGCGGGGTGGGTGACAAACATTGCGGCTGAGATGCCGCCAAACCATACCATCCACCCTGACAGCCATTTCGGAAGTGATTTCACTAAGCAGACAGTGGCAATGACAATCACCACCGGTGTCCAATACCATGATAACTCATATAGACTCATCACCACCACCATAGCCGACGCCACCAAGGTCAGCGCTGCCCACTGCCAACGTGTGATTTCCTCAATCCGACTGCCGCATAGATGGCGAGCGGCAAGTATTCCGCAACCAAAGGGAAGCACTCCACCCACGGCATTGTAGCGGAGGTAGTTGAGGGTGTCGCCTTGTGGGTCACACGGTATCTGGGCAATGAAGCAAACGACAATAGCTGCCACTGTGAACCATGAAGAACGTCGATACAATAATAGCCTGTAGATGAGGTAAAGCTCAAGCATCAGTCCGAAAAACCAGTATGGTCCAGGCCATATATTCACGTTGGGTTCAGGGAGAAGGTTGATTATCATAAGTCCCTGTGAGATGATGTATTCGCAATAGAAATGGAAACTGCGTGGTGTGATGATGTCGATAATGATGAAGAAGATGAAACCTGGCACCATTATCCTTAATAATTTCAGATAATGGAAGCGCATGAAACTCATAGTTCGATATTTTGGACTGTTGTCCGACTCGTATTTCAACACAAGTCCAAATCCGCTCAGAAAGAGAAAAACAGGCACACCATAATGTCCGAAGAATGACAGCATGTTGGCCAAGAAGAGGTCATCGGGCGACATGAGGGCATGCCACATCCTTGCTGCCCTTTCAGCAAAGAACTTATACTCGTTCTCCCTCACGGTACCCCTAAGCATGTGGCAGTAGTTGTGGAGCATGATGGCGATGATGGCTATGCCTCGCATCGCCGAACATTCACTTTTTGTCAGTATTGTCTTTCTATTGCCTTTCATCTTTTTATTTTTGCTTTCTTTTCATCTTTCACTTTTACGCTCTTTTCGCCTTTATCCCCAAAATTGTTTTTCTCTGAATTGTCTTTCTCAGCCCTGAGTTTGTCGTAATCAGCCTTCCCCCCCTTTAGGATTCTTCGGCGTTCCGGGTCATAGTCATTGTCGAGAGGATTGTATTGCGCACGATAATAGGGTGAGTGTATGCCTGCGAGATATACGAGAACCTGGGAAATATTGTCCGACATGAAAGGCAGCGTCGATGCCCTCTTGATCTGTTTGACAATGTCAGGATGCTTATGTGCATATTTCTTTGAGTACCATATCCACATCGGAATCTCATATTCCTCATGTGCCAGACGGAAGTCTATTTCTGCCGTATGGTTTCTGCCAAACAAGCTGGAACCGTTGCCAAAAGCCTCCTCTCCATGGTCGGACATATATATGACGATGGCATCCTCATCCTCAAATCTCTTTATCACCTCCGACATGATGGAGTCGTTGTATAGGGTGGCATTGTCGTAGTCGGCGAGAATCATTCGGCTTCGTTTCTTCATCTCAGGCCATTCCTCCTGATAGTCTTTCTCGTTGAATACCTTGCGTGAAGGCGGAAAACGGTCGTGATAGTTGGTATGTTGGCCCTTGAGGTGAAGAATGGTCAGACGAGGATGGTCAGGATAGGTCTCCATATCCTTCTTTACTATCTGGTCATAGTCACGCAGCACTCCTGCATCGTATTTGTATAGTTGTGAATTGCGTACGTCAAACTGTGCCTTGCTCAGTATAGGGTTGTTAAGGAAAAAACCGCCGCTGAAGTCATACACTGCCTCTTTGGCCTGTGGCAGAAACTGATTGGTGATGAATGCCACCCTGTAGCCTGCCTTCCTGAATAGTTCTGGAAAGAGCGGATAGTCGCACCATTCGCCCTTGTCTCCCACAGCATGCAGGGAGAATATGCTCTTGAATACAAAACTGGTGAGGTTGTATGGGGCCACCACGTCGGTGAATGGTATGAGGTTGTCTTTCTTCCTCAGTCTCACTTGATGTGGTGTCGTGTGGTGGGGATAGCCATACAGTTCGGAGTGGTGTTTGTTATAGCTTTCGCCTATCACGAAGACGATATGCTGGCTCTTGAAGTCGCATGAATCGACTTTCACGTTTTGTATGCCAGCCACCAGCTTGTCAACCTGCTTGGCTGTGAGTTTGTTGGCATATATGCTGAAAGCCAGTCGATAGATGGGCAGATAGAGCACTGCCTTGTCTTTTTGTGTCAGTTCATGTTCCACCTCGCCGATATTCTTCATGGACATCAGTCTGACGGTGGCGCGCTTGTTGTCAATTGTCTGGTTGTATGCGTCGATGAGCAGGTAGATGGCGAGTGCGCCGAGTATGCCTCCCGCAGCGGCACCTATGCTCACCTTAGCCTTGTCGGATGGTGACAGTCGTTTGTATATGCGTCCCATCCTGCCGTTCAGTTTCCTTCTTATAGCGGGATGCACCTTTCGTCTTGCTGCGATGATGTTGCATATAATATGTGCAATAATAATCAGCAGGATGCATCCCAAAGGTGTGGTGATGAGGTCCCAGTCAAGATATGTCGTGAAGAATTCCGATGCCTCACTGCTGTTTGTTTCTCCCACAAGCAACAGCATAGTAGGATTGAGAGTGGACCCAAACTTCACAAAACAGTACATGTCAACGATTGACACCGAATAAAGTATGACATAAATCGTCGTCCTTATCCATTTTCTTATCTTCAATGGAATAAAGCTCAGTATAAGGCATACGACATAAATATCGAAAAACAGTTCTATCGGCGCGAGTGAATAGGGGTAGTACCCCTTCTTGTTTGGCACTTCCAGTTGGGTGCATGCGTATCCCAACAGAAACATAAACATGAAGAAGGCGAAATTGACCCTGATGGGAGTCAACACATAAGCCAATAGTTTTTCTATTTTCCTCATATCTTTAATATTTGTATTATCTCTGGCGGCACGAGATGACTGACACTTTTTCCTTCTCTCATTCTTTGTCTTATCTCAGTGCTGCTGATGTTGTATAGTTGTGTATCGATGAGTTTGACATTGTGTGGCAGTTGCTCCACGTCTATATGTGCACCCTCACGCGGATATACTATTATCCTGAATTGGTTGATGATATCATTCCACCTGTGCCACTTGTTGAATACCACCCAATTGTCAGCTCCTATTATCAGTGAGAATACTCTGTCGGGATATTTTTCTCTGAGTGACGTCAGTGTGTCTATCATATATGACGGACGAGGCATGTTAAATTCGAAGTCGCTTGCCTTCAGTCCGTGAATGTCCTTGACTGCGGCTTCCACCATCTTCAGACGATAGTTGTCATCTGCGAGCGAGTCAGCATTCTTTAGAGGATTTTGTGGCGAGACCATCAGCCATATCTCCTCCAGGTCTGTACGTTCCAGTATTTGTTTTGCAAGGGCTATGTGCCCGTTGTGTATCGGATTGAACGAACCCCCAAATATTCCGGTCTTTATCATTTTGTATTCTTTATGAGCCGACCCTCTCGTTATGCCTCCGTTTTCAGGCCTATGTATTCGGATATTATTCCAAGAACCTCATGTTTGGCTTTTTCCAAGTCATCGTTTATCACCACCATGTCGAATCTGTCAGCATAAGAAATCTCAAACTCCGCCCTCGCTATACGCTGGTCAATGACTTCGGGTGCATCCGTGGCACGGCTCTCAAGCCTGCGTCGCAGTTCGTTGACTGATGGTGGCATAATGAAGATACTCAGTGCATCATCGCCATAATGATTCTTGATATTGCATCCACCCTTTACGTCAACGTCGAACACCACGTTTTGCCCTGCTTCCTGCTGTTTTTCCACTTGTGACTTCAGTGTGCCGTAGAAGCGGTCGGTATATACCTCCTCATATTCGAGAAATTCTCCGTTTTCTATTTTTGTCCTAAACTCATCTGGTGTGAGAAAGAAATATTCCACACCGTCCTGCTCTGTCCCTCTCGGTGCCCTGCTTGTGCATGAGATAGAGAAAGCCATGTGAAGTTCCGGATGTTCCTGCATGAGCCAATTGATAATGGTGCTCTTTCCTGTGCCCGATGGTGCTGAGAAGATTATCAGTTTGCCTTTCATATCTATGTGTTTTATAGTGCGTTGAGAACTTGCTCCTTTATCTGCTCCAGTTCGTCCTTCATTTTGACCACGATGTTTTGCATCTCAGCCAGATTGCTCTTCGAGCCGGTTGTGTTGATTTCCCTACCCATCTCCTGGGCTATGAATCCGAGTTTCTTTCCCACTCCATGTCCTTCTTCCTGCATTGTCTCACGGAAGTAGTTGAGATGATTGGCCAGACGCTGCTTTTCCTCGCTGATGTCGAGTTTCTCTATATAATAGATAAGCTCTTGTTCGAGTCTGTTCTTGTCGTATTCCACTTCAGGAATCGAACTGAGTCCGTCAACGATTCTCTGGCGTATTTTCTCAACCCTTGTCTTTTCGTATTGCTCAATGCCAGTGAGCAGGTCTTGGATGTTTCTAAGTTTCTCCTCGAATTTGTTCTGAAGGGCTGCACCTTCCTGTGTACGGAATTCTACCAGCATCCTCAGAGCCTCATTGATGGCCTCTGTGGCTGTCTTCCATTCCTCGTCGGTGAGTTGCTCATTGTCCACCTTTGTCATGACGTCAGGCATTCTTAATAGGGTGGTGAAGATATCCTCAGGCCCCGGTATGTCGGATGTGTTGACCACGTCCATAATCTCCTTGTAGTATGCCTTCATCAGTTCTTTGTTGATAGGCGTGGCTTCACTGGCTGCATCCTTTTCAATCCAGATGCTAAAGTCCACCTTGCCTCTTTCCAATGCTTTGGCGATGGTTTGCCTTATCTCCATCTCCTTTTCTCTATATAGTGGACATATACGTGTGGACAGGTCAAGCGCTTTGGAATTAAGCGACTTGACCTCCACGTTTATTTTTTTCTCACCGTATGCCACGACAGCTTTGCCGTAGCCAGTCATTGACTGTATCATGTTATATTAATTGTTGTGTATGATGTTCAATCTGAATTATCCCACTTGGCTTCCTGGTTTCACGCCTCGGAGAAGCGATGTGACTGCGAGTTTTCCGTCGTAATCCACAGCCGACAGAATCATGCCCTGACTCTCCACACCCATCATCTTTCTTGGAGCGAAGTTGGCTATGAACAGCACGTCTTTGCCTACGAGGTCTTCCGGGTCCCAACTCTCTGCTATACCGCTGAGTATGGTGCGGTCTGTGCCTGTTCCGTCGTCAATGGTGAACTTAAGCAATTTCTTTGACTTCTTGACCTTTTCGCAAGCCAATACGTGTCCCACGCGGATATCCAGTTTTTCGAATGTCTCGAAATCGATTGTGTCTTTGATTGGCTCTGGCTTGTATGCAGCCGCCTCGTTGGCCTTTTTTGTTGCCTCCAGTTTGTCGAGTTGCTTCTGTATCACTTCATCCTCGATCTTCTCGAAGAGCAGTTCTGGCTCAGCGAGCTGGTGTCCTGGCTTAAGCAGTTCGGTGCTTCCAAGTTCATTCCAGTCAAACTCGTTGAGGTTGATCATCTTCCTCAGACGGGCACTGCTGAATGGCAGGAACGGTTCGAATGCGATGGCGAGGTTTGCCACGAGTTGGAGCGATATGTTCAGCACTGTCTCCACACGTTTGGGGTCTGTCTTCCATACCTTCCATGGTTCACATTCCGTGATGTACCTGTTGCCAATACGTGCCAGGTTCATTGCCTCTTTTTGTGCTTCCCTGAACTTAAAGACGTCGAGCATGTCCTCAACATTCTTTTTCACGTCCTTAAACTCATTCAGGGCCTGCTTATCGACATCAGTCAGTTCACCGCATTCAGGAACGACACCGTTGAAGTATTTCTTTGTCAGTTGCAGCGCACGGTTGACAAAGTTGCCGTATATGGCCACCAGTTCACTGTTGTTGCGCTCCTGGAAGTCCTTCCATGTGAAGTTGTTGTCCTTGGTTTCAGGCGCATTCGCTGTAAGCACATATCTCAGCACATCCTGTTTGCCTGGCATATCGACGAGATATTCGTGGAGCCATACCGCCCAGTTGCGCGAAGTGGATATTTTGTCGTTTTCGAGGTTTAGAAACTCGTTGGCCGGCACATTGTCCGGAAGGATATAGTCGCCATGAGCCTTAAGCATCACTGGGAAAACGATACAGTGGAAGACGATG
The DNA here is from genome assembly GCA_034101015.1 of Prevotella sp. GTDB lineage: Bacteria > Bacteroidota > Bacteroidia > Bacteroidales > Bacteroidaceae > Prevotella. Next base: position 69,197 of record JAXEKN010000003.1, read on the forward strand.
TTGTCCTTTCCGATGAAGTGTACGAGACGTGTATCGTTGTCTTGCCACCAAGTCTGCCATGTGCCCCATCTCTCTGGATTGGCGTCGCATAGCTCCTTTGTGTTGGAAATATATCCGATAGGAGCGTCAAACCATACATACAGCACTTTGCCCTCAGCACCTTCTACCGGCACTGGTATTCCCCATTCCAGGTCGCGGGTCATGGCACGAGGCTGCAGGTCCATGTCGAGCCAGCTCTTGCATTGTCCATATACGTTGGATCGCCATTCCTTGTGGCCGTCGAGTATCCATTCCTTGAGCCAATCCTGATATTTCCCAAGAGGCAGATACCAGTTCTTGGTCGGCTTCTTTACCAGTCCGTGTCCGGGATTGTTCTTGTTTGTCGGATTGATTAGCTCGTCGGGCGACAGTGTGGCACCACACTTTTCACACTGGTCACCGTATGCCCCTTCTGCTCCACATCTTGGGCAGGTACCCACAATATTGCGGTCAGTGAGAAATTCCCCAGTCACTTCATCACAGTATTGCTCCTCCACGTGTTCCTCAAGTTGTCCCTTGTCGTAAAGCGTGCGGAAGAAGTCGGAGGCAAACTTATGGTGTATGTCCGAAGTTGTCCGGCTGTAAATGTCAAATGAGATGCCGAAATCCTCGAATGATTTCTTGATGAGGCTATGGTATCTGTCAACGACCTCCTGTGTGGTGATACCCTCCTGGCGTGCACGTATGGTGACAGGCACTCCGTGTTCGTCGCTGCCGCCGATGAAAATCACCTCCTGCTTTTTCAGTCTGAGGTATCGCACGTATATGTCTGAAGGAACATAGACACCGGCGAGGTGTCCGATGTGTACACCGCCATTGGCATATGGCAGAGCCGCAGTGACGGTTGTTCTTTTGTATTTCTTTTCTTCCATTATATTAGTGTTTTATGATATTTGTCCGCGTTATTTTATATATATATCGAAAATAATGACCTTATTCTCTCCTTTTGTAAACAAGCCTGAGAATCATGAAATTGGTAGGCACAGCAATGGCATATACCATAAAAGGCACTACCACCTGATTGACGCCAAGAGATATGAATGCGTTGAAGAGCACTATCTGCAATGAATAGTTGATGGCATGACTGCCTCCAAACCCCGCCAATTTCCCTATTGATACCTTCGAACGGAAAGTGAACCATGTAGTCAAAAAGAAGTTGCACACCATGCTCAGGCCATACCCGATGGTATATGCAGCAGTCAGCCATACTTGGCTGTCACCTAATGTCTGCAGAGCGTAATATATGGCATAATGAATGGCAGTGGCTATAACGCCCACAATGCAGAATCTGACAAACTTCTTCAATTTACTTATTGTCTATCTTCTTTATTCTTTCCTTTATTCTGTCGAGGTCGGCGTTGATCTCGACAATCTTTCCATTACGGTCTGCAATGATATTCCCAGGAACGGTGGTTATGGCGAGTTGTTTGACCACTGGCGACTCCCATAGTTTTTGGTCGCATATTGTTTTCCATTGCAGTGAATCCATCCTCACCGTCCTATTGCATTTGGCTGTGTCGGCATCGATGCAGATACCCACTATTTGCAGCTTTTCGCCAAGTTTTTTCTTTTGTTTTCTTAGTTCGCGCTGTATGCTCGTACTTTCATAATTCCATCCCGCCCATGCTAAAATGATGTTCAGCTCGCCCTTGAGATCAATGTTGCCCACACTTTTCCCGTTGATGTCCGTTGCGGCGAACGATGGTATGGTGTACCCCGTTTTCACTTTGGCAAGATAATTGAGTTGTCTTGTCTTCAGTGCCAAATCGGTATTGTCCTTGTTGGCGTCCTTCATTTTTTGCATCAGTCTTTCCGCTGTAGGATAGTCAGGCTCGCTACCTGTGAGGAAATATTTGTCGAGCAGATATATGGAGATGATGCTGCCTGGATTGTCAGATATAAAGTTTTCCGCCGCCTTTTTCACCTGTGGAGGCGTTTTTTCGCTTGTAGCGAGTCTGAAATCCGTCATCTGCTCATTTGTTTTTGTTCCCTTCACTTCCACCTCTTTTAGATGAGAAGCGTCACCACTTATTTCCGCCGTTTTACCTTTTTGTCCGAAGACCACCATCTCCGTGTAGTTGGGAAATACGATGATAAAAGTGGCTTCTTGTTCGAGCGGTGTTTGGTAGGAGAATCGTCCGTCGGCCACCTTGATGGTGTCCATTCCGGCAATTCCCCCGTCAGGACTATAGACATAGAACTCACCCTGATTGAAGTTTCTCAGGCGGCCCTTGATGCGGAATTGTCCGCTTTCCGGTCCACATGCCACTACAATCAGGGTGAGCAGGTATAATCCTATGAATTTATTCATATTATTTGCTTACGTTCAGCAACTCGAGATCCTTGGAAGCATAGTCAGCCCACTTGCTGTCCTTGCTGATGGCGTCGCGAAGAGCAGAGGCGGCAGCTGTAGTGTTGCCCTGTCTTGCGTTGAGCACAGCCTTCAGGTAGTCTGTGGTGCTGTCAGGGTTCTTGATGTTGCTCAGGGTGCTTGAGGCAGCGCTGTAGTTCTTGTTGAGGATCTGTGCCAATGCAGCAGTGTTGCTGTTCACATTTGACAGAGTCTGCTCAGCCTGTGCATACTTACCCTGCTGGATATAGAGGTTTCCGAGAGCCTCCTTGATGTTGCTTGCGCCTGAAGCCTGTGAGATGAGCTGCTCAGCCTTTGCCACATCACCCTCCTTAAGAGCTACAAGACCGAGGTTGGCCTTTGCGTCAGCACTGTTGGAGTCGATGTTCAGAGCCTTCTGTGCATAGCTCTTTGCAGCGCTGTAGTCGCCTCTCTGGTAAGCCAGCATGGAGAGGTTGTTGAATGCGCGGGCATCGTTAGGATAGAGCTGTGAGGCAGTCTTGTAGATATTCTCCTTCTCGGCAGCGTTGTTTGTGAGTGATGCGTTGTAGAGAAGCTCCTCAATAGAAAGCTGCTTGGCATCGCTCTTGAACTGCTCCTGAATCTGGTCGTCACTGCGGCCGATAACCTCATAGTTGATGGTCATGCGTGCACGGCGGAGCTGTGGGAGAATACCGTCGGCGAGTTCACGGAATACAGAGCTCATGTTCTTGATCTGCTGCTCGCGCTCCTCGGGATCCTTGTACATTGAGAGCACTCGAAGGATAACGTCCTTGTCCTGGATGTTGCTCACCTTGACAAGCTCCTGGAATCCCTCCCAGTCCTGAGCGGTGTACTTCGCATCCACGTCAGTGCTGTTGTTGGTCTTCTTCAGTTGCTGCTTTACGTATGTCTCGGTGTTGCCCTGACGCTTGGCGGCAAGTTTATCGTTGAGGTCGAAACCGCCGTCAGGAGATGCGTAAGCCGATACCTCGACGTTCTTCAGTGCGAGAGTCTCTTTCTCCTTGTTGATTTTCTCGAGCAGAGCGACAAATTCCTTCACTGAGTTGTTCTTCAACTCGCTTGAGCGAAGGTTGGCCTGCTGGATGAGGAACTTGATGTTGGCATCCTGCTTTTTCTCGATGATGCGCTGGAATGCGTCAGTGGAAAGGCTTGGAGTGGCCTGCTCAACAGTCGCTGCGCCAAGTTCGCCAGTGCTGATAACACCGTCAGCCACCTTGATGGCAGGGATTTCCTGCTGCTTGTTGCCCACCTTTGCGTCGAAAGTCAGATAGAGCTCGCTCTTCTGCATTTCAGGCACATACTTAAAGTTGGTCTTCATAGTATAGTTGCCACCTACCTTGTAAGCGATAGTCTGGTCGTTGCCTTCCACTTTCTCGCCTTGGAATGTAGCCGACTCACCACGAGCCACCTGTCCGTTGCCATAACGCAGCTCTGGAGTGACAGTCACCACAGCCTTTTTCTGCATATAGCCTTCTGGGAACATACCATTGATGGTAGCGGGAACATTTCCACCGTTAGCTTCAAGCGGATTGGGCACTACGCTGAAGTTGTCCGCTGAAAGAGCTCCGAGTTTTCCGGAGCAAGATGACAGGAGCATAATTGATGCTGCTGACATCATGAAAAGATGTTTCTTCTGCATTGCAATATTATATTAATGTATATATACTTAAAGTTTCTATTATTAATTTCAAATTCTATATCTCTACAGAATGGTTTGTAAAGGGTGCCGCGAGCGGGACTCGAACCCGCACAGCCATTACTGGCCAAGGGATTTTAAGTCCCTCGTGTCTACCAATTCCACCATTGCGGCATCGCTTATGTCGGCCGGAACCTTCATTTGCGAGTGCAAAGATATTACTTTATTTTGACTCTGCCAAATTGTTGCAGTATTTTTTTATGTTTTTAACCAACTTTTCCTATATAAACATGTAATTTAAGCAAATAAATCACATTTTATTTTGTTTTTCTCACAATTTGTTGTAACTTTGCAGCCTGAGAATATACGTAAGATAATTAATAAATACAAGATATGAAGATTGAAAGCATTATCGCCTTGTCGGCCAAGGAAGCTGTCAAGGCGCTTTACGGTCAGGATGTGGCTGACAAGATGGTGCAGTTGCAAAAGACCAAGCAGGAGTTTGAGGGTAATCTCACCCTTGTCGTTTTCCCCTTTTTAAAGATTAGTAAGAAGAAACCCGAGGACACTGCCCAGGATATTGGACAGTATCTCTCAGAACATTGTGCCGCCGTGGCTTCGTTCAATGTGGTCAAGGGATTTCTTAACCTTGTCATTGCCGAGGAGGCTTGGCTCAACCTGCTATCTGAGATCGACGGGGATGAGAAGTATGGCGAAAAGAAAGCCTCTGATGATTCACCACTGGTGATGATTGAGTATTCTTCGCCCAATACCAACAAGCCTCTCCATTTGGGGCATGTGCGCAACAACCTTCTCGGCTGGTCATTGGCTCAGATTATGGAGGCCAATGGCAACCGTGTGGTGAAGACTAATATTGTCAACGACCGTGGCATACATATCTGCAAGTCAATGCTTGCATGGCTGAAGTATGGCAATGGTGAGACTCCAGAGAGTTCCGGCAAGAAGGGGGACCACCTCATTGGCGACTACTATGTGGCATTCGACAAGCACTATCGCGGGCAGGTCAGCCAGCTTATGGCGGAGTATGTCGCTTCGGGCATGGGTGAAGAAGAGGCTGAGAAGAAGGCCAAGGAAGAGGCTCCTCTCATTAAAGAGGCCCACGAGATGCTTGTCAAGTGGGAACAGAACGACCCAGAGGTCAGGGCGTTGTGGGAGAAGATGAACTCATGGGTTTATGCCGGTTTTGATGAGACATACAAGGCTCTTGGTGTCGGCTTTGACAAGATTTATTACGAGTCTGAGACTTATCTCAAAGGGAAGGCAAAGGTCGAGGAAGGTCTTGCCAAAGGACTTTTCGAGCGTCATGACGACAACAGCGTCTGGGCTGACCTCACAGACGAAGGTCTTGACCAGAAGTTGCTCTTGCGCTCTGACGGTACATCGGTATATATGACCCAGGACATAGGCACTGCAGAGATGCGCTTCAAGGACTTCCCCATTGACAAGATGATATATGTTGTGGGAAATGAGCAAAATTATCATTTCCAGGTCCTGTCCATCCTTCTTGACCGCTTAGGCTTCAAGTGGGGCAGGGAACTGGTGCATTTCTCCTATGGCATGGTCGAGTTGCCCAATGGCAAGATGAAGAGCCGCGAGGGCACCGTGGTTGACGCCGACGATCTCATTGCCACGATGATTGCCGACGCCAAAAAGACCAGCGAGGAATTGGGCAAGTTTGACGACATGACGGATGAGGAGCGTTCGGAGATAGCCCGCATCGTGGGACTTGGCGCACTGAAATATTTCATCCTCAAGGTGGATGCACGCAAGAATATGCTCTTCGACCCTGCCGAGTCCATCGACTTCAATGGCAATACCGGTCCGTTCATACAATATACGTACGCGCGCATACGTTCTATAATGAGGAAGGCGCAGGAATCAGAGAACCTCGATGCTGTCAAGCTGACAACCGGTGAGCCACTCCTCTCTGCCAAGGAGACCAACCTTATCCAGAAGCTCAGCGAATACTCAGCTGTGGTGGCACAGGCCGGCAAGGACTATAGTCCAAGCGGCATAGCCAACTATTGCTATGAGTTGACCAAGGAGTTCAATCAGTTCTATCATGACTTCAGCATTCTGAAGGAGACAGACCCACGCAAGAAGGCTGTTCGTCTTGTGCTTGCACGTAGTGTGGCCAAGACCATCAAAAATGGTATGTCACTGCTTGGAATTGAGGTGCCCGAGAGAATGTAATATGCAGAATCCTCCAGATTATCGTCATGACACGGTGCTTCCGCTGCCCATGCAGGTCACTGCCGACGCATGGGCGGTGGATGCCGCTTGTTCGGGCAATCCCGGTCCGATGGAATATCAGTGTATTGATCTTGCCACGGGTGCCCAGGTGTTTCATTTCGGGCCTGTCCATGGCACCAACAATATTGGAGAGTTTCTTGCCATCGTCCATGCCCTTGCCCTTCTTGACAAGCAAGGCAACAGGACGAAAACCATCTATAGCGACAGCTACAATGCCATACTATGGGTGAAGAAAAAGAAATGCAAGACCACCCTCGAGCGTACTCCAGCCACGGAATACCTGTATCAGGTTGTGGCTCGTGCGGAGCAATGGTTGATGACTCACAGTATTGTCAATCCCATTGTGAAGTGGGAGACGAAGTCCTGGGGCGAAGTGCCTGCCGACTTTGGCAGGAAGGGCTGATTACGTGACAGGCAGTGCTATGTAGAATCTTGCTCCGATGTCATACGTGGGATCCACTCCCACCTTTGCGTCGAGCAGTTCCGCTATGGCAAGACAGATGTTCAGTCCCAGTCCTGTGCCTTGATGGAAAGAATCCAGTTTTGCGAATCTTTCGAATATCTCGTTTCTCTTGTCGGCTGGAACGCCCACTCCGGTGTCTGCCACGGCGATTGTCACGTATCCGGGGGTTTCCCTTGATGAGCATTCCACCCATATACTTCCCTCATCAGTATATTTTATAGCATTGGTGAGATAGTTGATAACCACCTGGGCCAGTCTTTTCGCATCGGTCTGTATGGAGTAGTCGTCATCAAGCTCCGACTTGAAGTTTATGGGCACGTCGGGCTTTGCCCTGTGAGCCACGGTGGCTATTGTGGAGCGACATAGTTCGTTGACTTTATATTCGCGTATTTGCAGGCCATATTTGCCGCTGCCCAGTTCTGAAAGTGATGTCACGTCATCGACCAACTGCCGGAGCAATTCGGAGTTTTTGCGTATTATCTCCCTGAAGTTGGCCTTTTCCTCTTCGCTCAGTTCGTTGTCCCTTTGCGACATCAGTTGTGAGAATCCCACTATGGCGTTGAGTGGTGTGCGTATCTCGTGGCTCATGTTTTGGATGAAGATTGTCTTTGTTTGCTCCGACTCTTCCACTTGTTGCAGGGCCTTTTTAAGTTGCGCGTTTTTCTCCTTGAGATTTACTTTGTGGCCATAGGCATGGATGAGGTACGACATGATGAACAGCATGACGACCACGGCGATGCCACCTGCTGCCTGTGCCATGCCTTGGTTGAGCTTTTCACGTTCCCTGCGCATGTTCATCAATGATTGGTCTTTTGCCATTTTGGCGTTTTGAAGTCTTTTCTCCGTTTCCAGTCTGTTGAGGGTCAGCTGGTTGCTTTCGTCGAGCAGTCTGTGCTTGGCCAGCATGAACCTCTCTATGTCTCCTTTTCTGATGGTTTGTTCCATCATCATGTTGGCCGACGCTATCTTCATTCGCATGTTTTCCTCCATGATATGTGAGTTTCCCGCCAGCTCATTCATTTCCTCCCTGTCGTTTTCAAACACCTCTTCCATTTTCTTTCTGTGAAGTGCCACCTCTTCCTGGAATGTGTTGCAGGCTTCCTCCCAAAGGTTGTTGTGCTTACAGTATATCTCGATGATTCTCAGCAATTCCTGGTCTGTGCATACGGTCTTTGCCTTGTCTTTCCATTGGCTGATGTCGGATGTCATGGCATGGTCCATGATGTCCAGTACGTCTTCGTCGTGCTTGTATCTGTAGCCTTTCTGCTGTTTCATTTTCTTCATCTCTTCCCTTAGCCTCACAAATTCCCTTCTGTCGTTAGTCTCGAAAGCCACCTTGGCTCTTTCAATATAGATGCGATAGAGGCTTCTTTCGATTTTATGCTGTGTCTCCGCCTGTTTGAGATAGTAGTTGGCGTCGTCATGGCTGTTTCTTATTCTGAATAGCCTTGCGAGGTTGATGAGGATGTCCGTTGGGTCGTGTTCGATATGATGGCGCAGGTATAGTAGGTATGCCTCTTCATACGTCGTGATGGCCTGGTCGTAGTATCTGCGTCGCCTGAGCACGTCTCCGAGCGACTTGTTGGCTCTGTACAGTCCATAAATGTCGTGGTTTTTCTGTGTAGCCTGTTTTTCGCTTGTTGCCAGTTTGAGTGCCGTCAGTGTCCTTCCGCAGTTGAGGTGGTTGTTTACCTCATTGCTGAAGGCAAGGTAGTATAGCATGGTGTCGCGGCATTCCTGTGCGAGTTGTTTCATCCTTGTTATGGTGGTTGGTATCTCGTCCTGGATGTCGTTTCTGACGTAGTGCTGCAGTTGCAGGCTTGTTGCCACGCATTGGATGTATGTGTTGCCGCGCTTTGTTCCGATGTCATACAGTTGTTTTGCCTTTTTCAGTCCTTCTGGCGTATCGTATGAGTTTTGTATCTCGTTGTACATTGGCTGCAGGTCTCTGTCGAGCTTGTCCTTTACGTATTGTCCGTAAGCGTTGGTGGTCATGGTCATGGCGGCAATGGTGAGCAAGCCGGCGAGAAGGATATGTGTGGCCTTGCTTGCGCTGTCCTTGAGGGCGTTTTTTAGTATGTCGTTGAGCATGTCGGTGAGTTTGTCGGCGGTGTCAGTCAATTTCAGGCATGTCTTTTCCCTGTCGTCGTCAGTCATGCTGTTGGTGTTGTCTGCAATCTTTTCCGCCAGGTCGAGTATGTTGTTCATCGGGGTTTTCACCGACGTTCCCAGTCCGTTGACAAACATGGTTTTCATTCTCTCCGCCTCCTGTGCCTTGTCGAGGGTGTCGGCGAGTTGTTTTTGTTTGCGTTGGAGTAGGTTGATGGCATATTTGTTTCTCTTTCTTGCCGTGTAGGCATAGGCGCAGACTATACAGAAGAGGCAGATGGCTGTAATTACCACCATCCTGTGACGCTCGTTTTTTGTGTTTAGGGTTGCCGTCTCGGCCTTGTGTGCCTCCTCTTGGGCGCATCTGGTCAGGCTGTCGGCCCTCATTCTTGCGATGGTGTTAGAGTCGTTGGCTATCTTCATCATCATGTTTTCGTGTTTCTGCGCCTCTATCCTGTTTTTCTCCTCATTGGCCTTCAGTTCCTGTCTGGTCAGTTCGTATTGCAGGTTCATCTGCGAGAGGGTCAGCTGGTCCTTTACCAATTGGGCGTTGTAGTCTGCTATCTGGTATTCTGCGGTGTTTCTCCTGCTGTATTGTTCCAGTTCTTGGGCGCGTTTGATAAACAGGGGGTATGCCTTGTCGAATTGTTTTGTGAAGACATATATGTCCTTGCATGTCTCATTGCGGAAGTCGTCTGTCTTATGTCTCATTGCGGTTTCTGTGGCCTCGTCTGTCTTTCCGTCGCATAGCAGTGAGAGGGCTTTCAGTCTGATGGCTTGGTCATTAGCGCCTTCGCCCAACAGTTGACTTGCCGTCTGGTATGTTTGTTTGTATTCGTCGTATTGTCCCATCCAGAATTGCATAAGGCAAAGCTGGTAATATAGACTCCGAATGTTGTTGGGGTTTTTCACTTTTGTTATTCCCGTCTTGACCAGTCTGATGGCTTCCCCTCTGTCGCCGAGTTTGTCCATACATCTTGCGAGACTGAGATAAGAGGGGGAAATATCCTGGTCTTTTACGTTCTTTTCTGCGAAGTCTATGTCCTCTTTATAGAAGTTTCTTGCCTTGGCGTAGTCTCCCTGCATGAAATAGAGGTTGCCCATGGCAGTGAGGAATATGTGCTGTCCGTAGTGGTTGTTGGTTTTGTGTGCCTCCTCACCGATTTGCTTGATGATGCGCAGCGCCCTTTGGTTTTGCTTCTTGTTCAGGCATCTTGATGCCTGGGATGATGTGGCGAAATAGTAGTATGTATATAGTTTGTATTCTTTTGCCTTCTTTTTGAGCGTTTCTACGGTCTCGTCGTATTTCTCGTCGTTGTCTTTGTGGCTATAGTGGGTCATTTTGATGGATATGGCCATGCACTCAGCCTTTTTGTCGCCTGTTTCCTGCGCGAGCTTTGCCATTTCGTCGGCGAGTTGCAGTCCCTCCGCCAGGTTGCGCTTGTTGTATGCCTTTTGGTATAGCGAATAGAGCGAGTTGCTGATTTTGAATGGGTTGTCTTGTGCATGGGATTTTGAGATGTTGGCAATAGTGACTGTGATGACAATCATGATGACTGTCAAAAGTCTCGTTTTGTGCCTTGCCTTATCCCATATTCTTTTCATTTCTCCATGTACTTGTTGATACTGAATGGTCGGTCGATTTCGATTAACGTTTGCAAAGTTACGTATTTTTTTTCATTCTCCCAAATTTTTTATGGAAAAAATCTTATTTTTCTTACATATCCTCATTTGAATAAAAATGTAAAATCATGTAAAACGTTTTGTGGTTTGGAATAATTGTATTATCTTTGCACCCAAATTTATTTAAATATACCGGAAATAGAGAGAATAGTATGGAAATACTTCTAAACATCGTGTTTATTGTCATAGGAGTGGCTATTGTGTTGTGGGGAGCCGACCGCTTGACGTCGGGAGCCGTAAGCGTGGCGTCCCAATTGGGTGTGTCGCAGATGGTCATCGGACTCACCGTAGTGGCTTTGGGCACGTCGATGCCGGAATTTTGCGTTAGCTTTGTTTCGGCATTGCGGGGCACGGCTGACATGGCTGTTGGCAATGTTGTGGGCAGCAATGTGTTTAATGCCATGCTCATAGTTGGTGCGGCAGCCGTCACTGCCCCTATGTCGGTGATGCGCCAGACGGTGAGGAAGGACTTGGTATTTGCCCTTGCCGCCTCTGTGGCGATGACGGCCTTTATTCTCGATGGCGTTATCTCGCGCGTGGATGCCGCTCTGTTGCTTGTTATGTTTGTCCTGTATATGTGGGGCACGTTACGAGGTGCTCATGAGGGCGTTGCGGATAACCAGTCGGACGCGTCAGGACAGGAGTCGTCGTCGAAACCTGAAAGGATGTGGCTTTCGTGCGTGTGGATAGTGGTCGGTTTGGTATGTCTTATCTTTGGCAGCAACCTGTTCGTTGAGAATGCCAGTCGTATGGCTCTTGCCCTGAGTGTGCCCGAGGCCGTTGTGGGACTGACCATAGTGGCTGGCGGCACTTCGATGCCCGAACTTGCCACGAGTGTGGTGGCGGCCCGTCGCGGCAATTCCGGTATTGCGATGGGCAATGTCATTGGCAGCAACGTGTTCAATGTCTTGTTTGTCGCCGGTGCCACTGGTGTTGTATCGCCGATGAGCGTATCGGGAATCACCGCCGTTGACCTTGGCGTATTTGTCGCTTCCATGGCTCTATTGTGGCTTTTTGCCTTCACCAAGCTCACTGTGGCTCGTTGGGAGGGTGGGGTGATGATTGTCCTCTTCCTTGCCTATATGACGTGGCTCATTGTTTAAGTGGTCCTTTCCTCCCGGCTCTTTCAATGCTGGAGCCACCGTTCCCCGCAGTTTTGCTGCGGGTCCTTTCGTGTTGTCGTAGCCGTGGTTTCCGTCCGCTGTAAGTCCGCTGTGACTCCGCTGTAAGTCCGCTCTTCCTTTGCTGTGACTCCGCTCTTCCTCCGCTTCCAAAACCGGAAATAGCAGACACAGAGCGGAGTCACAGCCTTTCCACTGTCTTTTCCTATACTACCCCATGGTTTTTAATGTCTTTTTAGCCATCTCGAAACAATCAGAAAACAATGCGAATTTGCAATTTGCAATTTGCAATTTGCAATATTTTCGCCTTTATGCCAAATTTCAACATTAAGTGTAAGCCGCTAATAATCAATGTATTACGTCGTAAAAAATCTGCTCTTTAAAGAATGAAATAACCCAAAATATTGCAAATTGCAAATTGCAAATTCGTTTTTGCACATACGCTTTTTCGTAGTTATTAATAATATATATAATATATAATATATATATTATATATATTATTAATATAATTATATTATTATAAATTATAATTTTTAACCCTATAAATGTGACAATCCGAAACCGCTATTTGCAACACAAAATAGAAAACACTGAATTTGCAATTTGCAATTTGCAATTTGCAATATTTCGACTTGAATCCTTAATTCTTCATTTAGTGTATGTACTTTATTATCAAGTATATAGAACAATGAATTAAGTCTTTTCCCGACAGGTTTATCCAAAATATTGCAAATTGCAAATTGCAAATTCATTTTATTTACCCTCAAATCCGCAACCGCCCTCATAAGATGACACAGAGGTCAAAAAGGTAGCGGCACTGCGGCAAAAGAGGGCGCAACGCAGCAAAAATCGCCACAAAGAGGCATAAAATCCCCTTACCCCACAATGCGACTTGAGGCA
>JAXEKN010000010.1:0-14864 GCA_034101015.1 Prevotella sp.
GAGTTAAGGAGTTAAGCCAAATGTTGTTGCGCTTATATCCAATGCTCCAAACTAATGGCTTAACTCCCAGCGACCAACGGGAGCGATAACTCCTTAACTCCTTAACTTCCAAAAAGTTGAGCACATGCGAAACTAAAGTTAGGTATTATTATTTGCTTTGCATATAAAAGAAGAACACGATATGAATTATGCACTTGTTATAGCCGGTGGTTCCGGCAACCGTATGGGACAGGACATCCCGAAGCAGTTCATGCACGTTGACAATTGTCCCATCATCATACATACACTGTTGGCATTCCAGCGCCATCCCGACATCGACGGCATAGCAGTGGTGTGTCTCGACGGATGGCAGACGGTGTTGCAGTCCTATGCCAACCAGTTTATGGTGACAAAGCTGAAATGGATATTCCCTGGAGGGACCAATGGCCAGGAGTCAATACACAATGGTATCTATGGACTGAAGGATGCCGGCATTGCCGATGACGACCTTGTCTTGGTTCACGACGCCGTGCGCCCCCTTCTGTCGCAGGACATCATATCCACCAATATAGCCATCTGCCAGAAATACGGCTTTGCCATCACTGGCATCAAATGTCGCGAAGCCATCCTGGAGAGTGATGACGGTTTCACCACAAACACCAGTATTCCGCGCGACAAACTCATCCGCACGCAGACCCCACAGACCTTCCGTCTCGGCAATCTCATCGCGGCTCACGAGGAGGCCAAGCTCAAGGGCATCACCAATTCGGTGGCTTCATGCACCCTGATGGCCGAACTTGGCGGGCGCGACATGCACATCGTGCCTGGTTCGGAAAAGAATATCAAGGTGACCACCGTCGAGGACTTGGAGATACTCAAGGCTCTCATGCACGTTGAGAAGGAAAACTGGCTAAAGTAAAAAACCGATATGACAATGACATACGACGATGACATACGTGCGGCGGCTGACGAACAGCTGCCATGGGACAGGATAGAAGGCAAGAACGTGTTGGTGACCGGTGCCACCGGACTTATCGGCGGTTGCATCGTGGAGGTATTGATGACTCATGGCAACATACACGTATATGCAGCCGGAAGGGACGAGACAAGGGCACATGCCCGTTTCGGCGATTACTCCCGCTCTCCCTTTTTCCATTTCATCCGCTATGACGTGTCCCGCCCTTTGTCGGCCGACACCACCTTCCACTACATCATCCACGCGGCAAGCGGTGCCAGTCCCGCTGCCTTCTCCACCACTCCCGTGGAGGTCATCAAGGCTAATATCTACGGCACTGCCAATCTTATGGAATATGGCATTAATCATGGTATGCAAAGACTGCTATACATCTCATCCGGAGAGGTTTACGGCGAAGGCGGAGCCACTGAGGACACTCCCTTGGGCAAGGCATTCACTGAGACCGACAGCGGATATGTCAACTGTGCATCCCTGCGCGCATGCTATCCCTCGTCAAAGCGCACGGCCGAGACTCTCTGCATGGCTTACGGCGATGAATACGATGCCGACACGATCATCGCACGCCCTTGTCATGTCTATGGTCCGGGATTCACCCCCTCCGACAATAGGGTCTATGCACAGTTCATACGCAATGTGCTCCGCGGCGAGGACATCATCATGAAGAGCGACGGCAGCCAATTTCGCTCATGGTGCTACGTCGTCGATTGCACCCGTGCATTGCTCTATGTCATGCTCAAGGGCAAGAGGGGCGAGGCATACAACATAGCCGACCCGTCGTCAAATGTATCCATACGCCAATTGGCCATGATGATAGCCTCGGCGGCAGGGAAGAAGGTGGTCATCCAACTGCCCGATGACTCGGAGAGCAAGGGATATAACGTGGTGTCCAAGTCGATATTCTCCACTGCCAAAGTGGAAGCCTTGGGATGGCAAATACACGGCAAAATGAGCGAAAAACTGTCAAAAACAGTGGCAAAAGCCCATTTTTCAAAGGAAAAAGGCTAAAAAGCAGCGAAATATTTTGCCAAATGAGCTATTTTCTGTAATTTTGTAGCTCGAAAGCGACAACAATCGCTGACAATGCGATATTCATAACAAAACATATAGTAATATACAATGGCTTATAGACGTATGACCGCTGCCGAAGCAGCAGCGCTTATCAAACACGGAGAGAACATCGCACTTAGCGGATTCACTCCTTCGGGTGCAGCCAAGGCTGTGACCAAAGAACTCGCCAAGATTGCTCTCGCTGAGCATGAGGCCGGTAGGGAATTTCAGGTAGGCATCTTCACTGGTGCTTCCACAGGACAGAGCACCGACGGTGACCTTGCCAATGCACAGGCCATCCGCTATCGCGCACCCTACACCACCAACTCCGACTTCCGCAAGCATGTGAATATGGGTGAGATTGCCTACAACGACATCCACCTCTCACAGATGGCACAGGAGCTGCGCTATGGATTCATGGGACAGGTTGACTGGGCTATTCTTGAAGTGTGCGACCTCGAAGAGGGCGAATCCACATGCAAGGCTTATCTCACCTCTGCTGGCGGCATCAGCCCCACGGCAGCCCGTCTTGCCAAGCATGTCATCCTCGAGCACAACCAGTTCCACAGCCCCGACGCTAAGTATCTGCACGACGTGTATGAACTGCAGGACCCACCCTATCGTCAGGCTATTCCTATCACCAAGGTTGATGACCGTATCGGCACTCCCTATGTGGAGATTGATGCTTCAAAGATTGTGGGTGTCGTGGAGTGCAACATTCCCGACGAGGCACGAGCTTTCAAGGATCTCGACCCTGTGACTACACAGATCGGCAACAACGTGGCTGAGTTCCTCGCAGCCGACATGCGACGCGGCATTATCCCTTCCACCTTCCTGCCTCTGCAGAGCGGTGTGGGCACCACAGCCAACGCCATCCTCGCCGCACTGAGCATGGACAAGAACATCCCCGACTTCAACATCTACACTGAGGTTCTTCAGGACGCAGTGGTCGATATGATGCTCAACGGACGTGTCAAGGTGGCATCTGCATGCTCGCTCACCGTCACCAACCCAAGCCTTTTGAAGGTGTATGAGAACATCAACTATTTTAAGGACCACCTCACACTGCGCCAAAGCGAGATCTCCAATTCTCCCGAGGTGATACGCCGATTGGGTGTCATCGCCATCAACACCGCCCTTGAGTGTGACATCTATGGCAACGCCAACTCCACTCACATCACTGGCACAAAGATGATGAACGGTATCGGCGGCTCAGGCGACTTTGAGCGCAATGCATATATCAGCATCTTCACCTGTCCTTCTGTGGCTAAGAACGGTGCCATCAGTTCCATCGTGCCCATGGTCAGCCATCACGACCACACTGAGCATGACGTAAACGTCATCGTCACCGAGCAGGGTGTAGCCGACCTACGCGGCAAGAGTCCTATGCAGCGAGCACAGTGCATCATTGAAAACTGCGCACACCCCGACTACAAGCAGTTGCTCTGGGACTACCTAAAGATAGCCAAGGGCGGACAGACCCACCACAACCTGCCTGCCGCATTCGCCTTCCACGACACTCTCATGCGCAAGGGCGACATGCATCTCACTGACTATGCTGAGTACGTGAAGTAAATGACTTTTCACATATTACATACTGATATCACTCCTCCGGAGTCGATGAACTACCCCTTCTGCTATGAGCCGGATTCTCTTTCCTTGCTTGCAGCGGAAGGGGTTAAAACATATCTGCTGAGTCATGCCGAATGGCTGCCCGTATTGCAGGAAGGCAAGATGTTTGGCATATTGGTAGTTGAAAAGGACGGAGTCTTAGGCTTCCTCGCCGCCTATTCCGGCCAGGTTGCCATACTCGAAGGCGACTCTTTTTTCGTGCCTCCCGTTTTTGACTATCTTCAGCCTGACGGCTATTTCAAGCAGGAGGAAGCAATGATATCGCACATCAACCATGACATCAGCATGATGGAGAACGGATCCACCCCCGACGTCTCCGCCGATGTCTCGTCAGTCATTCGTGACCTGAAGAACCAGCGCCGCCAGCGCTCACAGGCATTGCAGCGGTGGCTCTTTTCCCGATTCGTGATGCTTAATGCCAATGGCGACAGGCGCAGCCTCCTCGACATATTCCGCGACACTCCACTGCAATTCCCGCCGTCAGGGGCTGGTGAGTGTTGCGCTCCCAAGTTGCTCCAATACGCCTATCTCCATGGAATGCGACCGTTGAGGATAGCCGAGTTTTGGTGGGGCGACTCCCCTAAAAAGGAGATTCGCCATCATCTTCATTTCTATCCTGCCTGCCGTGGACGTTGTCTGCCCATCCTTTCGTTTATGATGCAGGGGTTGGATGTAGAGTCAGACCCGCAACAGACTTACACTCATGCATCTCTTCGCATCGTATATGAAGATGCCCATATCCTTGTCGTTGACAAGCCGTCGGGAATGTTGTCGGTGCCAGGCAAGCTCGACCGTCCCTCTGTGTTATCGACACTCCGGCTGTCACATCCCAACATCATGCTGTGCCATCGTCTTGACATGGACACGAGCGGTCTTCTTGTGGCTGCCAAGGACGAGGCGACATACAAAGATATACAGAAACAATTCCTCGACCGCACCGTGAAGAAGCGTTATCGTGCTATTGTCATTCCCAAGACTCCCGAACGTCTCCATCCTGGCGACAAGGGCACCATTGACCTTCCACTTGCCTCCGACTATATGGAGCGTCCATGCCAGGTGGTGGATTATGAGCATGGCAAGCGCGCCATCACCGAGTGGCGTGTGGAGTCCATTAGTCCATCCTCAGCGTCGTCAGCCATCGGTGTTGAGGTGTCCCTACTTCTTGTTCCCCATACAGGCCGCACTCATCAGTTGCGCGTACATTGTGCCAGCCCCTATGGTCTGAACGCTCCCATCAAGGGCGACCCCCTCTATGGTCAGCGTGCCGACCGTCTTCACCTCTATGCAGTATATCTTGAGTTCACCCATCCCGCCACAGGCGAGCGAATGCGGTTTACACTAAAGTGAAATGCAACAATCAATATTAAGAATGGATATTGTCAACAACATACAAGGCATATAATAATAAAGATAATGATGAAACATCCCATAGCCCCGTCTTTTATATCATTTTGAGTAATTTGCCATTGTCTTTCCATTTGTTGAAGAAGCAATTCACGTTCCTTTTTTGATAGCTGTTTGTTATTTGCTTTTCGACCTTTCGATTTCTTTTTGCCTTTGAATGATTTTGCGGCTGCATATCCCGCAGCTGCACCTAATGCTGTATGCGCAATATGGGAGTGGTCATAGTCAGCATTTTCCTGACGATCGTATTCAGCATCCACGTAATCATCGTAGTCATACTGTCCTTCATCCAGTCCGTCTTCATATCCATCATAATATGCGTCTTCATATCCATCGCTATATGTGTCGTCATATTGGTCGTAAGAGTTGTCATAACCCTCATCCTCGTAGTATTCTTCGCTCATATTGATTCGTTTTGTTTGACTTACAATTTAATATATGGTGCAAAGATACGAATGTTTTCTTAAATCACCAAATATTTTCCGTGATTTTTTCTATAAAGGGGAGCTTAGGTAACTCAACTTTATCCACTTCTTTCTCCAAGCCTCCAGCTCGGGAGTCTTGCACGACTCGGGCAGGGGGAACGGACCGTCCTCCTTGGCGAGGATGTCCATGCCGGTGTAATAGTCAATCTGGTCCATTATGTCGTGGTCGGTCACAATGGCATTTATTTTATAATGTCGGTGCAAAGTTAGTGAAAATCCGATATATGTGCAACTCTATTCAGTTAAAAAGTCGCAAATATGAGAAAAAGGGCGAATAAAGTTTGGATGTTAGGCAAAAGAGTTGTATCTTTGCACACAGTTGCAGGCTTATCTCTCCTGTGAGTGTTGAAAATAATATGAGTAAATTCAGATACCCCGTGGATACCGACCAGTTCGCTGAGATTCGCGAAAAAGGTTTGGTGTATGTTGACAAGACAGACTTGCTGTTCGACATTGTCAATAGTTATAAATATGTGTTTTTTGCCCGTCCCCGCCGTTTCGGCAAGTCGTTGCTCTGCAACACCTTCAAGGCTTATTTCCAAGGGCGGAAGGAACTCTTCGGGGGGCTGAAGATAATGGAGCTTGAGAAGGAATGGAAGGCGTATCCCGTGCTTCACTTCACGATGAGCGGGTTGAAGAACCTGAAGGTGAGCGAGGCAAAAGAGAAGTTGGAATTGTTTGTAAGTGACTATGAAGGGCTATATGGACGCAATTCCATGGAGGTGTCCCCCGGAGCTCGTTTCCGCGGCTTGATTCACCGTGCCTGCGAACAGACGGGTGAGAAAGTCGTGGTTATTCTCGATGAATACGACGCGCCTGTCATGCGCCTGCTTTATGACAAGGAGCAGCTGGAAGACATGCGTACGATGTTGCGCGAGTTCTATCAGGTGCTGAAGGATGAGGGCGCATACCTGAAGTTTGTCTTCATCACGGGCGTGACGAAATTTTCCCAGATGAGCATTTTCTCCGAGCTTAACAACCTTAAGCAGGTGTCGATGTTCGACGAGTATTCGGGTCTTTGCGGCATAACGCAGAAGGAACTCGACACTGTCCTCCGACCCTGTGTGGAGGAATATGCCGAGGCATTGGACATCACGTTGGAAGAGGCCTACGCCGACTTGAAGCGTAATTACGACGGCTATCATTTCTCCGTGAAAAGCCAGGACGTATATACCCCATACAGTGTGCTGAATGCGCTGAATGACAAATCCACGAGGAACTACTGGTTTGAGTCGGGCACAATGACCTCGCTGATAGAGCATCTGAAGCACTATCCTCTCAAGACCGCCTTGGAGTATGACGGCGTTGAGGTGGGTCTGAACGAGTTCAATATTCCTTGTGAGGAAGCTGAAACACCGATACCGCTGCTTTATCAGAGCGGTTATCTGACCATCGACTCTTATGACCCTCTTCTTAAGACTTACACGCTCCATTTCCCCAACCTTGAGGTGAGGGAAGGTATGGTCAGCGGACTGATGCCGTTGGTTTTGAAGCGCAGCACTGCCGATGGCAACGCCTTGACCCGCAATATGGCATCCTCGCTGTTCAAGGGCAACATCCCCGGCGCACTCACTGCCCTTCGCTCATACATTGCCAAGATTCCATATGACATCATCACCAAGGAGGAATGGGACGACAAGGAAAGTCGCGAGTCTTTCTATAAGCTCCTGATGTATATGGCGTTCTCCATGCTCAACTCCATAGTTGACACCGAGGTGAAGAGCGTCATGGGCCGTGCCGATGTTGTGGTGAAGTCCAAGGGCGACATCTTCGTCTTTGAACTTAAGGTTGATGACTCAGTGGATAATGCCCTCGCCCAAATAGACAGCAAGGGCTATGCCATCCCCTACGAGTCCGACGGGCGCAAGGTGACGAAATGCGGTGTGAGCATATCCTCCGAAGCCCGCAACATCGTGCATTGGCGGGTGGTGGATGAAGAGGGAAATATCATTGACGAGCAGAAGTTTTGATAATTTTCTTACTCAAGATACTGTGATAATTTCCAAGCTTTCATAAGGAAAAATTGGAATTTATCACAGTATCTTGAGTTAGGTAACTACCCGGACGATAAGTTTTTTGACAAAATCAATATAAAAAAGGCTCCTGGAAATTCGTGAAATAGAATAGAAAAAATGGCTGAAAAAGCCTGTTTTTCCTAATAAATTAGGCAAAAGAAGTAAAAACCATTGACATTTTCAACCAGAAAAGCTATGCACGTACGTCCAGAGGTGGTATGCACGTACGTTCTAAGGGGGTATGCACGTACGTCCTAAGGGGGTATGGACGTACGTCCAGAGATACTATGCACGTACGTCCATAGAATTACCGCCCACAAAAATGGTCGAAAAGCTCCTCTTTTTGCCCTCATGAGATTCGTCTGTATGCAAACGAATCCTCTTTTTTTCCTGCCGAAGGCAGCTATGAAGGGCATAATTCAGTAAAATATATCAACGTCATCCCCCATAATTGACCTCTCTCTATGTCCATATGACCTTGATACCATTGTCAATAGTAGATAAGGAATTTTGCGAGTACTCCCATTGATGTAACGCACGATGGCAGGACCTCGCAGTTTGCCTTTTATCTTTGTGCCGTTAATGTCGTACATTTTGTTATAGCACCAAATCTGTCTATATAAAACCATGTTGTAAGATATAATCCGTGTTTTTCATTGCGCTGCCATTAGGGATGCTGACGTCTCAACTGCGGCATGCATTTAGCTATAATAGACTATATTCAAAAGAAGGTTATTAATCTTATAGCCGTAAGGTTAATAACCTTTCAGCCGCAAGGTTATTAACCTTTCACCAATAAATGCCTTCACTCTTCCTTCGGTCAATCGACGCTCTGCACTAAGTCAAAGAGCGAGGGAAGAAAAAGATTGAGCGGAATCTGAGCGGAGGGGAACGACGGTCAGGGCAACATAAAAAGACCCCGCAGCAAAACTGCGGGGAACGGTGGCTCCAGCATTGAAAAAGCCGGGAGACAAGGAGCGGAGGCAAGGAGATGCCGGGAGCAAGGGGCGGATTTAATCCTTATAGAAGTCACCGGCATTATAAAGCTTGTCCATGGACACCTCATTGGGCTGCCATGTCCTGATCTTTATCTGTGGCTCATCCCTGTTGGTCATATCGACGAGGAGAAAGAGATAACCCTTATCGCCGTAGGTCGAGGAGTTGTATTCCTGGCCTATCTGGATGGCGAAGAGCTTTTCCTTCTCATATTTCTCCAACCACTGCACATCATTGTTGGTGAAACGGAGGTTGATGAACTCATTGTTCTTGAAACAGCGGGCGAGATTGCGGATATACTCATCCTTGGAGAAACGGTTGTACTTGATGACATCCTGGCCCTCAAGGGATATTTGACGCTCACCTGTCCTGTTGCCCTTGGGCTTCACCACATTGCCAATGATGATGATGGCATCGTCGGCAAAGATGCTCTTGATATAGTCGAGACGCTGCAGACAATAGGCCGTCTTATAGTTTTCCATAAACTCCATAATCTGCTCGCGGATATCATTGGACCATCCCGACGCGTTGCGGTTCATTATGTCATTGGTGGCTATCTGACCCAACCCGAATGCCACGGACTCAATCTTCTTGTCAGGATTGAACGTGAACACCACATCCTCCACGAAGGTCTTCTTGGAACCGCGGTCAAACGAGAATGCCATCTGCAAGCCTCGTGCCACGACATTTCCCTTGGCACTCTTGTAGAAATGGATATTGGGCGTGCCCACCACTCTACCCTTACCATAGGAGATAAGCCGGTTGAACATATCCAGTCCATCGACAGTGAAATACTTCATGGCTGCGGAATATGACTTCTTGACAATGGCATTCTGCACCTGAGCCACCAAGTTGGCATAAGCAAGTGTGTCGATGGCCGTGCTGTCAACCACAGTGGCGAGAGAGTCATTTTTAGAAGCAGTGACACCCTTCAATGCCGTGTTCAAGGCATTTGCCGCTGAGGAACTTGCCGCTGAGGAACTTGTCGCTGAGGTCACGGATGAAGAGGTATTGGCAGGAGAAGAGCTTGCGAGCAATGTAGATGGAGTTGCTGGTGCGGGTTCTGTCGCCTTGATGTCAACCACGGAATTACGAAACACCTTTCGCGGTATCACCTCCAAGACTCCATACATCTCTGCATCTCCGCGCGCCTGTCCCTTGTATTGGTATTCTATGTCAACATGATAAACACCTTTGGCGTCATATCCTGGAATCATCTCGATCATTCCCCTACCGTCCTTGGCAGTGCCCTGGCATTCAGTTCTGCCGTCGAGGTATGTATAGTCAAGGCTGGACACAGGCTTGCCATTGTAGGTAAAGAGCAAATCGACGCAGTCGCCGTCCTTTTTCTCATACACCACCTTTACGCCGTCGAGGATATTGGAGATCTTCAGCGGCAGTGTCTCGACGAGGCACCTTCCATCCTTGTCCTTGACATCATTAGGACGCTGCACGGAACGGATTAACGTGTATGCCCAATAATAGTATTGGAGCGCCATGTCAACCTTACCCCTGTTGAGCGACTCGTCGGCGATATATATCATGTCCTTGGCCTTTGCTATACGGTCCTCATATATCTTCATCAGCTCCGAGCGCTTCATATATCTGCGGACAGTAACGTCGGGAGCCTCTCCGATGACCCATTTCTCAACGTTGGTGAGTGTGGATTGTGAGTAGGTCTTCACGCAGTTGACCACCTTCGATTTATGATCGACAGACCCGTTGGCATTGGTTTCCTCCTCCAAACCGGAGAACTCGCTCGACACTGTCGTGGCAATCATACTGACGAGGTCGGCCATGGCTGCCTCGGAAGCCTCTGCCTCCGTCTTGCCATAGCCCACACCATAATAGTATTCACCCGAGTTCTGGATATGATTCCAGTTTTGGGCACTTACAGTCCCGCATAACAACGAGAACAGAAATACTAATCTATAAGTCATAATAAAACTACCTTGTCGAACCATTTAAATAATAGAGGTAGGCCTTGCCTTTTGCGGTTTGAGGATTATATCCCATATAGTTAATTACCTTACCATATATTACAACCTCATCACCTTCCTTTATTTCTGTGTCGCCAGATGCGAATTTTTTGTTGCCAAGATACAATGCGCCATCAACACTAAACTGATTGGAGCCGTATATATCATCAGCGATTATAAAAGAGGCAATGCCGCTCTTCTCATCATACTGTTGTTCAATTTGATAGACATATCCTCTGATAAATATATCATCTTCGGACTCTACGTTTGGATCCAAGTATGATGCATAACTATTTGCGGCATAACAGTCATAGGGATAGTCTATTGTTCCTTCGCCAGAGCCGTTGATATATGCCCTTTGTTGTGTCACTAGAATCTCAAATGAGCCAGGCATATCGGATGATGTGACTGTCAGAGTCGCATGGCGCTCCTGATTAGAAATATTTGAACTAATCTGCAATGTAACCTTCTCCGAGTAAGTACCCGAGGTCGAGGACAATTTTATCCAGTTGGGCACACCGGAAATCTTCCAGTTTGTCTGTGTGCCATACGTATCTATTTGGATATAATTGTCGTTACTATTAAATTCATACCTATTTGCCGGCAAATCAATTGAATCCCAATAATATGAAGTATTAACATACAATTCATGATCGGTAAGAGATACCTTCATGTCATTATACATATCATCATATATATCATTGCATCCGAATAACACCGGTATGAACAACAAAGCGAACAAATATTTAAATCTACATTTCATAATATTTCATTTTTAGAAGTTAAAGAACATACCAAAGCGTACATTGAAGCCCTCGCTCCAACCCTTAACCTTGGATGAAAGGGCTGACATCTCTTCATAAAATTTACCTTTCTTGACTGCAAAGGATGCTTCGGGAGTGAGGCTGATACCAAATCCCCTGCTTAGCAACATCTCGCCTCTGATACCGGCAGTCACGAAGTCGGCATAACTTTCATCGTCAAGAAACAGCAAGTGTGCTCCACCCACCTGCGGTGTGATGCGGAACATACGGTTGAGATTGATGCCATAACCTAATTTTCCTCCCAAAGCCACAGCCTGCATCTCTCCGGAATCATGATAGTTGATAGAATATTGATATATATTCTCCTTATCCAGCATATACGTGCCGAAGAACTCCATGTTGAAGTGGTTGATATAGAAACCAAGGTTCAGACCAGCACCAAGGGCACTTCCCGCCTGTGCGCTGAACTGCCAATAGAAGCTGTGTTTCTTGATCAGCTGATGTTTCATCTTCAGCTTGACCAATGGGGAGGTTGCCTCAAGTCGGATTTTCTTTGTGAGGTCGAGATACTTGGGCTTGGTCAGACGAAGCTCATAGTCGCCTGAGAGCATCTCCTGTGAGAATGGAGTCGCGCCCACCTTGTTGCCGTTGATATACAGTTCCGCTCCCTCGGGGTCGGACTCAAACGAGAAAAGTCCACCGGCAAAAAGTTCGATATTGACTTCCGACACCTGTCCTTCCTTCACCTCCAATGGCTGTTCCTTGGTCATGTAGCCCTCATGTGAGAGTGCCAACTTATAGTTGCCCACAAGAATGTCGTTGACGTTGAGCGGAGTCTTACCATATTCCTTACCGTCGATGGAGACAGTGGCAGCAAGGGGCATTGAGGTGATGGCCAGTGCGCCGGTGATAGGTTCGGGAGGCGTGAGTTTGAAGTCGCGCACGTCATCATCGCCGACGGTAATCACCTGTACACTGTTGCGATGTTTCTCGCGCTTACATTCCACCTGATATTTTCCAGATTTGAGCACACCCGTCCATGTGCGCTGTCCCTTGAGGTCGCCGTTGAGATAGATGTCGGCATCCATATCGACAAAGAGAGTGACCTTAGAGAAATTAGGCTTCATCTCCACATCAATGTCAGTGAGAGGGGTCTTTTCGGTGAGGTCAATCTGACCGCCAGAGATATGATAATTGTCTGAAACGACCCTATAGGTATATTTCTCATTGTCAATGGTCTTGGTCATTGTGCCGGTGGAGTCGATGATGCCAAGCAGTTCCTCCTGAGCACCTGGTTTTGACTGTTTGATAAGCACAATGGCATTTTCGACAGCAGGTGAGAGTGAGAACTTGACATCTGTGGTCTTCTCACCTTTAGGCTGATATGGGGTACCCTCATAAAGTTCCACCTGCTCCACGAATGTCTTTGTCTTGTCTTTGAGAGTGATTCTGCCCTCAGACACCTGATGATTAGGAGAAATCACACTATAAGTATATACACCATATTCCAGTCCAGTCACAATCGTACCGTTATCATCCACCCTACCGAGGACAATGTCCTTAGAGTCCTTCTTGGTGCTCTTGACAGTGACGATGGCATTGGAATTGGCAGGGTTGACCACAAACTGGAGCATCTGCTTGTATATGACGGTGGTGGCAGTTGACAAGAGCAGCGTATAGGTCTTGCCGCTCTCGATAGTGGTCTTGAGGTCAAAGCGATTGACTGGCACATAGCCCTCACGGTTGATAGTCACCGTCTTGGCGTTTTTCTGCACATACACCCATAGCTCATTATCGTGGTCCTCCACGAAACTGCGAAGATTACCAAAGTTGAAAGTGTATTCCTTCAGGTCGTCATCAGGATTAGTACTGCTGACCTTGATGATGGCATATCGGTTGCCGCTACCGTCGAGCTTGGCGCTTTGGGCAGCCATGTCAAACGGGTCATATTCGAAGTTAGCAATGGAAAACTTCTGTTTCTGCTGTGCAGAGGCAGTCATGCTCACCAATACAAGACATAGAGTTAGACAAAAAAAGATAAGTCGTTTCATCACCTTTTATCATTTCGCCTATTGACACCCCTGATTCGGCAACTTATACAATTAATAATATCCCTACCACATATATATAGAGAAAGGTGCAGGTGCCTGTTTCTTATCAGAAAAACGCCGCTCTCAAATATACGACCGCACGACCGCCTTACTATAGCATAGTGCGATGCTGCAAAATTAAGACTTTTTTCTGATATTTGCAAATAATAGACTGAAAAAGTGCAAATAATTAACGTAAATATACAAAAAGCCTCCCTAATATGCTCTGAGGCACATAGGGAGGCGAAGTTTTAAATAATGAGTTAGAGTTTATGAGTACTATGCCTTGACAGCTGCAACCTCAGTCTCGTCGTCGGCCTTGATACGGCTACCCATCGTGATATAGGCGATAGGAGCGGCGATGAAGATAGACGAGAGAGTACCGAATACCACACCGAGGAGCATTGCGAACGAGAAGCTGCGTATGCTGTCACCACCGAGGATGAAGATGCACAGGAGCACGAGGAGCGTTGACACTGAGGTGTTGATTGTACGTGCGAGGGTCTGGTTGATAGACGAGTTGAATGTTATCTGGAGATCCTGCTTCGGATGGAGCTTGAGGTTCTCACGGATACGGTCGAAGACAACCACCTTATCGTTGATAGAGTAGCCTATCACGGTGAGGATGGCTCCGATGAATGTCTGGTCTATCTCGAGAGAGAACGGCACGAAGTTGTAGAGGACAGAGTAGAGTCCGATTACGGCTACTGTATCTACCGCGAGAGCCGCGATGGCGCCTACTGAGAAGGCGAGGTTGCGGAAGCGGAGGAGGATGTAGAGGAATATGGCTACGAGGGCAACGAGGACGGAGATGATGGCTCCGTATGTGATGTCCTTAGCTACAGATGGTCCCACCTTTGTTGATGATATGATGGAGCCACCCTCGCGAACGTCTGGGTTCTTGAATGCCTCGACACTTGCCTGCTTCACGAGGTCGGCCTTCTTGAGGGCGTTGTAGAGCAGTGTCTCTGTCTCGTCGTCGACCTTAGGGTCGTTCGACTCAATCTTGTAGTTTGTTGAGACACGTATTGTCTTATGGTCTGTACCGAGTGCGAGAGCTGTTGTGTTGGCTCCCTGGAATGCTCCGGCGAGGGCCTCACGCACCTGCTCTGGCTCGACAGCCTTCTCGAATGTCACGACATAGTTACGTCCACCTGTGAAGTCGATTGACTTGGAGAGGCCGCGGACGAAGAACGACACGATGAATATAGCGCAGAGGATGCCATAGATTGTGAACGAACGCTTGTAGATAGACATGAAGTGTACCTTAGTGTTCTGGAGGAGGTTCTGGCTGATACCTGTAGCGAATGTGAGGTTCTTCCACTTGTTCTTGTTGAGGCGGTTCTCATAAACGAGGCGTGTGAGGAATACTGCTGTGAAGAATGAGCAGGCTATACCTATAATCCATGTTGTGGCGAAGCCCTTGATTGGGCCTGTACCGATAGTGAGGAGTATGACGCCTGTTATGAGTGATGTGAGGTTAGAGTCGAAGATGGC
>JAXEKN010000012.1:0-44675 GCA_034101015.1 Prevotella sp.
AAGTGTTCTTACGTTTGTCCTCACGCAGCCATCCGTCCGTTCGTACTGACCGACGAGGAGCTCGCAGGTGGCTATCAGGGTGCTTCTCTTGAGATGAAGGCTCCTGCTGCCATGAAGGGCATGCACTTCGTTATCGAGCCATCTGTTCTCGACTGTCTCGGATGCGGTAACTGTGCTGATGTCTGCCCAGGCAATCCTAAGCTCGGCAAGGCTCTCACCATGGTTCCATTCAACCCTGACAACGCCGACATGCAGAAGGAAGCTGCCAACTGGACATACCTCACCAAGAAGGTTACCAGCAAGCAGGATCTCGTTGACATCAAGAGCAACGTGAAGAACTCTCAGTTCGCACAGCCTCTGTTCGAGTTCTCCGGTGCCTGCTCGGGTTGCGGTGAGACTCCTTACGTGAAGCTCATCTCCCAGCTCTTCGGTGACCGTGAGATGATTGCCAACGCTACCGGTTGCTCCTCTATCTATTCTGCCTCCATTCCTTCTACTCCCTACACCACCAACGCCAAGGGTCAGGGTCCTGCCTTCGACAACTCCCTGTTCGAGGACTTCTGCGAGTTCGGTCTCGGTATGGTGCTCGGTAACAAGAAGATGAAGGAGCGCGTTGAGAAACTGCTCAACGAGATGCTCGAGAGCGACAAGGTTTCTGAGGAATACAAGGAAGCCGCCCGCGAGTGGATTGCCGGCAAGGACGACGCCGATGCCTCCAAGGCCGCTGCCGCCAAGCTGAAGCCCCTGATTGCCGAGAGCGCAGCCAAGGGTTGCCCCGTATGCCAGGAACTGCAGACCCTCGACCACTATCTCGTGAAGCGCAGCCAGTGGATTATCGGTGGCGACGGTGCCTCTTACGACATCGGTTACGGCGGTCTCGACCACGTGATTGCCAGCGGTGAGGACGTGAACATCCTCGTTCTCGATACTGAGGTTTACTCCAACACTGGAGGCCAGGCTTCTAAGGCTACTCCTCTTGGCGCTATCGCACAGTTTGCAGCTCAGGGTAAGAGAATCAAGAAGAAGGACATTGGTATGATTGCCACTACATACGGTTATGTATATGTAGCTCAGATTGCAATGGGTGCAGACCAGGCTCAGTGCTTGAAGGCCATCCGTGAAGCTGAGGCATATCCCGGACCGTCACTCATCATCGCTTACGCTCCATGTATCAACCATGGCTTGAAGGCAAAGGGTGGTATGGGCAAGAGCCAGGCAGAGGAAGGACGTGCCGTGGATTGCGGTTACTGGCATCTGTGGCGCTTTAACCCCACTCTTGCAGCAGAGGGCAAGAACCCGTTCTCTCTCGACTCCAAGGAGCCAGACTGGAGCAAGTTCCACGACTTCCTCATGGGTGAGGTACGCTACCTCTCAGTGAAGAAGGCTTATCCCGATGAGGCAGAGGAGCTGTTTGCTGAAGCACAGAAGATGGCTCAGCAGCGCTATAAGACCTATGTCCGTCAGACTAAGATGGATTGGAGCGAGGAGTAAATTCCTAAAACAGGATTATTGAATCATTAATCCTTAACATAAAAAAGGCTGCGCAAATGTTGCGCAGCCTTTTTTTATTTCATTTCATTCAATTAAAATGGCAGATCATCTGTGCTTTCTGTCGAAGCAGCGGGTTCCTGGGGCACGAAGGGAGATGAAGCAGGAGCAGCAGCTGGGGCGGCAGCAGGAGCAGCTCCAGCTGCAGGAGCAACGCCAGGAGCCTGAATATTACGATTAACCGCCCATGCACGAATATCATTAAACCAACGACCCTGATATTCGTGAGAATCAATGTCAAATGATACTGTCATTTCCTCCCCCAATTGAATATTAAACTGATTGATCTTGTCTTCTCCAAATACACGGAAACAACATTTCTTTGGGTATGTATCATGTGTTTCGATAACATAGTCCTGAGACTTCCATGCATTTCCGGTGCGCTGAGAAACGCCACCTTGTGCCGGCATTACGGCAATAATCTTTCCTGTAATTTCCATAATTATTTTGTTGTTATATATTGTTTTTTGTTCAAATCAACGGCAAAATTACAAATTAGTTTTAATTTATGCAACTTTTTGGCTGAGTTTTTTGCTCCTTCGGCAAATATTTTGTATTTTTGCTGTCAAATTACGGAAATATAAAAATAAAAAAGCAATAAACTCATGAGATTTACACTTTCAAGCACTGCATTAAGCAGCAAACTAACGGCCCTGGCAAGGGTCATCAACAGTAAGAACCCAACAGCCATATTGGGTGACTTCATGTTCAAGACAGACAATGGCACATTGTATATCACAGCATCTGATGGTGAAAACACATTATGCTCTTCCATAATGTTGACAGATTGTGATGCCAACGGCTCATTTGCCATCGACAACCACAATATACTCGAAGCTGTGAGAGGATTCTCAGAACAACCCATAACATTCGATGTCAATATGACAGAGAATATCGTGAACGTGGCTTATCTCAACGGTCACTTTACACTTCCCGTTGAGTCAGCCGACTCATATCCCATACCAGCATCACTAAGTGATAGCGTACAAGTATTCACCATCAAGAGCGAACTGCTCCTTGAGACTATCAGCCGCTCGATATTCGCCACTGCCAATGAGGAACTGCGTCCCGTCATGAATGGTCTCTATTTTGACTTTGTTGACGGTAATTTGACAGTAGTGGCAAGCGACGGACACAAACTGGTACGCAACAAACTGTATAACATCAACGCTCAGTCCATTTCATCATTCAACCTTGCAAAGAAACCGGCAAACCTTCTAAAGAACATGCTTATGAAGGATGACTCGGACGTAACCATCACATACGACGGACGAATTGCGAAAGTTGAATTTGGGGATACTATAATGATGTGCCGACTGGTGGAAGGACGCTATCCTAACTATAACTCTGTCATACCCAAAAACAACAGTAATGTAGTGACAGTGGACAGGGAAGCCATGCTCAATGCCATAAAACGTGTGTCTCCCTTTGCTAATGATTCCAGCAATCTTATAAGAATACACGTGGAAAACAGCGTGATGCAACTTGACGCAGAGGACAACGACTTCAACAAGACGGCAATGGAAAGATTGGCATGTGATTACAATGACATGGCGATGAGCATCGGATTCAAGGCTTCCGCATGCACGGAGATTCTGAGCAATATCGATTCCCAGGAAGTGCGCATCGAACTGTCAGACCCATCACGTGCAGGACTTATCGTGCCAGTAGAACAACCTAATGACCAAGAAGTACTTATGTTGATTATGCCAATGCTTATCAATAATTAAATATGAAACTCAACTTACAGAAACCATTAGTGATTTTTGACCTGGAAACAACAGGTCTTGACATGGTGAATGACCGTGTCACACAACTATCATATATAAAAGTGTATCCCGACGGCAAGGAAACACGCGGAGATATGCTTCTCAATCCAGAAAAGCATATCCCAGAACTTGTCACACAACTAACAGGTATTTCCGACGAGGATGTGAAAGACAAACCGACCTTCAAACAGGTTGCAGCAAACCTCAACGAAGAATTCAAGGGCTGTGACTTTGCCGGATTCAACTCCAATCACTTTGACATTCCCATGCTCGCTGAGGAATTTCTTAGGGCTGGCATAGATTTTGACTTCTCAAAATGCAGGCTTATTGACGCATGTACTATCTTCAAGAAGATGGAACGCAGAAACCTTTCAGCTGCTTACAAATTTTATTGCGGACGCAAAATGGAAGAAGACTTTGAGGCACACCGGGCCGATCAGGATACAGAGGCTACCTATCGCGTGCTGATGGGACAACTCGATATGTATAACCCTGAAAAACAGGAGGAAGAAGAACGCAGACTTGAAAACAACATGGATGTTCTCGCGGAATTTTCAAAGCAAAACGACAATGTTGACTTTGCTGGACGTATCATTTGGGCCAACAAAACGGACATCAATGGTAAGGTGGTTAATGACGCTAAAGGCAATCCTGTGAGAGTGGAAGTGTTCAACTTCGGCAAGCACAAGGGTGAAGAAGTAGCCAATGTACTGAGATATGATCCCGGCTACTATAGCTGGATACTTGCAGGCGACTTTACATACAATACAAAACAGGTACTCACACGTATTAGATTGCGTGAGAGCAGGATGATCTAATTAATTTATAATACTGTATAATGTTACAAGGTAAGAAGATTGTCATTGGCATCACTGGCTCAATAGCTGCATATAAGGCTTGCCTCATCATACGGGGATTGATCAAAAAAGGATGCGAGGTGCAGGTTGTGATAACTCCTTCAGGAAAGGAGTTTATCACACCCATCACCTTGTCTGCACTGACTCACAAACCAGTGGTCAGCGATTTCTTTTCCCAAAAAGACGGTACGTGGAACAGTCACGTTGACTTAGGTCTGTGGGCTGACGCCATGCTCATAGCTCCATGTACTGCCTCTACCCTCGGCAAAATGGCACACGGCATAGCCGACAATATGCTTATCACCACCTACTTGTCAATGAAGGCTCCGGTTTTCATTGCTCCAGCCATGGATCTCGATATGTATCAACATCCTTCAACACAATCCAATCTCGCCACTCTCATATCTTATGGTAATCACATTATCGAACCAGGCAGTGGTTTTCTCGCAAGCGGACTTGAAGGCAAAGGACGTATGGAAGAGCCTGAAGTGATTGTCAATGCTCTTGACAATTATTTTGACTATGAGACTGACAATTTACCGAAATCTCTCAATGGCAAGAAGATAATGATTACAGCAGGACCGACATACGAAAAAATCGACCCTGTGAGGTTCATTGGAAATTACTCAAGTGGTAAGATGGGGTTTGCACTCGCAAAGGAATGCTCACAAAGAGGAGCAGAGGTGACCCTTATAGCTGGCCCTGTCAGCTTACCAACTCCATGTGACAATATCAAACGTATTGATGTTGAGAGTTGTGAGGAGATGTATAATGCTGCTATAGATACTTTCCGCAAAAGCGATGCTGCCATACTCTGTGCGGCCGTAGCAGATTTCCGACCGGAAAAACAGGCAGAAAGGAAAATCAAAAGAGAGAATGAGGCATTAGTAATCCGTCTTGAACCAACTCATGACATCGCCGCTGAAATCGGAAAGATGAAACACGCCGGACAGACAACGGTTGGATTTGCATTGGAGACTGACGATGAGGAAGCTAATGCCATTGGAAAACTTGAAAGAAAGAACCTTGACTTCATTGTTCTCAATTCATTACGAAACAAAGGAACATGTTTTCAGTCGGACGAAAACCAAATCAAGATAATCTCACGTTCCGGAATAAAAGAATTTGAAAAGAAGGACAAGGCATTGGTGGCTGTTGACATTATTAACACATTGGAGGAGCATCTATGAATCAAAGACTGGTGATGTCGTTAATTTACGTTGGCTTTGCTTTATTCAGGTGCATCATCACGAATGCCCAGGAAATACAGGCAAAGATTACGATTAATACTCAAAAAGTGGGTGTGACGGACAAAAGCGTATTTGACAATCTACAACAGACTTTGGAACAGTTTGTCAATGAAAGACAATGGACCGAACTGCAATTCCAACCACGCGAACGAATTGTGTGCAACTTCAACATCACTGTTAATAAATACGACAAGACATCCAATACATTCGAATGTTCGGCTCTCATACAAGCCAACAGACCTGTATTTAACTCCCAATATACCACTACATTATACAACAACACTGACAACAACTTCAATTTTGAATTTGCAGAATTTGACCAACTCAATTTCAACGAGGAGGTTATTGACAACCAGTTAGTGGCTCTCTTTGCCTATTATGCATGGCTCATTATTGGTATTGATCTCGACTCATTCTCACCTCTCGGAGGCACGGAGATACTCCAGCGCTGCATGAACCTGACTAACAACGCGCAAAACCTGCAATTCCCTGGATGGAAGGCCTTCGATGACAGTCGCAACCGGTTTGCACTCATCAACGACTATATTGACGAGGCCATGAAACCATTCCGCCAACTACAATACGACTACTACAGAAAAGGAATGGACGAGATGGCAAACAATGTGGAACGCGGCAGGACCAATATCTCGACGGCACTGCAAGAAGGACTCCAGAAAGCGCACGAAGCCAAACCACTAAGCAGGTGGCCACAAATATGGACTGACTACAAGCGTGACGAACTTTCCTTGATATACAAAGGTAAGGGAACACAAAAGGAAAAAGAGTCAATATTCGAATTACTGCAGAATATCAATGCGGCTCAAAATGAGGCCTGGGAGAAGATCAGGGAATAATTATAATATATTATGTCATGATAAAACATTTATACATAAGTAATTTCACCATCATCGAAAAACTCGATATCGACATGAAAGGCGGATTCTCTGTCATCACAGGAGAGACCGGTGCCGGCAAAAGCATTGTGCTTGGAGCTATCGGACTTCTCAAAGGACAGCGTGCAGACACCAAACTAATACGTCAAGGAGCTGGAAAATGTGTCGTCGAGGCTCACTTTGACCTGAGCAGATATGATATGAAGGGCTTCTTTTCTGACAATGACATTGAATATGACGAGTCGGATTGCATTGTGAGAAGGGAAATCACTTCTTCAGGAAAAAGTCGTGCGTTTATTAATGACACTCCTGTAAACCTCACAACCCTGAAAGACTTGGGCGACCGACTCATAGATGTTCATAGCCAACATCAGAATCTATTGTTAGGACAACAGGACTTCCAACTGAACGTTGTTGACATCATTGCAGACAACACCAAGGAATTGTCAGACTATAGCACGGAGTACAACAAGATGAAGGAATGCGAAAAAGCACTTCGTAAGCTTCGTGATGACATAGCTGAAAGCAAGGCTAAGGCTGACTTCCTGCAATATCAGTATAATGAACTTGAGGCGGCAAACCTTCTTGATGGTGAACAAGAAGAGTTAGAACAAAAAGCCCGGCAAATGAGTCATTCAGAGGAAATTAAAAAATGTTTATATATTGCCGACAATTCCCTATCAGCAGATGACACTGGTATTATCACACAATTACGATCGTCCATATCGTCATTACATCAGATTGAAAAGATTATGCCCGCAGCCGGTGAACTGTCGGTGAGAATGGATTCAACATACATCGAGCTGAAGGACATATCTGAAGAATTAGGTACAATGCTGGACAATATTGATTATAATCCGGCAGACCTTGACAATGTCAACTCACGTCTCGACAGAATTTATGATTTGGAAAAAAAATACCATGCAGAATCAGTGGAAGAACTAATAAATTTGCGTGATGACCTTAAAAGACGACTCAATGACATTGAAAACTTTGACGAAATTCTTAAACATAATGAAGAAGCACTTAATATATCAATTGAAAATACACAAAGAAAGGCTGACATACTTACCAAGAAGAGAAAATCTGCTTCATCATTAATTCAAAAGAATGTAGTTGAAAGACTATTGGCTCTTGGCATGCCTAATGTAAATTTTCAAATTGCCATAATACATGATGCTCTCGGACCTCATGGTGCCGACAAAATTGACTTTCTCTTCTCTGCCAATAAAAACATGCCATTGCAACAAGTGGTACAAGTGGCATCGGGTGGCGAAATAGCACGACTGATGCTTTCACTAAAAGCAATGATTAGCGGTGCAGTGAAACTGCCCACTATCATATTTGATGAGATTGACACAGGAGTCAGCGGAAAAATTGCCGAAAAGATGGCACACATCATGAAGGAAATGGGTGAGAACAACAGGCAGGTGCTTAGCATCACACATCTACCACAGATTGCAGCATTAGGTTCGACTCACTACAAGGTTTACAAAGAAGATTCAGCAGATGGCACAATAAGCCATATGAAGATGCTCACCGACAATGAACGTGTCATTGAGATTGCCCAAATGCTAAGTGGAAGTGACGTCACGGAAGCAGCCATAGGCAATGCTAAAGCCTTGTTGAAAATCACAGAATAAAAGTTATCAGAAATATGAAAAAGTTATTATTAATATTATTGACCGCCACGATATGTGGTTCAGCTATTGCCCAACCTGACAAATGGTTGAAAAAAGCATCAAAGGCAGTATTCACTCTAAAGACATTTGACAGTGAAGGTACATTATTGTCAAGTAGCAATGGATTCTTTATCTCTACCGACGGAGTGGCTGTGAGCCCATTCTCACCATTCCGTGGTGCTGAACGTGCTGTGATTATTGATGCTTCGGGAAAAGAATATAACGTAAACAGTATCATTGGTGCCAACGACATCTATGACGTTGCAAAATTCAAGGTTGACATCAACAAATGCACTATGCTGAAAATGGCAACAGCCACAACAAACTCATCGGCATGGCTATTGCCTTATAATGCAAAAACTACTGTGCAATGTTCAGCTGCAAAGGTGACATCCGTGCAAAAAGTCAATGGCGATTATGACTACTTCACCTTCTCTGGCTCTGTCCCCGAAAACACTGTCGGGTGTCCATATCTAAATACGGCTGGGGATGTTGTTGGCATACTCCAACCAGCTGCGGATAATAAGGATAAACAGTATGCCGTCGCTCCACAGTTTGTCGCTGATATGAAGATGACCGGAATAAGCATGAACGACGCTACACTGAGGACAACAGCGATACGCAAGGCCTTACCAGATGATATCGAACAGGCCAACATTGCACTTTATCTATGCAGCACTATAGGCGATGCAAAGTCCTTTATCGGAATGGTGGATGATTATTTGGTAAAATTTCCCGATTCACCGGAAGGTTATAGCTACAAGGCTCAGATAATGTCAGCTGAAGAAAACTATCCGGAGGCTGACAAATACATGCAACTGGCTATAGGAAAGGCTGATGACAAGGCTGAAGCACACTATAATTATGCACGCATGATATATCAGAATATGGTATATTTCAAAGAGAAAGCTGGACATATTTGGTCATTTGACAAAGCACTCGCCGAAGCAGAACAGGCAGTTAACATCGACCCTCAAGGATTGTATATAAAACAAAAGGGAGATATTCTGTTCTCATCCGAGAAATATGCCGAAGCATTAAACTGCTATAACGAATTGATGACAAAAGGACAGAAGACAGCCGAAGTGTATTATGCAGCTGCGCGGTGTATGGAGATGACAGGAGATACTGTGCAATACATTGCAATGCTTGACAGTGCAGTGGCAACCTTCTCCCAACCTTATCTTAAAGAAGCGGCTCCATACATCTTGGCACGCGCCCAGGCATTGGCAGCAATGAGCCAATGGCGCAAGGCTATCAACGACTATAATGAATATGAAAAACTGATGATAGCCCAGGTTGGAGGTAACTTCTATTATACAAAGGCCCTGGCTGAAACAAACGGACGCCTTTTCAAACAAGCACTCGATGACCTCGACACTGCAATAAGCAAAGAACCCACTAACCTACTCTATCTGGCGGAAAAGGCCTCCCTGCTAATTCGTGTACGGATGATTGACGAAGCGATGGTAACAGCACAGGAATGTATCAATATTGACCCTAATGCCAGCGACGGTTATCTGTTTCTTGGACTTGCACAATGTCTTAAAGGCAACAAAGAGGATGGAGTGAAAAACCTGCAATTAGCCAAGGGGCTGGGCGATCCACAAGCTGAAGACCTAATTAAGAAATATGGCAAATAGTCACATATTGACTATTTTGCCTAATTCCTTCTCATATTGTATGGCATTCTGAAAATGAATGCCATACATACCCAATGCAATGGCAGCATCAACATTTTCCAACTTGTCGTCTGTAAAGACAGATTCTGAAGGCAACAGATGATAACGATTCATAAGAATTTGATAAATCTCCGGATCTGGCTTTATAACATGCTCTTCTGAGGAAACCACCTGACCATCAAGAAGACGGAAAATATCATATTGGCGCATGGTGTTATGAACCTTGCTGCACCAGTTTGTCAATCCATACAACTTATACCCAGCAGACTTTAGGCGTATGAGCAATTGACGCATACCCTCAACCTCACCTGTCACAACATCCTCATAGCAAGCCTGGAATATACGTATCTCTGGCTCAAAGTCGGGATGTTTCAGGATAAAGGCATCTACAATATTGTCAAAATCTGTCAGCTCCTTGTCTAACTCCTCCTGTAAGTCACCGCAGCACATTATGCGAAAGAGTTCGTCACGCCTTTTCTCATCAGCAATGTGCATACTGAAAAATCTCTCAAAATCATAGTCAACAAGAACCTTGCCAAAATCAAATATCAAATTCTTAATCATATTCATATAACCTGTTTATTCATTTTTTAGCGTGCAAAGGTAGGCATTTTTTTTCATAAAAACAAATAATTGCAATTTTTATTTGGTAGAATGACAAAAATGTTGTAACTTTGCAGCCGCTTTATATATAATCGTATATACAATACATATAATTACAAATTTATAGAAGACATGATTACAGTCACAAATCTTGCAATTCAATTCGGTAAAAAAGTCCTTTACAAGGACGTGAACCTCAAATTCACAAGTGGCAACATCTATGGTGTTATCGGTGCAAATGGTGCCGGAAAGTCAACACTGCTCAGAGCTATCAGCGGAGAGCTCGAACCTAATAAGGGTACTGTGGAAATGGGACCTGGAGAGCGACTCTCTGTACTCGAACAGGACCACTTCAAATATGACGAATACAGTGTGCGCGATACCGTATTGATGGGTCACAAGCCTCTTTGGGATAACATGAAGGAACGCGAGGCTCTATATATGAAGGAAGACTTCAACGAGGAAGACGGCATAAAGGTGGCCGAACTGGAAGATAAATTCGCCCAGATGGACGGTTGGAATGCAGAAAGTGATGCTGACCAAATGCTATCAAATCTTGGCATCATGGATGACAAACACGACAAGATGATGAGCGAACTGTCCAACAACGAGAAAGTCAGGGTGATGCTTGCAAAGGCTCTCTTTGGTCATCCCGACAACCTGCTTCTTGATGAGCCTACCAACGACCTTGACCTCGATACTGTAATGTGGCTGGAAGAATATCTCAGTAATGTCGAACAGACAGTGCTTGTAGTGAGTCACGACCGCCACTTCCTTGATGCCGTGTCAACACAAACCGTGGACATTGACTTTGGAAAGGTGACAGTGTTCTCCGGCAACTATTCATTCTGGTATGAATCATCACAGCTCGCACTGCGCCAGGCACAAAACCAAAGGCAGAAAGCAGAGGAGAAAAAGAAGGAACTTGAGGAATTCATACGCAGGTTCTCTGCCAATGTGGCAAAAAGCAAGCAAACCACTTCAAGAAAGAAAATGCTTGAAAAGCTCAATGTGGAGGAAATCAAGCCGTCTTCACGTAAATATCCTGGTATCATATTCCAAATGGAGCGTGAACCGGGTACACAGATATTGGAGGTCAATGGACTCAAAGCTGTTGAACCTGACGGAACAGTTCTCTTTGACAATGTAAACTTCACCATTGAAAAAGGACAGAAAACAGTATTCCTGAGCCATAATCCCAAAGCTATGACAGCTCTCTTTGAAATTATCAACGGTAACCGAAAGGCTGATGCCGGTGAATATAAATGGGGTGTGACTATCACTACTGCCTATCTCCCACTCGACAACACTGAGTATTTCCAGAGCGACATGAATCTTGTGGATTGGCTTAGCCAATTCGGCAAAGGTAATGAGGTGCAAATGAAGAGTTTCCTCGGACGTATGCTGTTCAAGGATGAGGATGTGCAAAAGAAAGTCAACGTGTTAAGCGGTGGAGAAAAAATGAGATGCATGATTGCCAGAATGCAACTTAAAAATGCCAACTGTCTCATTCTCGATACCCCTACAAACCATCTCGACCTTGAAAGTATTCAGGCATTCAATAATAATCTCGTGCAGTTTAAGGGAAATATCCTTTTCGCAAGCCACGACCATGAATTCATTCAGACTGTTGCAGACCGCATCATAGAACTGACGCCATCAGGCACAATAGACAAACTGATGGAGTATGACCAATATATCTATGATGAAAGCATTAAAGAACAAAAAGCTAAAATGTACGGCAACGCCAAATAGGCACGATTTTTGCAATGGTATGGGTATAAAACAAAAATTTTGGAAAATTATGGAAAAGAAGAAAGTAAACATCGAAGATGGCGAAACAGCAGCAATGGAGCATAACGCCAATGAGAATATCGAGACTAATGAGCAGAAGACTGACAATAACAATCAGACAGAAACTCAGTCCGACGATACAAATGACAAGAATTGTGCTGACGCAGATACAGCTGTCACAAATGAAAACCATCCGAAAGAGGAAGAACAAAAGGATCCTCTCGCTGAGGCGAATGCCCAGATAGAAGAATTGAAGGACAAGTACCTCCGATCTGTGGCTGAATTTGACAACTATCGCAAACGCACACTCAAGGAGAAAGCAGAACTCATTCTCAACGGAAGCGAAAAAGCCATTGAGGCAATATTGCCAGTTCTTGACGATATGGAACGGGCAATAGCCAATGGAGAAAAGACAGAGGATGTAACTATCCTTAGAGATGGCATAAACCTGATTTACACAAAGTTTCAAAAGATTCTGGAAGGTCTTGGTGTCAAATTGATTGATACAGAAAATGCCGATTTCAATACTGACGTGCATGAGGCGATTGCAATGGTGCCGGGTATGGGTGATGACAAGAAAGGCAAAGTGCTTGATTGTGTACAAAAGGGCTACAAACTGAATGACAAGGTAATTAGACACGCCAAAGTGGCAGTAGGACAATAAATATTATCATTATGGCAAAAAGAGATTATTATGAGGTGCTCGGTGTTGACAAAACCGCCTCAGAAGACGAAATAAAAAAGGCATATAGAAAGATTGCCATCAAATATCACCCAGACCGCAACCCCGGCAATAAGGAAGCCGAGGAAAAATTCAAAGAAGCGGCAGAGGCATACGATGTGCTCCATGACCCACAAAAGCGTCAGCAATATGACCAATTCGGGTTTAATGGTCCTGGTACCGGTGGATTTGGTGGCAGTGGCTTCGGTGGTGCCAGCATGAACATGGACGATATATTCTCCATGTTCGGTGATATTTTTGGCGGTCATGCCGGAGGGTTTGGCGGTTTTAGTGGATTTGGCGGTGGTGGACGCCAACAACCACAACAACATCGTGGCAATGACCTCCGACTGAAAGTAAGGTTGACATTGGAAGAAATTGCCAAAGGTGTGACAAAAAAATTTAAAGTCAAAAAGGATGTGGCATGTTCTCACTGTCATGGCAGTGGCGCTGAAGCAGGCAGTGGCATGGAAACATGTCAGACTTGTCATGGTTCTGGATATATCACCCATACTACACAAAGCATATTCGGAATGATGCAGACACAGGGAGTATGCCCCACTTGTGGCGGTGAAGGCAAGGTGATAAAGAACAAATGCAAGGTTTGCGGAGGTTCCGGTGTAGTTAAAGGTGAGGAGGTAGTTGAAATCAATATTCCAGCCGGTGTGGCACAAGGAATGATTGTCAACGTCCCAGGTAAAGGAAATGCTGGAAAGAGAAACGGTATAAAGGGTGATATTCAAGTGCTTATAGAAGAAGAGCCTAATGACACCTTCATAAGGGATGGCAACAACCTTATCTATAATCTCCTACTTGATTTCCCCACAGCCGCCCTTGGAGGTGAAGTGGAAATACCAACTATTGGTGGGGGGAAGGTAAAAATGAAGGTTGAATCAGGCACCCAACCCGGCAAGACCCTTCGTCTCAGAGGCAAGGGGCTTCCTGAAGTTCAGGGGTATGGCAGAGGTGTGGGCGATTTAATCGTCAACATCAGCATCTATGTGCCCAAAACACTTAGCCGCGAGGAGAAAAAAGTTATTGAACATTTAAAGGACAGTGACAATTTTAAAGGTGACAACGACACCAAGCAGTCAATATTCCAAAAGTTCCGCAATTATTTCAATTAATATCAATGGACTATGACATACAAGGAGACTATAGAATATCTATATAGCCAATTGCCAATGTTTGAAAGGCAAGGCAATTCCGGGTATAAAAGCGGACTTGACAATACCATAGCTCTCGATGAACATTTTGGACACCCTCATAGGCAGTACATCACTATACACGTGGCTGGCACTAACGGAAAGGGGTCTTGTTCAAATATGTTGGCCGCATTCTTACAGACTATAGGATACAAAGTGGGTCTCTATACCTCGCCCCATCTCGTTGACTTCAAAGAGCGCATAAGAGTCAACGGCAGAATGGTGAGCGAGCAGTATGTCGTTGACTTTATCAGTAAGGAACGCAAATTCTTCACACCACTCCAACCGTCATTCTTCGAGATTACCACCGCCATGGCTTTTAAATACTTTGCAGACATGAAGGTTGACATCGCAATTATCGAAGTTGGGTTGGGTGGACGTTTGGATTGCACCAATATCATCACTCCTGTTCTCTCTATAATAACCAACATCAGTTTTGACCACACACAGTTTCTTGGTGACACCCTTTCCAAGATTGCGGCCGAAAAAGCTGGCATAATCAAAAAGGGTGTTCCTGTCATAGTTGGTGAGACCAATAGCGAGACTCGCCCTGTCTTTGAAAACAAGGCAAAGAAAATGCAAACCAACGTGATCTTTGCAGAGGACCCGGACAACAAAGAAATTCTTGAGGTCAAAAAGTCAGATAATTCCACATTATTATATTATAGTAGTACATACGGCTATATTACCAGCGAACTTCAAGGATTATACCAGGAAAAAAACATCAACACGGTATTAGTGGCCATCAATCAACTTAGGGAGATGGGATACGTCTGCAAATGTTTTAAAGAAAGAAGCAAGGAGATCATTACAAGTGAAATCAACAAGGCACTCAACAATATTAATGAACTAACTGGATTTGCAGGCAGGTGGCAAGTGCTTAAAAATGTGCCTTTAGTGGTATGCGACACTGGTCATAACCTAGCCGGGTGGAATTATATCAGTAATCAAATTAAGGAGACAAAATGCAAGACTATGCATATCGTGTTTGGCATGGTTAACGACAAAGACCTTAATGGAGTACTTGACTTACTTCCCAAAAACGCAATATACTATTTTACGCAAGCAGACAACCATAGAGCTATACCTTGGCTTACCATTATGGACAAAGCCACAGCCAAGGGGTTGTATGGCACTGGTTATAATACTGTAAAAGAAGCATTTGCACATGCTTTGAGACATGCAGCACATGACGATATGATATTTGTCGGTGGTAGCAGTTATGTGGTCGCCGACTTACTGAAAAATTGTTTTTAGGTGTTTTTAACACAATAAAAACATTTTTTTTGTCGAATTACTTGTATATGTCGTATTTTTTTTGTTACTTTGCAAACTAAAGAATTAAGTTAGTAACTAAAAACATACGATTATGGCAAATAATTCAGAAACAGCGAACTTGTGTGGCCTGAATCGCAAGGACTTTCAGACCACCATCAATGGTAAAAAAACCGACTTATACATCTTGCGCAACCGCAAGGGTTATGAAGTGGCAATCAGTAATTATGGTGGTGCGATATGCGCTATCATGGTGCCCGACAAAGACGGTAATGTAGCAAACGTCATTCAGGGATTTGACAGCATCCAGTCTCTTCTGGAGACCGATGAAATTTATCGTTCCACTCTGATTGGACGTTATGGCAACCGTATATGCAAAGGCCACTTTACACTCAATGGCAAAGACTATCAGTTGGCTCTTAATGATGGTCCAAATCACCTGCATGGAGGCAAAAAGGGCTTCAATCTCAAAGTATGGGATGCAAGACAGATGGGGCCGCGTGCATTAGCTCTCAACTATACTTCTCCATACGGTGAAGAGGGTTTCTCTGGCGAAATGAAGGTAACGGTTGAGTTTACATTCACTGATGACAACGAATTGGTTATTGAATATCTTGCAACAACCAATAAGAAGACCATCGTATGTCTGACTCATCACGCATTCTTCTCTCTTGCAGGAATAGCCAACCCCACCCCTACAATCGAAAATCAATTGTGCGAGATTAATGCTGACTTTTTCCTCCCCATTGATTCAACAAGTATTCCTACTGGCGAAATTCTCAAAGTAGAGGGTACACCATTTGACTTCCGCAAACCCAAAGCATTTGGCCTTGAGATTGATTCTGACAATGAGCAGATAAAGAACGGGTCTGGATACGACCATAATTATGTTCTTAACAAAAAAGAGGAAGGTGCACTCAGCTTTGCAGCTCGCATAACAGAGCCAGAAAGCGGACGAACTCTGGAAGTTTACACCACAGAGCCAGGAATGCAGCTTTACACAGCCAATTTCTGTACAGGCAAGTCAGGACAGCATGGTGCCACCTTCCCCAAACGTTCAGCAGTATGTCTTGAGTGCCAGCACTTCCCCGACTCACCTAACCGTCCCTACTTCCCCTCTGTAGTACTTCGCCCGTCAGAACAGTACAAGCAGAAAACTATCTATAAGTTTGGTGTGAATAAATAATTATCATCAACGACACATAAAGTTAAAGAAGCAGAAACAATATTAGATTGTGGCTTCTTTAACTTTGTCTGTTGAAAATCTATTAATCGATATTTACTAATTATTAATAATAAATAACATGTCAGAATCACAAAAAAGACAAGGAAGCTGGATAGCTATTATCACCATGTTCTTCCTTTATGCAATGATTTCATTCGTTACAAACTTAGCTGCTCCACTCGGTGTAATATGGAAAAACCAACCTGAAATAGGTGGTAGTAACCTGTTAGGCATGATGGGTAACTTCATGAATTTCTTTGCATACCTCTTTATGGGCATTCCCGCCGGAAAACTCCTGACAAAAATTGGCTACAAGAAAACAGCCCTGCTTGGTATTGGAGTAGGATTTGTTGGAGTGTTAATCCAATTCCTATCTGGTAAGGCCGATGGTATGAATGGTTTCTATGTTTATCTGCTTGGAGCGTTTGTATCAGGTTTTTCAGTATGTTTG
Source organism: Prevotella sp. (assembly GCA_034101015.1). Lineage (GTDB taxonomy): Bacteria > Bacteroidota > Bacteroidia > Bacteroidales > Bacteroidaceae > Prevotella. The sequence continues at coordinate 16,956 of JAXEKN010000012.1, forward strand.
CTCAACACAGTTGTTAATCCTATGCTCAACCTTCTTGGTGGTGGCGGAAACCGCGGTAATCAGTTGAACCTCATAGGTGGTACGCTAAACTCTTTATCCGGCACTTTAACTCCAATGTTCGTTGGTGCACTTATAGGAACAGTGACAGCAAGCACACAGATGGCAGATGTCAATATGGTTCTTTATATAGCCATGGCCGTTTTTGCAGCTGCATTTATTGTATTGCTGTTCATACCTATTGAGGACCCATCTATTGGCAAAGTAACATCTGAAACAAAATTCGAACATTCTCCTTGGGCATTCCGCCACTGCGTTTTGGGTGTGATTGCCATCTTTGTATATGTGGGTGTGGAAATTGGCATACCCGGAACGCTAAACTTCTATATTTCCGACACGACTGACAAAGGTGCTGGCATACTGACAAATGCCGCTGCCATAGGTGGATTTGTTGCTGGTACATACTGGTTGCTCATGCTCGTCGGACGATTCGTGGCCGGCTTCATTGCCGACAAGGTATCGTCAAAAGTTCTTATGCTCTGTACGTCTGGAGCCGGTATGGTACTTATCCTCCTTGCAATGTTCATTCCAAAATCCGTGACCACATCCATGCCTCTGTTTACCGGTAGCACATTGGAAATGACGATTGTTCCCTTTAGTGCTCTCCTACTCGTGCTCTGCGGTTTATGCACATCCGTAATGTGGGCATCAATATTTAACCTTGCTACAGAGGGATTAGGCAAATACACTGCTCAGGCATCAGGAATATTTATGATGATGGTAGTTGGTGGCGGTGTTCTTCCTCTCATTCAAAACTACATTGCTGACAACACTGGATACATGATAAGCTATATAGTACCCTTACTGGCTATGGCATACATGTTCTGGTACGCTCTTATTGGATCTAAGAATGTCAATAAAGACATCCCCGTAGATTAATTATCAACTATATTAATAAGGTAAAACATTTAAAAACGATTTAATTATGGAAATTGAATTTGTAAGAAGCCGGTTCATAAAGCATTTCGATGGACAGACAGGCAACATCTATGCATCACCAGGCAGAATCAATCTTATTGGTGAACATACTGATTACAATGGTGGTTTTGTTTTCCCCGGTGCCGTTGACAAGGGAATGATGTGCGAAATCCGCCCCAATGGCACAAACACCATTCAGGCATACTCTATTGACCTTAAGGATCGCGTCGAGTTTAAGGTGGATGATCCTGAAGGACCACGTGCAAGCTGGGCAAGATATATTTATGGTGTTGTTCAGGAAATGAGAAAATTGGGAGTTGATGTTAAGGGATTCAATACTGCATTTGCAGGAGATGTACCTCTTGGTGCTGGTATGTCATCATCAGCAGCTTTGGAAAGTTGCTTTGCTTTTGCTATCAACGACCTGTTCGCAGACAACCGCATATCAAAATGGGACCTTGTACTCGTAGGTCAGGCAACGGAACACAACTACTGCGGTGTCAACTGTGGCATTATGGATCAATTCGCATCGGTATTCGGAAAATCGGGTTGCCTCATGCGCCTTGACTGCCGCAGCCGTGAGTTTGAATACTTCCCATTCATGCCAGAGGGATACAAACTCGTCCTGCTCGACTCTGTAGTGAAGCACGAACTTGCAGGCTCACCTTACAACGACCGTCGCAACAGCTGTGAGAATGTAGTAAAACATATAGCAGTAAAGTTCCCTGAATCAAAGTTTGAAACACTGCGTGACTGCACTTGGGAACAACTTGAGGCAGTAAAGGAAGAGGTAGGAGAAGAGGATTACAGACGAGCCAAGTTCGTACTCGGCGAAAAAGACCGCGTACTCGCTGTATGTGATGCTCTAAACGAAGGTGACTATGAGACAGTCGGCCAGAAGATGTATGAGACACATGAAGGCCTGTCCAAAGACTATGAAGTATCATGCGAAGAACTGGATTTCCTCAATGACATTGCTAAAGAAAACGGCGTTACAGGTAGCCGTATTATGGGTGGTGGCTTTGGAGGTTGCACCATAAACCTTGTAAAAGCAAGCCTTTACGACAAGTTCATTGCTGACGCTAAGCAGAAGTTTAATGCAAAATATGGACACGAGCCAAAGGTTTACGATGTAGTTATCGGTGATGGTTCAAGAAAAATTTGCTAAACAATTTTAGGTTATATAAGAATAGAATGGAGGACAAGATGACATTATCATCTATCCTCCATTCATCATTATTTCAAGTTAATATATATTAATTTAGGGTCATAAAGTATATATAAAGTGTAAAACCTACACTAATAGAAGAAAATAAATAGAAAAAATCATTGCCAATTCAAAAAATTATTGTATCTTTGACCCCGAAAAAGCACAATCTCTATTTATTAACAACTAAAAGCATCTATAAAGATGAAGAAATTTAAGACATCATGCTATGCATTAGGCTTGACCCTCACAATGATGGCAAGCTGCCAGTCAGGAGAAAAAGCAGTTACGCTCACAGAGTCAGGCTTGAATCCTGCAAAATTTGACTCAACTATCAATGGCAAGAAAACGGCCTTGTACACACTAAAGAATGCCAACGGCATGGAGGTGTGCATCACCAACTTTGGTGGTCGAGTAGTATCAATCGTCGTCCCTGACAAGGAAGGCAATCCCACTGATGTGGTATTGGGCTATGATAATATTGCCCAGTATGCCGACATCGAGAATTCTCCAAGTGATTTTGGTTCATCAGTCGGGCGATATGCCAATCGTATTAACCAGGGCAAAATCACGGTAGATGGAAAGGAATACCAATTGCCACAGAACAACTTTGGGCACTGCTTACATGGCGGTCCAACAGGATGGATGTATCAGGTATATGACCCGGAACTGCTTAATGACTCTACACTCAAGCTCACAATAGTTTCACCTGATGGAGACAATGGTTTTCCCGGTACTGTCACTGCAACAACTACATACACATTGATGAGCAACAATACGCTCGACATCAAGTGGGAGGCCACAACCGACAAGGAGACAGTCATCAACATGACCAATCACAGCTACTTCAACCTTAACGGTGATCCCTCGAAAGTGGGTACTGACATGGTACTTTATCTAAATGCAGACAACTACACGCCTGCTGATGCCACTTATATGACCACTGGAGAGATAGCATCTGTTGAAAACACACCAATGGACTTCAGAACTCCTCATGCTATCGCCGAAACTATTTGCGACACTACATTCCAGCAGATTAAAAATACAAGTGGATATGATCACAACTGGTGTCTGAACACTTATAAGGATGGCAAGGGTGACGATACACAAGTATGCGCCTCACTCTATTCTCCCAAAACAGGAATCTTCATGGAAATGTACACGAATGAGCCAGGCGTACAGTGCTATACAGGCAATTTCCAAGGCACTGGCATCGCATGTAAGCATGGTATCAAGTATCCCAAACAAGTATCTGTATGTTTGGAAAGCCAAAAGTATCCAGACTCTCCCAACAAGAAAGACTGGCCACAGCCATATCTTAAGCCAGGAGAGAAATACTATAGCCATTGCGCATACAAGTTCTCCGTCAAATAACTACAATCCTAACTTTAACATAAATTATTAACACTACTAATTATTAAACGTAACAATGAATTGGACATCAACAGAATTTATTTGGCTTGACTGGGCTGTACTCGCTCTTGGAGTATTAGGCGTTGTATGGGCAGTATGGAGAGCCATCGTAAAAGACAAACAGTCACAAAAGGGTGAAGACTCCTCTGCTTATCTATTTGGCAAGGGAGAACCCTGGTATGTTATCGGTATGGCTATTTTTGCTGCCAACATTGGTTCTGAGCATCTTGTTGGCCTTGCCGGAACTGGCGCCAAGAGCGGAGTAGGTATGGCACACTGGGAGATGCAGGGATGGATGATTCTTATCCTTGGTTGGCTTTTCGTACCATTCTATCAGCTTCTTATTAACAAGATGGGCAAGATCATCACCATGCCCGACTTCCTGAAGTTCCGCTATACCCAACGTACTGGTTCCTGGCTTTCCATCATCACACTCGTGGCCTACATCCTCACCAAAGTAAGCGTCACAGCACTTACCGGTGGTATCTTCTTTGAGTATCTGTGGGGCTTGAACTTCTGGGTTGGAGCCATCGGTCTTATTATTCTGACGACGATTTTCACTGTGTTTGGAGGTATGAAGGGTGTCATGACCCTTTCCACAATCCAGACACCTATTCTAGTTATCGGCTCATTCCTCGTACTATTCCTTGGTCTTGCCACTCTCGGTGGAGGCAGCATTGGTGAGGGTTGGACAAGCATGATGGAATACTGCAACCAACTTAACAACGGATATGGAACCACCCACATGTTCCATTGGGAAGAAGGTGACAGCATGTATCAGGAATACCCCGGATTTGTAGTATTCCTTGGTGCCACCATCATTGGATTCTGGTATTGGTGTACTGACCAGCATATCGTACAGCGTGTACTCGGACAAGTTCCGGGTGAAAGCAATGAAGAAGTGATGAAGCGCGCCCGCCGCGGTACCATCGCCGCCGGTTTCTTCAAAGTTCTTCCTTGCTTCATGTTCCTCATCCCTGGTATGATTGCAGCTGCATTGGCAGAGCAAGGTTCAATAGAGATGCAGGAGACCGACGCAGCCTTTGCCATTATGGTAAAGAATGTATTGCCAGCAGGTATTAAGGGTATTGTGACAATCGGATTTATATGTGCCCTTGTAGCTTCATTGGCAGCATTCTTCAATAGCTGTGCCACTCTTTTCACTGAAGATTTCTACAAGCCTCTCAAAAAAGGCATGACAGAGGAACACTATGTCTTTGTAGGCCGTGTGGCTACTGTCGTTGTTGTGATACTTGGTTTTGCATGGTTGCCCATTATGATGAAGATGGACACACTGTACAATTACCTCCAGGGAATACAGTCTCTGCTTGCGCCTGCCATGGTAGCAGTGTTTGCGATGGGTATTTTCTCTAAGAAGATTACCCCAAAGGCGGGAGAATACACTATGATTTTTGGTTTCCTTATTGGAATGGTGCGCCTTGTGACTAACGTAATCACAGATACGGGCAAGTCTGCAATGGATGGTGCCTTCTGGGATGCCACCGCATGGTTCTGGCAAACCAATTGGCTGGTATTTGAATGCTGGCTGCTCGTGTTCCTTATCATCTTCATGATTGTAGTAAGTTGTTTCACACCTGCCCCAAGTAAAGAACAGGTAGAGGCAATCACCTTCACGGCTGACTTCAAGAAATCCATACGTGACAGCTGGGGATGGTTCGACATTATTGGCACCCTTGTAGTAATTGGGCTTTGTGCAACATTCTATGCTTACTTCTGGTAATTTTTGAAGTTAAATATAGTCAGGGATTGGGGATGACAGCATTCCCGATTCCTGACACATATCTACAATATTCATATTAATTATCTAAGACTTCCATTGAAAATAAAGGATATATGACAGGCTTTTACGGAATTTACTCCAAAATGCTGGTATCAGTCGATTGTATCATCTTCGGTTTTGATGAAGGACAACTGAAAGTGTTAATAGGCAAACGACATTTGGACCCGGGACGAGGTGAATGGTCGCTATACGGCGGATTTGTCCGTAATGACGAAAGTATCGACGATGCCGCAGTTAGAGTATTAGCAGAACTTACGGGCATCAACAAGTTGTATATGAGACAAGTAGGCGCATTTGGTAATGTTGACCGTGATCCAGGAGAACGAGTTATATCAATAGCCTATTACGCTCTAATCAATGTTAATGACTATAATGACAGACTCCGCGAGCAACATGGTGTGGAATGGGTGAACATTAATAATCTGCCAAACATGTATTCAGACCACAACAAAATGATAACAAAGGCCCGCAAGATGATGCAAGACAAGATGTCCCGTCAGCCAGTTGGTTTCAACCTGCTCCCTTCTCTGTTCACACTCACCCAGCTGCAGCACCTTTATGAAGCTGTCAACGGTGAGGAGATGGACAAGCGCAACTTTCGCAAACGCATCAAGGAAATGGACTTTATCGAAAGGACAGAGCTAATTGACAAGACATCGTCCAAACGTGGAGCATCATTATATCGCTTCAACAAGAATGCTTACAACGAAGACAACGGATTTAAATTATGAGAATATAATATATGATTATCATTTGACTCCGTAAACAATAATGACTAATTATAAATAAAATCTAAAATTGAAAGGAATAAAACTATGTTGGAAGAATTGAAAGAAAAAGTGTTCAAGGCCAATCTCGACCTTGTAAAGCACAATCTCGTGATTTTCACATGGGGCAACGTATCAGGAATTGACCGTGAGAAAGGCCTCGTCGTCATAAAGCCATCAGGTGTTGATTATGACACAATGAAGGCATCGGATATGGTGGTTGTAGATCTTCAGACCGGCAAGGTTGTTGAGGGTGAACTCAATCCCTCGTCTGACACACCGACACATCTTGTCCTGTATCGCGCCTTCCCCGAAATAGGCGGTATTGTCCACACCCACTCGACCTATGCCACAGCCTGGGCACAGGCTGGAAAGGACATACCAAACATCGGAACCACACATGCCGACTATTTCCATGATGCAATCCCCTGCACCGATGCTATGACAGAGACTGAGGTAAAGGGTGACTATGAGTTGGAGACAGGCAATGTCATTGTCAAGAGAATCAATGACGGAGGCATCAATCCTGTGCATACCCCCGGAGTATTGGTTAAGAACCATGGTCCATTCTCATGGGGAAAGAATGCTGACAATGCCGTATATAATGCTGTTGTTATGGAACAGGTTGCAAAAATGGCATACATCTCCTTCACTCTCAATCCGTGGACATCGATGAATCCCCTTCTTATTGAGAAACATTTCAGCCGCAAGCATGGACCCAATGCATACTACGGTCAGAAGAAAAAGTCATAATCAATGAATATAGATAAAGGATATTAAGAAAAATCTAACATTTAATATTATAAACAATTAAAAACTTAAAGCTATGGTTAAAGCATTTGAAAACTATGAAGTATGGTTTGTAACTGGAGCACAGCTCCTGTATGGAGGTGACGCAGTAGTTGCAGTTGACAGTCACTCAAAGGAAATGGTAGCTGGCCTCAATGAGTCGGGTCGCCTTCCCATTAAAGTTGTTTATAAAGGAACAGCTAATTCTTCAGCTGAGGTAGAGGCAATCATGAAGGCATCCAACAATGATGAGAAGTGTGTTGGTATCATCACATGGATGCATACATTCTCTCCTGCCAAGATGTGGATCAAGGGTCTGCAGGCCCTGAAGAAGCCTTTGCTCCATTTCCACACACAATATAATGCCGAGTTGCCATGGGACACTATTGACATGGACTTCATGAACCTCAACCAGTCGGCTCATGGCGACATCGAGTTCGGTCACATCTGCAGCCGTATGCGTATCCCCCGCAAGGTTGTTGTCGGTCATTGGAAGAGCGCCGAGGCTCAGGACAGCATCGCCGTTTGGTCACGTGTTGCAGCTGCCGTTGCCGATGCTCACAATGTGCGCTGTCTGATGTTTGGTATGAACATGAACAATGTAGCTGTCACCGATGGCGACCGTGTTGAGTTTGAGCAGCGTCTCGGCTATCATGTTGACTACTATCCTGTATCCAATCTTATGGAGTATTGGAAACAGGTGTCAGATGAAGAGGCTGACGCTCTTGTTGAGGAATACAAGAAGGCCTACACCATCAAGATTGACGAGTCTGGCGAGGAAGTTTATTGGGAAAAGGTTAAGCATGCAGCCAAGGCTGAGATTGCTCTGCGCCGTGTATTGAAGGAAGAGGGTGCCACTGCATTCACCACCAACTTCGATGACCTCGGTGAGGCTGATATTAACGACCCGAACTTTATCGGTTTCGACCAGATTCCAGGTCTTGCTTCACAGCGGTTGATGGCAGAGGGTATCGGTTTCGGTGCTGAAGGCGACTGGAAGACGGCATGCCTCTATCGTTCTTTGTGGGTGATGAACCAGGGACTTGCCAAGGGATGCTCATTCCTCGAGGACTACACCCTCAATTTTGCTGCTGACTGCACTTCTTCTCTCCAAAGCCACATGCTCGAGGTTTGTCCTCTCATTGCTGTTGACAAACCGACTCTCGAAGTGCACTTCCTCGGTATTGGTATCCGCAAGGAGCAGACTGCACGTCTTGTATTCACATCAAAGACTGGCAAGGGTATCAAGGCAACTGTCGTTGACCTTGGCAATCGTTTCCGTCTCATCACAAGCGAGGTTGAGTGCATCGAACCGAAGCCAATGCCCAAGCTCCCCGTGGCATCCGCTCTTTGGGTTCCCCAGCCTACTTTCGAGATTGGTGCTGGTGCATGGATTCTTGCAGGCGGTACTCACCACAGCGCTTTCTCTTACGACATCACAGCCGAATATTGGGAAGACTTTGCAGAAATGGTTGGTATTGAGTATGTCAACATTGACAAGAACACCACTATCAGCGGCTTCAAGAACCAGCTTCGCAACAACGAGGTATATTACATGCTGAACAAGGCGTTGAGATAATTTAATTTTGGGAAGTTATGATGAGAAGTTAATTAAAGGAAGATAACTCCCTAATAACTCCTCTTAAATAAAAGAATTATGACCGCAAAAGAAACAATCATACAAGGTAAGGCCATTCTCGGCATAGAGTTTGGCTCTACACGCATCAAGGCTGTTCTCATCGATGGTGAGAACAAACCTATAGCACAGGGAAGCCACGAATGGGAAAACCAGCTTGTTGACGGACTGTGGACATACAGTATAGATGCCATTTGGAATGGTTTGCAGGACTGCTATGCCCAGCTCCGCAAGGACGTAAAGTCACAGTATGACTGTGAGATTGAGTCACTTGCTGCTATCGGTTTCTCTGCAATGATGCATGGCTACATGGCATTCAACAAGCAACAGGAAATATTGGTACCCTTCCGCACATGGCGCAACACCAATACAGCCAAGGCAGCGGCAGAACTCTCCAAGCTGTTTGTATATAACATTCCACTCAGATGGAGCATCTCACATCTCTATCAGTGCATACTTGAGGACAACGACCATGTGAAGGATATCGACTTCATCACCACTCTTGCCGGCTACATCCATTGGCAGCTCACAGGCGAGAAGGTGCTTGGCGTGGGAGACGCATCCGGCATGCTACCCATTGACCCCGAGACCCGCAACTACTCTAAGCCGATGGTTGAGAAGTTTGACGCTCTCGTGGCTCCAAAGGGTTATCCTTGGAAACTCACTGACATTCTGCCCAAGGTGCTCAATGCTGGAGAAAATGCTGGTGTACTCACAGAAGAGGGTGCCAAGAGACTTGACCCATCCGGCAATCTTAAGGCAGGAGTGCCCGTATGTCCGCCCGAAGGCGATGCCGGCACTGGTATGGTAGCCACAAATGCCGTAAAGCAACGCACCGGAAATGTGTCAGCCGGTACTTCTTCATTCTCAATGATAGTATTGGAGAAAGACCTCAGCCAACCATACGAGATGATTGATATGGTGACCACACCTGACGGCTCACTCGTGGCAATGGTTCATTGCAACAACTGTACATCTGACCTCAACGCCTGGGTGAATCTCTTTAAGGAATATCAGCAACTCCTTGGTATTCCAGTAGATATGAATGAGGTGTTCGGCAAGCTCTACAACAATGCCCTCACCGGAGATGCTGACTGCGGTGGACTTATCGCATACAACTATATCTCTGGCGAACCTGTAACAGGCCTTGCCGAGGGACGCCCGATGTTCGTACGCTCAGCCAACGACAAGTTCAACCTTGCCAACTTCATGCGTGCCAACCTGTACGCATCTGTAGGTGTATTGAAGATCGGCAATGATATTCTTTTCAATGAAGAGCATGTCAAGGTTGACCGCATCACCGGTCATGGCGGACTGTTCAAGACCAAGGGTGTCGGACAGCGTGTTCTTGCAGCTGCAATCAACTCTCCCATCTCCGTAATGGAGACCGCAGGTGAAGGTGGTGCATGGGGTATTGCGCTTCTTGCTTCCTACCTTGTCAACAATGCCAACAGCTCTACCCTTGCCGAATGGCTTGAGGAGAAGGTCTTCGCCGGAAACACCGGTGTTGAGATAGCTCCTACTGCTGAGGATGTTGCAGGCTTCAACAAATGGATTGACAACTACAAGCGTGGCCTCGCTATTGAGCAGGCTGCTGTCGATAATAAGGCTTAACGGCCTTATTATCGAAAATGAATATAAAATTAATTCACTTTTTACTATAAATGAAAAGGATACTTACTACTATAACACTGTCTGCAGCTCTGTCTGCAGCAGTGTTTGCAGATAATGCTACTGTGACAATACATGCCAATCAGGGTAAGCAGAAAATCTATAAAGAGATCTATGGACAATTTGCTGAGCATCTTGGCTCGTGCATCTACGGCGGCCTATGGGTGGGAGAAAACTCCCAGATACCCAATATCAACGGCTATCGCAAGGATGTCTTCGAGGCATTGAAAGCTCTACAGATTCCTGTTCTCCGTTGGCCTGGCGGTTGTTTTGCCGATGAATATCACTGGATGGACGGTATCGGTCCTAAGGAGAAGCGACCAAAGATGCAGAACAACAACTGGGGCGGCACCATTGAGGATAATTCTTTTGGCACACATGAGTTTCTCAATCTCTGCGAGATGCTGGGTTGTGAGCCTTACATCAGTGGTAATGTCGGAAGCGGCACTGTAGAGGAACTCGCCAAGTGGGTGGAATACATGACCAGTGACGGCGACACTCCAATGGCCAAGTTGCGCCGCCAGAACGGCCGCGACAAGGCATGGAAGGTCAAGTTCCTTGGTGTTGGTAATGAAAGTTGGGGATGTGGAGGCAGCATGCTGCCTGAATACTATGCCGACCTCTACCGTCGTTACCAGACATACTGCCGCAACTATGACGGCAACCAGCTGTATAAGATTGCCAGTGGTGCGAGCGACTATGACTGGAACTGGACAAAGGTGCTTATGGACAAGGCTGGACACACCATGAACGGCATCTCTCTCCACTACTACACCGTCACAGGATGGAGCGGAAGCAAGGGTGCTGCACTGAAGTTCAACGCGGACGACTACTATTGGACTCTTGGCAAGTGCCTTGAGGTGGAGGACGTAATCAAGCGTCACGCTGCCATCATGGACCAGAAGGACCCCGACAAGAAGATTGGACTTCTCCTCGACGAGTGGGGAACATGGTGGGATGAGGAACCCGGAACAATCGCCGGTCACCTCTATCAGCAGAACACCATGCGCGATGCCTTCGTGGCAGCCCTTTCGCTCAACGTGTTCCATCGTCATACCGACCGTTTGCGTATGGCAAACATCGCGCAGGTTGTCAATGTCCTCCAGTCGATGATTCTCACCGACCAGAAGGGCACGGGCCACATGGTTCTCACTCCTACATATCATGTCTTTGAAATGTACAAGGGATTCCAGGAAGCCACTTATCTCCCCTGTGACGTAAACGTCGAGACAATCGATGCCCGTGGGGACAACCATGCCAAGGACGGACGCAAGGTGCCTGCAGTGAGCACATCGGCTGCCAAGAAGGCCGACGGCAGTATCATCATGTCCCTCGCCAATGTTTGTCTTGACAAGGCCCAGACCATCACTGTCAATCTCGATGGACAGCAGGCCAAGACTGTAAGCGGCCGTATTCTCACATGCAAGAGCATCACCGACTATAATGACTTCGACAACACTAATCGGGTGGCTCCTGTGGCATTTAAAGACGCAAAACTGAAGAAAAATCAGCTCGTAGTGAAAATTCCTGCAAAATCAATCGTTGTTCTCGATATAAAATAGTATCTTTGCAGACGAATTCATGAGAAAGAACATGTAACTCATTAAAAACTCATTATAAACTGAAAGAAAATGAATGACAAGAATCTAATGAACAAGGCAGCGGACAATATTCGCATCCTTGCTGCCTCAGCCGTAGAAAAGGCTAAGAGCGGTCACCCCGGAGGTGCTATGGGTGGCGCTGATTTCATCAACGTGCTCTATAGCGAGTATCTGAAGTACGACCCGCAGAACCCTGAGTGGGTAGGTCGCGACCGTTTCTTCCTCGACCCAGGCCACATGGCTCCTATGCTCTATTCTCAGCTCACTCTTATCGGCAAGTTCACACTCGACGAACTGGCACAGCTTCGCCAGTGGGGCTCACCCACAACAGGTCACCCCGAGTTTGAGATTGCCCGTGGCATTGAGAATACATCCGGTCCTCTTGGACAGGGACATGTGTTTGCCGTAGGTGCTGCCATCGCCGCCAAGTTCTTGGCTGCCCACACAGGCAACCCCACCTTCGACAAGGAGACTATCTACGCCTATATCTCTGACGGTGGTATCCAGGAGGAAATCTCTCAGGGTGCAGCCCGTATTGCTTCCGTACTCGGTCTTGACAACCTCATCATGTTCTATGACTGCAACGACATCCAGCTCTCTACCGAGACCAAGGAGGTTATGAACGAGGACACAGCCGCCAAGTATCGCGCCTTAGGTTGGGAGGTATTCGAAATCAACGGCAACGATGTTGACCAGATTCGCGAGGCTCTCGACAAGGCAAAGAAGGTGGAAGGCAAGCCCACCCTCATCATCGGTAAGTGTATCATGGGCAAGGGTGCCCTCAAGGCCGACGGCTCTTCTTACGAGGCCAACTGCAAGACCCACGGTGCTCCTCTCGGTGGCGACGCATTCGTCAACACTATCAAGCACCTTGGCGGTGACCCAGAGAACCCATTCCAGATCTTCCCCGAGGTCAAGGAACTCTATGCAAAGCGTGCAGAAGAGCTCAAGGGCATCTGCGCCGAGCGTTATGCTGAGGAGAAAGCATGGGCCGACGCCAATCCCGAAAAGGCTGCCCAGCAGGCTGAGTGGTTCAGCGGCAAGGCTCCAAAGATCGACTGGAGCAAGTGCGTGCAGAAGGACAACGACGCCACACGTAGCGCATCTGCCGCATGTCTGAGCGTATTGGCACAGCAGGTACCAAACATGATCTGCGCATCAGCCGACCTCTCCAACTCCGACAAGACCGACGGTTTCCTCAAGCAGACCAAGGCTCTCGTCAAGGGCGACTTCAGCGGTGCATTCTTCCAGGCCGGCGTGGCTGAGCTCACCATGGCTTGCTGCTGTATCGGTATGTCTCTCCATGGCGGTGTAATCCCCGCTTGCGGTACATTCTTCGTATTCTCTGACTATATGAAGCCCGCCGTACGTATGGCTGCCCTCATGCAGTTGCCCGTGAAGTTCATCTGGACTCACGACGCATTCCGCGTAGGTGAAGACGGACCTACACATGAGCCTGTTGAGCAGGAGGCACAGATCCGCCTGATGGAGAAGCTGAAGAACCACGCCGGCAAGAACTCTTGCCTCGTGCTTCGTCCTGCCGATGCCAAGGAGACAACAGTGGCTTGGGCTATGGCTATGGAGAATACTGACACTCCCACCGCTCTTATCTTCAGCCGCCAGAACATCAACAACCTGCCAGAGGGCAATGACTACGAGCAGGCTCGCAAGGGTGGATATGTTGTGGCTGGTTCTGACGAAAATCCCGATGTCGTTCTTGTTGCCACTGGTTCTGAGGTTTCCACTCTCATCAGCGGCGCTGAGTTGCTCCGCAAGGATGGTGTCAAGGTGCGCATCGTGAGCGTTCCGTCCGAGGGACTGTTCCGCACTCAGAGTGCAGAGTACCAGCAGAGCGTAGTGCCCGCAGGTGCCAAGGTGTTTGGTATGACCGCCGGTCTGCCTGTCAACCTCCAGGGATTCCTGATTGGCGCTGCCCCTGAGTCGAAGATATGGGGTCTTGAGAGCTTCGGTTTCTCTGCTCCCTATAAAGTGCTCGACGAGAAACTCGGCTACACTGGCCAGAATGTTTATGAGCAGGTAAAAGCGATGATTAAGTAAGAATTAAAAATTAAGAATTAAGAGTTAAGAGTTTATGCAAGAACATATTTTCTTAATTTTTAATTCTTAATTCTTAATATAATAAAAGTTTTATGGAAGTAAAGACTGTTGGAGTAGCTTGCGACCACGCAGGCTTCGCATTAAAAAAATACGTGCTTCAGTATCTTGAAGAGCATGGATATGCCTACAAGGACTACGGCACTTATAGCGACATGAGTTGCGACTATCCAGACTTCGGCCATGCATTGGGCGAAGGCATTGAGAGCGGTGAGGTTTATCCCGGCATTGCTGTTTGTGGCAGCGGCGAGGGAATAAGCATCACGCTCAACAAGCACCAGGGTGTCCGCGCCGGTTTGGCTTGGATTCCGGAAATAGCCCATCTCTGCCGACAGCATAATGATGCCAATGTTCTTGTTATGCCAGGTCGATTTATTGACAACAAGACTGCCGGTGCCATTATGGATGAATTCTTCAAGACCACGTTTGAAGGCGGTCGTCATCAGCGTCGTGTCGAGAAGATTCCAGTTCAGAAATAACGACCTCTACATTTATCAAACCCTGGCAATAGTAATGTTGTCAGGGTTTATTTTTTTCTTTGATACCGATGGATTAATAATTCAAGTTTCTGATGTACTCAACCTTACTTCCGAACCAACGGTCACTGGCCGAAGGGTAAAGAAGTTCCTTGAGCTTGGCGAAAAAAGTTGAGTTAATAAGTAATAAATAAAAATTAGAGCGCCTCGTCATCGGGACGCTCTAATTGTCTTAACTGTATCTTTGGCAAATGCTTCTTGCGGCGGAGATAGGCAGCCTTGCGCACCTCATATTCCTCGCGATGCTTCTCTAAATAATTGTCGGCCATCACTCTTTACGGAATTTGTTGTAGATGACACTTATCTTGATGGGCGACGCCTGTACAAACTCGCCATTGACATACTGGTCGCGACCATAAAAATTGGTGCCCTTGACCAGTCGGGTGCTCTTCAGACCCATGTCATTGGTGACACTTGTGATATTGGTTGACGAGCTGGATGTCGATGAGTTGGTATTAACATTCACTGGCACTATGACAACCTTGTTCCAGTCGGCCCCTCCCCTGCCCTGCTGCTTGTTGTGCCAGAGGGTGTTGACAAGGTCGGAGATGTTATTGAATGTATATGTATTGCTACTGCTGCTGAAAGATGCCAAATATGACATCTTGCTGTCGGGCACATTCTTGTCCTCAAAGAACTTATACACGCTGTCCTTGGGCAACATCAGCACATAAGAAGGCGGTGAAAATACGTCTTCGTCCGACGTATAGTTATAGCGCGACAGGACGACCTTGGCACTGCTGATGGTGTCGTTCTCATGCCCTGACTTGATTTGGTCGATAGGCAGCTCCATCTCAGTGAATATTCCCGAAGGAGACTTGAGATAGGTGCAACTATTGTCGGTGGTCAGGGAGGCTATACGGTCGCGGTCGTGCTCAATGAACGTGGTCTGCATCACTTCCTCAGTGCCTGGGAAGACACCTTCGCACACGGCAAGAGTGTCATTGTTGAGTGCCTTGAAATTGAAGGCCAGACGCACAAAGGCTATCTCGCCCATATTGCCCACTCCTGACGTGTGCCTGAAATAAAAGCCGGGACATACATTATGGATGAAATTGTATGCCGAGGAGAAATACTCAGGATGACGATACACCATATTCAATATATAAGAGCCATACCCCTTGTATTTCACGCCGTCGCGCTCATACTCCATGCCATTGAGGTCGATGGTGATGGGACGCATGGAGTCGGTGGTCAACAGTCCTTCGTAGGTATATGACTTGGAGATGCCTATCTCATTGCCGTCGTTGCGGGCATATCCTTCCTTCAGCGGGTCGAAGTTGGAATAGTAGTTGATACCCTCTTCCAATGGTTTCTGCAACTCGTACATCTTGAACTTCATGGTGTTGAGCGTGTCGCCCGTATATGAATTGAAGTAAATGTTGAGATAGCAGTTTTCCGCTATGTAGTTGCCATTCTCGTCCTTCTCACATCTCAGGCTGTCTTCCTTAGGGAAATAATACATCATCGTAGGCAATATGCCAAACTGCGATGAGAAATGCGATGTGACGTACGTGTTGGTCTCGGAGTCCTTTACATGACCGATATATGGACATGAACTGAAGGCCAAAACGGAATCGACCG
This sequence comes from Prevotella sp., assembly GCA_034101015.1. Lineage (GTDB taxonomy): Bacteria > Bacteroidota > Bacteroidia > Bacteroidales > Bacteroidaceae > Prevotella. The sequence goes on from JAXEKN010000012.1 coordinate 33,051, forward strand.
CTACAGAACGGGTCATGACGCCAAATGTGTCGGTGTCCAAATCAAATTTGTCGGCGCTGTTGGTCAGCGTGTCTCCAAGCGTGTCTGTGGTATCGTCGCACGCAGTAAAAGCCATGGCTGCAAACAGCGTGACTAACAATATTTTTATTTTCATTATCCGAATATTAGATTATTATTTATATTAAAGATTGTCGAAGAATTCCTTGTATGCTTGCTTGTAATCCTCGCCAGGATATCTCAACAGGGGTACATTCTTTGACACGGCATAGTCTATAATAGACTGACTCACATTGCTTCCTGCCTCAATGACACCGTCGGAATAGTCAATGGCTATCCTTGATAATGACTCGAAGTCGAGAACCTCGGGATAGGCCGAAAGGACATCCGCATTGGCATCGCGGAATTCAATGAAACGACGGAAGTCGGGACCAAAGTCACCGGTGAACTCATTGTTGAATATTGACGACACCACCTTGACATTTGAGAATGAAGGCTCGTCGCGATAGGCAGTCTTGATATACAAAGGCACTACGGCACTCATCCAGCCCTGACAATGGATGACATCGGGAATCCAGCGCAGCTTCTTCACCGTCTCGAGCACACCGCGTGCAAAGAAGATGGCCCGCTCGCCATTGTCGGGATACTCGTCGCCATTTTCATTCCTGGACATCAGACGCTTGGTGAAATAGTCGTCATTGTCGATGAAATAAACTTGGATGCGTGTCTGCGGAATGGAAGCCACCTTAATAATCAGGGGATGGTCAGTCTCATTGATAATGAGATTCATTCCTGACAATCTGATTACTTCATGCAACTGTCCTCTACGCTCATTGATATTTCCCCATTTGGGCATGAATGTACGTATGTCGGAACCCTTCTCCTGCAACAGCTGAGGGAGGTTCTTACCCATTGTGGACATTTCACTTTCGGAGACATAAGGGACAATCTCCTGATTGATAAATAATATTTTCTTTGCCATGATATAGTGTTTAAACACTGCAAAGATACGATTTTTTTTCCAAAAAAACGCATTTTCATTTGATTTTTGCTAAAAATAAACTTTTATTCAGTAAATTTTCGTCTTATTTCTTCCATAATTCACAAAAATTGTGTTATTTTGCACCCAAAAACAGAAAAACATATAGTAGAATAAGTATATAGTGATGAAAGTATTTCGTAAGATTGCAGAATTGCAAAATGCACTCTTCGAAGAGCGCAAAAAGGGAAAGACGGTAGGACTTGTGCCTACCATGGGTGCACTTCATGAGGGACATGCCTCCCTCGTCAGGCGCAGTGTATCTGAAAATGGCGTCACCGTAGTGTCGGTGTTTGTCAACCCTACACAGTTTAACGACAAGAACGACCTCAAGAATTATCCACGCACCCTCGATGCTGACTGCAAGCTGCTCGAGGAATGCGGTGCCGACTATGTCCTTGCACCGACTGTCGAAGAGATGTACCCCACTCCCGACAACCGCCACTTTGAATATCCACCGGTATCTACCGTGATGGAGGGTGCACACCGCCCCGGACACTTCAACGGTGTATGCCAGGTGGTGAGCAGGCTCTTTTATATCGCCAAGCCCGACAGGGCATACTTCGGCGAGAAGGACTGGCAGCAGATAGCAGTGATCAAGGCGATGGTCAAACACTTGGGCCTGAAGGTCAATATTGTGGAATGCCCTATCGTTCGGGATGCCGACGGACTTGCCCGCTCAAGCCGCAACACACTCCTTGCTCCCGACGAGCGTGCCATTGCTCCCAACATCTACAAAGCCCTCAAGGACAGCGTGGAATATGCAAAGACACACACTGTGGCAGAAACACACGACAAGACTGTGGCTGACATCAATGCTGTAGATGGACTTGACGTGGAATATTTCTCCATCGTGGATGGCGACACACTTCTGGACATCTCCTCATGGGATGACACGGACTATGCCGTGGGATGCATCACCGTATTTTGCGGCAAGACCCCAATAAGACTCATTGACCATATAAAATATAAGGGATAAAGAATATGATGATAGAAGTATTAAAGTCGAAGCTCCATTGTGTCACTGTCACTGAAGCCAACCTTAACTATATGGGCAGCATCACAATAGACGAGGACCTGCTCGACGCTGCTGAAATGATACCCGGACAAAAGGTGCAGATTGTTGACAACAACAATGGCGAGAGATTCGAGACATACATTATTAAGGGTGAAAGAGGCAGCGGATGTGTATGCCTCAATGGTGCAGCGGCACGCAAGGTGCAGGTGGGCGACGTATGCATCATCATTGCATACGCACTTATGGACTTTGAAGAGGCAAAATCATTCCAACCGAAAGTGGTTTTCCCTGAAAACAACAAGGTCGTATCATAGGACAACCGAATGCCCGATGCACTTGGCAAGTGATTGCCCGATGCATTAGTCATCTGATATGATATGCTGACGACCATTCTCATCGCTTGCAAATCATCGTTTGCCAGTTAGCAAAAGATTATGCCATAACTGCCAAATATGATTTTGCCTTCTGAGATAAAAGTGAAGGTCAATAAAGGAAGTAATAAAAAAGCCGGGACAATGAATGCCCCGGCTTTTTTTTACTTTATTCAATGACAACCAATGGATCGTCTTCCATGACTGACTGACCCGGCTGTACGAGAATGGCTGTAACCTTGCCGCCCTTTTCGGCCTCAAGATTGTTTGCCATCTTCATGGCTTCAAGCACGACAACAGTGTCACCTGCTGACACTTCATCACCCACCGACACCATAATCTCCGTAATCACGCCCGGAAGAGGCGACTTCACGGCATTCTGGTTGTTGGCCCTTGGAGAAGATTCCGACGATGCAGGGGCAGAGGCAGGAGCGGCGGGACGAACCACGGGCTTTGGCTTCTCGGGTTCCTTCTCAGGCTCCATCTCCACCTTATACTGCTCACCATTGACAGTCACATCAGCAACATTGTCAACGATATCGCCAATGGCAACCTTGTATTCCTTGCCATCGATTGTATATTTGTATTCTTTCATCGCTTTATTGTTTTGAAGGCAGCTGGGTCATGCTCAGGGCATAACCGTTCCACTGCGTGTTGCGTTCGACAAGCGTGATGACACCACTGATCTTGTCGTGAACGTTATTGCCCTTATATTCATGAAGGGCAAGCGCAATGGCTGCAAACACATTTTTGTCTTCTTTCATAATTATTACATTGGAATGTTACCATGCTTCTTGGCAGGAAGCGACTCACGCTTCGTGGCAAGCTGGGCAAGACCGCGGCAGATGCGGAAACGGGTATTGCGAGGCTCGATGACATCGTCAATATATCCATACTTCGCTGCCTGATATGGAGTGGCGAAGAGGTCGTTGTACTCCTCCTCCTTCTCGGCGAGGAATGCCTGTACGTCTTCTCCTGCCTCCTTCTTGGCCTTGGCTTCTTTGGCACAAAGCACTGCCACGGCACCAGAGGCACCCATAACGGCAATCTCTGCTGAAGGCCATGCATAGTTCAAGTCGGCACGCAACTGCTTGCAGCCCATCACGATGTGGCTACCACCATAGCTCTTGCGGAGTGTGACAGTGATCTTTGGCACTGTGGCCTCACCGTAGGCATAGAGCAACTTGGCTCCGTGAAGAATCACGGCATTATACTCCTGACCTGTGCCGGGGAGGAATCCGGGCACGTCAACAAGGCTGACGATTGGAATGTTGAACGCATCGCAGAAGCGGACAAAGCGTGCACCCTTGCGGCTGGCGTTGACATCAAGCACACCGGCATATACAGATGGCTGGTTGGCCACAATACCTACACTCTGACCGTTGAAGCGGGCAAAGCCGGTGATGATATTGCGGGCAAACTTGGGCTGCACCTCGAAGAACTCGCCGTCATCGACAATGCTGGCGATAACCTTGTACATGTCGTAGGCCTCATTGCCATTCTCGGGGATAATCTCGTTGAGGGCATCCTCAAGACGGTCGATGGGATCCTCACACTTCTTGCGGGGAGCAAGCTCCATGTTGTTGGAAGGTATGTAGGAAAGCAAGGTCTTGATCATCTGAAGTCCCTCTTCCTCTGTCTTTGCGGTGAAGTGTGTCACACCACTCTTTGAAGCGTGTACACTGGCGCCGCCAAGATGCTCCTGGTCGATATCCTCGCCTGTCACTGACTTTACTACCTTCGGACCGGTGAGGAACATGTATGAGGTATTCTCCATCATCAGGGTGAAGTCGGTCAATGCGGGAGAATAAACAGCACCGCCGGCGCAAGGACCGAAGATACCGGAAATCTGGGGAATCACTCCCGAGGCAAGAATGTTGCGCTCGAAGATCTCGCCATATCCTGCAAGGGCGTTGATACCTTCCTGGATACGTGCGCCACCCGAGTCGTTGATACCAATGACTGGGGCTCCCATCTTCATAGCCATGTCCATCACCTTGCAGATCTTCTGGGCCATGGTCTCTGACAAAGAACCGCCGTTGACAGTGAAATCCTGGGCGAAGATAAATACCAGACGGCCGTCAACAGTACCGGAACCAGCTACGACACCGTCGCCGAGATACTGCTTCTTTTCCATGCCAAAGTTGGTACAGCGATGGAGCTTGAACATGTCGTACTCCTCAAAACTACCTTCGTCCAGCAACATACTGATACGCTCACGTGCTGTATATTTGCCACGAGCATGCTGCTTCTCGATGGCTTTCTCGCCGCCACCGAGGCGCGCTGTCTCGCGCTTCTCGATGAGCTGCTTGATCTTTTCTAATTGTTTGCTCATTTTATTTATTTAATGCTTTAATGCTTTAATTCTTTAATATCCGAAGGAATAATCCGAAGGAAATATTCCGAAGGATATATTCCGAAGGACTTAGTGTTCGCAAAGTTCAGTGAGGATGCCTTCTGTGGATTTCGGATGGAGGAAGGCGATGTTGAGATTCTCAGCGCCCTTGCGTGGAGCCTTGTCGATAAGACGTACACCCTTCTCGTCGCACTCTGCCAATGCATTGGCCACTCCGTCCTCTACACAGAATGCCACGTGATGCACACCATGGTTGCCCTTGTCAAGCCACTTTTGGATAGTGCTCTCGGGTGATGTCGGCTCAAGGAGTTCGAGCTTCACCTCGCCACACTTCAGGAAAGCGGTCTTCACCTTCTGGTCGGCAACCTCTTCAATAGCATAACACTTCAATCCCAATACATTCTCAAAGTACGGGAGTGATTCTTCAATACTCTGAACTGCGATGCCCAGATGTTCAATGTGTGAAATCTTCATATACCTATTTTATTTTTAATGTTAATACTCGCAAATATTTAGGTCTTTACGACGTTGCAAAGGTAGGAATTATTCTTTGAAATAGCAAAGAATGAATTGAAAATATTGTTAAACTTTCATTTATTATGCAATATTGACATCTTTTTCGCACTATTTTACAATAAATTGACATTTGTTTCGTTATTAATTATAGACTTTTAATGCAAATGATGAAGATGAAACTATTTATAATATCAGTGCTCTATGTCATGTCATGCACATTGGCGATGGCACAGGATTTTGTGCTCACGGGCACGGTTGTTGACACCAATGGGGCACCTATCGAATTGGCATCCGTGAGTTGTCTTTCACAAGGAAAGGCCACGATGACCAACCTCAAGGGACACTTCTCGCTGAACCTGTCGTCGGCAGATTCGGTGGCAGTGAAATTCTCCATGGTAGGCTACAAAGCCAAGACAAGAGTGCTGAGACGTCCGAGAGGAAAACAGACATTGAAGATACAGCTCATGCCCATCGATGCCCTGGGGGAAGTGGTGGTCACGAAAAAGCGCCGCCAGACATCGCCCACGGAGAAAATCGACATCTCAGGGTTGAAGGAGTCGCCATCGGTGTCGGGCAATGCCGTGGAAGAACTGATACAGCAGCAAGCCGGAGTGAGCACTCACAACGAACTGTCGTCACAATACAACGTCAGAGGCGGCAGCTTCGACGAAAACTCTGTATATATAAATAATGTGGAGATATACCGTCCGCTGTTGATAAGAAGCGGACAACAGGAAGGACTGAGCATCATCAACCCCGACATGGTGGAGTCGGTGGGATTCTCGTCGGGAGGATTTGAGGCAAAATACGGCGACAAGATGGCCTCGGCCCTCGACATCACATACCGCCGGCCCACACGCTCGGAGGCTGCCGCCTCGGCATCTCTGCTCGGAGGCACGGCTTTCGCCGCAGTGGCCAACAAACGGCTGTCGATGAGCCATGCAGTGAGATACAAGACCAACAGATACTTGCTCGGATCACTTGAGACCAAAGGCGAATACCGTCCAAACTATCTTGATTATCAAACGTTTATCTCATACAAACCAGACTCCCTATGGACCATCGACTTCCTTGGCAACATATCAGAGAACCACTACAACTTCCAGCCGACCGACAGAGAGACCTCATTCGGCACACTGCAGGACGTGAAGTCGTTCAAGGTGTATTTCGACGGACAGGAGAAGGATGTGTTCAGGACTTTCTTCGGTTCATTGTCGATAAGCAGGCTTTTGGGCAGCAAACGAAATACAAAAGTGTCGCTGCTGGCATCGGCTTTCCACAGCAAAGAGCAGGAGAAATATGACATCCAGGGACAATACTGGCTTGACGATGCACAGACAAGCGAAAACCTCGGAGTAGGTACATACATGGAGCATGCCAGAAACTATCTGACATCCAAGATGGCAAGCGTCAAGGCCATGGCATCCCACAAGACACAACACCATAACATCGAGGGAGGACTGACATTCAAATTTGAAAATATCAGGGAACAGGCCAATGAATATGAAATGCGTGACTCAAGCGGATATTCCATACCTCACAATCCCGACCGGCTCGACCTTATCTACACTCTACGCTCGGACAATCAGGTGAAAAGCAACCGCATTGAGGGCTACCTGATGGACACCTACCGGTTTGCATCCAGAGGAGAGGAAAGACAGACATTCTACACCCTCAACTACGGAATAAGATTCAACCACTGGTCGTACAACAAGGAGACCACCGTGTCGCCAAGAGTGTCATTGGCCATCATTCCCGCATTCAACAACGACGTCACCATACGCTTCGCCACAGGACTATACTATCAGGCTCCATTCTTCAAGGAAATGAGAGACACCATCACCGAGAACCATGTCACCAAGGCTGTGTTCAACTCGAAGATAAAGAGCCAACAGTCAATACATTTCGTCGGTGCGTTCGACTATACCTTCAAGGTAAAGGAACGACCGTACAAGTTCTCGGCAGAGACCTACTACAAGTTGATGCACAACCTTATCCCATACAACGTGAACAACGTGAAGGTGACGTATTACGGAGGTAACCAATGTGACGGATATGCCGCAGGTCTTGACCTTAAGCTATACGGAGAGTTTGTACCGGGAACGGACTCGTGGGTCACGCTCTCGCTCATGACCACCAAGCAGAAGATGAACGGAAAGTGGGTGCCAATGCCCACTGACCAGAGATATGCCGTCAACGTGCATTTCACCGACTACTTCCCTGGTACGGAGAAATGGAAGATGACCCTCAGGCTTGCCATAGCCGACGGACTGCCTTTCGGCGCACCTCACATGGGATTGGAACATCAGGACTTCCGTGCACCGGCATACAAGCGTGCGGACATCGGAATGAGCTACAGGCTCATCGACAACAAGGAAGTCAATAAGAAGGGCATCAAGGACGCATGGATAGGCATTGACTGCCTGAATCTGTTCGGCATCAACAATGTCAACTCGTATTATTGGGTGACCGACGTGACCAACCAGCAATATGCAGTGCCTAACTATCTCACAGGACGACAGGTCAACCTAAAGCTATCCATAAAATTGTAAATCACGCATCAAGATAATTGGGCGCAACCGACTCAGTGAATCTCGACAAGAACCATCTGTCAGAAATAGAAGAAGGATTGTGTTCAAATTATTTTTGTACAATGAACATGGCCATGGACATGACAAACAATATAAAAATAGGAGGTGCAGTGTCTCACTGCACAATAGGAGGTGACGTTCAATGTATAATTTACAATGTATAATAGTCTATCAACGGAATTACAAGGACTAGTACTCTCAGATTCGCAAGAATGACAATTATTAAAGGTAAGACAATGGAAGAAAACATAAGCAAATATAGAAATGCGGTTAGCACTATCAAGCAGGCTATTCTGCAAAGTCAATACCGCGCAGCCAAGTTGGTGACAGGAGAGCAACTGTCGCTGTACTTTGGCATATGATGTTATGTGTCTGCTAATTCGCGCGAAGGCACATGGGGTACCGGTGCCATTGACCGGATAAGCGAACAACTCCGCAGGGAACTTCCCGGACTGAGAGGATTCTCAGCAAGTAGCATTAAAGATATGCGTGCTTTTTATGAGTATTGGCATCAATTTATAAATCGCCAGCCAATGGCTGTCGATTTGCAAATAGCTGATAATAATACCGTTATCGATATTGACAGCTTCGCTATCCAAAAATGGTCGCCATTGGCGGTCGAAATAAACAGGGAGGAATTCCTAAGCGTTAGTTTCTCTCATCATATAGAAATTTTACATAAGATCAAGGACATCCATGAGGTACTTTTCTATATCCACCAAACGGTGCTCCACAAATGGGACAAGTATGACCTCCGTGACCGTTTGAAAAGCGGACTGTACAAGCAACAGCAGTCCGTCACTAACAAATTCATCCAGACGATGCCTGTGGTAAATGCAAGGAAAGCCATTGGCATGTTCAAGGATGAATATCTGCTTGACTTCATCAATGTAGAGGAAATGGAGGTAGATAAACCTGCCGATGTGGATGAGAGAATGGTAGAACAAGCCATAGTTAGGAATGTCAAGCAGTTTATCATGACCTTTGGCCGCGACTTTGCTTATATTGGCAACCAATATCATCTGGAGATTTTCACCAACGAGATGTTTCCCGACCTGTTGTTTTTCAATCGGGAACTAAACTGCATGGTTTGCGTGGAATTGAAGACTGGTGCTTTCAAACCTGGATATATTGGACAGCTACACACCTATATGCGGGTGCTGGATGGCAAGGTGAAAAGACTCTGAGGGTTCAAGCAATACTTACATCGAAGCGGACAACCATGGAAAGCCACCAATGTGGTGACTCCATGTCCATCCGTTCCCATGCGCAAACGGCTTATTCCTATAAGAGGCGTCATTAAAACTCAGTTTGATGATCCTTGAAAAATTCGTGATATATTCTAACATTTGGTAGTTCTGTCCATTTACATGTTATTACAGGTTCTGCATCCATGTTGTAAATCTTTGCATTCGGCAAAGAAAGTATGAAAGGACTGTGTGAAGAAAGAATAAACTGACAATCATAGAAACGTGCCATTCCATGAAGGAAATGAACTAACTCTAATTGCATTTCGGCAGATAGAGAGTTCTCTGGCTCGTCAAGCAGATAAAGACCTCCTGGTTGAATAGCATCAGTAAAATACTTGAACCCATTTTCGCCATTGGAATAAGTACGTTCTTCAACTCCTACGTTTTCACGCACAAGACGAGATGCTGATTTCTTTGATTTCGCTTGATAATCAGAGAAAGCTTTAATACTATCTGGGTCTTCCATATTTATATGGCGAGATCTGTCATTTAAGTAATTGCCACCATATCGATTCATCATTGTCTTCTCTTCAAAGATTAGATCTCGCTTAAAACTCAGATTCTCATTCTTTCTTCTCACATCAATAATATGATTGAACACATCATCACTAGTGATAATTTTAGAGACAGACTTCAAATCACGAAGTTTCGTTGGATCTTTTGTATTCAGTTCATAATAACAACTGGCGAGATAAGGGTCAAAGAAATATGTTTTGTTGAAACATGTTTGTCGACTCAATTTCAATTTTTCAGCAATAATGTTTAGCAGAGTACTCTTGCCAGAACCGTTACCTCCACACAAAATAGTTATATCCCCGAACTCCAAATGGCTCAATTCCTTCTCATAAGAGAAGATACCTAAAGGGTAATATGAATCAAAGCAAGTGCGACGGAATCCGAATAAGAAATCTTCTTCTTGACTCCGTGTCATTAAATCAAAAGTCTGTAGATATATCATTGCTTACAACTTATTTACGATTCCTGAGAATAATCTATTTCCTGTATTGGTTTCAACTATCTCAAAGATAAACTCGTGGTTTACTTTCATTTCGATAGGCTTTGGCTTCTCGAATGGTGGACATCCTGTACACATCACACAGTAAGTAGCCATTGCAGCCTCCGTTCCAGCCTCGTTTACCTCAATCTTGCCTTGCTGAACGATGTCATCAATCTTCACGTCTGTCAGAAGATTAGGAATAACATCCTCGGAGGCGAACATTTCTTCCATGCCAAGTACCTTCAAGACTTCAGCCAAAGAGGTCTTCGATTCCAGTTCGAAACGAGGTAGGTTAAGATGAACTTCTGCATTTTGGTACTTTTGACCGATCTTCTCTTCTGTTATCTGAGCAAGAACCTCTTTGATTTTATGTCCTTGCTTTGGCAGATGAATCCACATAGAATAGTCACGAGTATGACCATGAGAGTGGTAATCCAAACTTATTGACTGGAATATATCATTCTCATAATAGCGGAAGTCATCGGTCACAGACATCATCTTAACCTTTGAACAGCCGTCTTTATAATAGAAGTTGCGTGTTCTGGTGCTATTCTCATCAAATCGGCTTTGCCAAGTAGCCTTGAAATAAAAGACATCCATCAGAAGAGCACGAGTTTCATTCGACAACTCAATCTGAAGGTCTTTTATCAATCCATGAGAAGCCTTTTCAACCTCATGGTTAATCTTGCCCAAAGCAGATGGTGAGGCAAAGTCCAATGATTTGAAAAGAACAGGGAATGGTTTCTCTGTATCAATAAGACCTCGTTTATCAAGATTCAAGCCCTTCTTATACCACATCATTGTCTTCAAGTCAATGGTTGGAATGTAGTCTTCTTCCTGATCTTCTTTATTGGCGTAAGGAATAAGATACCTCTCGTCAGCAAACATCTCGTTAATTGTCATCGGATCCATATCCTTGCAACAAATAGCTTCAAGAATCTGCTCACGCATATACCATCCGACCCAATTGCTCAACAGTACAAGAATAGCCTGCAAACGACCAGGAGAAACAAATACGTTCTTAACCTCATTGCCGTTAGCTTCTGTAAGAGCATTCAATAATTTGTAGTTAAAAGCGGTAACTGCTTCACCAACAGCATTAGTATTCTGCTGGAACTTGCTTTCAGTCAACGACAAATCTGATAGTCTGATAATTACATCAAAGAGTTCACTAAGTGTTTCAAGGTCAACTTTTGTTGCCACTCCAGCTGCCTCCTTCTCCTTCAGTTCCTTGATGAAGCCCCACATCATGTGCTTCAATTCAGGACACCATCCTGGATAAGGATGCGGATTATAGAAAGATTCATGATACTCATCTCCATTGAGTTGAGCAACCTTTCGCATCACCCTATTTATTTTATCGTCGAGCAGTAACCAATCCATAATTATTTCCCTTCGTTTCTTTTAATTCTTATAGTCAAGCGAATCTGATTCTCATAATGAGCATCAGGGTTAATCTTTGAGATTCGACACTCAAAGACATCGTTCCA
>JAXEKN010000015.1:0-49895 GCA_034101015.1 Prevotella sp.
AACTCCACCCTGCCATGAGATCTTCTCCCAATTGGCAGTTAGCTCGCCCTCAAAGTCACCATTCACAATGAGTTCTGTATCACTTCCCTCTTCTTTCAATGTAACATCATCAAAGAAGATGCTTCCGCCATACTGTCCGAATACGAAGTCAAGTTCGTTGAGGGGAAATTTTGCAGAGAAATTCCATGTAAAAGTTTTCCAAGAGGTGGTGAAATCATAACTTGCCTCATATTGTACGTCGTCACTGCCACCCCACTGGTTCTTGTTGTCCGAAGCGGTGTCAATAGGCCACAATGCGAGAGTTCCGTTGGCAGAACCCTTTATGCGTGCTTTGAGTACATAGTTCTTGCCCACTGTCAATGGTGCATCGAGCTTATAGTGCATCTGCCAATCCCAAATATTTGCCTGGGGCTCAGAGGTCGTGACCTCAAGTGCATGGTTAATGCCTTCATCCTCATTGTTCTGTGCCTTCGCTCCTGAGAGCACGCCGCACAACAGCGTCAATAAAAGTAGTAAACGATGTTTCATTTCAGTTTTTGATATTTATACGGTTTTATAGTTTCGAATTCCGGGTGCAAAGTTACAAAATGGCACAAAAGCACTGATTTGAACTTTTTGGTGCTTCCCCTTATTATATATAAATACTGTGCAGCCCTTTTGAAGAGCTGCACAGCTAATAAAAAAAACTTACCTAAATTTACTTGTTGATATACTTCTTTCCTGTGGCCTTGTTGATAACCAAGCCCTTGTAGTTCTTGCCAACCTTCTGACCAGCAGCATTAACAAACTCTGCGTTAGCGGCATTCAATACCTCTACCTTCTCTACGCCAGTGGGGTCGGAGATTACGCGGGTAATCTTCTTAATTGAAATAGTAGCAGGGTATTTAGCCTCTGTGTCACACATCTGAAGAATGATAGAAGTTACATTTTCGGGTTGATCCGTAATGTCTTTAGTTCCACCCTCCTCTTCAGGATAATATCCCTTTCCTGTAAATGTACAATCATTAACATCTACGGTAAAAGTTGCCTTATTATTCTCAACTGTAAGAGGCTTGTATCTCATTGTGCTATGTCCACCACCATACTGGTTAGGCACAATACAATTAATACACATCTGCAATTTAAGGGCGGGTGTCTCTTCGAATTCAATAGTGTAAGTCTGGGTCGTACCACTTGTACGATCAAATGTAACATCTTTATCTTCGGCATCTTTAAGATTAGAACCAGCATACAGTTTATTTCCTGTTAACGTTCCACTTTCAAAGAAGCGACCTGGCCATACAAAGGCTACACCATCATCAACATAAGACTGTCCCCAATCAGGATTACCAGATGTGAACTTCAGTGTTTCCTCTTGTGCGTTAGCACCAACAGCCATAAGAACGGCTGCAAATAGCGTAATTAATTTCTTCATAATAATATAAATTTTAGTTAGTAAATAAATGATTTTTTAAATTCGCTGCAAAATTACGACGAAATTGCCAAAGTTCGCTACGAATTTGTATCAAATACTAACTGAAATGTTACATCAAAACAAATAATCAAAAAAATAGATAGAATTGAAACCTGAAAAGATAAAATTGGGGTTAGTATTTTTATTGGCAATACAAAAAACGACTCAAATAACGACAAAAAACTAAAAATAGAAGACGAGGGTAACCTCCACTGGCATACCCTCGTCCTATCAAATGGATTAATCACTTGGGATTATTTCTTAAACAGCTTCGGAGCCATCTCGCGCAGTGAGCGACGCCAAGTGAGGAACTCGTGTGCCGTACCTTCTGACACATAGCTATCTGCATTATATCCGGCAGCCTTTAGAGCCTCAACCGACTTGGTCACACCTTCGGGATTCTCCTTGGAGCCGCAGCTGATGAAGATATATGACGGTCTTACTGCTCCCTGAAGAGAGTTTAAATCCTCGGGGGTATATGTGCCGCCGGAGAGGAGCCCCCAAGAACCGAACACCTCGGGATATTTCAGAGTACACATCTTGGTCTCCATACCGCCCATTGACAAGCCTGCCATTGCACGGTAGCGCTTATCGGCCTTGGTCTTGAAGTTTGCGTCGATATATGGGATGAGATCTTCGATGAGCACTTTCTGGAACTCAGACCAATCGAATTCGTGCATGTGTCCCCAGCGACATTCATTGGTCATACCGTATGTGCAGACGATGATAAACGGTTCGCACTTGCCCTCGGCAATCATGTTGTCCATGATGAGATTGGCGCGACCTTGGTTCATCCATGCTGTCTCGTCCTCACCCCATCCGTGTTGGAGATAGAGCACGGGGAATTTCTTCTTGCCGTCGTATGTTGGAGGCAGATAGACAAATGCCCTCGGGCCGCCCTCGCCTACCCAATGAGGATTGTCGGCAGGAGTGTTCTTGGATGGGAAGTTCACCTGAACCACCTGTCCGTGAGGCACGTTCTTGTATGCAAAGAAGTCCTGGTCGTGAGCAGGTATCTCGATTCCGCTCTCCCAACGTACCGAGCCGTAGTAATCCTTTGCGCCCGGGTCGTTGACCACACCACCATCGATGGTCAAGTGATAGTAGTGGAAACCGGGATCCATCGGACCGTCGGTCGTTCCTGTCCACACGCCGTCCTTCTCCTTGTGGAGCACGGTGCCGCCTGAACCACCAAGACCAAGACTGACGATGACCGACTTGGCATCAGGGGCGACAACACGGAAGCGGGCATAACCCTGGGAGTTGACCATAGGATACTGCTGTCCGGGCTGGTTGAGCGGTGACGGACGGAAGTCTTCCTTCACTACAGCATTGTCCAATGCAGGGTCGAAGTTCTTCAGGGCATAATACACCTTTTTATATTTAAGGTTCCTGTCGATAGGCAGAGGATAGTTGTTGGCACCAATCCACGAGTCGGCATCCGAGAGGTTCCAGAATGTCACATTGGTGATGACATCCTTGTGGCGGCGCATCACACGGAAGAGGTTGACATACTGCGCCTCATGCAATGTACGGATATATTCTGGCACTGCACCCTCCTTGCCGCGGCTAAACTCCAGCTGACCGCCCATCTCCTCATTGGTGCGGAGGTCAAGCTCCGTGATATGTATCTCCTTGACAATCTTTGAGTACTTCACGATGGCGTCCTCGAAGTCCTTCATGCTCGGTCCATAGATATTATAATGTCCCTGCATACCGATACCGTCGATGGGCACACCGGCGTCCTTCATCTTCTTCACCATATTATATATACGGTCGCGCTTGGCAGGCTGGGCGGCGTTGTAGTCATTATAGAACAGTTTTACATTGGGGTCCGCCTCGTGTGCGAACTCAAACACCTTGGCGATGAACTCCTCGCCGCAAAGGTCAATCATCTTGGTCTTGCGATATGGGCTCGGCTCTTCCTTCTGCCATGGTTTTCTCCTGCCGTCGCCGTCGGCGATGGCCTCATTGAGCACATCCCATGCATACACCACATCCTTATAGCGGTTGACCACGGTATGGATATGGTCGCGCAGGCGCTCATAAAACACTTCCTTGCTCACAGGTTTTCCTTTCTTGTCGGTGAACATCCAGTTGGCAAACTGGCTGTGCCATGCGAGGCAGTGGCCACGCATCTTCACACCGTTCTGTCGGCACCAGTTGGCAATGCTGTCAGCTCCGCCAAATCTCCATACTCCCTCCTTGGGATGAATCTCCCCCGGTTTCATGGCGTTCTCGGCGGTCACACTGTTGAAGTTCTTCTTCACGATGGCCATCTGCTCGGGTGAAGCCACATTGCGTATGTTCAGGGCCACACCCACAGTGAAGTAGTCCTTATAGGTATCCTTATACCCGGTAGGCTCTTCTGGTCTTTGCATCTGTCTTGGTTGTGCAACTGCCATTACAGTAGCGGCAGAAAGCACCATTGCCATACAGGCGGTCTTAATTATTCTCATAGGTTGCATCATAATTAGATTAAAAAAAATAATGTGAATATTCTGCGTGCAAAGTTACGCAAAATATTCACATTATCCTCATAGATATGTTACCAAAACATTACGTTTTGTTTCAATATGCCTTTTTCACAATGGTTTTACCATTGGAAAGGCGGCATTTTTTGATGATGAGTCCTTTGTGGGCGGCATTGACGCGACGTCCGGTCACATCATAGCACTCCACGGAAACGACATTTCCACCATCGGCCTCAACGCCCTCGACACCAGTTTGCTGCTTCAGTATCTCAAGCATTGTCTCGGCATATCGCTTTCCGATGATACGATAACCCTCGGCGGTGAAGTGCAGTCCGTCGCCACGCTGCGGACATCCTTTTGAAGAGATGACATGGGCAGTGGGGATGACATTGGGCAGAGTTGCAATGACATTGTTGAATCCTCCGCACGAACCGCCCTGGTCGGTTTGGACAGTCTCTCCGGCAAGCAATGGCACATTGTCGGCAGAGAGGTTGAGTTCATTGAGCAGTCGCTCATATACCGTCTTCACATTCTCGGTCCAGTTGCCCATGCCACCATCGGTCTCGCCCTGGTGCATCAATATACCTTTTATAATACCATACTGCTGTGCCTTCTTGGCCATTTCCACCAGTCGGCGGAAAGGATTATTGTCATAGCTGGCCATATAGTTCTTAAACCAGTCGGCCTCGCCAGCCACATAGTCAGCGACATATTCCTCCATGAATCCCTTGATACTCGTACCGCCTACAGCCACGTTGATGACTCCGACATTCACGTCTTCAGGCAGGTTGGCCACCATGGTGCGTCCGAAATAGTCGGCAGGTGTGAGTCCTGTGCCCTGTCGGCAGAGCGGCGGGATGGCGGTGTACCACTTGCCCATCTCACGCTTCGGGTTGGTGAAGTTCACAGCAGCCATCATCTGGAATCTCTCCGGCACATTCTGCTTGTCTTGAGCCTCGGGAGTGGCGTTGCCCTCCATGTTCGACTGTCCGAAACAGAGATATATCTGGAAGTTAGGGTCGGCAGAGTCGGGCACGCCAATCCACTGTGCGAGGTTGGCTGTCGCCTTCTTCAGTTTCTCTGCCTCAGCGAGATAGTCCTCATCATTATTAGTGGTGAATGCCTCTGCAGCGGCGATGGCCTCTTCAAGAGCCTTGCGTGCTGCCACTGCCTCTTCGCGAGTGAGGTCGGCAGCCTGTTCGAGTGTAGCCTTGGCGTCATTGATGGCTAAGAGCAAGTCAGCCCTATAGGATGTGGTAGCGAGTTTGAAGCTCACTCCGCCCTGCCATGATATTTTCTCCCATGCAGCAGGCAGTTCGCCCTCGAAGTCGTCATCCACAATAGGTGTGCCCTCGTTGCCCACCTCTACGAATTTGACATCGTCAAAGAAGATGCTGCCTCCGTATTGTCCGAAGACAAACTGGAACTTGTTTATAGGGAAGCCTGCTTTAAATTCCCATGTATAATTCTTCCATGATGTTGAGAAATCGTATGCAGACAGATAATGCAAATCCTTGCTTCCGCCCCATTCATCCTTATTGCTTGATGCGTCGTCGATAGGCCAGAATGCGAGTGTGCCGTCGGCCGAACCCTTTATGCGCATGGTCAAGCGATAGGTCTTGCCTACGGTAAGAGCCTTACTGAGTCGGCGGTGTATCTGCCAGTCCCAGATGTTTGCCTGAGCCTGGGATGTGGTCACCTTCAGAGCATGGTTGATGCCTTCGGGTTCCTCAATCTTCTCGGTCAGGGTGTATTTACTCACGAACTCCCATATCTCCTCGGATGTCATCACGCCGGCGGGGTCGTTACTGTGCCAGTGTCCCTTGCCGTCGAGGGTGTTGAGCACCACCTCCACACCACCTTCGCCAGCAGCCCATGTGGTGCGCGAACTCTTCGACGAGGGTTTGTTGGCGGGCCAGGGGGTGACGGTTGTCGGCGGAGTCTTGCAGTCGTTGTGAGCGGCCCATGCCGACACTCTCGCCATCACGTTGTCATAAGTCACCACGTCGTCGGCGTTTCCGTGGGTATGTATAATAGGTATAGGACGTGAGCTGCACACTGGGTCGCCCCACATCAGGTAACCGCTGACGGGAGCGAAGGCAGCAAACTTGTCGTCCATATAGTTGGCGCAGAAGTATGTCATCATTCCGCCCATGGAGAATCCAGACAGATACACCCTCTTGGTGTCTATCTTATAACGTTTGGTCATCTCGTCGATAATCACGTTGAGAAACTTCATGTCCTTGTTGGATGACATGGAGGTATTGCTGATGTCCCAGGAATGGTCGATGCCATTGGGATAAACCACCACAAACTTCTCCTCTTTGGCTATCGACTCCCAGTTGGCCATACCCTGCTGGTATGCTGCATCCTGGTTCATTCCGTGGAGGGAGATGAGCAGTGGGGAATTGTCCGGCAGGTCGGCCGGTGCATAAACGAGCATGTTTCTCTGTGTTCCGTTGACAGTGATGTTTTCGGATTTTGCCTTGTCCTGTGCCTGCATGCCCATCACGGCACAGAACAGATACATACATACCAATAGTAGTTGTCGCTTCATTTTTGCTAATAGTTTTAATTCTTTATTTTAGATTCACAGTTTCAGGGCGCAAAGGTACGAACTTTCTGATTATCATGACAGATTATTTGTAACAAATATCTATTGAAATGTTACAATATAAGGATTATACTGTCGCATTCTACCATATTCATTAATAGTTACCTCAACGGCCACATTGTGTTAAGAAACCTAAAACGCCGTTTTATCACTCCTAAAACGCCGTTTTCCATGTCGTAAAACGCCGTTTTACGATTGCTAAACATTAGCTTTATAAATGACGAACCGCAGAACTCTGAATGACAAACCAGAACTTTTTATGTCGGAAATCATTGAATTTTCACATTCAAAACTGAGCCCAAAAAAGCCGTGTTGTCAGATGGCAACACGGCTTTTATTAAATTATATACACTAACCAAATCATATTATTTCATAATCTTGCGACCTGATGCGCGGTCGATAACCAAGCCTTTGTAGTTCTTGCTTACCTTCTGACCAGCAACATTCACGAAGTCAGAACCAGCCTTGGCAACCTCAACCTTCTCTACGCCAGTGGTAGGGTTATACCAAGCTCCGTCAACAACAACAGAAGCCGAGGCACCATTTGCTGTAAATTGAATGCCACAATTCTTAATTATAGCACCTTGTTTTGTAGTGAAGGTAGCAATATCGCCGGAGAACTGCGGCCATTCAGATGTTCCATCCTCATAATCCACACACATCTGTACATTAGGTGTCACTTCAGGAAGTTTAACTGTAATAGACAAGTCTCTCATACCAGCTACTCCTTTCAGCAAAAGCTGCTGCCACTGGCTACTAAATGATACTGTTCCCTTGTATGCCTTAGTCAAATCTGTTCCTGCCCAAGTGGTAAACGTAGGTCCCACCAGTTTGTTTTCTCCGGAAGCAGCCACCAATGTCAGTTTTTTCACTGCTAAATTAGCGGTTACAGCATCAGTATGCTGTACTGCAACACCAGTGATGTAATTATGACCCTCCCCAAATGGAATCTCAAAAGTCTTTTTTACACCATCACCAACAGCTAAAGCATACTGTGGTGTTGCCTCTCCCTCTGCATCAGCAGACTCCTTCCACAAATAGTTAATCTGGAAGTTTGCGGGCAGCGGCTCTTCAAACTCGAGAATAAAGCTAGGATATTCAGCAGCTGATACATTGCATGCAAACTCAGCGGCTCCCCACAGCTTGTTTACCTCATAATGAAATACGTCAACATCAGCAACAAAACCAGCATTCCATCCTCCGCCAAGTTCAATTGCTGTACCCTGTGCATTTACACCTACAGCCATCAAAGCTGCTGCAACTAAAGTAAATAATTTCTTCATACGTTTTTTAATTAAAGTTAGTAATGTTAATAATAAAATTCTATATTCTAATTTCGGCTGCAAAGGTACGGCGATTTCTTGAAACACGTATATAGATTTGTAACAAATAACAATAAAAATGATACATAATGGCAGAAAGATGGCGAAAAAACAATAGGAAACATACCGATAACGTGCGAAACTTGAGTATTTCATCAACTTTTGCACGCTATCAGCAATTTCGGTATATTTTCTCTAAAAGCCCTGAAAGGGCGGCAGAACTTAGCACAGGGTGTAAATCCTGTGTATGACGAAATTTATTATTTCCCTCCCACCCCCGCGCGCACGGGCGCGCGGGGGTGGGAGATGGTCGCCCTTTCTGGGCTTTTATACTTACACGAACAAGTCGGCGAGAACCACCTGCGACTGGAAAACATCGCTGTGGATGTTGCGGTTCATCGGATAGGCGGTGACGAGAGTGGCATGAATAGCCTTGCGGGGAATGAGCATCTCGATAGCCTCACGACGAAGCTCGATGGTCTGAGCATAGGCATTGGACACGGTAAACGGAGCCTTGGCGAACTTCATCTCACAGGCATTGACCACATCATCCTGACGGTTGATGATAAGGTCTATCTGCATGCCCTCGCCTCCGGCTTCACCACGCGACACGTAAGAAGACTCCACCGACGCCACACCAGCCACCTGCAATGCCTGCTTTATCTGGCGCACATGACGGAAACAAAGTTCCTCGAAGGCAATGCCACGCCATGAGGAGATGTCCGACTCCAGGATATGGTTCTGCCAATAGTCGGGCTGGCTCACACCCTTGTATTCCTTGAAATGGAGCCAAAACCAACAGAAGGCATCTACGAGCTTATAATGCTCCTCGCGCTTGCCGCAGCCAAGAGGAAGATACTTGCTGATAATGTCGCTCGCCATAAGAGCCTTCAAGCACTTGGTGAAGTCGCCGTTGGGACTGCATCCCAACTGCTTGGCTATCTGTTCGCGGGTATATCCGCCATGACGCTTGCCCAAAGCCCTGACGATATTCATACATGCCTCGGGATTGTCGAAGATTGTTTTGAAGAGAATCTCAAACTCATCCTTCAGCTTCGCCTTTTCAACGAAGAAGAGTGAGTCAATATTCTCCGCAAAACCGCATGACGGATTGAAATAGTTCATATAATATGGTATGCCGCCCATAATCATATATGACTGTGTGATATTGAATCTCGACATACCGACGCCGCGGCTTTGGAAAAACTCCTCACATTCGCCAAGTGTAAAGGGAAGAAGATGTATCTCGGAGGTAAGACATCCATAAAGCTCACCCTTATTGCTCAGAAAATTATCAATCACCCATGATGTGGCCGACCCAGTGACAATGAGACAAAGGTCGCGGCGTGAGTGTGCCCATCCATGCCAGAAGGCATCGAGGGCGGCGAGAAAACCCGAACGGGCAGAGTCCATCCATGGCAGTTCGTCGATAAACACCACCTGTCGCTGTCCGTTGGACTTATGTTCCAACAGCTGTTGGAGCAAGAGAAAAGCCTCTGACCACGACTTGGGCTGGGGAATATTCTCCATTCCGTATCTCAGAAGGGAGTATTGGAAGTTCTGGAGTTGGTCCTTAAGGGTGACACGACGGTGCTCGTCATAAGGCGACAGACCAGTATGTCTGAAGACAACATGTTCGCGAATCATCTCATTGACAAAGAATGTCTTGCCCACACGCTTCCGTCCATATACTGCCACAAACTCCGGTTTGTCGCTGTTGATTACACCTTCAAGTTGCGCTTTCTCCTTTTTTCTTCCGATTATCATGCACATAATTATGATGTTATAAGATTTGAGTGTGCAAAGGTACAAATAAAAAATGAGAAAACGCACAAAAAAGCACCTTTATTTCGCTACGAACAATATTTTTTATGCTTTCGTAGCGGAATAAAGGTGAAATTAACAATGATTTAACTATTATTGCATTTCCACGCCATACTTTGGCGAGTCGCCATACTTGTTTGGACGCGGATCGCTGTCCTGCAGACAGAAAATGAGTATCATCAGATTGGAGATGGTACTGATGGCACCAAGTACAAGATAGACGGGGGCGGTCACCACTTTCATTACATCATCCGGGGTGGCGTTGATCGCTGTGATAAGGTCCAAGTCGCCCGAAGCTGACATTATCACAGAGGAGGCAAGACCGGAGAGAATGGAGGCAAACACCCATAGTGCACTATGCCCGTTGTCCTGAAGACGGCGCACTGTCACTGCCGTAATCCACACGTAAAGGGCTACGCTGAATGCCAACGTCAACATGATGTTTCCACTAAACAGCCAGCTACCCACACAACTTGCTGCCACATATACCAAAAAACTCCACCATAGTTCACTTCTGCGGGCTCGACCGCGGAAGTTGGTCATGTTCTGCCACGTACTTTTCACCGCTTGGGTGAATGAGAGCTGTGGCCTTACATTAACTTTTTCCATAAGTCTTTTATTTTTATTATTTAAGTTTCGCATTTGCTCATTTAATCAATTTGTCAGCACACCTGAACAGTTCGACAGTGGAAGCTGGCATTTCCACCCTGCTATCCACAAATTCCGGTATATTATACGACTTTAGTCTCTCAATGTTGTGGCGCGGGTCGCGCTGAGGAAGAAGGAACGGTTTGCCTGGCTTGCCATCCTTGTCGAGATGTGCGAAGAACACGCGGGTATATCTTCCGTCGAGCCTGCGACTGGCAAACATCACCCATCTGCCATTATTCGACCACGAATGATAACTTTCAGTGTTGTCGGCATCATTCCATACGTTTATATCCACGGGGGCACCTGTAGTAAGGTCAAGCATCTTCAGGTCGGCTTCATTATGCCAGATGGGGAACGTACCGAAGCCGGCAAGGGTAAAGAGCAGATAGCGGCCGTCGGGGGAGATACGCGGGAAGGATGCGCTGCCACCGTCAATACGGGCGTTATAGACAGTATCGACCTTATCACCCAACTGTCCTTTGGCTGCGTCAAAATCCACACGGATGATGCTATAGTGAAGGTTCTTGCGGTCCTCGGGCATTTCCTTCTTTGGTGCAGCGGAGAAATAAAGCCACTTGCCATCGGGCGACCAGGCTGGGAAGGTCTCCATTGTCTCCTCAGTGAGAAATCTTGGGTCTTTTAATATCTTGTCCTCCTTGGTGTCATAAAGGATAAGATCGGATGAAAGGTCAAACACCTCAATTATCTGCCTACCTTCACCGTAGAAGGTTTGTCGGGTGACGTTGGAAGAAAAAGCGATATACCGCCCCTCGGGATGCCAAGCGGGATATACCACGCTCATCTCAGGCTTCACTTTTCGGGTCTTTCCGTTGTCAAGGAAGATGGTGCCTCCGTTAGCTCCGCGTGCATGAAACATCATGCGCTTTGCCGACCTTTGGTCGAAATGGTGACAGTTGACGCATGCGCTCTTCGTGGTCTTGTTGGTTATGACCTCTTCTTCGTCAAAGCTGCTTAGTTTGCGCTGATAGATACCCATGTATCTCCATGCCTCATATCCCGGTTCGATGAGTCGGTAGGCTATCCATGGGTCTATCGAATCCTTGGTCACCGTGATGTCAAAAGGCTTGTATCTGACACCATCGGGGTATTTGTCGTTCCATACCGACACTTCGACGCCGATGGACTTGCCAGCGCACTTTGCCGTCATTCCATGCCAGTCATCTTCGGGAATGTCAATGACTCCGTCTTCACCAGAAACGAAAAGCACTTCATTGCCATCGAGGAGAAACCTCGCCTGAATATGTTTTGCTCCCTCAACCATGAAATTCATCGGAGCAATATTTACGGGTATGGTCACAGACTTGTAGTCAGGAAATATATCAGGACAGGCATCTATATGTGTTGCCGCGTCGCGCTTTCCGACGCAGCCTGTCATTACAACCAATACAAGAAAAGCAAAAGATATAAGAGTTCTCATCATTATTTCAATAATATTATTGTTTTTTCGGGAGCAAAGTTACGAATTAATTCTGATATATCCAAACTTTTTGCGATATATTTATAATAAAGAAGTTAAGGAAGTTAAAGAAGTTAAGGAAGTTAAAGAAGTGTATAAATCAATTAGAGCCGCGTCTCACGACGCAGCTCTAATCTAAAAGATAATAATCTTTACTAAGTATTAATAAAAACCTAACTGTTTGATAATTCATTAAAAATAATATGCCCAAAATGTATTGGGATAAAGAGACTTCACACGTTCTTTCTCCCCATTCTTTGCCATCCTCTTGACATTCTGGAAGTCACTGACGACATCACTGTCGATGTTATATCCGCGCAACACTTCAGGCGTATTGACAGACAACAGCAGAAGCGCTTCCTGATAATAGCGCGGAATACGTTCGCCATGTGCATATTGTTTTTCGGCAATCACCTTGAAGGAGAAAAAGAAGTCCTTAAAGTTCTTTTCCGCCAAAAGGCCACAAAGCACCATATCCGCACATTTGCGATTGTCGGGGTAAAGATTGTACATTTCCGAGGTCACCACCAAGATGTCGGAAGTACGAAACTGCTCTCCCTTGGGCTCCGCCTTAGGCTTGGCATTCCTAATCGCTTCAAGCTGAGGTTTTCTATCCTCCACCCAATGTTTCATCACAGTGGAATGGCTCAATATGTGCATATACTTCTTTGCGAGTGCATAGTTTTTGGCTTCGAGATTGGTCTCGACCAAGCGCCGTAGCACTGTGAAATTAACACCGAATTCCGATTGGAGCTGTTGCTGGAACGTGTTATGAATCACTTCATTCGACACACCGAGCGAGCGAAACAGCAAAGCGTTATAGTTGCGGCACATCGGTTCCTCTCTCTCCTTAAACCAAAAGTCATTGGCGGTCGTGATGTCATATAGATACATTGTCTCGGGCAGGCACCCTTTTTCCAAAAGCGCAAGCAGGGCGTAATGGAGGGTAAGGTCGTTCGTCTGGGCTTCTTCGGGAGTGGCTATCTCAAGAAGGGCGTCCCACTGGCGGGTTTCTGCCAGATGTTCCATCTTCCAGATATGTTCATACTCACGGCAGCCTCTGTCCTTATATCCAAGGTTATAAACCGTGAATCCCATGATTGCCACCAATGCGGCCACCTCGACGGCAATGTTTGCAATATATGACGACACATGAACCACACCACGCTTTTTTATTGTGAGGACATAAACCACAACGGCAATCGCCAAGGAGGAGATAATCCATGTGAGAGAGCGTGTGAGGTTAAAGTCCCAATATTGTCCCCCGACAAAGAAGGGCACCGGCAATGCTGCAAGCCACAGAAGGTGCGAGGGATTATCGAAAAGACGATTCACCACTGCCATTGCACACAACATAATCACCACGGCAAACAGAGCCTGCAAGGCCGCTCCCAACACCGGATAATAATAGAACTGCAGAAGGAATGCGCCTGCATAGTTCAATATGTCATCCGGGAGCGTGACTGACAATGACATCACCTCCGGCAATGTGGTGAAAAAGCTGAAGCCCTCAAGCCATTGGAGGCTGTAGTGGTAAAAGAAGTACCACATGCTCCACAATATCACGAACATCGTCATGGCATAAAGGGTGGTTTTCGCTTTATTATGTGTGCAATGACAGTGAATCTTCATATTTTTTATCTCTTCACAACTTTCTTTCCGTTCACGATATAGAATCCGGCAGGGAGAGTCGAGAGGTCAGTACCCTCGGCAAAGCGGCGTCCCGAAAGGTCGAATATACCCTTCTTGGCTACCACCTCGTCGGCCTTAACGCCATCGATAGCGGACACCTTGCCTCCGAAACCACGGACATATCCGGCATAGACATGCTTGCGATAATAGTTGATGTCCCAGATGCCCACTGGAGTATTGGCACGCCAGCCACTGTTGGCAGGCGAATCTGTAGGACACCAATGACATATACCCCACTGCTGCTCGGCGGGAATGATGGTAAGATACTGCTTGACAATCCATTCATAATAGTCAGCCATGCGCTGGTGCATTGCCTCTGTCATGTTGCCGGTACTTACGGCATTGCCATTCGCATCATCCATACCCATGTCAAACTCTGACACTCGGCACAACTTGCCACTCTGGGCCATCAGCTTGAACATCTGGGTGATATACTTCTTGCGGTTGTTCAGTTCATTGTCATTCATACTGCATGAGAGGTGCATCTGCGTGCCGATACCGTCAATCTTTGTCACGCCATCAGCCTCCCATTTCTTTATCCAGTTGATTAGCGACTTCAGCTTCTTGTTATTATCCCAGAAACTTTCGAGGTTATAGTCGTTGATAAAGAGTTTCACGTCTTCGGGACCATACTTGCGTGCAAGACGTGCAGCCTGGCGCACATATTCGAGGTCGCCCATATAGTCCTGCCAATAGAAGGCATCGCCGCCCACGTCCCATGTTCCGCTGTTATATCCTTCAGAATGTTGAAGTGTGTAATTGCCCTGGCCGTCGTTGCCACCGCCTGAGATAGCCTCATTCACCAAGTCCCAAGCCTTGACCTTGCCGCCACAGGCCTGCATCATCCCCTTAATCCACTTGTCCATGGCATATACCAATGTGTCATGACGCTCTTCCTGAGTAAGTGGAATGGTCGATGGAACATATACATAGCTGAGATTCTCGCAAATGACTGGATCCTCCACACCACCGCGGTTTGTCTTCACCTTATACGAGGAAATGTCAGTACCTTCAAGGTCGCCGTTCTTGATTTTCTCAATGCCATTGATCTTAAGGCTTATATTATCCAAGTAATAGTTGTTGGCATCGGACAATTCGTTCAGATTGAAGGCGATGCTCTTTCCTGCCTTACTGAGCGTGCCCGATAGTTTCACCGTCTTCCACTCTGTGGTGAATGGTATATTGCCTATTGCCTCATAGTGTACATAAGTTGAGGGGTCGCTGTGAATCTGTGTAGATACAGTAGCGGCCTTGTCGGCACGCACGTCGGCTGAGAACTCAAACTTCGAGTTTGCACTGAAACTGCCGGGCACCAGCCAGAACTGGTTGTCCCAAGCCTCGTCCACACGTTCCGTAGCCTCAATCTTAAGGCAGCGGCGATCCTCCTCTATGGTCTTACCCATCTTGGTTTCCTCGAACTTGATGTCGCGGATATAGATGTCGCCCACAAAATCACCGCACTGCAACAAATAGAAGTTGCTGTCGTATATAGCCTTGTAGTCGCGGGTCACCGTCTGCCATTCCGTATCGAATGCCACATCGCCGCCAGGTCCGCCATTCCAGTCGCCCAACTTGGTGTGGAGCTTACCTGCCTTTGAGCCTTTCACTGTCATGGTCATACGGTAGGTCTTGCCCTTTGTCATCAGAATATCCGTGCAAGCTAAGAACTGAACTTCCCATGAGTTGACTTTCTTTGTACAGTGGATATTAAGTCCGTCAGTGGCATCAAACGACAATTTGTATCCATACTGGGTCTCGTCACTCTTCCACCCTACACTTTGGTTAGTGCGGAAGTCTTTGGTATAAATAGGTACATATACTTGTACGTCACCATCCTCAAGGTCGGGAGCAGGCTTGTCCTGCAGCAATTTCAGCAGCCATCCCTTGGGTTGCTGCGAGTGCCATGCAAGCGTGTGTCCATAAACTTCAAGTCCGGCGTTAGTGGCAGTATTGACAAATTTGGTGACTTTACTGAAGTTCATGTTTCCGTTGCCATCCACGCAGCTTGACATCTTCATGGCATTGCCTGCCACGGTCTCATTGGCATTCCTGTTGATGCAATCGCGCACCAACGACTTGTTGAGATAGTCATCGACAATGATTGCAAGTCCCATACGGAAATTAGGATACTTGTCTCGGTCGATATAGTCCTTCAGGTCGGCATAGTCGTCAAGATAACGATAGTTGGTGTCATTGGGCTTGCCCACTTCGAAGTTCTTCTGGGCCATAGCCGGCACCGACATGCCGAGGCAAAGGATGTATGCGTATATCTTCTTCATTATAATTCAGTCATTAATAAATTACTTTAATTATGAATTAATTATCTCTACATTGCGATTTAAACCTAAACAACAGCTGCTACATTTGTTGTAAAGATGTAGCGGCTGTCGTTTAGTGTTTTTATATAGGCTTTGTCACCTATATATGTGGGAGATTACTCAGCAATAAACTTCTGGCCGTTTCTTACAACGATACCCTTGAAGTTGTTGGTTACTCTCTGACCTGCAAGGTTGTAGGTCTTTCCAGAACGTGAGTTGGAGATCACTACACCGTCGATGCCAGTGTCAGTACCGAACTCGTAAGGAGTAGTACCTGCACCTTCCTTAACATAGAAGTTCTTTGTGCCTTCCATATCGATGAGAGACTCTGTGTTGTCCTCGAGCTTCCATACGATGTTCTTGATGGTATAGTCGCAAGCACCCTTGATTTCAGCCATGTTGAATGCGATAGACTTCATTCCGTCGGCCTCTGTAGGAATGGTGAATGTCATTGAGAAGTGCTGCTCCTCAGTAGTGAAGTTCACATCACCGATGCAGCCCCAGTGCTTATATTCACCAGGTCCAACGTGGCACTGTGTAGTAGTCTTGGCGTCAACAGTAGAAACATAGTCGAATTCAACAACAGTTACTTCACCTGCCTCAAGTGGACGGTTGGCGATGATGAAGAACTGGTTGTCCCAAGGCTGACCTTCACCAACCTGCTCCTCAATTGGATTACCATCATTGTCAGTTCCAAGCCAGTCTCTTTCCTGACCCTTCACAACAACTTCTGTTGTGTTAGGAGTGATTTCGATAGGCTCCTTAACATCACCTTCGATCAACTCAAATGCCATTGCCTGATATTCTGTATCAAGGTAAATCTTCCAGATACCAGGACCGGGGAGGTTAAGCTTGGCAAGACTTGCAGGAGCATAATCGAGCCATGTATCAGGATCATTGACAATAGTGCCAGAAGGCTTAAGTGTTGCGCCCTTGAATGCCAAATCATTACCACGAACGGTAGAAATCATTATCTGAGAAACATAAGCATCCTTCTCACCTACAGTAGCGACAAGGACACCGTCCTCCTCAACAAACTCAATGGCGTTGTCCAAGTCATACTCAAGACCGTCATTAGGATTGCAACCAGCTACGAAGTAACCTTCGTCAAGCTTCATGATAGACCAAGAGAGGTCATCGAAATAGAAGTCAACAGCTTCCTTAACGTCAGGATTGAGGTTGAATGCGACAGACCAAGCATTAGCCTGACTTCCATCAATCGTGATAATCTTTTCAAAGTTCTGCCACTCTTCTGTGAAGTTCACATCACCGATAGCATACCAGATCTGATAGTCAGATGGTTTCTGG
Organism: Prevotella sp.; assembly: GCA_034101015.1. Lineage (GTDB taxonomy): Bacteria > Bacteroidota > Bacteroidia > Bacteroidales > Bacteroidaceae > Prevotella. The sequence goes on from JAXEKN010000015.1 coordinate 17,134, forward strand.
TGGTGCATCTGAGTGTTGGTCTTACAAGCCTTAGAAGCCTTGTAGCGGAAGCTGATCTTAATCTGTGTTCCTTCCTTCCAAGGCTTTGGAGACTCAATCCAGAACTGGTTGTCCCATGCAGAAGGATCGCCCTCTGTATCTGCAACAGCACCGTGAACAACGAATACCTTGTTGCCATCTACCTCTTCAATATTGCAAGGGAATGGGTCAGAACCTTCGGTGCCATCATCATGAGTGTTCACGTTTGTACCCTTCTGCTTAGCCCAAGCACAAACCTTGAAGTTATTGTCCATATCATCATATTTCACGTCAGCGAGACCCATTTCAGCCCAAGACTTCTCGGCATTACCATTCTCAAGCTGCTCAAGCCATTCAACAGGTCTTTGAGCCTTCTGGTTGTGACCAACGGTGATATACTTCCATTCGATAGTAGCAGTTGTGCCACCAGGCTGAGCAACGAGGGCGCAAGAAGTACCACCAATAGCGGTGTAGTCCCATTCTACCTCAGCCCACTCAGTACCGATATTTACAGTATTTGCGAGTTGCTGGCCTTCGCCCCAACCCCACTGCATGTTGACGTTGATGCTGCAAGCCTCAGAAGCCCTAACCATTGCCTTAACAGTGTAAGCACCATCAAGTTCTGTAGGAATACCGTCAGCAATGAAATACTGGTGCCAACCTGGAGAGTCCAAGGAAATCTTGTAGTACTCTGTGCCGTTGTTGGTCTTAACGATGACATCACTGCTCTCACCGTCAGCATTGTCCAGTGTCACATACTTGTAGTTAGCACCGTAGTCGGTCATAACTCCATCTACCCACTCTGGTACATATCCCATCACGTAGAATGGGAAGCCAGAATAACTGGAGTAGTCGATCTTGTAGTCTTCTACCCACTCTGCCTTTGCTCCCAAGAAACATGCCAAAAGAGCAAACAATGTAAATAGTTTTCTCATAATTAAATTGGTTTAAATAATTAATAATGAAAATAAAAATGTTATTACTTTCCACTTAGAGCATCACAGAAGGCCTTGTATGTGGCAGTGCGCACCCAGTCTCTGCTTGTGCTGTCAATCGACCATAGTCCGACTGGGTCGGAAGTGTCAACCATATTGCCCTTGCAGAGGCCGCCCTGCTGGCCGTCTGGAATCTTGTCCATATAGCTCCTTATGATATAAGCATAGTAGTCGGCCAACTTCTGGCGCTGCTCTTCCGTGATGTCTTTTGCTGTCACGTTTACACCAGTGGCATCCTGATACTTGATGTCGAAGTTGGAGAGACGGACGAGCTTTCCTGTAGAGATGAGATTATCAAGAAGCGTGTCGAAGGAAGCCTTGTTTTCAGCCTGAATAGCTTCGTCCTCACTGTAGGTGAGATTGAGCTTGGCATTGATACCGTCGATCTGCGCTCCGTTTTTCTCCCATACATCAATCCAGTATTTGAGGCTCTCGAATACGTCTTCGTTTTCAAGACCGGTCTCGCTGATAAAGAATTTCAGTTCGGCGGGATCTCCACCGTGATTCTGGTATGCGCTCTTGGCTGCATCAGACACTGCTTTGGCATAGTTCTCGCTACCGAAGAAGTCCTGCCAGAAGATCTTGTCAGTAGCATGCTTAAGGTCAAGCATGCCATTCTCCAATTTCTTCTTGGAGTCGAGTGCCTCGTCAATGAGGTCGAACGACTTGATACGTCCGGCATTGGTGTCCATCAAACCGTCGCACCATGTATTGAGGGCATAATAGAGAGTGTCTCTCTTTTCCTCTGTAGTCTGTGGACGATGGTTGTCAGGAGTGTGGCTAACCATGACATTCTTGATATATACCTCACTGTTCAAGTTTCCTTCAACCATCAGGTATCCCTTTGTCTCACCCGGGGCAGGCATAGCATCAATCACAGTCTTCACCCATTTTCCGGCCTTGAGGGGGAACTTCTTATCCTTTTCATTCTCCTGAATCTTATTTCCAGAGAAAGTACACATAATTGTTTCGTCCTTATCGACCTTGGCATAGAAAGTGATGGTATAAGTACCTAATGTGTCGGTCTCGAAACCCTCCACAATATATACCTTACATTTCTTGGGCAACTTAAGTGCATTTTTATTGTCCTCGTAATTCTTCACAATGACAGGTTTACCCTTCAAGGAAGTACCTTCGAAGGTCTCCATAGTGGTGTAATCGACAAACTTGTCTTCAATTGTCTCCACTTCAATCTCGATAGGAGCTGTAAGTGTCTTGAGCCAGTCGTCAGCCTGATTGGCATTAGCTGCTATTGGACTTCCGAACACATCGCCGCCAATCTCCTCCACATGGTCGAGAAGGTTCTTCATGTCGATGAAGTTCATCGCACCCTTGGAGTTGACGATACTGCCAAACATCAGCGACGAACCGAATGCGAGGTTGTCGAAATTGGTCATAGCAGCCGCATGAGCCAATGCCTGCTTGTTATACTCTGACACTCTGAGAGTGACACCAAGAGACATGTTTGGATTCTTGCTCCTGTCAATGTATGACTTGACAGGGGCATAGTCCTTATATGGTTCAGTGAAGGTTGGATCCGGCTCGGCTGTGAAATTAGCCGTCTCATTATAGTCAGCACAGGAGACTGCAAATACGCCTGCCGCCAACATAAAGAGACCGTTTATAAAGTTCTTTTTCATATTCATTGCCTCCTACTTTATGGTTTAACGTATTTTGGTGAGAAGAACACCTTCTTGTTTGACTCACGGGTCTGTACCACAAGCGTGTCTGTTGTTGACACCTGGATACCCTTTTCGGCAAAGTTCACTTCGTAGGCCAGACGGAGGATGTCGCGGTGAACAGGCTGACCGTTGTTGTTGCCCCACTGGTAGTCCTTGTATTCAGACCTCTCCGTTCCCTTCTCGATAAACTCTCCAGAACCTGTCACTGTCACGTTCTCGTCGTCAGTGGATATTGTGCACTGGTCGCCATTGAAGGTAAGTATGAGGTTACATGGCACTGAAGCACCTGAGGTTTTAAACGACACAGGGAATATGGCCTGGGTCATGTTCTTTGTGGTGATGCCGCAAACCTCGTCGTTCTGGTTCACAGGGTTCTCCTTGTAATGTTCAAGGTCGGAGTTCACAAGCGAGAAGTCCTTGCGTACGATAGTAGTGGTGACATCATTCTCGGTAACAATGTCAACACCGCGGCGGATATACTTGGCATCCCATGGGTTCTTATACTTCACGCAGTAAAGCACATAGTCCATGGCGAGCACTACCCAATCTGCCGTATTGGTGCGGGAAGGATTCAAGCCTACACGGGGAGTACCCGTGAGGATACGGTCGATGCCTTTGACATTTGTCATCAACAGAGGAATGACGTATGTGTTCTCAATGGCTTTCGGGTCATTGAAGAAAGCGTCAGTGAACTGCACCTCCACCCATCCACGTGAATCACCATTATAAGGTATGGTGTTGCCCAAGAGGTTATAGTATTCCTTAGGCATAGGACGCACAGGCTCTGATGGGTTGCCACCGGCATCAACGAACCAGAGGTTATCACAAAGTGACTCGTCAACGACGATATCAGCCACAGCGTCACGTCCTTTATATGCTCCACCCATAGTAGCCCAGATACGGCATTTGTGGTCGTTGTCGAGGGTGTTGTCGTAGATATCGTTGCCCAAGATGAGTGTGCGCACCGGAAACTGGTATGCGAAGTAGGCAGTCGTGCCACCCTCATTGTCAGGGAACTCATTCTCTGAATTATAACAAGACGTTAGTGTAAGGGAACATACTCCCAAAGTAACACCGTATATATATTTCTTAAGTTTCATAATAATATGTTTTTATACAATTTATCGCCAACCTTTATTCTGTTTGAGATTGCTCCATTTGAGTACCTCACCCTTTGGAATCGGGCCGTACCACTGGTAAGAATCGTCGTACTTGCGCTCCTCGACATCGATGATAGAATATGAGAGCTCGCCTGTTTCTTCGTTGCGGTCGATATTCATACCCTTTACAGTCTCATTGAGTGGCATCTTCCAACGGCGTAGATCCCAGAATCGCTTGTTCTCAAAGCAAAGCTCAATACGACGCTCGTTGCGGATGAGATTAGTCATCTTGGCCTGGTCGGCAGCACACTCCTCAAGATAAGCATCGCCATCAGGAAGCGGCATGCCCACTTCGTCAGTACCGAGTCCAGCACGTTCACGTATTGCCTTTATCACGTCGTATGCAGTGAAACCAATACCTTTAGGGTCTCCCTTGGGACCCCAAGCGTCATTGGCAGCCTCCGCGAATGCAAGGAACATCTCAGTATAGCGGATGCGCGGATAGATGTGCTGCTGCTCTACAAGAGAACTTTGCAATGGACTGACATCCTCACGAAGCAGTTTCTTCATATAATATCCTGTGCGGGTCGATGTACTACCATAGTTGATATTGTCCAATGACTCGTTTTTCTCATTAGGATAATTACCTGTTATGATGACGGTCTTTCTGAATGTCATGCCATTGTAAAGGATATTGTCGTCAAGACGAAGGTCGCGGTTTGCGTATGGATTCTTCGGGTCATAACCAGAGTTGGGGTCGGTAATAGGCCTTCCGTTACGCATAGGGAATGCGTCAACAAGATTCTGCGATGGGTTGACACGACCGCTACCATAGAGTGTCGGTGGGAAGTTTTCCCTTTCCTGACTTGCGTTCTTGCTGCGGTCGGCGCGCCAAAGTATCTCAGGCATTTCAGAAGCACTTGGCTCAAGCTTGGTTTTGTTCTTGTACCAAATGTTGCCGGTAAGGTCAAATCCTTCAATACCACCGATACGCTTGAGGACATTACCACATAGTTCAGCAGCCTCGGCAGAAGTCACGCCGCTCTGGTCGCGGAATGCGGGACTGGCGGCGAGAAGAGCCACCTGAGCCTTGATAGCCTCGGCAATCTTGCCTGACATCAGTCCATGCGACCTTGTACCGAACACGAGGTTATAACCGGTGATCTCAGCACCCAACTCCTTATACTTTTCAGGGATTTCCTCATAAGCCACATCCACATAGTCTGCCGGGAGGTACTTCATTGCACTGTCGCAATCAGCGAAGCACAGCTTCACACAGTCGGAGAAGAGGGCACGCGGCTGGTTGAAGTCAGAGCTACCGTCCTCAGGCTCCGTCAACAGAGGCACACCATAGAGTATGTCATCATCTGCATAACCGCCATGAGCCTGGAGCAGATAATAATACAAGAGTGCACGGAGACCGTAGGCCTCGCCCTTCTGACGGTCGATAAACATCTGCTGCTTTGAAACGGCACTTGGAGCCCATTTCACCTTGTCAACGATGGTAAGGAACTTGTTCAGATACTGAATACCGTCCTTACAGCTGTTCCACTGAGACATAGGGTCATTGTCAGAGGCCCATGTACCCATTGCCATATTCAGATAACCGTTGTTGGTATTGTTGGTCACAGCATCATCTGTGGCAACGTCAGTCTGGGTAGTTGTCATATACGGAAGACGACTATAGCCGTACATCAGCAGACCAGCCGCATATTTTGACTCCTCGTACATGGCATCCTCCTGACGGTTGTTCTCGTCAGCAGGCTCGAACATGTCCTGGCAAGAACATATTGTGAGGAGAGCCGTCAAATACAATATAATATTTTTTGTCTTCATCTTATATACCTTATTATATATTATTAGAGAGTTACCTTAACACCGAGGTTGTAGAAACGGGTTTGTGGAGCATAACCTACGTTTGTCTCCCACATCTTGCGGTGCTTTGAGATGGTGAGCAGGTCGTTTCCATTCAAATAAACAGAGAGAGCCTTCACATACTTGCTCTTAAGTATTTCCTTGGGGAAATCGTAAGTAAGCTGCAACTTGCGCAGGTTGAAGCGGTCGGTGCTGACAAGCCAGAAGGTAGAACCCGCTGCGTTGTTGGCTGAGCCGAGTGTGGTCAGACGCGGATGAGTGGCAACATCTGCCGTCTCAGGAGTCCAGCGTCCACGAACATTCACAGAATACTTGTTTTCGCCACTCATATAATAGTATGAGTCATTCTGCATTGTCTTGCCGCCAAACTGTCCGTTGCCAAGCATGAAGAGGGTGAAGTTCTTGTACTTGAGGGTGAGGTTTAGACCAAGGTGAAGTTTTGCACCCCATGTGCCGAGGTCAACCTGATCCTTGTAATCGAGGACACGGTCTCCATTCACATCCTCATACTTCAGGTCGCCAGGTTGGATGACACCGCCAATCTTCGGAGTGGGCAGTTCGCTCTTCAAGGTGAGCTTGCCTGTTTGCTCGTTCTTGTTGAAGTCATCGTATGTATAGAATCCCAAGCACTTGTATCCGCGGATGGCATCGAGGGCATGTCCCTCAACACGGAGATTTTCAAACTCTACAATCTCGTCATACTTCTTGTTGTTGGTCTTGAGATAAGTTCCAACTACTCCCAATGTGGCATGAACCTTGCCCAACTGCTTCTGTGCAGTCACACTGAAGTCAATACCCTTACGGTTCTGGATGTTGTTGTTGATGGCAGGCTTGAACGAACCGCCATTGAGACCACCAGAAAGGTGTGAGGGGAACATCGTCGGATTCTGAATGATGAAGCCAGAGAGATCTGAGTTGAAGAATGTAAGGTCAGCAGAGATCAGCTTGTTGAAGAACGAACCACGCAGACTTACTGAGTACTCCTTGCGATGAATGAAGTCGAGAGATGGGTTGCTACCTATTGAAGAATAGGTGATGTCTGAATGATTACCCTCATTCCATGAGAAGCTGCCACCGCCGGTCTTCCACTGTGCCTCATAGAGATAATAAACCTGGTCGCCCATATACACGTCGATATCCTCGTTCAGGTCGCTATATGACGCGCTGAGCATCAGGTCGTCAACGAAGGTGTCCTTCATGAAGCTCTCCTTGGCGATATTCCAACCTAAGGTGAACGACGGTGAGATGGCGTCGCGGTTGCCTTCAGCCAGACGTGCAGAATGCACTCCTGCCAAGGCCACCTCAGCGAAGTAACGACCCATATAGTCGTATCCACCGAGAAGTCCAAGGTTGAAGTTGGTGTAGCGGTGATAAGTGCCGCTGGATGTAGTGGTGTACATATTACCGAGCAGCATACCAGTGACATGATGCTTGTTTCCAAAGGTATGGTCATAGTCAAAATGCCCGTTCCAGCTGATGGTCTGGCGATATTTAGAGTTTGACATTACCATGTGGCCGCTCACAATCTCGTCATTCTGCTGGGTAAGACCCACAATGATATCATTGTTGTTATAGTTACTCCATGTAGGAATAAACACAGCATACTTGTTGTCGTATGAAAGGTTGTAGCTTGCGGCATAGTCAATGGCAAACTGTGTCTTGAACGACAATCCACTGACAAACTTGTCCAGGTCATATATGATACCGGCGTCAAACTGGAACTGTCGGCTCACACCCGTTGTCTTTCCGCCAAAGTAACAGTCGGCGATGGCATTGGTCTGATTGGCTTTCGTACCGCCGGGGAAGAATCTGCCACCAAGCAGGTTGAGCGACTTGCCAAGGATGGCAAGGGCATTGGATGCGTAGGGATCCACCATCTCGATTGGAATCAGCGGAGCCGCATTCTCGGGGAAGTTAGGACGCATACTTGCAGCCTCGCCCCAGAAGTTACCCTTGTTCTGATGGTTGTTATAGAACGTGGCACTTGCGTTGGCAAAGCAGCTGATGAGCTTGTTGAGGGTAAGATCGACATTACCTCTCACGCTGAAACGGTCGGTATAGTTGTCCTTGGCATTGCCGAAGTTCAGCAGGTCCTCACTGCGGTAGTAGTTGATGTTGGTATAGAAGTGGGCGCGCTGACCGCCACCCTGTATCTCAGCCGTAACATCAGAACGGTTGCATACCTTGCGGACATACTCGTCAGAATAGTAGTTCACGTTGGGATAACGATAGGGATTCACTCCCGACGCGTGATTGTATATATCCTGCTGTGAATACCTAGGAGCGAGTCCGTCGTTGGCGCGAGCCTCATTATACAATGTCATGTACTCAGCCGAACCGATATACTCTGGGAACTCCTTTGCCACATGGAAACCGGTGTTCGCATTCACCTGAACCTGCAGGCCGTCAACCTTTCCGCGCTTGGTGGTGATGAGTATTGCGCCCTTTGCAGCCTTAGAGCCATAAAGCACCACAGCCTGTGCGCCTTTGAGGAAGGTCACCTGCTCAATCTCGGAAGGAAGCACATTGTTTGACGGACGCTTCACACCGTCGATGATGACGAGCGGCATGTTGCTGTTGTCGTTATTGTCAAGACGGTCGTTGTCCATGCCCCACAGGCTGTTGCCGTTCCAACCGCCCACGATAGCATACAAGTCATCAAGACTGCCCGTGGTATAGTCTTTCTTCTGCAGCTCCTCCATGTCAACGTATGCGACACCTCCGAGAAGATGGTCGGCATCCTTTTCACGGAATGCGACATGTACATTCTTTTTCGCCTGGACAGTGTCGCCGCCATTGGTAGTCTGGGCATTGGCCGCCAATGGTGAGCCTGCCATCAAGGCAAGGAGGAATATGTTTGTTTTCATTCTTTTCATAAGATCTATCTATTATCTGTTATAATTGGCATTGTCATCACCATCCCGGGTTCTGCGGGAATTCCGCAAAGAGATATGTATCCTTGTCGGGAAGCGGGAACCAGTAATGCTTTGATTTACAATCACGCGTTATCAAGGGCTTCTTGTGGAAGTTGCCTATATGTGCATCCTTCGGGTTATTATTCACGAACCAGGAATTTTTCTCCAAACGCTCAAACTCATGTGAGTATTTCACCGTGTAAGGAGGTTCGGTAAGGAGAAGCCAACGCTGAAGGTCGCACCAACGGAAGCCCTCGAATGAAAGCTCTACAGCACGTTCGCGACGCACCTCGTCAATGAAGTGCTCCCTTGTGTCCATAAGGTTTGCTTGTACACGCTCCATTGGCAGGTCGGCTGTGTTTACACGGTCGCGGAGGGCGTTGATGGCATCAACTGCCGACAGTGAGCAGTATTCTGTCCTGGTCTTGAGTGCACCGGCACTCTTGGCTATGGCAGCCGCTGCCTCGGCATACATCAGATAGACATCGGCAAGGCGCATATAGGGAAGATAGCCCTGCAAGGCATGATCCCAGTCATACCACTTGTCACCCACGTTGCACTGGTGGGGCACTAATTTCTGGATGAAATAGCCTGTGCTACTACCGTTATCTACAGAACGCATGGCACCATCGGAATAAAGCTGGCAATACTCCAACTTCTTCTGTGCTTCATTCAAGTTTTCCGTATTGATTACATAGTGGAAACCATCGAACACGATGTCGTGATAGAATCGTGGGTCGCGGTTCTTGTAGGGATGCTCAGGATCCCATCCTGAGTCAGGGTTGAGCACATATTCACCATTGCGTACAAGATAGATAGGCTGTCCGTTGGCCATACCATACTGGTCGATAAGGTTGGCTGTCGGATGGTGAATGATGTTGTCGTGTTCAACAAGTCCGGCTGCCTTTGGACCAAAAATCTTGGCACAGTTCCAGTTGAAACTGTTTGCGCCTGGATATGCACCACGGAAGATTGCCTCACAAGTACCAGGCATCTGCCAGCTCTGCTTGTGTGTGTAGAAGATGTCTGAATAGTTGGTCTCAGCATTTTCGTCTCTCTCATGGTCGTAGATATTTGAATACAAGTATTCAGCCAACTTATATCTTACAGTACCTTTCTTTACCATATCAAGAGCCTTGCCAAGAGCCTCAACAGCCAACTTACAATACTTCTCGTCGTAATCGTAGGTCTTGCCGTTGGAGCTTGCACCTAAAAGATCAGCCACTCCACCGTTCTTGGTCTTCTCGAACTCCTTCATCAGCGGCGAGCCTGCCCAGAGGTAGCACTTGCCGAGATAGCAGAGAGCCATGAACTTGTTGATGCGCAGGTCGTTCTTACCCGAGGTCTGTAGTCCGGCTACTGTATCGTCCCAGTCAAACGGGAGCAGGTCGAATGCCCTTTCAAAGTCTTCGGCACAACGGTCGGCACACTCCTGGAAAGAGAGACGGGGCAATTCTGGAATTTCATAAGCGTCACAAACCTGGTCAACATAAGGAAGTCCGCCGAAATAGCATATCAGCTCGAAATGCCACCATGCACGGAAGAAGTACATCTGACCAAGAAGAAGGTCGCGCTCCTCGTCTGTACCTACGAGCGACTTGATATTCTCGATACCCATGTTACACTTACGGATGCTGTACCAAGAGTTTCTCCACAATGAGCTATTGGCTCCATTAAGCCAGCACTGGTTATTGGTGTACCAGTTACGGTAGTTACCCAAATCCACCTGATGGTCCATGTGTGCATAGCCTTCAGTGTTGTGAACAGCATCATCGCCAAAGTTCCAGGATGTACAATAGTTTACCTTCTCCTTGTCTGGAATCAGGCTATATATTTCCTCTACATATCCCTGGAAGTTGCGGAAGTTCTTGAACGCCTCGTCGTCTGCCACGATTGACTCAGGGTCTTTGTCGAGCCAGTCGGTGCAGGAAGTGAGGGACATACTGCCTGCCAAAAGAAGCAGCGAACCGCACAAGAGGGATTTCATATTATTATAGTATTTCATATTTATATATATTCGCTATTAAATGTAAAGCTTGAATCCAAAGTTATAACGTCTGACAGTAGGATAAGCACCGCCACCGCCACTGAAGCCGTAGTTGCTCTCACGGTCGTCAGGCATCTTGGTAATCAGAAGGAGGTTGTTGCCGTTGACATATACCTTAAGGCTTGAGAAGCCGAGCTTCTTGATCCAACCCTTGGTCCATGTATAGGCTATTTCAACATTCTTCAGACGGAAATACGAACCGTCGTAGAGATACTGTGTACCGTCGTTGTAGGAAACCTGTGTGGTGAAACGCGGAACGACCACGTCGCCTGTTCCTGTGGCGGGATTCCACCAAGCTCCATTGTCATATACAGTGAGAAGCTTGTTGTTGAATGATGCCAAGCCAACATCACGAGTTACGCCTGACACACCATAGAGCTGTGCGAACATGCTCCATCCCTTATACTCCCATCCGATGGTGGCGTTATAGGTATGTTTCGGGTTGCCGGTATGACCATAAGGAGCAATGTCGTTGATTTCGTCAATGATACCATCTCCGTTGAAGTCAACGATATAGTGGTCGCCGATGAGCACCTGGCTGTCGTCCTTCTCGCGTGCAGGCACACTGTACAACTCATCGTATGTGCTGATAAAGCCGTTGTCGATAAATGAGGTGTATTGTCCCTGAGAATAGCCCTGAGACTTGCGGTAATTTGGAAACAACGCTGGGTCATCCTTCAGGATAATCTTATTCTTGGCGTAGGTGTAGTTGGTGTTAGCCCAGAAGCGCATGCCATTGGTCAATACCTTGTTGAAACGAAGTTCAAACTCGAAACCCGAGTTTTTCATCTTACCCTTGTTGATGTCTGGGGTTGTCCAAGCACCTAGGTATGGTGGCACCGAACGATCCCAACCTGAGATAAATATGTCATAACGGTCGTCGCGGAACCAGTCGAAGCTACCGGCAAACATTCCATGGAGGAATGCGTAGTCAAAACCGAGGTTAGCTTTCTTCACCGTAGCCCAACGCAGGTCGGGGTTGGCAATTGTCTTTTCCTTGTAACCCTGGAATGGGCTTTCACTGTCATCAAGAGATACCTTGAACTTGCTCGTAGGCTCCCATACGTTAAGGTAAGCCCAACGAGAACCGGCATTGTCGTCACCTATCTCACCGTATGAACCACGGATCTTGAACATATCGACAATACCCTTGTCTCTCAGTTTCTTCATAAACTTCTCTTCAGACATCATCCAACCGGCAGCTCCAGAGCAGAAGAACACGAATCGGTTGTCGGGAGAGAACTTCTGCGAACCGTTGTAAGCACCGTTGAACTCAGCGAAGTACTTGCTCTTGAAATCGTATGTGGTACGGAACACCCAGTCCTCACGGCGGTTCTCAAGGTCGGCATTGCCCGCATTGATACGGCGCTTCCAGTTACCCATAAGAGACACATTGTGGTCGCCGAACTGGCGAGCCCAGAAGAGCTGGAGCGACATTTCCGTCGCACGGCTTGTATAATTTACATTACCTGCGGCTGTGGTCCAGTCGCGGCTCTCATAAAAGTCGAAACCAGTGTTGGTGTCGATGAGGTTCTCACGAAGCAATACGCCATTCTCGGGGAGCATATATGCGTTCTTGACAGCATGTTGGTCGGAGATACCGCGCTCACCCTCATTGAACTGGTTGTCCCAAGAGATAGTACCGCGGGCGATAAGTCCCTTGGTGATGAAGCCTAAGTCCTGCTCAAGGGCGAAGTCGGTGAACACACGTGTGATGGTCTTCTGCTCATAACCTGATGTGGCAACGCTTCGGGGAGAGTTCTCGATGTTGGAAGTTAATGGATAGTAACCCCAAGAACCGTCGGAGAACTTCACGGGGAAGAGGTTGGGTGCCATACCATATGCTCCCGCCCACTTCTGCTGCTGGAAGAACTCGCCATTATTACCATAATAATAACGTGGGGTCTTCTGCTGTGCGTTAGAACCGGCGAGGTTCACCTTAAACTGTGTGGTCTTTGTAATCTGGAAGTCCAGGTTTGAACGTACATTCAAACGATTATAGGCATAACCGCCTTCATATCCCTGGTTGTTGTCCCATACGCGGGTCATGTCACCCTCGTTCTGGAAGTCGAAGGCAACGAAATACTTCACAAACTTTGTACCTCCCGAGAAGTTGATGTTGGTATTATAAGACAGACAGAACTCCTTGAACATCTCGTCCTGCCAGTCAACATTAGGATAACGCTCTGCCTGGCTATAGTCGCCAAGATAGTTGCCGGCAGCATCATACTGTGGTTTCACGGTATGATCCTGATTGCGGAAATTGTTGATGAAGGTCTGCGGACGGTAATATGCCCATGAAGCGGCACCGCCCAAGGCAAGCTCATGCTCGATGGCCTGGTTGCGCAACATATATCCGTCGTAAGAGTCGTACTTGCGCGGCAGCTTTGACACAGCCTTCAAGGTAGCGTTGAAGCCGACATCGATTCTCGCCTTACCTTCAACACCACGCTTTGTGGTGATAAGGATAACACCGTTTGCACCTTCCACACCATAAACGGCGGTGGCTGACGCATCCTTCAGCACTGAAACAGTGGCGACGGACGAAATATCGACTGACTTGATCTCACGCTTCACACCATCGACGAGGATAAGGGGCTGGGCATCCTGGTTCCAGGCGGCAGCACCACGGATATAAATACGTGGATCCTCTTCACCCGGCTGTCCGGTAGAGGCGATGGTGGCAATACCCGGAAGGTTACCAGTAAGGGCGGCACTCACACTACCGATACCAGCGGCGCGCTCAAGCACCTCACCTGTCGTCTGGGTGATGGCTCCCACCACAGAGGCTTTCTTCTGCTGACCATATCCCACGACAACCACTTCCTGCAATTGGTTATCCTCGGCGAGGGTCACGTTAAACTGTCGTTTCTTGCCCACCTTGAATTCCTTCGTCACCATACCGACGTAACTCACTACGACGGTAGAGTTCTCTGAAGGCACGTTGAGCTTGAACTCTCCACTAAGGTCAGACACGGTACCTGTCGCCGTGTTTCCCTTGACGAAAACAGATGCACCAATCAGCTCTTCCCCGTTGGTATCAACTACCTTACCGGATATGGCTATCTTCTGGGCGAACGAGCCAAGACAAATCGCCATCAGCATGAGCAGTGTGGTGACTGTTCTCTTCACTGTAGGTTTTTTTTGCTTCATTGTTAATTTTTAATTTAGATTCATACGTTAGATTGATGATGAATGTTCGAATAACGGGTGCAAAGGTACTATTTATTTATTAAAGAGTGTTTCAGAAATGTTACATATTCTTTATCTAATGTTACATACCTTAATTTTTGTTGTCTTCCCACTACGTCTCACCTCTTTATATATATAAGGTTCGCCCGTCGGTCTGTTAATTTGCACTCCTTGCAGATTATAGTATTTGCGCTCTACTACATCGCTGTCGTCGGCATCGATGCCCTCAACGGCAGTGTCATACTGTGCCTTATACCAATCCTTATACCAATCAAAGCATGCTTCACCACAAGCCTCCTCGATACCCTCGAAAGCAGGAACAACCTTTCCTGACTCCAAATACTTGTCGATGTCGAAATACAATCCGCTGCCCTGGAGGGTCATGCTGATATTGCCATAATAGTCGTGGATATATTTAAAGGCCTTGCCGAAACCAGAGGTCTTGGCAGTTCCCCAAGTGCCATAGTTCGGCTCCACCCAATTTCCATGCTCATCGTAATGTCCTTCTCCTGGTTTAGTGGGACTCCAGTCAATCTCTGTGACAATGATAGGATTGGTTTTCACCACAGGCACCTGCGTCTCAAACTGGCGGCGCATGCTCTCCTTGTTGGTCTTATCATTATTACCCGAACCAGAGTTATACCAACCGGGATAACAGTGTACGGCATATCCGAAGTTGTCCTCGGGGTCGATGATGGGATTCTTGGCATAATTGTTATACCACGACTGCCATCCAGAGCCCGGCACCCAGATTATTCCCTTGAATCCGTTTTCACGGATGACATCCACTATAGGCTGGAAGTAATCACGAAGAGCCACCGAGCTGTTCTTTTTATTGTTGCTGTCATATACATCAACAGGCTCGTTGGCAAGCTCGATGCTGACCTTGCCTGCATTGTCATTAAGATACGTAGTGGTTGAAGTGACTGTTCCCCATACGAGTTTGAGATATTCCTGATAGGCATCACCCACCTTTATGTCATGCGGGCACACGCCTGGAGGACGAATAACTACGTAAAGCCCATGTGCCAAGGCTTTCTTTATAAGCTCTGTGTAGAGAGACTTCCAATACTTGATGAGCCTTGGCCTGGAAAACTGGCTGATGTTTTGCTCGCCACCGTCGCCCACCAAAGGCAGGTTGGGGTTGTTGGTCCAACAAGGGTCGAGATGCAGACGGAACACGGTGCAGTAGGCTCCCTGCTCATGATCGGTGAGAGCCGTGAAAATTTTCTCGAAATAGTCAAGGCACGGCTGCACGTCCTCCCCATTATATCCGGGTTTCCATCCCTGCCATCTCCATCCGTTGAAATAGCGGTTGGGGGTGTCCATCACTCCATGCAGCACAACAGCCTTTCCCGTCGGATCGACAAGTTGGTTGCCCTGCACTTTCAAGTCGGGCAGTTCATCGGCTGCCTGAGTCACTGTTGTCATTGACGCCAGAAGAAGCAGCGTCATTGCCGCTTTCCGGCATTTGTTCAGGATTAATGTCATATCTACTTAATAATATAATAAAATTAGGTTTTCGGGTGCAAAGTTACGCATTTCCTATGAAATGGGTCTTAATAAATGTTACACGTACTTTGCCGAATGTTACAAAACGCTGATTTTTGCTCACAAAACCATTTTTTCTGCGATTATTCCGCAAATTGCAAATTGCAAATTCATATTTTTCTTGGATTTTTCGGAAGGGTGAAACGAAGAGAAAAGACTCCGCTCTTCCTCCGCTGTGAGTCCGCTATTTTTTGGCTTTGGAAGCGGAGTCACAGCGGAGTCACAGCGAAGGAAGAGCGAAGGAAGACCTCATTTCAAATGAGGTCAGCACCCCAAAAATTATAAATAAACGTTCTTTGAAAACAGAGGCCCTGTCTCACGACAGAGCCTCATTTCATAATAACTAACAATCATTGTAACTTAACAAGTTAAAACCATATATCTATACAATATAATAATTATACCTATGTAATATAATAATTATACCCATATTAGCTGCGGATTAATATCCGGGATTCTGCTCAATGAGAGAGTTCTTAAGAATTTCGTCAACCGGGAACAGCATGAGCAGACGCTCATAGCTGAAGTCCAAAACACGATAGTAGTGCCAGTTGTTGGCCTTGTTTTCCTTGTCTGTTCCAGGAACACCAACGCCCTTTGGATATTTACCCCTAATATTTCGTTTTCGGCTGCAAAGTTACTAATAAAACACTTTAAGTTTGATAATTTTTTGTTTCAAATCTTTGTAAAAATGTTACATTCGGCAATTTATTGCAATTTTGGCTTAATTTAAAAGAATAATATCGTCAGATTTGTAACCTTTTAGCCAAAAGTAGTACTTTTTTGCCATATTGGTGGAGAATAAAAAAATAGAGGGCGAACCTTGGCGGCACACCCTCTATCAACTAAATTTGAAAAAACCACAGTGTATATAAAATCAATACAGGTGATTTTACAACCAATATTCTTTTCAAGACTAATTATTTTGTTGCCCATCCACGTACCTGATGCATCTGGTCGTTGACCTCGATTACAGTTTGTGGGATTGGCCAGTACTCGTTCTTGCCTTCTGTGAACGAAAGTGTGATGTTAGCCTCCTTATAAGGATGCCTTACCTCGTAATAGAGCTTATGAGGCTTTGTGCCACCAGATGTCCAGTACTCATCATACTGATAAGGTACGTTATCAAGAACCTTGTCCCAGCACTGCTTAGCAATACCCCAGCGTACGATATCAAACCAACGGCAGCCTTCAAACCAAAGCTCATACTGCTTCTCATCCTGAATAGTCTGGAGATCTACAGAAGAAGAGATGGTCTTTGAACCGGCACGCTGCTGAATCTTGTTGACATACTTGAGTGCCTCAGCTGTGTTACCTGATGCGAGACATGCCTCAGCATAGAGGAGGTAAGCCTCACCGAGACGTGCAAGGCAGAGGTTTGTATTGTTACAGTTATCACCAGCCACCTTGTTGGGGTCACAATCATTAGGATGCATCATCATCTTAACCTCCATCACGTCAGAGCGGGAGAATGAACCGGCATCCTTTTTGATACCACGGTTTGGATCGAACTCCTTCTCCGCACGTGTCGAGAGAGTACCGCCTGCCTCTACATCGCTCTTCCATGGACAGAGAGTGGCGTCATAGAAGAACTCATCAGATGTGAGGAAAGTAGCCTTACGGCGATATGAGTCACCATCGTTGGCAAGCATCTTGTGGGCAAACTCGTGGTTAATGGAGCCGCCACCCCAGCCGCCTACTGCACAAATCTGAGGGTTCATGCCACCACCTACGATATCATCTCCACGCCAGTTGAGAACGTTGGCAACCATCCAACGGCCACGTTTGTTACCGTATGCCCAGCCTGCACCAGTTGAAGCCGCAGAGTTGGCAGCAAAGTTGATTTCGAAAATCTTCTCCTCGCAGCCGTCACCCTCAACATGAAAGAGGTCGCGGAAACGGTCACCGGGAACAAGAGCGTAGTTTGGAGACTCAACGAGTGGCTTAAGCAGGCTTGCTGCCTTTGCGTTGTCGCCTGCGAAGAGAGCTGACTTACCTGCGACGAACTGTGCGAAGCCCTTTGTTGCATACCATGCACCTTCCTGATCGCTCTGACCATTACGCTCAGGGATATCACTCATTGCCTCCTCACACTCCTTTATACAGAAGTCGAAGATTGCCTTCTGTGACTCAGCATTAGTAGGTTTGTCATCAACAATGAGGTGGTCAACGATAGGCGGCTGATAGTAAACCTGTGCGGCAAGCATGTGAGCCCATGCACGCATTACCCTTGCCTGAGCAACAGCCTCTTTCTTAATCTGTGAGTCAGCCTTGTCACCACCGAAGTAATTGATAACGAGGTTAGCAGAGTAGATTGACTTGTAGATATGGTTGTAAAGAGCACTTACAGGGCCGAAGCTTGTGTCGTAGCGGAACTCACCGCACTCACGGAAACCTGTGTGGTCGGCAATATCGCCACCTGCGGGGAACACATCGTCAGAAGCGTAGTTCAGACCCATGATGTATGCATTCCAGATACCTTCATTACCACTTATCTCTTCAGCGTATGTCGCATACATGGCAGTAACTGCAGACTTTGCATCAGCATCTGTCTTATAGAAGTTTTCGGTACTGCTTGTTGCCTTCTGCTCGATTTCAAGCAAATCCTCCGAGCAAGATGTAAACGCCATTCCTGCAGAAAGTAAAGCAACAGAAAATATTATTTTTTTCATATACTTATTCTTTTTTATAATTTAGAATTATGATTCATTAGAATGTGACACTCACACCGAGAACGAGCTTCTTCATTGTAGGATAAACGCCCTTGTCAAGACCCGGACAGTTATACTCCTGAGTACATGTCTCTGGATCAAGACCCGGATACTTTGTGAAGCAGAAGAAATCGTCAAGAGAGACATATGCACGCACATTCTCCATAAAAACCTTCTTTGTTATGCTCTTTGGCAATGTGTAACCGAGCTGTATCTGCTTAATCTTGAAGAAAGCACCGCTATATACCATTGCTGATGAGCTATAGAACTTAAGGTCACCATACACACTCTTTGCCTCTGGGAACTTGCCAGACTTGAAGTCGTCATAAACACCCTTGGCGACGTTGTTGTAACCAGTACGATATAGACCGTAGTAAACATCGTTTCCAGTCTGACCAGTACCGAATACAGTGAGGTCGAAGCCCTTATACTCTGCATTGAGAGTGATACCGTATGTCATGTCAGGAATACCCGAGCCGATGTTTGTCATATCGCCTTCCTGCGGGTCGTTTGTGATAGAGCCGTCAGCTGCACGATACAATGCAGTGCCATCATCCGCACGGCCTACGTAGTCATAACCACGCATGTACCATATTGGCTGACCCTCCTCGAAGTAACAGCGGATAGCACCAGGGCTTGCACCCTCGACTGTCGCACCAGCAATACGCTCGATAGACGGGTCAAGATATGTACACTTGTTGCTGAGGAACGAAACGTTGCCGGCAATGCCATACTTGAAGTCACCGATATGATCCCTCCAAGAGAGTTCGATCTCAATACCGTTGTTCCTTACCTTGCCAGCGTTCTTTGTGATTGATGAAACACCTGACTCTGGCATGGCAGGAGCACTTACGAGAAGGTCCTTGGTTGTCTTTGTGTACCAGTCGATACCAAGAGCGAGACGGTCGTTGAGGAATCGCATGTCAAGACCGAGGTCAATCTGCTCAGATGTCTCCCATGTCAGGTTCGGGTTAGCGATACCGTTAGGCATTGAGCCGTATGTAGCTGTGTTGTCAGCGCCATACTGATACCACTGGCCATTGGTTGCGATGCCGGCAGTGTATGAGTAGTTGCTAAGCACGTTTACGTTACCGTTCTGACCCCAAGAGGCACGAATCTTACCAAATGAGATGATGCTAGAGTCAATAATGTTCTTGAAGAATGATTCATTAGAGAATGTCCAGCCTGCAGATGCAGAGAAGAACTTACCCCAACGGTTGTATGAAGGAAGTTTCTCAGAAGAGAAAGCATCAGCACGGAAGTTACCCTGGAAGCTATAGCGGTTGTCATAGCTATAGGTGATACGTCCGAAGTAAGAGATTGCGCTGCTCTCACCTTTAATACCATTGATAGTCTTTGTTGTATTTGCGTTACCGTTTACACAATCAAGGAAACGGAAGTTAGGATCGTAAGCAGTAAGGATATCCGGACCGCTTGCTGCACCTTTGACATACTTTGACTGATAATGACGGTATGACATACCTGCCATGGCACCTACATCATGCTTGCCGAAGCTCTGTGCATAGTTAACGAAGTTCTCCCACTGATACCAGATAGAGTTGCTGCTCTGAGCGGAGATTGAGTAGTTGTCACCCTTTGTCTGAGCATTGAGGTAATAAGGAGTGGCATAGTCCTCGTTGTTGGTGAATGAGAGACGGTAGCCGAGGCGGGAAGTATATGTGACATACTTAATTGGAGTGAAGTTAAGGTATGCTGTACCATTTATGTTCACACCGTCATTTGTAGCCTCTGAGCGGTCACGCTGTGAGAATGGGTTTGCACCCGCAAGACGCTGATTGAAGTATGATGTCGCATAGTAACCGTTTGCGTCACCAAAAAGAGCGTATCTTGAGTCGCCTGCCATTACCTTATCATAGAAAGAAGCATATTCGCCGAGCATCTGCGAGCGGTCTGTCCAATAGAGCGGAGTGAGAGGGTCGATGAGAAGAAGCATCTCGAATGAAGAGCCATAGCCGTTCTCAGATATACTGCGTGACTCCCACCTCTCGATAGAGTTGTTTGTACCAACTTTCAACCAGTCCTTAACCTTATAGTCTGCATTAATCTGGGCGCTGAGACGTGTGTACTTATCCTTGTCGCCCTTTACGATACCGTCCTGGGTAACATAGCTGCCACTTACGAAGTATGAACCACGGTCATTGGCACCCTCGAAGGTGAGGGTATGCTGCTGTGACCATGAGTTCTCGAAATACGCGTCCATCCAGTCTGTATCTGTGTTAGGATTCCAGTTGTACTGATCCTTATACTGGTTCATATCTGCATTAACCTGGTCGGTTCCGAGCTGCATGCCCATCCAGTCTTTGAACTCAGAAGCGTTGAGAAGCTTACCGACATGACCAAGTCCCTGATTTGTGAATTTGGCGGTGTAATTGATGCTGCCCTTACCCTTTTTGCCCGATTTCGTAGTGATGAGAACAACACCGTTACCAGCCTCAGCACCGTAGATAGCAGCTGATGCGGCATCTTTAAGAACTTCCATTGACTCAATCATTGAAGGATCGAGATACTGGATGCTTGCTACCTGAAGACCATCGACGATGAGCAATGGACCAATATTACTTGAGTTAGATGAATAACCGCGGACACGAATGGTAGCTCCCGAACCTGGTTTACCGGATGAGTTCAGAACCTGCACACCGGCAGCCTTACCTTGAAGGGCAGCACCGGCATCTGTGGTGGAAAGGCCCTTGATGTCATCGCCTTTTACAGATGCAACAGAACCGGTAAGGTCGGACTTCTTCTGGATACCGTAACCAATGACAACAACATCATCAAGAGTTGTGTCTTCAGCCTTAAGGACGATAGTTAGATTCTTTGCTCCGTCCACTTTCACTGTTTGCGTACCATATCCAATATAAGATACGGACAGCTGTGCGTTTGTAGCTGCATTAACTTGAAAATGTCCGTCGATGTCAGTGACTGAACCAGTGTTTGTACCAAGCACTCTCACGGTAGCACCAATGACAGGGTCGCCATTTTCATCATTTACTGTTCCCTTTACTATGTTCTGAGCCAACGCTCCCAATGGAAGCAAACAGAACAGGAACAGTAACACTAATGACTTTTGTAGTTTTTTAATGATTCCCATAATGTTAATTAATAATTAGTTAATGTTTACTTGATAGATTTAATATTCTATTAGGTTTATACACAATCGTTTTCGGGTGCAAAATTACTAATAAAAAACGTATTTGGTTGCAGTTATTTGTTTCAAATCGTTGTGAAAATGTTACAAACTTTGTCATTTGACAATTTATAAAACAAAACAAGCAAATAAAGAACATTTTTTGATACATTTTACGTGGAATGTGTAACTTTTCGCATCTTTTAGTGGATTTTTTAATAATTTTCTTGGTGGAATGTAAAAATAGTACTATCTTTGCACTCAATAATAACTATCATAGACAAAGATGAGAAGAACGCTATTAACCCTTATGACCGTGTTGAGTGTCTATACAATATGCGCACAAACGGGAAGACTGTTTAATACCGACAATGGCCTGTCGAGCAGTTTTGTCGGACATATATACCAGGACCGCGACGGGTTTATATGGATATCCACCCGCAATGGCCTGAACCGTTATGACGGCTACAACTTCAAGGTGTTCAAGAAGGGGCAGCCTGGATGTGAGGGTATGCGCACTAACTATATCAACTATACGGTCGAGAGCCGTGACAACATATTATATATAGGTACGCAAAGAGGAGTGCAAACCTACAGCAACGACCGGTTTGAGGATGTCAAGCTAATCGACGATGAAGGAAGCAATGTCATATCATTCGTCAGCTGCATAGCGGAATTGGACGACGGCACCATCCTGATAAGCACGTCGAGCAACGGCATCTTCGCCTCAAAAGGCAACCATGTGGCTCACCCATGGGAAAAGACACGCGGATTTGGCAAAGGTGCGAGAAAGCTGTTTCAGTCAAGCGACCGCACTGTTTGGGTGCTCACAGAGAGTGTGGGTATAATGGCTATCAACGGCAACAGCAAACGCAATTATTTCACATCCCCTGAACTCAAGATGACCGCACTTGACATCTGCGAGGACAAATACGGCAATATTTATGTCGCCACATACTCCAAAGGTCTTTGGGTGAAAAGCAAGAAAGACCTTGACTTCAGGCATATTGATGCCTTGGGCGACCTCCACGTACAATCACTATACGTGCGTCGCGACGGGAACATCATGTTGGGACTCGACGGACATGGATGTGCCATCTATCACCCGCAAAACGGATCTGTCGCCTGGAATCCATATCACAGTCATGAAATCAACCTTCAGCATGCCAAGGTCTTTGCGTTCACTGAAGACAATGCCGGCAACATATGGATGGCGATGCTGCAAAAAGGTGTGTATGTACAGCAGCAAAAGACGGCGGAGTTTGGGTATATGGGTGTCAAATTGGGCAATAAGAACACCATCGGCGACTGTTGTGTGACAAGCACCCTCATCGACAGCAAGGGACGCTCATGGGTGGGCACTGACAAGGATGGACTCTACGTTCTTGACCAAAACCACAACCTCATCACCCATGTCGAGGGCACACCACAAACGATTCTCAGCATCCGCGAGGACAAAGAAGGGAGAATATGGACTGGCTCATACGTCAGTGGCATAGGCTACATTGACCCTGTCAGCTATAAATATAATAAGGTGGAATTAGGAGTGGCCCCCCGCCTCAGCGCATTCGACATAGCCATAGACAGCCATGACAACATGTGGATAGCATCAATGGGCGACGGTGTGATAAAGTACAACCATAACAGCAAGCTACTGAAGGTATATAAAGCCAATCAATCCGCTACCAGCGACAGGAAGGTCAACGGACTAATCAACAATTATGTCAACCAGGTGGCACTGTCAGAAAACAGCCAGATGCTCATCGTAGCCACCACCATGGGACTATGCTGCCTTGACATCAGCAAGGACTCTTGGGTGTCGGCATGGGGAAAGAATGCGCTAAACTACGGACTGAGCATCCGCACCACCATGGCAAGCAATGGCAAATACGTGTGGTATGGCACCGACGACGGTCTGTATAGATATGACGTGGCTACGGGGAAAACTCTGCTGTTGACCGAGAAAGACGGACTGCCAGACCGTGGCATCGCCTCAATATCACGCGACAAGGACGGATCATTGTGGGTTGCCACCGACCATGGCCTTTGCACTATTAATGAACAAGCGGGCAAAATCATGGAATGCTATTATGTGGATGACGGACTGCAGAGCAATGAGTTTAGCGACAGAGCGGCTTCTGTAGGACCTAACGGCACCATACTGCTCGGCGGAACAGGAGGCATCACATGGTTCTACCCCCGTAACATCACCACTCCAAAATGGCAGGCAAAGGTAAAGCTCACCAACTTCATAGTGAGCAGTATGCCTGTTGTCTCAGGCAATAAGTCCGGTTCATACACCATCACGAAGAAACCTGTGATGGAAAGCAACAATTTCGACCTGTCGCCTGACGACAACACATTCACCATGCAGCTCTCAACACTAACCTACGACGCTCCAGAGCATATCGCCTATGCCTACTCGATGAACGGGGAGGAATGGACGGTGATGCAACCCGGACAAAATGAAATCAACTTCAGCCATGTGGCTACGGGAATATACAAGCTAAGGGTAAAAGCACTGAAAAACGGTCAGGAGTCAGAGATTAACCAATTCACCATTCATATTCATGCGCCATGGTATAAGTCACCCATTGCCTACTTGTTATACATACTGCTCGCAATAGCAGCGTCAACATGGTATGTGATCTACAGACGACGCAAGGAGAACGACCGTATGGAACTGCAAGAGCATATACATGCCGAGGAGATGAGCGAGGCCAAGGTGAAATTCTTCATGAACATCAGCCATGAGATACGCACGCCTATGACGCTTATTGTGGCTCCATTAGTGTCACTGCTCAAGGAAGACCACGACCCGAAGCGGACAGGAGCATATATCACCATCAAGCGCAATGCCGAGCGCATCCTGCACCTCATAAACCAGTTGATGGATCTCAG
Source organism: Prevotella sp. (assembly GCA_034101015.1). Classification (GTDB taxonomy): domain Bacteria; phylum Bacteroidota; class Bacteroidia; order Bacteroidales; family Bacteroidaceae; genus Prevotella. Next base: position 41,266 of record JAXEKN010000015.1, read on the forward strand.
AAAGGTTGAAAAGGGCATGATGAAAATGCACATGCGCGAAACCGACCTCATAGGATTCATTGAGGACATCTGCAACATGTTTGAATACCAGGCCAAGGCAAAGAAGATTAAATTTAAATTTCACCATACCGACGAGACCCTGCCAGTGTGGATAGACCTGACCAACTTCGACAAGGTGTTAGTCAACCTGCTGTCAAACTCATTCAAGTTCACCCCGCTAAGCGGACATGTGGATATCTCAGTGAGACACGACGGGAAATATGTCACCATAGACGTCAAGGATGACGGAGAGGGAATACCCAAGGACAGGATAGACAAGATATTCGAGAGATTCTATCAGAGCGAGACAAGGACAAACGACAGGCATATCGGCACCGGCATAGGCCTGGACCTGACCAACTCGCTCGTACTGCTTCACCACGGAACCATCACAGCAAGCAACAATGAGGACGGTCCTGGCTCGACATTCTCCGTGACCATACCTCTCGGCAACAGTCATCTGAGACCTGACGAGATAGCTGCGGAAACACTAAATGAGGAGCCACAAGACCAAATCACCACCCTGCTCAAGGAGAGTTATGAATATGACAAAGAGAACGCCAAGGACACACAGTCAGTAGATCAGCAGCCTGCAAAGGGCGGCAAACCGCATCTTGTCATCGTGGAAGACGATATTGACATACTGCAATACCTCACACAAGAGCTTCGTGAAAACTTCAGAATCACCTCATACGGCAATGGACAGGATGCGCTTACAGGCATACTGAAGGATGTGCCTGACATCGTATTGTCGGACATTATGATGCCGTTGATGGACGGCAACACACTCTGTGCCAAACTGAAAAACAATATCCGCACCAATACCGTCCCCATCGTACTGCTATCCGCAAAGTCGAGCGACGAGGAGAAGCTGGAAGGCCTGGAAACGGGCGCCGACGCATATATCGTAAAACCATTCAACCTCGACATCCTCAGGCGCACTCTCATCAACCTGTTGGAGTCGCGCAATGTGATGCGAAATAAAATCGACGGCAGCGAGAGTCAGGATAACAAGGTGGAGAACCTGGACATGCAGACAGCAGACGACAAACTGATGGAAAAGGTGATGAAGGTCATCAACGCCAATATGAACAATGCCGACCTAAGCATTGACGCCATAGCAAAGGAGGTGGGACTGAGCCGCGTACACTTCTACCGCAAGATGAAGACGCTCACCAACCAGTCACCACATAATTTCCTTCGCAACATCCGCATCAAACAGGCGGCACGGCTCTTCGACGATGGCCACCAGAATGTCAACGAGGTGATGTATGCCGTGGGCTATAACAATGCCAGCTCATTCTCAGTGGCATTCAAGGCCGTATATGGTGTGTCGCCGAGAGAGTATATAAAATTAAAATATTAAAATATTAAAATATTAAAATATTAAAATATTAAAGCGTCTTGATGTAGCAACGGCGGCGCTTGTGGTTTTCGGGCTTCAATGGCCCCCACTGGCTCTGCACATTGTCATTGGTCTCCATCTCCACCTGGCTCTCGCCCCACTTATATCCATACTTCTGATACCATGGTATAAGGTCGGCAAACATCAGGGCATTGGCTCCCTTTGACCTGTATTCGGGCAGAACACCCATCAGAAGCAGGTCAACGCCTTCTGTCTTTTGATATTTTAATGCACGAAGCACATGCCACCAACCAAATGGGAACAAACGTCCATTGCGGCATTTCTGGAAGGCACGGCTAAGAGATGGAATAGTGATACCCACACCCACCACCTTCTTGTCGGCATTCCAGTCCTCAATCAATGTGATCAGGTTGAGGTCGGCCATGGGGAGGTACATCTTGACATAATGGTCAATCTGCTTCTGCGACAGTTCGGAATAGCCATAGAGATCCTTGAAGGTGTCGTTGATGATGGAGAAGATCTTCTGTCCGTAGCCTTGCTTGAAGACCTCGTCGCGGGTGAGCTTCTTCACATGCAAGTTGTAGCGCTTCTCTATCATTTGGGCAATCTTGGCGTATTTCTCAGGCACCTCGTCGGGCACATACATCTTGTATTCCACATAGTCATTGTCCTTCTCCCAACCGCCCATCTGCTCCATGTGGCGAGGATAATAGTCGTAATTATATATCGTGGCCTGTGTGCCCAACTGGTCAAAGCCCCATGTAAGCATACCTTCGGGATCCATATCCGTGAAACCCAATGGTCCGACAACGGCCTTCATGCCATTCTCCCTGCCATAATCCTCCACAGCCTTGAGAAGAGCCTTGCTCACCTCAATATCGTCGATGAAGTCAATCCAGCCGAAGCGCACACGGCTCTGCTGCCAGCGCTTATTGGCCTTCTCATTGATAATGGCAGCCACACGACCAACCACCTTGCCGTCCTTATAGGCAAGGAAATACTGTGCCTTACAGAAGTCAAAGGCAGGATTCTTGTCGGAGGAGAGAGTGTTTATCTCGTCACTATGAAGGTTTGGCACGTCATATTCATTGCCACGATAGAGGTCATAATGAAACTGGATAAAAGCTTCCAGTTGCTTCTTGTTTGCGACCTTAACAATTTTTACTTCAGACATAACATTAAATATATTAATACTCAATTGGGCTGCAAAAATAATAAAAAACAATCATTTATGCAAATAAATTAGGAAAAATTGGCTCTATTTGCGGCATATATACATAAGATGGCGGTTGTCAGCGTCTGTTGTGGCAAAGATATACACATCACCGCCGTCCTTTACCTTCAGCCGCTTTCGTAGTTCTGCCACTGTCAACGGGAAGTTCCTTACTGTTATATTTGCCTGGTCTATATCCTTCATAACCTGTTTCAACTCCTGCTTGTTCATCGTGGTCACAGCCTCAATGCGGAACGCTCTACCCGGGAATGACTCAACAAGATGACTGGAAACGAAGAGATGGCTGTTAGGGGCTATCTTCATCAAGCCTTCATACTGCATTTGTAGATAATCGAAACAACCTGCCTTCATAATGGAGGCATTAGGTTCATACAGAAAGGATGAAGAGGCTTGACATTGTGCGCCAAGAAATTTCGGGCAATGCGAAGATGAGGCAAGCGGGGCAATGAGCGACGACACGATAGAACCAACCAAATTGATGCAATACAGGGAAGGATGGACTTGAGAGGCAGCGGATGAAAGTAATATGAGGAGTTCTTTGCACTCATTATCCACTGAGACGATATGGACCTCCATGACATGGTCTGCACCGATGTCAGCCACCGCCTTGCGCCAATCAAGCATGGGCGATAGCTTCACCATCACAATACGCGCCTTGGCAAGCAGGTGGGGAAGAAGTGACAAGAGGTTTGGCGTACAGTCGGAAATGGCGAATGTCTTTGCCCCATTGGAGTCGCGTCGTGCTGGATCGAGATAGATGACATCAGCCATTGGGCATTCGTCAAGAAAAACCTCGGCATCTTCACTTTTCACCTGGAAATTATGAAGATTTAGACTACGAAAGTTGTGGTTCGCATATTCACAGAGATGCTCCTGACGCTCTACATATACAGCACTATTGAAACCTTGGGACATAAAAGAGAAATCCACTCCCATCCCTCCAGTGAGGTCAATGAACAGGGAGTGACCAAGGGACAATGTATTATTTGCTTCGGTCAGTCTGTCCAATATGGTCGTCTTGTATCTCGCTGTCTGTTCGCTGGAGCATTGCTCCAAGGAGATATGCGGCGGATATACTATTTCCCCGACAGCAGCCCATGAAGGCAGTTTGGTCCTAGCCGTCTGTCTGCCTGCTATCTGGTCAAGACAATACGTGAGGTCTATGCCTTTCACATTATGCGCCTTTAATGCCAACTGCCTGACATCATCAGACTCATGCAGCCGTATGAATTCTTCGTTGTCCACTTCTGTTCCTGATATTATGACAATGCGATTATTACAGTTTCACCACAACACCCATTCTCATGTCGTACGTTCTGGAAGAAACGTCATCATGATAATTGTAATGAGTGTCTCGCCAGTAATATGACGCGGAAAGGTCGATGCTCACCTTGTCGCTCACGGCGAGTTCGAGATGTGGATTGATCACAAGAAGACGGGCGTAACCCTTGTCACCCTGCGCGTTGAGATACAGCGGGTCGATGGTTTCAAGATCCTTTCCCTCATATCCCTTCCATGTGTATATCTGGTAATAGTCGGCATTGAATGTGAGGGTGCCATATTTGCCAAACTCCAAGAGTGTCTTGACCTTTGTGCTATAGCCGCTTCCCAGGTTATAGTCGCGGTCAATGACATTGTAATAGTCAGTAAGGCTTCCGCCGAGAAGAATGGCATCAAGATATACGGACTGCTCCAGTTTGGTCAGGTTGCCCAAACGCGGGAAGCGGTAGATGAATCCCGGACCTATGGCAGCCGCTTCTGAAATACGGAAAGGCACTTGGCGGGTGCCGTCCTTGACGGGCTGGGAGTCATAGTAGTTGAAATGTTGGAAGATACCCACCTCTGCATACATTCCGTCGCTCGAAATGGCTGGTGCTCCGCAAAGCCGTCCGAGAAGGTGGATGCTGCTGACAAGCGGTTGGTTGCCTGTCAACCCAAAGGTGACATCGGCTGTGAAGAAGTCGTAAGGCTTGCGTGCCTTGTCGCTGAACGGGTCGCCATATACGACATTTACGTTAAGATATGGATTCCATTCACCGCGAACAAAGGAGTTGTTGTCGGCGAGATAACGCATACCGGTGGCCAACTTCACATTGACTGGTATCTTGTCATAGTCGTGATATTTGTAATATTGGTGGCGTACACGCCATGCATCCCCACTGATAATACGATTGAAAGCACGTATGGGACAGACGACACCTGCCAACAGCTCACGCCAAAAACGGGCACCGCCTCGCTTACTGTCGTCAAGGATAAGGTCGGAGACACGATGGGTGACTTCACCGATACACACACCGCCAACTGTCGTGGCAATGAGGTCGTTGATGGCTGGCGGTTCTATCTCGCATGTTGTCTCCCACATAAGGGAGCCACAAAAGCTATAAGGTATTGACTCCCAGAAGTTCATGCCATTGCTGCGGGCGGCATTAAAGTAAAGTCCGCCATGATAGGGATGGGCGAAGAGGTTGGTGGAAAACTGGTCGTTGTCCCATACAAATCCGTTCTTTATGTTGTGCTTCACCGAACTCCAAGAAATCTGGGCAAAGTCAGCGTCGAGTATATATCGGTCGAAACTCTGCACCAAGACGTTGATGCCAAATGCCTCCACGGCTGCCTTCCAAGGATGTTTCTTCTGTCTGTCAGGATCATCGAAGGCATAGATGGAACTGCTCCCTTTCTTTTCCTCTTCTACCGCCTTGACCAAGTAATGGCTGGCCATACTGTCTATTACGGCGGCGTCAACAGATGACATGGAGTCAGAAACCACTTCATAGGGTGGCTCCGCAATATCCGCAAAACCGCACAACGGCATCACAGCCATTCCAATCGATAATATTTCTTTCTTAGTAATCATTAGCCAACAAACTATTATCCGTTAATTCTTAATTTTTTCAGACTTGACAAGTCTAAAAGTAAAACCCATCTCTGCCAACATCCTCTGTCTATAGAGTTTGGCATGCTTATAGTAGCGGGTGTTGCCATAACCCACTGATGCAAAAGCCCCTATGATTCGAGTCAACTGGTAGTCAACGTTGAGTCGAGCCTGGAGGGAGAAGAGACGCTCGGGGGCCTCATCACTGTTTTTCTGGAAGGTCTCGACATGGAAGTAGCCCAAATCACCGCTCAATGACCATCGGGGATGGAGAGTGAAGTACTGTCCGACACGATAAAACAACGCACCGGAGAAGTCATCGTCAAAACCCATGAAATGTGTACCCACACCTATTATATTATATGTGCTTCGGTTGCGAAACCTCACTGCCATGTTCATCTTGCAGGAAGTACCCATATACGTCATCAGATCAACGCGAGTCAAAGGATTGATATTGACAAGACCGAGTTTGTGTGCCTTGGTGTCGCGACTGACATTGATGATACCCACCTGCCAGCCACGTGGATGACTTCCGCAAGAGTTGACCAGCCCCAACTGCCAGCCGTTGAGCGAGTCGGCATAGTTATATCCGCCCATCTGCACACCACGCATATATGAGGAACAGATATTGGCAACACCTGACAACTGGGTGCCGCTCTTCACTCCCATGGCAATATTCGTAATGCCAGCCAACTGTACGCCACGCAAGGGTGCCGTTGTGGCGTTGCTAAGACCGGCAATCTGCACTCCTCGCATCTTCTTCGACATATTGAGGAGTCCGCCAATCTGCACACCGCGCATCTCCTTGCGGGTCACACTCGTAAAGGCATTCAGCTGTACACCATGCAGAGAATCGACGTCACCGAAAAATCCAACGTTGCTGCCGCCAATATTGACTGCCACGTTGCTTTGAGCCAAGGTCTTACCCGAATAGACCATTGACAATAATACAATAATATATCCGATACATTTCATGGTGCAAAAATACGAATTATTTTTGAAACCACAAAACATATCGGATATATTGACTATTTTTAGCGAATTATAATATCATATTGTAATGTTGTTATAGTGTACCCTTATCCCAGTCTTGGTTGTTGATCTTCTTCTGTACATCCTTCTGCTTGCCGGAGAAGATATTATAGCTGAGTGTGAAGCAGAGCATTGAACGCTGGTCGGGAATCTCATTCCAATGACGGAACTTAAGGATATCGTTGGGCAACGTCTCAGACTCGTAATGTGGAGTACGAAGAAGGAATATGCTCGTTAGCTGCATCTTCAACTGCTTGTGCTGATAGAACACCGCGAGTTCGCTGTTGTTCTCGTTCTTGTGGAGGAACGGACCATTGATGCTCTTCGTCACAAGGTTGTAATACCATGTCGCGCCAAAGCGTCCCTTACGGAATCCCAACTGCCAATCCACGGGCATACGGAAATGTGACTGACGGCCTACGATGTCGCTTTTGTAGGTGTCATTCCATGCCCCGACGGAGAAACCGATTGTGAAAAGTTCCGATTTGAACGGTTTAAGCCTTCCATAGAACATTCCGCCATATACCAACTCGTAGTTGCCGTTGAGAGGGGACATTACAATGCAACGGTCGCCATCGACCTCATCCCACTGGAAACTGCTGCAGATAGGATTGGATACATAGTCAACGAGTGCCTGAGAATAGATGTCGAAATAGGGATGAGACAGGTTGATTGAGATTTGAGCATTGTTTCTGTTGCCCGACTCAAGATAGGGATTACCACGTTCTATCAGTCCCGGGATATATATCTTGGCACTATTGCTTAGCTGGGATATGGAAGGAAGCACAGGGCTGGACTGTATCATAAACTGCAGTTGTCCGTTCTTTATGGGATAAGACAAGATGAGTTTCGGTGTGAAATAGAGTTTGGAATAGTCGGTGACATCATTGTCGGTATTGACGTATGTGCCTCCCAAACCAACCCTATAAGACAGTTTATTGAGATTTCCGCCGATTTCACCGTAAAAATAGTGGTTATCATTATGTGACGTATAGCCATATTCGTTGTAGTCGGACAAGACGTTACGGATCTTATAGTCGGACTTGGCAAGTGTGGCCTTGTAGCCAAGCGAGAGGTTTGTCTTTCCCCACGACTTAGTATAGGCCACTTCGCCGATAAGGGAGTACTTGTTGTTCTTAGAACTCATATTGTCGTCGATGAGTAGCACCTCCTGAGCCCCATTGGATGCATCGGCGGCAGTCCACTGCTTGTTGTGGTCCGATTGGGTGTTGTTGAAGTATGTACCGACAAGGTCAACGGTGAGCTCCTGGTTGCCTTTGAGCTTTTTGCTCATATAGAGGTCAACAGACGGCCCGAAACTACGTATTTTTCTTTCCTGCCGTCCTTCACCGTCCTGCCACTGTGGGTTGTTATGTGCCTCAATCTTGTTGTCAGTGCGCCAGAACTGTGTGAAGATATTAGGCGAGAACTTCATTTGGAAAGTGAAGTCATCATCTTTATTATACGCATACTTTAAATTGAAGTTTGGAGTGCAATATCCGAAATGATAATCGCCACGATAGAGATAGTCGGAAATGGCGGTTCCATCGGTGAAAACATAGGAATCCTCACTCGTGCAACCGGCATTGTTGCGATACTGCATATAGTAGTCGAAGGCAATCTGATGGTTGCCCTTGTTGTAGCGTACATACAGATTGGTATTGTTGAAGGCGGTCCACAGAGCCTGCATCACGTCGAAACCGGCGGCATAACCGGCATCAAGGGGTTGGGTCTTTATGTTTATAACGGTACCTACATCGGCATATCGTGCCGGTGGAATCGTGTAATATTCCACATTCTTTATCTTATCCACCGGTATAGACTTCAGGTCATTATCAGTGGCCTCGACTCCATTGACGAGTATCTTAAGCGATTTTCCTGTCATTGTTTTTAGCGAGCCTGAGAGGTTGTCGAAGCGCAGGCCGGGCAATGTGGTGAGTATCTCCTGAGTCTGGCGAGAGTACTTCTTCTGCTCGTCGGTAAATGTGAATACAGAGCGGTCAACCTTATCTACGCGATGATGTCCCTTCACCACCACTCCGTTGATGGCATATTGTTCGCCTTGCATCTTAATCCCACCAATTTCG
>JAXEKN010000043.1:0-117981 GCA_034101015.1 Prevotella sp.
ACGGCCGAGGCATCCCGCAAGGAAAGCTTGTCGAGGCGGTCAGCGTGCTCAATACAGGAGGAAAATACGACTCCAAGGCGTTTAAGAAGAGTGTCGGACTCAACGGAGTGGGTGTGAAGGCCGTCAATGCACTAAGCTCGCACTTCGAGGTCAAGTCCTTCCGTGACGGGAAAGTACGCCATCTGACCTTTGAGAAGGGAAATATCACTGGCGACACCACTTCCGACACAGACGATGAGAATGGCACGCTAATCTACTTCGAGCCCGACAACACCCTCTTCAAGAACTATTCCTTCCACAACGAGATAGTGGAAACCATGTTGCGCAACTATACTTACCTCAATTCCGGTCTTACCATCATGTACAACGGACGCAGGATAAAGAGCCGCAACGGACTGGAGGACCTTCTCAATGACAATATGACCAACGACGGACTCTATCCCATCGTGCATATCGTCGGCGAGGATATAGAGATTGCCTTCACTCATGCCAACCAGTATGGAGAGGAATACCACTCTTTCGTCAACGGCCAGCACACCACTCAGGGCGGTACCCATCAGAGTGCTTTCAAGGAGCACATCGCCAAGACCATAAAGGAATTCTTCGACAAGAGCTACGAGTATACCGACATCCGCAACGGTATTGTGGCTGCCATAGCCATCAATGTCGAGGAGCCGGTCTTTGAGAGCCAGACCAAGATTAAGCTGGGCAGCACGCTCATGGCGCCCGATGGCGAGACCATCAACAAGTATGTCGGCGACTTCCTCAAGCGTGAGGTCGACAACTACCTGCACATCCACAAGGAAGACTGCACCGACATCCTGGAGCAGAAGATTAAGGAGAGCGAGCGGGAGCGTAAGTCTATGGCTGGCATCACCAAACTGGCACGTGAGAGGGCAAAGAAGGCCAACCTGCACAACCGCAAGCTGCGCGACTGCCGCATACACTTCAGCGACGTCAAGAACGAGCGCAAGGAGGAAAGCTCCATCTTCATCACGGAGGGCGACTCGGCGAGCGGAAGCATCACGAAGAGCCGCGACGTCAACACGCAGGCGGTCTTCTCCCTCCGTGGAAAGCCCCTCAACTCCTTCGGGCTCACCAAGAAGGTGGTATATGAGAATGAGGAGTTCAACCTGCTACAGGCGGCTCTCGACATTGAGGACGGACTCGACACGCTGAGATACAACAAGGTGATTGTGGCCACGGATGCTGATGTCGATGGCATGCACATCCGGCTGCTCATCATCACATTCTTCCTACAGTTCTTCCCGGAGCTCATCAAGAAGGGGCACGTGTATGTCCTGCAGACGCCACTCTTCCGTGTGCGCAACAAGCGCACGAAGGTCAGAAACAAGGAGGTGGTGGCTGCCGAAATGGCAAAGGGCAAGGGCAAGAAGAGCGACTTCATCACGCGATATTGCTATAGCGAGGAAGAGCGCGTCAATGCCATCTCGCAGTTGGGGCCCGACCCCGAGATTACCCGCTTCAAGGGTCTGGGAGAGATTTCGCCCGAGGAGTTTGCCGCCTTCATAGGGCCTGACATGAGGCTCGAACAGGTGACTCTCCACAAGACCGACCAGGTACAGAAGCTCCTCGAATACTATATGGGCAAGAACACCATGGAGCGTCAGAATTTCATCATCGACAACCTCGTCATCGAGGAGGACCGCCCCGACGAGGAAACATAAGAGGAGATAAGAGAAGAAAAGAGAAGAAAAGAGAAGAAATCCGAAAATGAAGAAAATCAAGACTATAGCCATGCTGCTGCTGGTGACAATCCCGGCCATGGCGCAGATGAGAATCAACATGGGCGACGAAAGCCCGATGAGGAAATTGCAGATAGCCGAAGTGGCCATCAGCAATCTCTATGTGGAAAAAGTAGATGAGGGAAAGCTCGTCGAGGACGCCATCCGCGGCATGCTCGAAAAGCTCGACCCCCATTCCTCCTACTCCACCCCCAAGGAGGTCAAGGCCCTCAACGAGCCGCTCACGGGCAGCTTCGAGGGCATCGGCGTGCAGTTTAATATGGTCGAGGACACCCTCCTCGTCATCCAGCCCGTGACGGGAGGACCATCGGAGAAGGTGGGCATCGTGGCGGGCGACCGCATCGTCATGGTCAACGACACGGCCATTGCCGGCGTGAAAATGTCAAAGGAGGACATCATGCGCCGCCTGCGCGGACCCAAGGGCACTAAGGTGCAACTTGGCATAGTGCGCCGAGGCATCAAGGACATGCTGACCTTCAAGGTGAAGAGAGACAAGATACCCGTCAAGTCCATCGACGCCGTCTATATGATCCGCCCGCAGGTGGGATATGTGCGCATCGGCAATTTCGGAGCCACAACCCACGACGAGTTCATAGAGGCCATCGAGAAGCTCAAGAAGCAGGGCATGAAGGACATCATCCTCGACCTCCAGGGCAACGGCGGCGGCTATCTGCAGGCTGCCGTGAATGTGGTCAACGAGTTCCTGCAAAGCGGCGACCTCATCGTATATACCGAGGGACGAAGGGCCCAGAGGATGGAATACAAGGCCAAGGGCAACGGACGGCTGCTCGACGGCAAGGTGGTCGTGCTCATCGACGAATATTCGGCTTCGGCGGCGGAAATCGTCACGGGAGCCATACAGGATCAGGACCGAGGCATCGTCGTGGGCCGACGATCATTCGGCAAGGGACTCGTCCAGAGACCCATCGACCTGCCCGACGGCTCGATGATACGCCTCACCGTGTCGCATTATTACACGCCCGCAGGGCGATGCATACAGAAGCCATACACCAAGGGCGAGGCCAAGGACTATGCCATGGACGTATATAACCGGCTGAAGCATGGCGAGCTCACAAGTGCCGACAGTATTCACTTCGCCGACTCGCTCAAATGCTACACACTGAGGAAAAACCGCGTCGTATATGGCGGCGGAGGCATCATGCCCGACGAGTTCGTGCCTCTCGACACACTCGCCTACACCAAGCTCCATCGCCAGCTGTCGGCCAAGAGCTATATCATCAACACCAACCTCAAATATGTCGATGACCAGCGAAAGGCGCTCAAGAAGAGATGGAAGACTTTCGAGGACTTCCGCCTCAACTTCGTCTTCCCCGAGGACGTCATCAACAAGATGCTCGCCGAAGCTGCCGAAAAGGACAAGATTAAGCCCGAAAACGAGGAGGAGCTAAGGAAAGCCCTGCCAAAGATTGCCCGTCAGCTCAAGGGGCTCGTGGCGCGCGACCTATGGGACATGAGCGAATACTTCGCCATCATCAATGACGACAGCGACATCGTCAACAAGGGCGTAGAGGTTATTGAACAATAAAGAACTTCTTTAACTTCCCAATAAAATTATTGACTTTGAGAATCATAACATTTTTAATCATCATCAGCTCCACCATCGGCATCCACGCCCAGAAGGTGGAGCCTTTGATTATGTCGGAATGGGGGCAGGACTATCCCTACAACCTCTATTGCCCCGCATACAGGGGCGACACCACGGGCACACGTCACCAGCTCGCGGGATGCGCCCCCATCGTCATGTCGCAGGTCATACGCCACTACCGCTCGCCAAAGTCGTCGAAGCTCATCGGCCACCAATACGAGTACGACTGGATGTTCACACATCATAACGACTCGCTCACAGACGAAGAGCGGCTGGCCGTGGCGCGACTCGTCAGGGACTGCGGCACGGCGGCTGGTACAGTCTATACACAGACATCCGCCTCCACCAAGCTCAACAGCGTGGTCACAGCCCTCAAGCAATACTTCGGCTACAACAAGTACATGCACATCCTCGACAGGAAGTTCTTCCCCGGGCCCGACGGCAAGCGAAGATGGATGAACACCATCAAGCGCGAACTGGCTGCCGGACGGCCCGTCATCATGCGCGCCGAGAGGAGCAAGACCTACGCCCACGTCTTTCTCATCGACGGATGTACCGACTCCACGCTCCATTGCAACTTCGGATGGTATGGCAAGAGCAACGGATATTACGACCCCGACACGCTCCACGGATTCCGAACCAACCAGAGGATGGTCGTCGGAGTAGCCCCACAGTCGAAGGCCATGAACGTCAGGAGGATTCATCTCGACCGCGCGGGCACGCTCGCCTCCCGACTGCTCGTCAACGACTGGCATTCCACATACCACCTCATCATCAGCGGCACCCTCGCCCCCACCGACTTCGACATTCTCCGCCAGCTTTGCGGCGGAGGGCGCAAGGGCGAGCCCAACGGCAACGTCTGCATCCTCGACCTCACCCGCACCACGGCTCTCTCCATTCCCGCCAAGGCTTTCCAGGGATGCGAGAATCTCACCTACGTCGTGATGCCATATAGCGCGAAGCTCATCGGGCGCATGGCATTCGCCAACTGTCAGAAGCTCAACGGCATATACATCTACAACAATCTCGACGAGATAGGCGGCAGCGCATTTGCCGGATGTTTCAACCTCTTCGACATCACGCTGCCCCCGTCGCTTCTCACCATAGGCGCCAATGCCTTCAACTCGTGCACGTCGCTGCTCGACGTCACATTGCCGCGCTCGGTCAAGACCGTGGGCGGCGGAGCCTTCGCCAACTGCTCGAAGCTCGCCCACGTCTCGATGTCCAAGTCAACAAAGCTCTTGGCCAGCGGGGTCATCATGGGATGTAAAACACGCAAGATAGTCCGCTTCTAACCAATGGCGGGCGACGGTCGTTTGCGTCATCTCGTCCTCGGTGACGGTGACGGTGACGGGCTTGCCGCTCCTCACGGCTTTCCTCAGCCGGTCGATGAGCCGGTCAAGATGGTCGTGCCCGTGGATGGTAGCCCCGGGGATGAGCCTGTCGCCCACCACGATGGCCTTCTCCTTCCAGGATGAGTAGAAGCTGTGGCCCCCGATGAGGGGTCGTTCGTGTCCTTGTCCGTCGTCGATGACCAAGGTGACGCTGTCGCCATGTTTTTTCAGTCGGGCTTGGTATGTGCCCGCTTTCAACTTGTCGTCGTGGTATTCCACTGTGTAGGGTATAGACATTTTGTCGTTCACGATCAATCGGCCTTCCACGTAAAGTCCGTTGTCACCCCATCGTTTGATTTCTATTTCCATAGTCATTTTGTTTTTTTTAAATTGATAATTCAAATTTTTAAAATCCCAACAAATCATGAAGGGGAGAGCGGGCTGAAAGCCCAATGAGCGCAGAGCCCAGGGCAGAGCGGGCTGAAAGCCCAATGAGCACATAGCCCAGGGCAGAGCGAAGCGGCACCCTGGGTATGTTGGCCGCAGAATTGGGAAACGCCCTGAAAGGGCAAAAGCGAAATCATCAGCCAGATTATAGGGCTTTTGCCCGTACAGGGCGAGCATAGCTATTGCATCCAAACCCATACCCAGGGTGTCGCTTCGCTCTGCCCTGGGCTAGGCGCATGTTGCCTTTTCAGGGCGTTCCCCAATAACCCAATAACCCTTTATAACCCAATACCCCCAATAACCTCTTAATAACCCCGATAACCCCTTATAACCCCTTACCTCCCCTTCCAATAATCCCCGAAATCCTTGCACCCTTCGGGCAGGCGATGGTGATGGAGGGTGATATGGAGGTCGGTGGCGAGGAGGGCGAGCTGGCGGCATAGTTCGCTGCCCGCGCGGTCGTTGTCGGGCCACATCTCCCATTCCATTTGTCCGCCAAGGCGCGCCGCCGCTTCGCCGAGCATCAGCCGGTCTTCAGGGCTGAGCAATGTGGCCGAAGGGATGGCAATGGCCTTACGTCCGGACGAGAGCATGGCGAGGCAGTCGCTCACCCCCTCGGCGATCGACAGGCGGTCGCCGGGCTGAAGCAGGGCCAGTTGCGGGGCGTTGTAGAGGATGGTCCTTGCGCCCTTTGGAAACTGAAACCTTGGCTTCTTTTCGATGCCGAGATAGCGTGCCTGGACGCTCACCAGCTCCCCGTGGATGGAGAAATACGGGATAAGAAGCGCCGGGGCGTTAAACCATCCGTCGCTGAGCCGCCCGCTCATGGGCACATCCCTCGTCAGGCTGCCCAGACGCATCCTCGCTGCCACCTCAGGGCTTATCCGTCGCTCCTCGAAGAGAAACCTTTGCGCCTCGTCGTTGAGCTGCGGATTCTCCGTCAGGCGCGTCAGGTGAGGCAGGTCAACAGTAGCGGCGGTTGACTCATTCTTATTCACCGCCGTGGCATGGTCATAGGCGCAGGCATAAGTCGAATTACCGTCAGCCAACCACTTGCACGCCTCCACAAACGAGATGTTCATCACGTGCATCACGAGGTCTATCACATTAGCATGCCGCCCGCATACAAAGCAGTGGCAAGTGCCTTTTTTTTCATCAAGACGAAGTGACGGGTGACGGTCGGGCGAGTGGAACACGCAGCGTGCCTTGTGTCCCCTCACCTCCATACCTAATCTCTCAGCCACGCCAATAATCGGAATCGCCTTGAGCCTTTCGATGTCGAATTTCTTGTTCATCTTTCAAAATCATCTTTCAAAATCATTTGTCAAAATCATTTGTCAAAAGAGCTTGTCAAAAGAGTTTCTCATATAGTTCCTCCTCGCCCTCGACCTTCACGATCCACTTCTTTTTCAGCCATTTGAAGATGAACTTGCGGGTCTCCGTGACGAGCTTCATCTCCTCGCGCTTGGCGTTGAGCTGCTGGCGACTGAACCGCTTGGGCAGGCAGTCATAAATCGACTCGCTCTTGCAGTTCTCGTCGTCGCCATAGTTGATCACCTCCACGAGGTCCTCATATTTCTTGCCGAAGAGCTTCATCTGTCCGGCCAGGATATAGTCGGCGAAGAAGTGGTAGAGCCGCCTCACCTTGGCGCGCTTTGTAGGGTCCTCGCCCCACAGGTGATACACCATTGTGGCAAGCCGGGCGGCTGACGTCGAACTGCGCTTGTAAAAGCTGTTGTGTGCGTACGAACCAGTCTTGTTCACCTCCTCCCTCTGCTTGTCGCACCAAGCCTTCTCGTCCTTGAAGAGCCATGTCATGTCCACCTCGTGCATCGGCTGGAGCGTGTCCTCCTCGGTGTAGGTCTCGCCCATCAGGCGGCGCTGCGTCTCGGCGATAAGTTCGAGGTCGTCGTCGGTCAGCTCCTTGAACATGGGCGAGTCGTCGCCCAGCAGGTCGCCGAGGGGGATATAGACGTTGCGGTTCACGTTGCCGCTCTCGATGGCGTCCTTGTCCATATACCGGCTGAGGATGCGGGGCGTGGTGTTGAGGATGGAACACCAGCAGATATCGACTGTCGCATTATACGAGGCATCACAGTTGGTGTCGGTCGAAATCAGGGCACCGTCATCATAGGCCAGCTTGGCTATGTCCCTGAGGTCGCCGAATGAGCCTCGTCGCTCCACCATGGTCGATAGCTCGTTGGTGAAGATCATGAAGGTGAGCGGCTCGCCGTATTTGCGCACCATCATGTGTGCGCGCTTGATGATTTTGTTCTTCGTGAACTTGTTGAGGCATATCTTCACAGTCACCGGCTCCTTGGGCTTGTCCTTCGAGTCGCCCGTCATGCGCTTGGTCTCGACCCAGTCCAGCTCCTTCTGCTCCTCCTTGCGGTCGCGCTCTATCAGCGGCTCCATGATGAGGTTATAGACATCGTCGCTGAACGACTTGCCGTCGCCGCTCTGTGCCACCACGAAGCAATGTACCAGCAGCCGGTGGGGCTTGCGCCTGCCGTCGTAGAAATAGACAAACTGCAGCCGTGGGCTCATGGCGCACAGGCAGGTGAGCACGCAGAGCACGTTGGCCACCTTGAACTCAGGCACGTCGGTCTGGTTCCAGAAGATGCGGAGCACGGGCGGGAAATCCCTTGCCAGGATATTATCCACGCATACGAAATTCTTTTTCATTGCGCACCTCCCATCTTTATTATGTCCTGCACGGTGATGTCCTGCATATAGGTGGTGATACCCTGACGGGGATGATACTCGCGTGACTGGAAGCGAAGTGTCGCCCACACCACATCGCCGGGCATCAGTCGCCGTGTGGCGAGAGCGCCAAGCATAGTGGCGCTGAATGAGTCCTCAAACTTGCCCCCGGTGAGCTGCAACACCACCGTTGACTTCTGGATAGTAGAGCCGTCTTGCTTCTGCACAGTCACAGGCTCAGTCTGTGCAAGAACTTTGAATAATGTCTTCATAATCGTTGAAATTTTAATTATTGTTATTTTTAAGAAGTAAAGTGGAGTTATCTCCCCCCTATCTTGTTCATTGCGTCCGTGGCCTCGCAATAGAGGACGAAAGCATAGTTGGGAAAGTCGCGCGGGTCCACGGCCTTGGTGTTCACTCTCAGATGTCCGCGGCTGTTTTGTGTGATTGTCAGCAGTTGGCCGTCGATGATTCTCGTTCCCCGCTGCCTGGGTCGGTATGGCGCCGCCTCCACGAATTTGGCCTCCTTGCCGTTGGGCGACAAGCTCAATGCCCCGTTCATCACCATTCTTCCTGTAGTCTCGTTCTCGTCGTTGGTCTCCATGGTGACCGTCACGTTCTTGAATTTCTTTTTCATTGTTCATTCAGTTTGATTGTTATACTTATGTTTTTTTCTCTCCTCAGCATCTCCGTGATGCGCCTCACGGTCACCCTGCTGTTGATGATGTTGCCCGGGGCGTTTCGCTCGCCCAGGAGGATGCATCCGCGGCTGTCGAGCTCAGCGTTGTTGCCTGCGTGCATCCTGATGCCCTCGAATCCCGGCACCCCGACGAGCAGCGGCAGATAGGTGTCGAAGCGTGCGCTCTTGGTCACCATCACTTCGTATGTGCCCTCGGGAATGGCCGTTTTGCCCGCCACTTTCTTTGCGCCGTTGTTCAGTGCCCGCCATTGCGGTTCGAGTGTGTCGGCGAGATGTTTTCCCGTCTCATCGGTGAGCACACCCTCGGTGTAGCCCCTCCGTCTTGTCATTCTTGTCAATGTCATTTTCATAATCCTTTGTTTTTTAAAAAGTGAATAAACTTTGATTTTCGCTGCAAAGTTACGGATTATCTTCTTTACACGATTTACACGGAATTTACATCTTTTTCATTCCGTGTAAACCAAAAAAAGGGCAACCCTTTCGGATTGCCCTTAAACACTGGTGTTTTGGAATATCAAAAAAAATCGTTCACACGGAATTACTGCCTCTTGGCGCACGATTCCTTGCATTCTTTTATGTATTTTTCATCCCTCATGCAGCCGATGAAAAAGCTGTTGTAGGTCTCGATGCTCACCTCGCTCTCTATGCCGCATCTCGCGGTGAGGAACTTATAGCATGCCCTGCCCTTGAAGTTGCCTTCCTGAAAGTCTGTGAGTCCGTTTCTCTTCCAATGGATGAGGAATGCCACCATCGCCTTGTTGATATAGTTGTCGCGCTGGGTGTTGACCTTGCGATGGCCGGTATGGTTGTGCCGGTTGAGGAATGCCTTGAACCGCCTCGCCTGTTCCTCCGTTGTGGCCTCGTCGGCAAACAGGCCCTCCGCCTTCCGGCCTCCACCCGCCTTCTTCGTGGCCTGCGGCGTCGGCTCGGCTTCTTCTGGGGCTTTGTCCGTTTCCTCGCATACGGCCTCCTCGATGTCGTCCGCCCACAGTTCGCGCAGCAGGGCCTTTGCGTCGGCTACGTGTTGAAAGTTGACGGTCACTTCCTTGTGGTGGTCATAATGGTTGGCACCATTCTCGTAATAATAGTTGCTCATATTGCAGTCTCCTTATTATTGTTATTTCAGCAATTTTTTGTCGTCCTCCTTTATATTCAGCTCCCTGTGGTGGTCATAATGGTTTGCCCCGGCGGCATAATAATTGGTAATCGAGCCCGAGGGGGTTGTGTTTTGCTCGACGAATATCCTTAGGATCTCATCTTCGTTATTTGTCCAGGCTGCACACTTAGAAAACATAGTGCATAATGACTTAAACATCGATGCTACTGCTTCCTTTGAGTCAATCTGAGCCAATTTCCTGAATCCCTCAATAATTAAACTCATTGGTATTGCCTTGTTTTTCAACTTATTAGAAAGTTCATTGATGAGTGCTTCCTTTTCCTCTATTTCCTTTTTGTAAGCCTCGTTTTCCCGGGCGGCGTCGCTGTCCACCACCTTTGTTCCTTCGCCGCTCTCCACCACGGCAGCCCCGGCAAAGCCTGAAGCAAACAACGCCTCAAATTCTGAAACCTTCTCTTTTAACAAATTGTTTTCCTTGATGAGCGTATCGTTTTGCCTTCCAATCGCCATGTGGTCTTTCTCGAGCATTTTGTTTTTCTGCTCGACCCTTTTTTTCTCTTCCAATGCCTGGTCAACCCTCTGCTTATAAGAATCCACATCATGAGTCAGGCTTGAAATCTTCTTGTCCCTTGCGTCGAGCTCTTTCTTAAGACTGCCAACAAGGCCCTGGGCGCTGCGTTGCTCGTCTTCGTACAGGGCTCTCATTTTGTCAATCAGTTCAATTCTCTCGCACCTTTTCCGAAGCATCTCGTTTTCCTCACCAAGCAGCTTCAAGCGATTTTCGTAATCCTTACGCCATTTGTCTATCTGAGATGCGTCTGTTGTTTGAGGCGTTACAGGCAATTTGCTTTTTGACTTCTTGAGGTAAAGCCCCTTGTTTACATCGTCAACCAGCTTTTGGTATTCTTCCGGTGTTATTGTGAATAATGTTTTCATATACTCTTTTAGTTAAAATGGCAACTCGTCTTTAACGAAATCATTTGCTTTGATTATATTAAGGAAATGCAATTGGCTTTCTTTCGTTCGGTGGAATCTGATGACAGTTTCCAATTCACTTGCTCTCAAGTTTTTTATTAGCCACAGGATTGTTTGGCCACTCTCTATCGAAGCGTCCGGACTTAAATCTGTCTGTAAGCCCGAATTGTGCAAGCCAATGATTTTCCGCTTAATCGGTTGATATGTCTTAGATGTAACCCCGTATTTATTGTTAGAATCATTTACATTTTTGATTAGTTCATCTACTGTGTCTCTATATTTATCACAATTATCTTGAGACAATAGTATTACACATCCGCATAACACTGCCATATCATCAGGGTATAATCTTAAAAGATTATTTGTGATGTCGGAATATTTGGGATTTTCTGTTGCAGCAACTGTCACTGCCAACCGATAAGCACCGTTCAAAATTGAAGCAATGTCGCCTATATTAAGCCCCATTTTTCTTAGCTCAAGAAGAGTGTTAGCCATATCATTGTGCAAGCCGTATGGATCGTTATTCAAATACCAGTCCATACTCTTATTGCTCCAAAGCAATTCCCCGGGGTATTCGTATATCTGCCTTTGCGCCATATTCTAAAATATATTAGTTAGAGTTATTTAAATTACAAGTGATTTATTTCTGCTTTTTATTTCCGTGAAATCCCATCAGTCAGGAGTTTAACATGGCTAAATAACCATATTTATTTCATCCTGCAATTTGACCCATTGAAGCATAGTATCAATAATTCATCCTGCAATTTGACCTATACGCCTAAAAATCATCTATTTCAAAGAAACAATAGTTACAAAGTTCTGATTTCTTCTTCCGTCAATCCTGTCATCTCAGATATGTCAGATGCAGAGAATCCTTTGGACTTCATTTTTCGTGCAATGAGTTTTTTTTCCTCTACATGCCCTTCTGCACGTCCTTCCCTACGCGCCGAGTCAATAGAGTTCTTGATGTCGCGGTAGGCCTTGAGGCTATCCTCATACTCACGCAGTTCCTCGGGGGTGAATGTTGCTATCTCGGCCTCCTTGAACAGGCGGTCGAACACTTTGTCGCGCAAAGCCTTGGGGCGGCTCTCCAACTTATATAGGTTCTTCAATACGTAGAGCCATTTGTCATAAAGCGTCTCCAACTCGTCCTCCTTCTTCTTAAACTTGGCAATCTCCACATATATGAAGTCGAGCTTCTTATAGAACACCTTGTTGGTCTTGATGTCACAGAGCTTCACGGTGTGGGTTATCTCCTTCTTATCGAAGGCATCCTCCTTCATGTCAAAGTTCAAAAGAGCCACGGTATAAATGCGTGAAAGTTTAAAGTCCCAGTCGGCACTTTTCTTCGCCTGTTCGCGAATGGGGAATGTGGAATAAAACAGTGAGCGGTCCTTGAAGAAGTCCTGATAGGCATTCTGCATCTCAACTATGAACTTCTCGTCGTTCTCGCCCTCGCAATACACGTCGAAAATTGCCTTGCGTGCCGAGGCGTTGTCGCCGAAATGCTCCGTGTTGAGATACTTCACGTCCTTGATAACCTGCTTGCCGTCAAACAGGCTATTGAGGAAGTTGATCAGCAAGTCCTTGTTGGGAGCAGTGCCGAATATGCGCTTGAAACCGAAGTCGGTCAGCAGGCTGATGTATCTTTCTTCTATTGTTGCCATATCTTATTCTTTTAATTCCGCTGCAAATATACGATTTATTTTTGGATTCTGCAAATTTATGGGGAGAATAATGCATTTGATGGGTGAAAAATATGAATAAGCGTTAGCCGCGGGCGAGACGCCCACGTCTCCAGTGGCAACCGAATTGACTTGCTCCATAGAATAAAAGCGTTAACCCTTTACCCTTCATTACCCTTCATCACCCTTCATGTCATCCTAAACACTACATTATTCCATATAAAGCTATGCTTTAGGTGGACTAAAGCTATGCATTAAGTGAGCTAAATCTATGCTTTATACAGACAAACGGAAGATAAGCTTGACAGCTCTGTCAAACAGATGACAGTCGATAGATGTCCTCATGACAGAGCAAATGAAGACGGGAGGAATGGGCAATAAAGAAAGATGATGAAAGGTGATGAAGAGTTATGACGGGTTAGAATAACCCGTCACTGTGTTAATCCATTGTATATTAATAAGTTAAATCGGATTTATGAAGGGTGAAGGGTTGATGGACGAATTCTTAATTCTTCGGCATTTTTTCATTTGACACTGACACTTTGACACCAAAAGTGAGGAACTATAAATCCCTCACTTCTTCTATTGTCAAACCTGTGATGTCGGCAATCATTTCCAATGTAAAACCGTATGACTTCATCTTACGAGCATTTGCTATTATGCCTTCCTTTCGGCCTTCCATGCGTCCCTCCATGCGTCCCTCCATGCGTACGCCTTCAAACACGCTGATGGTGTCGCGGTATTTCTTGAGCGCCTCGTCGTATTGAAGGCGTTCGGCACGCGTCATGCCGCTCACATCAGCTATGCTCTCGAGTTTCTTGAAAACGGCACTCTGTGCCGCCCATGGTAATCTGTTTAATGTTTCCATATTCTTTAACAAATAATCCAAATGACACCAAGCCCCTTCTTCAGAAAGTATCATCATCTTCGGTGATGTTAGTTAGTAGATTATCAGTGTCACCTGTCCTCGATATTTCTGTCGGTAGCATGCATATCATTATATCTCATTTCACGCGCATTATCTATCAGATTTTCGGGTAGGCCTGTGTGCTTGGCTATTTTCTCCGTGGTAACATTCAATGAAAATAAAGCATCCAAGAGTATACTTAATAATTTCGGATTTAGCTCAACCTGGTGTTTTGTCAATCTTTCTATTACAGATTCAGCTACACCCAATTCATATCCAATCTTGTATGCCGTGTTTATACAGTTGTCCCAGTCACGCTTTGCCTTCAATCGGAATACTTCCTCGTCGGAAACTATGGAAGATATATATTCACCTGATTCTTGCATAATTATATCATTCTTTTGAAATCTCGTCAATAAGAAGGCGTACATCCGCCTCGGACAGACCAGTAGCAATGGAAATAATATCGACAGATGCGCATGAAGCCAACAACCTACGGATTGTGGCTTTCTTTTCTTTAGCTTCCCCTTCAGCATTTCCTTCCCTCCTTGCCGTGTCAATAGAGTTCTTGATGTCGCGGTAGGCCTTGAGGCTATCCTCATACTCACGCAGCTCCTCGGGGGTGAACGTAGCTATCTCGGTCATGTTTCTTTCTTCTAATGTTGCCATATCTTATTCTTTTAATTCCGCTGCAAATATACGATTTATTTTTGTAATCTGCAAATAAATGGTGAAAATAAT
This sequence comes from Prevotella sp., assembly GCA_034101015.1. Lineage (GTDB taxonomy): Bacteria > Bacteroidota > Bacteroidia > Bacteroidales > Bacteroidaceae > Prevotella. Next base: position 13,982 of record JAXEKN010000043.1, read on the forward strand.
GCATTTGACGGGTGAAAAACATCGAACCTTCTCAGTGCTAATGACATCGTTTTCTATGCCAAAAACCACCACTTTTTTAGCTATTACCCCATGCTATGATGGAAATAAGTCCAGGACTTTTGCCAGTTAGCAAAAGATGTTCCTTTAGTGCATTCTCTGCACGTACGTTCAAAGGGTATATGGACGTACGTGCATAGGTGGTATGGACGTACGTCCTGAGGGTGTCTGGACGTACGTCCATAGAATCTTTGAACGGCGTTGAACAGATGTGCTCAAAATACGGCTAAAACCGCCCCGTTTTCAAACGGTTTTTGAACGCCATTGAACCAAATAGCCGCAAAGCCTTGCGGATGGAAATCATTATTGTTACTCCATAAGTCCGCGGTTGCGGAGCAGGGGCTTGGTGTCGGGCTTCTTGCCACGGAAGTTGACATACATATCCATAGCGTCGTTGATGCCGCCGGGGGTGAGCACGTATGTGCGGAAGCGGTTGGCAACGTTCTGGTTGAAGATGTCGCCAGTCTCCTTGAATGCCTCGAATCCGTCGGCCTCGAGCACCTCAGCCCACATATAGCTGTAATATCCGGCTGTATAGCCGCCGCCCATGGTGTGGTTGAAGTAGGTGGTGCGATAGCGGGGAGGTATCTGCGAGAGCAGTCCGCGCTTGACGAGAGTCTGACGCTCGAAGTCCTCAACGTCGAGGTCGTTGGGCACTGACTTCAGCACATGCCAATCCATGTCTAACAGTGAGGCTGCCACATATTCCACAGTGGCGAAGCCCTGACCGTACTGCTGGCTGCGCTCCATCTTCTCCACGAGAGCCTGGGGCATCGTCTCGCCAGTCTTGTAGTGCTTGGCATACACCTTGAGCACCTCGGGGGCGAAGCACCAGTGCTCGTTGATCTGCGAGGGCAGTTCGACGAAGTCGCGCGGCACATTGCTTATGCCCTGATAATGAACGTCCTGGAAGAACTGGTGGAGGGCATGACCGAACTCATGGAACATAGTGCTTGCCTCGTCGGCAGTGAGCAATGCAGGCTCTCCGGCGGCAGGCTTGGTGAAGTTGCATACGATGGTGACCACAGGAGTAATCTTCTTGCCCTTCTCGTATGTCTGGTCGCGATAGGTGCCGCACCATGCTCCGCCACGCTTTGATGCGCGTGGGAAGAAGTCCATGAAGAGCACAGCGATGTGCTTGCCCTTGGCGTCCTTCACCTCAAAAGCCTGAGCCTCGGGGTGGGGCAGTGGCACATTCTTTAATGGTGTGAGCGTGATGCCATAGAGCTTGTTGGCGCAATAGAAGAGTCCGTCGCGCACGTTCTCAAGCTTGAGATAGGGGCGCAGTTCGTTCTCGTCGAAGGCATACTTTGCCCTCTTGGCTCGGTCGGCATAGTAGCGCCAGTCCCATCCCTCGGCGGTGAAGTCGCGTCCGTCCTTCTTCATCTCCTCCTGGATGTCGGCGAGTTCCTCCTTAGCCTTGGCGAGAGCCGGCTGCCACACCTGGTCGAGCAGGTCATACACATCCTTGGGGGTCTTAGCCATACGAGTGTCGAGAGCCATGGATGCATAGTTGTCGAATCCCATCAGACGGGCTTTCTCCAAACGAGCCTTCACGAGCTTCCTGACCACCTCGCGCGAGTCGTTCTTTCCGCCCTGACATCCGCGTGAGATATATCCCTTGAACATTCGCTCGCGCAGTTCGCGGCGGTCGCTGTATTGCAGGAATGGCATCACCGAGGGATTGTGGAGTGTGAACACCCACTTGCCGTCGAGTCCTCTCTCCTTTGCCACTTCGGCAGCCGAGGCGATGAGGTTTTGTGGCAGTCCCGCGAGGTCGTCCTTGTTGTCGATGACGAGCTGGAAGGCATTCGTCTCGGCGAGCATGTTCTGACCGAAGGTGAGTTGCAGCATCGAGATTTCCTGGTTGAGCTTGCGCAGTTGCTCCTGCTTGGCGGCATCGAGGTTGGCACCGCTGCGCACGAAACTCTTGTAGGTCTCTTCGAGCAGCTTCTTCTGCTCCTTGTCGAGCTTTTCCTCCGACTGGTGCTCATACACGTATTTCACACGCTTGAACAGTGCGGCGTTCATCGTGATGTCGTCGCTGTGCTGCGACAGGAGCGGTGAAATCTCGCGGCTCACAGCCTGCATCTCGTCGCTTGTGCAGGCACTGTTCTGACCGTAGAACACCGATGCCACCTTGTTGAGCAGTTCGCCTGCGCGGTCGAGGGCTGCGATGGTGTTTTCGAATGTGGCCGGTTTCTTGTTGTTCACGATAGCGTCAATCTCCTTTTTGTGTTCCTCCATACCCTTGATGAAGGCAGGCTTGTAGTGTTCCACCTTGATTTGCTCAAACGGCGGTATGCCGTAGGGCGTGGTGTACTTGCCGAGGAAGGGATTTCCTCCCTTAGCCATTGCGCTGCCGCATACGATGGCGGCGGCACATGTTGCGATGATAGTTTTTCTCATATATATTAAATGTTTTATAGAATTAGAATCGTACCAGCCACAATGCAAATAACTTGTCGCAAACAGAATAACCTTCGTTGGCACTGTGGCTCACAAGCATCTTGTCCTCCAAGGTGCGAAGGGCAGTCTTGATACTGCTTGTGGCAGGAAGACGGTGGGAATGAATAAACTGCTGGGCAAGCGGGGACTTGACAGATTTCTCGTATGCTATTGCCTTGAGAAGAGCGAACTGATTGTCTGTCAACCACGCACAATAGTTTTGGAATGTGGCGGATTGCTCTTCTACCAACTCTTTCACCACATCATCCACAAGCGTATTGTCAACAATGCGGTCTGGATGCTCGTATATCCCATGCAGGATTGCCTGTACGTACCACGTTATACCTCCGGCAAAATCATATATCCGCTGGAAGGCTTCCACTCCGATAGTTCTATCCTGTTCACCAAGCATACGATTGGCGAATAGCATGTATTCCTCAACGTCAATGCTACCAAGCGACATAACCATTGAACTTTGGAAAAAAGGACGGTTGGCAGACAGGAACATTTCCTCCATCATGTGTTGGTGACTGCCGGAGAATATAAAATACACATTGGGCATAAACTGGATATATGAGCGGAGCAATGCTTCCAATCCGCTTTCATTATAGTTTTGAATTTGCTGAAACTCGTCAATGGCGACATAACATCTTCTGCCCGACATCTTCATATATTCAAATATTTGTCTCAGGCTCTCCTTCCCCTCACTTGGTCTTATGTCTAATGTAACAGTTGGTAATCCTGTTAGTTGGTCAAATGTTACAGCGGGTCTCCAGGCACTAAAGAACTCCTGAATCTTTCTTAATGCTGACTGTGAAAAGCTGTCAAGTTTGCCAAGTACGGCAGAGCCAAGTGTCTGGACAAACTGTTCAACGCTTTTTGTCGCGAATATGTCGATATAAAAACATTTGCAATCCTTATCCTCCGATTCCATCTTGTTGAACACATGATGAATCAACCCCGTCTTGCCCATTCTTCTCGGGGAGACGAGAGTTACATTCCGCTCATTTCTAAGAGCAGAACAGAGTTTATTGCTTTCTGAAACACGGTCGCAGAAATATTCCGGACCTTTATATCCATACACCACAAAAGGGTTGTTTAATCTTGCCATAATGTCATTGCACTTTTTACGTTGCGCAAATTACGCAATAAAAATTGATATTACCAAACATTTCAAGGCATTTAACCATATTTTAACATTAAAATCTGCATAATACCACAGGTCTTGATTTGAATATTTGCATCATTTATTCTATCTCATTACTTATCCTTATAGAAATGCACCGTCGGTTCTTCGTCCGTCTCCCAAATCCAATCGAATTCATCCTTGGTGCAGCCGAAACATTCCGTGAGTTCCATATTGGAGATGTTTTCGCGCACCAAGGCATTCTTCACTTCTTCGTTGACGATGATATTCAATGTTCCACTAATAGCATAGATATACTTGGACGCATTCTGGATATCGTAGTATCTTGGATCGTCCTTATCTAAAAACATCCTATTATTATACCAGGTATATGCCTTAAGGTTGTATATGATATAATATTGCGTATCAACATCCTTTATATATATAGGATAGCATTTGTCGGACATATCTACAAATCTCGATAGGATGTCAATGACTTTCTGCGAGAAACATCTTTGTCCCCCCTCATGTAGCCTAATGATGTCATACTGCTTGTTGCCTCTAACAACACTGAATCCTATGCCGTCGGGCAATTTTTCCTTGCTCATCGGCAGCAGGTACTTCCATATATTCTCAACTTCCACATCCGGAGTAATCTCCAGCATGCCTTTCTTAAACCTGTGATTAAAATTATACAGTGAAATCATAATCTATAATATTCTGTTGTTATCCTATTGTTCTGTCTGTCTGCAAACGAATGGACTTCAGGCCAAATCCCCGTTTCCTTTATACGTTCATACCCATCTCTTGAGCAACTGAAACATTCCTCGAGAGATATATTGGTGATTTTATTGTCAAACAGGGCATCCTTTATCTCTTCAGTGATGATGAAATGTAAAGTGTCGTTAATTACAAATAATTGATCAATCATATCATGAGCATCAATAAAAGTAGGTTCTTCGATGTATTTGTTTTCATCCCTATTAACATAAGGAACTTCCGATAGGTTGAAAATCGCATAATATGTCATATCTACACCCTTAATTTTGATAGGATAGCATTTGTCGGACATGTCTGTAAATTTTGAGAACACGTCAATTATTCTTTGGGAGAAGAATACTCCAAGACTTCCATGTTCACGAATAATGTCATAACTCTTTTTCCCGGAAATTACTTTAAAAGTAACACTTTCCAGACACTTCTTTTTGTTTCTATAGTCTAATTCTTCCCATGAAAGAATATCTTCTTTTTCAGCTTTGATTTCTAACAAGCTGTTTTTGAAATGGTGTGATAAACGATAAAATGTTTTCATAATATGAGGTTATTTGTATTGTTGTTGTAGCACAGTGAAATTACATGTTACACAATATGTAATATTTGAGTCGATAATGGAAAAATCCCAATTATTATTGAGGTTGTCATCTTCGTCTGGTTGGGGTTCGCAGACAATGCTCAAAACATAATCATCTTCGATAAATAGTTCTAAATCAAGAGTATATGGGACTAATTCCACCCTGTGTATCTTCTTTCCCTCCAGTTGTTTTGCTGCAATGGCAATTGGTCCAACAACAGCAGTCGTGTCATCATCAGCTGTAGCAATAACAATACCTTTGTGTTTTATTTCCCAATAGCACTCAATCCATAATGAAAGGTTGTTGTCGGTATTAATCAGTAGAATGCTCCCTGCTCCTCCTCCTGCTCTTGAATAATATATTGTACTGTTGCGGAGCATTTGCACACTCTTGCTTAATACAGATGTTTCCGTCGTGTTTGTATTATTTGTCCTTATAGAATGATTCGACGCTTTTGTTGGTACTTCCCTCGATTCTATAACCTGTATGTATTCATCCTCAGTGCAGCCGAAACATTCATCGAGTGCCATGTTTGTAATGCTTTCTTGCGCCAAGGCTTCCTTCACTTTTTCGTTGACTATTATTTTCACTGTTCCCTCAATAGCATAGAGGCATTCGGATGTATCTTGGATATCCAAATATATGGGCGTATTTATTAAATCACTCCTATTAAACCATTTATATGCCTTAAGGTTGTATATGATATAATATTGCGTATCCACATCCTTTATATATATTGGATAGCATTTGTCGGACATATCTACATATCCCGACAGGATGTCAATGACTTTCTGCGAGAAACATCTTTGTCCCCCCTCATGTATCCTAATAATGTCATACTGCTTGTTACCTCTAACAACACTAAACCCTATTCCGTCGGGCAATTTCTCCTTGCTCATCGGCAGCAGATACTTCCATATATTCTCAACTTCCACATCCGGAGTAATCCCCAGCATGTCTTTCTTAATCCTATGCCGAAAATTATACAGTGAAATCATAACTTATGATGTTTTGTTCCACATTATGTTTTCATAGCCTTATTGTTCCGTCATCAGATAGCTGTCCTTGAAACCGAGGAAGTAGAGCACTCCGTCGAGACCAATGGTATTGATGGACTGCTTGGCGTTGGCCTGCACCCTGGGCTTGGCATGGAAGGCGATGCCGAGACCGGCCTCTGAAATCATGGGCAGGTCGTTGGCTCCGTCGCCCACGGCGATGGTCTGTGCGAGGTTCACCTTTTCCACTTGGGCTATGAGTTTGAGCAGTTCGGCCTTGCGGTGACCGTCAACTATTTCCCCCACGTAGTTGCCCGTGAGTTTGCCGTTGTCGTCAATCTCCAGTTCATTGGCATACATATAGTCGATGCCGTACTTGCGCTGGAGGTATTCTCCGAAGAAGGTGAATCCACCGCTGAGGATGGCAATCTTGTAGCCGTAGCGCTTGAGTACGGCCATCAGTCGGTCCACTCCCTCCGTGATGGGCAGGTGCTCGGCGATGTCCTGCATCACGCTCACGTCGAGGCCCTTGAGTAGAGCCACTCTCTCCTTAAAACTCTCCTTAAAGTCAATCTCGCCGCGCATTGCCCTTTCGGTGATGGCCTTCACCTGGTCGCCCACTCCTGCCTTCATGGCGAGTTCGTCTATACACTCCGTCTGAATGAGCGTGGAGTCCATGTCGAAGCATATCAGTCGGCGCATTCGTCGGAACATGTTGTCGCGCTGCAGCGAGAAGTCAAACTCCATCTCCGACGACAGTTGCATCAGCTGCGAGCGCATCTCGTTGATGTCCGACGGAGTGCCTCTCAGCGAGAACTCTATGCATGCCCTTACGTTGCGCTCAGGGTGCTTGATGCTTTGGCGACCTGTGAGACGCAGTATGGAGTCGATGTTAAGCCCCTGGTCCTTGATGGTCTTGGCTGCCGCCGAAATCTGGCGCGCGTTGAGATGCCGGCCGATGATGGTGAGGATGTAGCGGTTCTTGCCCTGTTGCTCCACCCAACTCTCGTATTGTTCGTCGCCGATGGGGGTGAAAGTGATGTTCACTCCTAATTCCGTAGCCTTGAACAGCAGTTCCTTCATGACCTGTCCCGACTGCTGTTCGCCTATTCTGAACAGTATGCCGAGCGAGAGAGTGCTATGTATGTCAGCCTGTCCGATGTCGAGGATATTGGCGTCGTGACGTGCGAGAATGTCCATAAAGGACGCGGTGAGACCAGGACGGTCCTGTCCTGTGATGCCTACGAGTATTTGTTCTTCTTGATACATATTCTTCCTTTTTTTCGGGCAAAGGTACTTATTTTATTATAGAAATCATCCTATTTTACGATATTTAACTCTACAACAACGAAATATATTATCAATGGACAGAATAGGGCGTGAGCCCTATCTCATACACGCTTCAAATAAATCTCCTCCCCCTCCCCGCGCGTCAAAGGCGCGCGGGGAGGGGGAGGAGGAAAAATTATGCCTCATATTCACAGGGTTTACACCCTGTGCTGTGTTATTATTTTATCACCACCTTCTTCGTCTTGTTGCCAATAATGACGATGTTGGTGCCTTGGCGGAGCGAGGGGAGACGGCGGCCGCTGAGGTCGTAGTAAGTGGCGGCTGGACTAAGCACGTCGGTGATGGAGTGGATGGAGGTGGTGACGTTGGCGGCTACGTTGATGTTGAGCACGTCGGCGGCAGTGGCTTCGGCGGCAGGCATCACGTAGGCGCGATAGGGAGCCTCGATGACGATGTCGGCTTCCTGTGCCAATGTGCTTGCCTTGTGGAATGCTCCTTCATTCAGCACGTAGGCCTCTTCGGGCACTGCGCTCTCGCTGAGCGTGCCTACAAGTCGCCACTCGGTGCTTTCGGGCGCTTCGATGTTGCAGTTGACGATGCCTCCGGCTGAGGTCAGATTGGCTTGGCAAGCCTCGCTGCCCTGGCGCTGAATGAGCATGGGAGTGCCTGCGGCTATGTTTGCGCCGTTGGCATATTCGGTGAATGTCAGTTCGTTGGCGTCTGCCGATGCGAGGCTATAGAGCTTGTATGTGCCGTTGGCGTTGTCGTAGGTCATGCCGTAGGGCAGGCAGAGCGTTTCCCACTCGTCGTCTAATTGGCGAGTGTAGGCGATGTTGCCCGTCACGCTCAGTGGCACGTTGTCGATGGCGTCGTTGTCGTCGAAGCTGACCTCCTCAATCTTGAAGGCATTGTTCTGCGTGTCGTAGTTGTCGGTGCCGCACAGCTCCTTCTTCACGCCGTCCTCGGTGTAGTAGGTCTTGAAATAGCCGTCGAGGTAGTTTGCACCTGTGCCGTCCACACCGTTTGTGCCGTCACATTGCGCGGCTCCCACGAGGCTCGAGCAACCACTGAACATAGCCATTGAATCATTCGCGTTGTCAGTAGTGAATTTGTCGGATACATAGATGGTGGTGAGGGCAGAACAATCTTCGAACATCCAAGATATGTCTGTCACATTCGATGTGTCGAAGTTAGACAAGTCGAGGGATGTGAGGGTATGGCAATTAAAGAACATTTCGTACATGTTCGTCACATTCGATGTGTCGAAGTTCGACAGGTTGAGAGATGTTAATTCGTTGCATTCGTAAAACATGGCGCACATGTTCGTCACATTCGATGTGTCGAAGTTCGACAGGTCGAGAGAAGTTAATTCAGAACATTCGAAAAACATAAAGCTCATGTCCGTCACTTTCGATGTGTCAAAGTTCGACAGGTCGAGAGAAGTCAAACTACTTGCTCCGTTAAACATATTGCTCATGTCAGTGACTTCAGAAGTATTAAGATTCTCTATTCCTATAATATCAGTTAAATTATAAAGATTATAAAATAAATTTTTACAAGTCGTAGGACGGGCATTCTTAAACGAGGGGTCGAAAACTATTCTTTGCACATCATCGTGACCTCGCCCCCAACCAGCACTATTACCGGAATTTATGTCGATAGCTTTAGCTCCATCAGGAACTGTCTCTCCATACTTGAAAATTAATGTTTCATAGGGACTGTTATTTATCGCATAAGCCACTCCTTCGCCTACGGCAGGATAAGACTTGGTGAAATATCCGGTTTCGTAATTTGCATAGGTTTTATCTGTTTTACCCTCGTCGTATGATATAGCACCTACAAGGCTTGTGCAACCAGAGAACATATCCTTGCCATAGATCAACTTATCAAACACGAAAGTGTCTGAGGCATAAATAGTGATAAGATTTGAACATCCATAGAACATCTCGTCCATCCAGATCACTTTACTCGTATCGAAATTAGTTAGGTCGAGGTAGAAAAGTTTACTGCAGTTACAGAACATCCTAGTCATGTTTGTCACTTCTGACGTATTGAAATTCTCAATGCCCTCGATGTTTGTCAGATTTTTACAACAGTAAAACCAACCGGCGCAAGTTGTCGGTCGGGCGTCCTTGAACGACTCGTCGAACACAACCTTGGTAATAGGGTTGTCAGGAAGGTAAAACCACCCGGGAAGGTTTCCTCCCTCATTAAGGTCATACACCGTCTCGACATCTGTCCCGGCATCCGGTTTTTCGCCATACTTGAACGTTAGAGTATTGTCGGCAGAGTTAAACACTGCATAGCCCACCGCCTCGGCTGCAGCCGCAAGCGGGAAAAGCATCGTCATGACTATCGCCATGAGGATTGATTGGTTAAGTTTTCTTTTCATGCTTCAAAATTTATTATTGTTTATACGTACATATTATTATTTTAGTTGTTTTTTGTGCAGACGGATTGTTCTTGTGCTGCGATGGCAAAATTACACATTTTTTTTTATTTGGCAATGCTCGGAGGGGTAGGATTTAGATTTGTTGGCAATGATTAACGGTAATTGCCAATAAATAGCCGTTTTTTGCAGTTTTTTTGTGATTGTGGGTAAGTATTTTAAAAAGCACAAAAAAAAATCGGTTGCCTCACGGCGACCGATCTCCAAAAAACAAACTACTTAAAAACTAATCTACTAAAACAAATCAAAAAAATATCTTCTATCTTAATCACCTGTGCAGAGGTGAAAATAATGTCTCTAAAATTGTCGCTGCAAAATTACTTATAATTTCAGGATGCGCCAAGTGTTTTTGAAGGAAAAATATTAAAAAATACAAAAAGTATGGCGGAAAACGCATTGATTTATTGCGCTTTCCGCCATTTTGCTATATAGACTTGTCAAATAGTGTATATTTTACATCATTCCGCCCATTCCCGGTGCGCCTCCCATAGGAGCGGGGTTATCCTCAGGCTTGTCAACGATGAGACACTCAGTGGTGAGGAACATACCGGCAATGGAAGCTGCGTTCTCAAGAGCGACGCGAGCCACCTTGGCAGGGTCAATCACACCAGCCTTGCGCAGGTCCTCGAAGACATCTGTGCGGGCATTGTAACCGAAGTCACCCTCGCCCTCGCGTACCTTCTGTACTACCACTGCACCCTCGCCGCCTGCGTTGGCAACAATCTGGCGCAGAGGCTCCTCGATGGCACGAACCACGATGTTGATACCAGTCTGCTCGTCAGCATTCTCACCCTTAACGTCCTTCAGTGCGTCGAGAGCGCGGATGTAAGTAGTGCCGCCACCGGCCACAACTCCTTCCTCAACGGCAGCGCGTGTGGCGCAGAGAGCGTCGTCAACGCGGTCCTTCTTCTCCTTCATCTCCACCTCACTGTTGGCACCAACGTAGAGCACTGCCACGCCGCCAGCCATCTTGGCGAGTCTTTCCTGAAGCTTCTCCTTGTCATAGGATGATGTGGTGTTGGCAATCTCGTTCTTGATCATTGCCACGCGGTCGGCAATGGCCTGCTTGTCGCCTGCACCGTTGACGATGGTGGTGTTGTCCTTGCTTACGGTCACCTTCTCGCATGAGCCAAGCATGTCGAGAGTAGCCTGCTCAAGCTTCAAGCCCTTCTCCTCGCTGATCACTACGCCGCCTGTAAGTGTGGCGATGTCCTCGAGCATAGCCTTGCGGCGGTCGCCGAATCCTGGAGCCTTCACGGCGCAAATCTTAAGTCCGCCACGCAGACGGTTGACAACGAGAGTAGTCAGAGCCTCAGAGTCAACATCCTCGGCGATGACGAGCATCGGGCGTCCGCTCTCGGCAGCAGGCTGCAGGATGGGCAGGAAGTCCTTGATGTTGCTGATCTTCTTGTCGTAGAGCAGGATGTAAGGATTGTCCATTGTGCACTCCATCTTGTCGGCGTCCGTCACGAAGTATCCGCTCAGATAACCGCGGTCGAACTGCATACCCTCTACAACATTAGTATATGTGTCGCGGCTCTTGCTCTCCTCGATGGTGATCACTCCGTCCTTGCTCACCTTGCGCATTGCGTCGGCAATGAGCTTACCAATTTCAGGGTCGTTGTTGGCAGAAACAGTAGCCACCTGCTCAATCTTGTCGTAGTTGTCGCCTACCTGCTCTGCATGGTCCTTGATATACTCAACAACGGCTGCCACGGCCTTGTCGATACCACGCTTGAGGTCCATAGGATTGGCACCTGCGGTTACGTTCTTCAGACCCACGTTCACGATGCTCTGTGTGAGGATGGTGGCAGTGGTTGTACCGTCGCCGGCGTCGTCACCAGTCTTGCTTGCCACGCTCTTCACGAGCTTTGCGCCGGTATTCTCGAAGTGGTCCTCCAACTCAACCTCCTTGGCCACGGTGACACCGTCCTTTGTGATCTGTGGAGCACCGAATTTCTTCTCGATGATTACATTGCGTCCCTTAGGACCGAGAGTGACCTTAACGGCATTTGCCAATTGGTCAACGCCCCTTTTCAGTAGTTCGCGGGCGTCAGTATCGAATTTTATTTCCTTTGCCATAATTCTTTAATCTTTTAATTTTTAAATTTTTAATTGACTTCGTCGAACTTCGTTTCTTTAATTTCTTGCCTTAAGCAAGAACAGCGAGCACGTCGCTCTGGCGCATCATGAGATATTTGGTGCCCTCAAATTCGAGTTCTGTGCCTGCATATTTGCCGTAGAGCACTGTGTCGTCCACTTTGAGCACCATTTCCTCGTCCTTGGTGCCGTTGCCAGTAGCGACAACCTTTCCACGCAATGGTTTTTCCTTAGCTGTGTCGGGGATGATGATACCTCCGACCTTTTCTTCTGCTGGTGCAGGGAGTATGAGTACTCTGTCTGCCAATGGTTTGATGTTCATAATCTTCTTATTTTTAAATTGTTTATACCTTATTTTTGATGTTCATGAGCCGTCTCCGTCTTTGGATTGCGGTCTCGTTATGTCATCATGCCAAAACTGTGCCAATTAGCTATGGTCTGCCATTTTGTTCATTTGCGACTGCCATTTTGGCAGATATGCCCCTTCGCTCTTTCTTCGCTGTTCCTTCGCTCTTCCTTCGCTGTTCCTTCGCTCCAAATTCGATCATTTGCTTAGTAGGAAGAAGTGAATCAGCGAAGGTTAAGCGAAGGTTAAGCGAACCCACACCGAACCCCCATCTTCACTTTTCACCTGGAAATCGTCTCGTTTTCCTGTTTTCCAGTCCCTCCCAAACCCATCGGTCCGTCATGACATCAAGCTGAAAACTGAACTTTTTGTTGATTTTCGGAAATTCCCGAAAACCTGTCGAAATCGCAGTAAAAAGTGTACTTTTTTATCAAAAACCCATTCTTTTTTGCTTTTAAGGGGGGAGTAATACTATATGGGTGAAATCCCAGTCCCTATTTATATAACCTGCGTACCTTATTAAAAATTAAATTTATTAATATATATATATAATAAAATAAATAAAGACAACTCAAAACGAGACGAATTCCAGGTGAAAAGTGAACTTTTGGTAATAGAGAATTGACCAGTGGAATAGACAAAAAAATATAAAAAACACGTGAGAATGAACGTAATGTCAGAAAAAAGTAGTATATTTGCAAAGTATTTTGTCATTGGACAAAAATAACACCGAGATTAAGAATAGATTGCAATAAATTATTAATTAAAAAAGAAAGAAACAATGAATGTAAAAAAGCATTTGGGATGGATTATCCCCGTGGGAATAATAGTGTTGTTGGGCCTCTGGGCTATGGGCGGATACAACTCAATGGTGACAATGGACGAGTCAGTACAAAATAAGTGGGCAAACGTGGAGACACAATATCAGAGACGTGCCGACCTCATCCCCAACCTGGTAAGTACAGTAAAGGGCTATGCCAAGCATGAGCAGGAGACATTGGAGGGCGTGGTGAAGGCACGCAGCGAGGCCACACAGGTGAAACTCGACGCCGACAACCTCACCCCTGAGAAGCTCGCCGCCTATCAGAAGGCACAGGGAAGCATCTCCTCGGCCCTTGGCAGACTGCTTGCCGTGGCAGAAAACTATCCCGACCTCAAGGCCAACGAGAACTTCCGTGAACTGCAGTCGCAGTTGGAGGGAACAGAAAACCGTATCACCGTGGCGCGAAAGGACTTCAACGATGCAGCCAAGTCATACAACCAGTCTATACGCCAGTTCCCGAGGAATATCCTCGCCGGCATGTTTGGCTTTGAGAAAAAGGCCTATTTCGAGGCAGAGGCAGGCAGTGAAAAGGCTCCGAAAGTGGAATTTTAAGTCCGACTTCGTCGGAGATTAAAAAATTAAAAAATTAAAGAATTAAAGAATTAAAATAATAAAGTTCTTTGTAGTAAATTGAAAAAATTGAAGTCTAAGAGTATATACATCACAATCCTGCTGATGGTGGTAACCTCATTTCAGCTGAGGTTATTAGCCAAGGAATATAGCGTGAAGGATGTGCCCAACGTGCAGCTGCGGGATGCCCGACAGAGGGTGAGCGACCCCGAGGGCCTGCTCTCGACCTCAGCGCGCGACACCATCAACCACCTGCTGATGGGATTGAAGCAACGCCAGGGCATAGAGGTGGCAGTGGTGATGATGCCGAATATCGGCGACAGCGACCTCTTCGACTTTGCCCATGAGCTCTTCAGGACATGGGGCATCGGCGGAAAACAGAGCAATGGCGGACTGCTTATTCTCTATGTGGAGGACATCCACAGGGTGAGGATCACCGTAGGCGACGGACTGGAAGGTACGATGACCGACGCTATTTGCAAGCGCATCATCGAGCGCGAGATGATACCCTACTTCCGTCGGGGTGACCGCGACGGGGGAATGGTGAGTGGCGTGAAAGCCACATGTACGGTGGTGAAGGGCGAAAAGCTGGACGACTCCGTGGCAGAAGACCCCGAGGACGACATCGACCTGTGGGTGGTGGTCCTGTTCATGGCCATGATGGTGGGAGGCTTCTTCGTCATCGTTTGGGCGGTCAACCGCAGCACACGCAAGTGCAAGTATTGCGGCAAGGTGGGGCTCCGCTTAGTGAACACCGACACCTATCGCAAGGACGGACGCCAATACAAGCGTGAGACCTACATCTGCAACTATTGCGGCAAGATAACCACCAAGGTCAAGGACACGACCGACGACGGCACGGGGGCAGCCATAGCCTCGGGCATCATCCTCGGGTCAATGCTCGGCGGACGCCGCGGCGGCTCATACGGCGGCGGGGGCTCATACGGCGGCGGATTCTCCGGCGGCAGCTGGGGAGGCGGCACCACATCGGGCGGCGGAGCCTCCGGCGGATGGTGAGGTCCAAAGGCTTGGGCCTTTGGAAGAATTAAAGAATTAAAGAATTAAAAAAATTAAAAAATTAAAGAATTAAAGAATTAAAGAAACGAAGTTCGACGAAGTCAATAAAAATAGTTTATTTAAAGTATATATTATGAAAGATTTCATGAGACAAGTGTTTGCCACCGTATTGGGAATCGTGATATTCTGTGTGGCAATGGGAATCATAGGCGTGATTTCCATCTTAGGTATGGTGGCATCGAGCGACTCCACTCCAAAGGTGAAGGACAACTCAGTGCTTGTGATGCAGCTCTCGGGAGTGATGGACGAGCGCGGCAGTGACGACGTGTTCTCGCTGTTTACGGGTGGCGAGATGTCATCATTGGGACTCAGCGACATGATGGAGGCCATAGACAAGGCCAAGAACGACGATAATGTCAAGGGTATATACATGGAGGCAGGAATGTTCGCCCCCGACGGTATGGCATCCGTTCAGGCCCTGCGCGACAAGCTGCTGGAATTCAAGAAGAGCGGCAAGTGGATAGTGGCCTATGGCGACCAATACACACAGGCAGCATATTGGCTCTGCTCCGTGGCCGACAAGGTGGTGGTCAACCCCGAGGGAATGGTGGATTGGCACGGACTGTGCGCCGAGCCACAGTTCTACAAGGACCTGCTTGCCAAGTTTGGCGTTAAGATGCAGATAGCCAAGGTGGGCAAGTACAAGAGTGCCGTGGAGCCATACTTCGCCGACCGGATGAGCGATGCCAACAGGGAGCAGGTGACAGCCTATCTGCAAGGAATATGGGACACCATGGTGGGCGACGTGGCCAAGAGCCGCAAACTCGACACCAAGACCCTTAACCAGTATGCCGACAGCCTTGTGACTTTCTCCTCGGCAGCCGACTGCAAGAAGATGAAACTGGTGGACGAGGTGGCATATTATGACCAGGTGAGAGCCGACATCAAGAAACGTCTGGAATTGGACGATGACGATGATATCAGCCAGGTGACCGTGGGCCAGATGTGCGCACAGCCAAGCAAGAACAAGGCCGACGACGAGATAGCCGTGTATTATGCCTATGGCGAGATCGTGTCGGACATGGAGGGCGGCATGTCGCAGGAGGCATCCATCTGTTCAGGCAATGTGGTGCCCGACCTTGAGAAGCTGATGAACGATGACGACGTGAAGGCCGTGGTGTTGAGAGTGAACTCACCCGGAGGCAGCGCCTACGCCTCGGAACAGATATGGAGAGCCGTGAGCCGACTGAAGGATAAGAAGCCCGTGGTGGTGTCGATGGGTACATACGCCGCTTCTGGAGGCTACTACATCAGTTGCGCAGCCAACCATATCGTCGCTGAGCCGACCACGCTCACCGGCAGTATCGGTATCTTCGGAATGTTTCCCGATGTCAGCGGACTGCTGACGGACAAGCTCGGCATCAAGTTTGACCATGTCAAGACCAACGCCCACAGTGACTTCGGCACCACCTCGCGTCCGTTCACGGCAGAGGAGATGGGCTATCTGACAAAGATGATCGACCGCGGATATATGACCTTCACCAACCGTGTGGCAGCAGGCCGCAAGATGAAGTGGGAGCAGGTCAACGAGATAGCACAGGGACGAGTATGGCTCGGCAAGGACGCCTTGAAGATAAAGCTCGTGGATGAGCTTGGAGGTATTGACAAGGCCATCGCCAAGGCTGCCGAACTGGCAAAGACAAAGGAATACAAGATACGGTCGTATCCCGCCCAGGCCGACTTTATGGAGAAACTCATGCAGACAGCCTCTGGAGCCAAGGGCAACTATCTCGACGGACAATTGCGCACCTTGCTGGGCGACTATTACGCTCCGTTCATGTATGTCAAGAAGATAGACACGAAGGATGCCATCCAGGCGCGCATGCCATATAATGTAATAATAAGATAATAGTGAGGACAGAAGGCGACTTCATAAAAATCAACGAGTGGCTGCTGCCGCTGAGTTGGATATACGGTTTCGGTGTCAAACTGCGCAATATGCTGTTTGACACCGGACTGTTGCATAGTGAGAGCTTCGACGTGCCGGTAATCTCAGTGGGCAACATCACCGTGGGAGGCACTGGCAAGACTCCACATGTTGAATATCTCATCCGCCTGTTGAAGGACGATGTGAAGGTGGCAGTGTTGAGTCGTGGATACAAGAGAAAGACACGCGGCTTCGTCATTGCCGACGATTCTGCCACGGCGCGCACCATAGGCGACGAGCCATACCAGATGATGCGGAAATTCCAAGACATCACGGTGGCGGTGGACCGCGACCGCTGTCACGGCATACGTATGCTGACCGAGGGCGAGGCGAAGACCGACATCGACGTGGTGCTGCTTGACGACGCATTTCAGCACAGGTATGTCAAGCCTGGGGTGAACATACTCCTCGTGGATTATCACCGCCTGATTATCTACGACAAGATGCTGCCCGCAGGCCGACTACGCGAGCCGCTCAAGGGCAAGAACCGTGCCGACATCGTGATAGTGACAAAATGTCCCCACGACCTCAAACCGATGGAATACCGTGTCATCACCAAGGCTATGAACCTCTTCCCGTTCCAAAGGCTTTTCTTCACATGCTTGGACTATGAGAACCTGACACCACTTTTCGGTGGCGACGACATACCGCTCGACAAGATGGACCCCAAGCAGCATGTACTGCTGTTGACAGGCATAGCATCTCCGCGTCAGATGACAGAAGACCTGAAGCCACACTGCAACAATATCGTCCCGCTGACCTTCGGCGACCATCACGCCTTCACGACAGCCGACGTGGAGAGGATCAACGCCACCTTCAAGTCGATGCCACAGCCAAGGATGATTATCACCACAGAGAAGGACGCCACACGACTGCTACATATTGACGGCCTGAGCGACGAAGTGAGGAAGAACATTTATGCACTGCCGGTGAAGATACGGTTTATGTTGGGCCACGGCGACCAATTCGATGACTTTATCAAAGGATATGTACAAAAAAATTCCAAGAACAGTATCCTCGCAAGGATGAAGGAGGAGAAAAGGGAACGGAGACACACCGGTGGAGACGGTCAGCAGAAGCAGCCCAAGAAAATCGTTTTTTAACTTCATTAACTTTATTAACTTCTTAAATACAATGGATATAGCAAAAATAGGAGAGTTCGGACTAATAGACCGACTGACAAAGGACATCAAGGTGAAAAACACGTCCACCGTATATGGAGTGGGCGACGACTGCGCCGTGATGGACTATAAGGACAAGCAGGTACTTGTGACCACCGACATGCTCATGGAGGGAGTGCACTTCGACCTGACATATATCGACCTCGAACATCTCGGATATAAGTCGGCGATGGTGAACATCAGCGACATTTTCGCCATGAACGGACAACCCCGCCAGATGACAGTGTCGATGGCATTGAGCAAGCGATTCACCGTAGAGGACGTCGAGACCTTCTATCGCGGCTTGCAACTGGCCTGCGACAAGTGGGGAGTGGATATCGTCGGCGGCGACACCACATCGTCATACACAGGCCTTGCCATCAGCATCACGTGTATCGGCGAGGCAGAGAAAGACCAGATAGTATATCGCAACGGAGCCAAGGAGACCGACCTGATATGCGTCACGGGAGACCTCGGGGCGGCATATATGGGACTCCAGCTCTTGGAGCGTGAGAAAAGCGTATATTACCAACAGGTGGAAGAGGCAAAGAAGAAGGGCGACCGACGCGCACTTGAGGAACTGTCGCATTTCCAGCCAGACTTCGCTGGAAAGGAATATCTGCTACAGCGACAACTGCAGGCAGAGGCGCGAGGCGACATCATAGCCAAACTGCGCGAGGCTGGCATAAAGCCCACCGCCATGATGGACATCAGCGACGGACTGAGCAGCGAACTGCTGCATATATGCAAGCAGAGTGGGGTGGGATGCCGTATATATGAGAAAAACATCCCCATCGACTATCAGACCGCAGTGATGGCAGAGGAGATGAACATGAATGTCACGACATGCGCACTCAACGGCGGCGAGGACTATGAACTGCTCTTCACCGTGGCAATAGGCGACCATGAGAGAGTGAAGGACATCGAGGGCGTACATCTTATCGGACATGTCACCAAGGAATCACTCGGAAAGATACTCGTGACAAGGGATGACAATGAGTTTGAACTCAAAGCCCAAGGATGGAATCCATTGGCAGAATAATGTGTAAAAATGTGAAATATCATACTAAATACAGTTTTATCTGTTAATGACATTTAAATTCGTGAAGTTTTTTCGGGAAAGATTTGGTGGATTGGAAAAAAGTGCGTACCTTTGCACCCGCAATCGAGAAAACGATGGTGCCATAGCTCAGTTGGTAGAGCAAAGGACTGAAAATCCTTGTGTCCCCGGTTCGATTCCTGGTGGCACCACACGAGAAGAGAAGTAGCTCAATAAAGAGTTGCTTCTTTTTTTATTTTAAAAAAATCCGATTTTTCTTGCGTATGCGAAAAAAAAGCGTTACCTTTGTAGCGCACTTCGCAAAAAGCGAGTAAGTACAAACCATAATAACATAAAAATGGGTATAGTAATAGGAATAGACGTGGGCATCAGTACCACGAAGATTATAGGCATAAAGGACGGCAAGGTGGTGTCGCCAATACGCATCACAGCCATAGACCCCGTGACGTCGCTGTATGGCGCATTTGGCAAATATCTTCACGACACAGGCATCGGACTTCATGACATAGAGCAAATCATGCTCACCGGCGTGGGCAGTGCGTATATAGACAAGCCGGTATATGGACTTCCCACTACAAAGGTGGAGGAGTTTCTCGCCGACGGACTGGGGGCAAGGCATGAGTCGGGCATCAGGGACGCCATAGTGGTGTCGATGGGCACCGGTACGTCATTCGTGAAATGTGAGGCCGACGAGATATATCATATCGGCGGAATAGGTGTGGGCGGCGGCACTCTCCAGGGCCTGTCGCGGCTGTTGCTCAACACCGGCGATGTCGATTATGTGTGTGAGATGGCGACAAAGGGCAATCTCGCCAATATCAACCTTCTGATTGGCGACATCAGTGCGAGTCCGCTGCCAGGGTTGCCGATGGACGCCACGGCGTCGTTGTTTGGCAAGGCCCAGAGCAATGCCCAGCCTGAAGATGTGGCGCGAGGCATCATATACATGGTGCTGCAGTCGATAGGCAGTGCAGCCGTGCTGTCGGCCATAGGCAGTGATATCAAGGACTTTGTGCTCATTGGCAATCTGACTCTCCTGCCAGCGTGCAGGGACATCTTCCCCGCGATAGGCGGACTGTATGGCGTGAGGTTTCATATCCCAAGCCATTCGGAGTTTTGCACGGCCATAGGAGCCGGATTATATTATCTGAACAAAAATTGTGAAAAGAATGAAAGACAACAGAATATGTGAACTGTTTGGCATTGACAAGCCAATAATTCAAGGAGGAATGGTATGGTGCAGCGGTTGGCGTCTGGCAGCCGCGGTGAGCAATGCAGGCGGACTGGGACTGCTTGGTGCAGGATCGATGCATCCTGAGACACTCTTGGAGCATATCCGTAAGATGAAGTCGGCCACCACAAAGCCCTGGGGCGTCAATGTGCCGCTGATGTATCCTGAGATAGACCGTCTGATGGATATCATCATCGGTGAGGGCGTGAAGATAGTGTTCACGTCGGCCGGCAGTCCGAAGAAATTCACCGGCAGGCTGCATGAGGCTGGAATAAAGGTGGCTCATGTGGTGTCGAGCAGTTTATTTGCGCGCAAGTGTGAAGAGGCTGGGGTGGATGCCGTGGTGGCAGAGGGCTTTGAGGCCGGCGGACACAACGGCAGGGAAGAGACAACCACGCTGACGCTCATACCTCAGGTGAGACGGGCCACGAGCTTGCCATTGATAGCCGCAGGAGGTATCGGCAGCGGCAGTGCCATGGTGGCTGTCAAGGCCCTTGGAGCGGAAGGAGTTCAGATAGGCACCCTCTTTGCACTGGCCGAGGAGAGTTCGGCGAGCGAAGGGTTCAAGCGTATGTGCACGTCATTGTCAGAGGGCGACACCATGCTCTGTCTGAAGAAGATTTCCCCTACACGACTGGTTAAGAACGCGCTGTACGATAAAGTGGCAGAGGCGGAAAGCCGCGGTGCGGGAGCCGACGAGCTTCGTGAGATACTCGGCAAGGCGGCATCCAAGCGTGGCATCTTCGAGGGCGACACCGACAATGGCGAGATAGAGATTGGCCAGGTGGCTTCGCAAGTGAGGTCCATTGACACGGTGGCTGAGATTTTCGCCCGCCTTGAGAGAGAATATACCGAATGTCTGTCATTGATTTAAGTGGAGTAAAAAGGAGATAAGTGGAGTAAAAAGGAGATAAGTGGAGTAAAAAGGAGATAAGAGGAGTAAAAAGGAGATAAGAGGAGTAAAAAGGAGATAAGTGGAGTAAAAAGGAGATAAGTGGAGTAAAAAGGAAACATAAATAATATGAGAGGAAAGATAGATTGCTTTTTGGCTTGTGACGACAAGAAAGTGCTTGACACGACCATAGAATGGTTGGAAAACAGTCGTACGGCACATCATATACACCTTATAGACAAAGAGATAAGAAGCAGTGAGACGATAAGGGAGATAGCGTCAAAGACAGATGCCGACTATGCGCTGCTGCTCACCAAGGCAACACCGCTGACCATAGGAATGTCGGCACTGGAGCGAATGTTGAGAGTGGCGGCTGACGCTGACGCCGCAATGCTCTACAGCGACCACTACTCGATGGAAAACGGCGAGATGAAACAACATCCCGCTATCGACTATCAGAAAGGCAGCATACGCGACGACTTCGACTTCGGTTCATTGTTGCTCGTCAATGGCAGGCTCCTGCATGAATATGCCGAGGTGGAGGCAGAAGGCGAGGAACTGAAATATGCCGCCCTGTATGACCTGAGACTCTTCCTGAGCCGCAAGGGCGAGATAGTGCATCTCAACGAATACCTATATACAGAAGAGGAGCGCGACCTCAGGGCAAGCGGCGAGAAACAGTTTGACTATGTCAATCCCGCCAACCGCGACGTGCAGATAGAGATGGAGCATGTGGCAACACGCCATTTGGAGAAAATAGGCGCATTGGTCGATACCGCTTATTATCAGGTGCCCGACTTTCAGGAACAGGACTTCCCCGTGGAGGCATCAGTGGTGATACCAGTGAGAAACCGCGAGAAAACCATCCTCGATGCAGTCAGAAGCGCCATGGAACAAGAAACGGACTTCGAATATAACGTCATCGTGGTCGATAACCACTCCACCGACGCTACCACGGAGTTGATCAACAGTGAAAAGGCAAGAATCCAAAACGACAAATCCATAAAAGGCCGACTTGTGCATATCATCCCCGAAAGAAATGACCTGGGCATAGGAGGATGCTGGAACATGGCCGTCAATGACGTGAGGTGCGGACGGTTTGCAGTGCAGCTCGACAGCGATGACCTCTATTCGTCGCCACATACACTGCAGACCATTGTTGACGCATTCCGCCAACAGAAAGCCGCCATGGTGATAGGGTCATACAGAATGTGTGACTTCGAGCTAAACACACTGCCGCCAGGACTCATAGCACACAAGGAATGGACAGATGAAAACGGACCAAACAATGCACTGAGAATCAATGGACTCGGTGCGCCAAGAGCATTCTTTACACCACTGCTCAGGCAGATACAATTCCCCAACACCAGCTACGGCGAGGACTATGCCTTGGGACTGATCTTCTCGCGCCGCTATCGCATAGGCAGAATATACCAAGAGCTCTATCTGTGCAGACGATGGGGAGGCAACAGCGACGCCGCCCTGTCGATAGACAAGGTCAATGCCAACAATCTCTATAAGGACCGGCTGAGGACATTGGAAATCTCCGCACGCCAGCAGATGGCAAAGGGCAAGGCTGACATCATGACAGACTCGCCCCTGATGCGCTTCTTCAACCGCCAGCTCGAGACATGGGACGAGGCAAGAAAGAGATACCAGCAGCTGCATGAGGTGAAGACGCGTGAACTCCCCGGTGACGCCATAACAATCAGTGTGCAGTGGAATCCTGCAAGAATACAATCCACGGGAGCCAAGATAGACAAGAAGTCGATAGAGGCGAGACCATGCTTCCTGTGTGAGGCCAACAGGCCGGAAGAACAGGCCAAGAAGGTCATTGACGAACACTTTGAACTGCTCGTCAATCCATATCCCATACTACCAACACACTTCACCATCCCGTCGCTCAGACATGAACCCCAGAGAATATTGGGACACTACGGCGAGATCTTCACCCTGCTCGATGAATATCCAGGGATGATGGTATTCTACAACGGACCGAAATGTGGCGCGTCGGCTCCTGACCACGCCCACTTCCAGGCAGGAACAAGCGGTGTGCTGCCACTGCAACGCAGTTGGCAGAGACTGAGCAGAAACCTCACACCACTCATCGAGGAAGACGACGGACAGGGTATATGGTCCATCAACGACTATCCCGTGGCAGCCCTGCTTATCAAGAGCCATGAGAGAAATGAAGGCCATAGGCTATTCCGAATACTGTACAACTCACTGCCGCAGGGACAGACAGACACGGAGCCGATGATGAACATCGTGGCATGGCGCACCGCAGATACATATCTTTCAGTGGTGATGCCAAGGGCAAAGCACCGCCCTGACTGCTATGACGCCGAAGGCGATGCAAGATATATGGTCAGCCCGGGAGCACTCGACATGGCAGGACTGATCATCACACCGCGACAGGAAGACTATGAGCGTATGACAGCCGACAAGGCTGAGGCCATATTGCGCGAGGTGGCCCTGGGTGATGACGAGATGACCAAGGTGGCGGACAAAATCAGACGACAGGACGCATCCCACCACAAGCATCATGGATACAGGGAAGAACCAGAGGTGACGGTGGGGATAGTCAGCGGACAGAAAATCACATTCTGCCTGAACGCTCCATATACCGCCAAGGGCGAGACCATAGAGGGACAACAGACGGTGGAATTTTCAGAGGGCGGAATACTGTGGAGAGGAACACAATACAGGGAACTCACCTTCCGTCCGCAGACCGACGACGCATCATTCTCGCTGAATGACGTCACCATAGGGGTCAACTTCCATTGGGAGAGAAAGCAGACACAGGTGTTCAACGGACAGTTGAAACTCGTAGTGGAGGCCGACAGGATAATGGCTATCAACATCATCCACGTGGAGAAATATCTGATGAGCGTCATATCGAGCGAGATGAGTGCCACGTCGAGTGTGGAACTGCTCAAGGCGCATGCCGTCATATCGCGCTCATGGCTCTTGGCCCAGATGGAGAAGAGAGCCAAACTGAAAGACGGGGAGAACAACTTCTTCTCGTTTGTGAAAAAAGACGACGAGATAGTCAGATGGTACGACAGGGAAGACCACACCATTTTCGATGTGTGTGCCGATGACCACTGCCAGAGATACCAAGGAATCACCACAGCGGGAAGCACCGTGGTAGAGGAGGCTGTAAGAGCCACACGCGGACAGGTGCTGACAAGCGACGGGGAAATATGTGACGCCAGGTTCAGCAAGTGTTGTGGCGGTATCACTGAGGAATTTCAGTATTGCTGGGAGAACACGCCAAAACCATATCTCGTGGCGGTGAGGGACACGGCTTCAACCAATGGCTGCGAGACACCTGCTTCTGACGGCGAAGCGCCAGTGGAAGGCAGTGAAGAATATTTTGACAGGTGGATAAGGACATCACCCGAAGCATTCTGCAACACCACCGACAAGAAGGTACTCTCGCAGGTGCTCAACGACTATGACCAGGAGACCCCCGACTTCTATCGCTGGCAAGTGGAATACACCCGCAAGCAACTGTCGGAGCTGATCGCCGAGAAGACCAAGGACGACTTAGGCGAGATACTCGACCTGATACCCCTTGAGCGTGGCAAGAGCGGCAGGATATGCCGCCTGAAGATAGTAGGAGAGAAGAAGACCCTCATCATCGGAAAGGAACTGGAGATACGCCGCACGCTGAGCAAGACACATCTCTACAGCAGCGCCTTCGTGGTGGACAAGACAGACCAGGGATTCCGACTCATTGGCGCCGGATGGGGACATGGTGTGGGACTGTGTCAGATAGGTGCCGCGGTGATGGGAGAAAAAGGTTACAAATATGACGAAATACTGCTTCACTACTATCGTGGAGCGGAGATAAAAAGATATTATTAGAGATGAAGAAAAAAAATCCCTGGGCATGGGTGCCCTCGCTGTATTTCGCGGAAGGACTGCCAAACATCATAGTCACCGGATTGTCGGTGGTGATGTATATGCAGATGGGACTGACAGACGCTGAAGTCGGACTGTTCACAGGATGGCTCGCATTGCCATGGGTGATAAAACCACTGTGGAGCCCGTTTATTGACCTGCTAAAGACAAAAAGATGGTGGGTATTGGCCATGCAGGCACTTATTGGCGCATCATTGGCGGGAATAGCCTTTGCCATACCTACGGCTTTCTGGTTTCAGGCCACCATGTGCCTGTTTTTCCTGATTGCATTCTGCAGTGCCACACACGATATTTCTGCCGACGGATTCTATATGATAGAGCTTGACGACCATGAGCAGGCAAAGTATGTGGGACTGCGCAACACGTTCTATCGCCTTGCCATCATCTTCGTCAACGGAATGCTCGTGTCGCTCGCGGGAATATTGCAGGTGGTCTTTCGCAATCAGATAAGATTCACGTGGGCACTGATATTCTATGGGTTGGCAGGACTGTTTATAGGATTGTGGCTCTATCACAGCCGTTTCATGCCACGTCCTGCCGACGACAGGCAAGAGAAGCGCACTGTGGGCGAGGTGGTTGAGGGACTGAAGAGCATGTTTGTCACCTTTTTCAGCAAATTCAACAGGAGAGAGACCATTATCGTGATGCTTTTCCTGCTCTTCTATCGCTTCCCGGAGGCATTGCTCAACACGATGACCAAGACATTCATGTTGCGCCATAACTACAGCGGCGGACTGGGACTGTCGCCACAGGAATACGGACTCGCCAATGGCACCGTGGGACTCATAGGACTGCTCCTCGGAGGTATCATCGGTGGTGTGCTCGTCAGCCGCGACGGAATGAAGCGGTGGCTATGGCCGATGGTGTGTGCCATCACACTGCCCGACGTGGTGTATATCTATCTCAGCTATTCGCTCAACAGTAATCTGGCAGTGGTGTCGTCATGCCTCTTCATCGAGCAGTTTGGATATGGACTGGGATTCACCGTACTCACGCTCTACATGCTCTATTACAGTCAGGGACGATACAAGACGTCCCACTATTCGATATGCACCGGAATATCCTATCTCGGACTGATGCTGCCAGGGATGTTGTCGGGATATATCAAGGACATGGTGGGCTACAAGATGTTCTTTATCATCGTCATGGCATGCTGTTCCATCACCTTCGCCGTGACGGCATTCCTGAAGATAGACCCAGACTTCGGCAAGAAGGAAAAGAAATGTGAATAGTCCGGAAAAAGGAATGTGAAGTTGTTTTTTTATAAAAAAGCTGAATATATTTGCTATATTCGGCTTTTTTTTATACCTTTGCACCTTATAATACGCGAAATAGACATGGAAGAGAACAAAAAGATACTTTTGGGAATGAATGTGGATGAGCTGCGCGAGGTGGTCACATCACTCGGTATGCCGGCTTTTACGGCCAAGCAGATAGCCAAGTGGATATACGACGCCAACGTCAGGGATATCGACTCAATGACCAATATATCCAAGACAAACAGGCAGAAACTCAATGATATAGCTACAATAGGCGCAATGCCGCCCATTGACTGCCAGAGGTCTGTGGACGGAACGGTGAAATACCTCTTTCCCACGGCTGAAGGCAAATATGTCGAAACAGTGTATATACCCGATGGCGACAGGGCTACGCTATGCGTGTCGTCGCAGGTGGGATGCAAGATGAACTGCCTCTTCTGTCAGACGGG
Source organism: Prevotella sp. (assembly GCA_034101015.1). GTDB lineage: Bacteria > Bacteroidota > Bacteroidia > Bacteroidales > Bacteroidaceae > Prevotella. The sequence continues at coordinate 40,523 of JAXEKN010000043.1, forward strand.
AAAACAGAGTTTTGAGGGCAACCTCTCAGCCTCTGACATCCTCAACCAGATATATTCGCTACCTGAGATGAGAAGCCTCACCAATATCGTCTTCATGGGACAGGGCGAACCAATGGACAATCTCGACAATGTGCTCAGGGCCACTGAGGTGCTCACCGCTGAGTGGGGATACCAGTGGAGTCCCAAACGCATCACGGTGAGCAGTGTGGGAGTGAAGAACAAACTAAAGCGCTTCCTCGATGAAAGCGAGTGCCATATCGCCATCAGCATGCACTCGCCTCTGCACGAACAGAGACAGATGCTGATGCCTGCCGAGAAGCAGATGGGCATACAGGATATAGTGGCACTGCTCAAGCAATATGACTTCACGCATCAGCGCAGGTGCTCGTTTGAATACATCGTCTTCGGAGGTGTCAATGACTCCATGATGCATGCAAGGGAGATAGTCAGACTGGTGGATGGACTGGAGTGCAGGGTCAACCTGATACGGTTTCACACCATTCCAGATGTCGGACTCCATGGTGCCGACGACAACAAGATGGAGGCTCTGAGGGATTATCTCACCAAGCACGGCGTGTTCACAACGATAAGGGCAAGCCGAGGACAAGATATCTTCGCAGCCTGCGGACTGCTCACCACGGCAAAGAAAAACCATGAGCTGTAGGTGGGTTGTCGCGGTGGTGTCGGTGATTGTCATGATGACGGCGTGCGGCGACTCCCAGATGAAGCCACGCAGCAAGGGAAAACCTTTCAGCGTGGTGGTCACGGGAGAGGACACCAGGCTGAGAAACATGGTGGCAAAGACCATCGGCGACGTTGAGGTGGACAGGTTGCCCCAGAGGGAAAAGGCTTATCAGGTGAACACTATCGCCACGGGTGAACAGTCGCCTGAAGTCAAATATGCCAGGGTGGCTGTCGTGGTGGGTGTGGACAATTCACTTGCATCACCCAAAATAAGATATGAAAAGGATGTCCATGCCACACCCCAGATGATGGTGAGACTGACGGTGCCTTCGGCTGACGAAATGGTGAAAGGTCATGCAAGGATAGCTTCAGCACTGAATGCACTCATTGGCAGGTTTGAGACCAACGTGCAACTGCGCCATCTGAGAAAAGCCCATTCTCCTGCAAGGGAAAAAGAAGTGGAGCGCGCAACAGGAGTCACTATGCTCATCCCTGCCGACATCGCCAAGACCAAAAAGTCAAATGGCTTTATCTGGCTGAGCGATGACGGTGGCACCACAATGCGAAATATATGCGTGTATGTGGCAAAGGGCACCGACTGCTCCGCGGAAAGACTCCTGAAGGTGCGCGACAGCGTGATGCAAAGGAATGTCAAGGGCGAGGCCGACTCAATGTATATGACTACGGTGAGAAATGTTGCGCCTTTGGCAAGGGTGATTGACCATGGGGGCAGACGAATAGTGGAGATGCGCGGATTGTGGGAGATGAAAGGCGACGCCATGGGAGGACCATTCGTGAGCCATACCCTCACAGACAGCCTGAACAACCGGATTGTCACGGCGGAAGCATTCGTATATGCTCCTGGGGAGAAGAAAAGGGATGTGATGAAGAGGCTTGAAGCGGCCCTGTTCACAGTGAAAATCATGAAATGAGATCTTTTATTTTAAATACATATATATATAGAAATTACCAATGGAAGAAGATAAGAAAATACGCGTTGCAATCACACATGGTGATACCAACGGCATCGGATACGAAGTGATCCTCAAGACATTTGCGGAGCCTGAGATATTTGAACTCTGTACTCCTATCATTTATGGTTCGCCAAAGGTGGCTGCCTATCATAAAAAACTGCTTGGACTGAACACACAGTTCAGCATCATCGACAAGGCAGAGGAGGCAAAGCCTGGAAGACTGAACATCCTCGCTACTTACGATGATGAGGTGAAGGTGGAATTCGGGGAATCGTCAACACAGGCCGGCGAGGCTGCACTGAAGGCTTTGGACAGGGCCATGACCGACTTCCGCTCGGAGTTGTATGACGTGCTCGTCACAGCGCCGATAAACAAGAAAAACATACAGAGCAACCTCTTTCACTTTCACGGACATACGGAATACATAGAGGACTGTGTGGGAGAGGGTAACAAGGCTCTTATGATACTGATGAATGGAGGACTGAGAGTGGCGCTCGTCACCACACATGTAGCCATAAGGGATGTTGCGGCTGCCATCACCAAGGAACTGATCATTGAGAAGGCGACAATACTGCATAAGAGCCTCAAGCGTGACTTCCGCATCACCAATCCGCGCATCGCCGTGTTGGCTCTCAACCCGCATGCCGGTGACAAGGGAGTGATAGGTGATGAGGAACAGACGGTGATTACTCCCGCAATAGAGGAACTGGCCGCCAACGGAATACAGGCTTTCGGACCATATCCTGCCGACGGCTTTTTCGGTGCGGGAATGTACCAGAAGTTTGACGCTGTGCTTGCAATGTATCACGACCAGGGACTGGCTCCCTTCAAGGCGCTCGCCGTGGAGGAAGGCGTCAACTATACGGCGGGGCTTCCCATCGTGCGCACGTCGCCCGACCATGGCACCGCATACGATATAGCCGGCAAGTGTGTCGCAGATGAAAGCTCGTTCCGTCATGCCATATACACTGCTATAGATGTCTATCGCAACAGGCAGGCATACGATGAGGCATACGATAATCCGCTGCCAAAGCTCTATCACGAGAAGAAGGACGAAAGCGAAAAGGTGAGATTCAATATCCCAAAGCCCAAGGACCAGTTTAAGTAAGAAACAGACAGCCGATAGAGAATGAAGCGTAAATACCAAAACATATTCTTTGTCTTTGGACTGGCTGTGCTCGCCCTGATGGTCACACAGTTGGACTTCGCTCAGGTGTGTAGTGGGCTTCAGCGTGCAGGATATTGGTTCCTGGCAGTCATTGCTCTCTGGTTCTTCCTGTATATGTTCAACACCGCGTCATGGTATGTCATTATCAACAATGCGGGCAAGGACGAGGGACATAAGGACAACAAGGTGGCTTTCTGGTGGCTGTATAAGATAACGGTCAGCGGGTTTGCCCTCAACTATGCCACTCCTGGCGGATTGATGGGGGGGGAGCCATACCGTATTATGTCGCTCGCTCCGAAAATAGGCACACAAAGGGCGTCGTCGTCGGTGATACTTTTCGCCATGACCCATGTGTTCAGCCATTTCTGGTTTTGGTTTCTCTCGGCAGTGACGTTTGTCATTGTACACCAAATGGATACGATGATGTCGGTGTTGATGGGGGCGGTGATAGCTTTTGCCATGTTGGCTATATGGCTCTTCGTCAAGGGATACAAGCGTGGCATCACGGTGAGCTGTATGAACATGCTCAGCCGCTTTCCCTTGGTAAAGAAATGGGCACAGGGCTTTTTTGACAAGCATCGAGGACAGTTGGAAAATATCGACAGGCAGATGGCCATCCTTCACAATCAAAACCCCAAGGCATTCGTGGGAGCTGTGATGCTGGAACTGTTGTGTCGTATATTTTCAGCCCTTGAGATTTATTTCATCTTGTTGGTCATCATGCCTTCGGCCAACTTCATCGACTGTGTGCTCATCTTGGCATTCACGTCGCTGTTTGCCAATATGCTCTTCTTCCTTCCACTGCAGTTGGGAGGAAGGGAAGGCGGATTCCTCATGTCGGCCAAAGGACTGGCGCTGTCATCCAGTGCAGGCATCTTTGTGGCATTAATAGTGCGCGTAAGAGAGCTTATTTGGACAGCAATAGGACTTTTGCTTATCAAATTCGACAAAAAAAGCTAAATTATCAGCATAATATGCGGTTATTTCAAAAAAAGTGTGTATCTTTGCCCTCTAAATGAAAGTTCAAGAGCTTCAAGACATAAAACAGCGATACAAAATCGTCGGCAACTGCGATGGTTTGAATCATGCTCTCGACGTTGCATTACAAGTGGCGCCGACTGACTTGAGTGTGCTGATAGTCGGAGAGAGTGGTGTGGGCAAGGAAATCATCCCAAGGGTGATACACGACCAGTCACCACGCCGCCGTGGTAAATATTTTGCCATTAACTGCGGGTCTATACCAGAGGGTACGATAGATAGCGAACTCTTCGGCCATGTCAAGGGCTCGTTCACTGGAGCCATCGGTGACAGTCCGGGATATTTCGGAGCTGCCGACAAAGGCACACTCTTTCTCGACGAGGTGGGAGAACTGCCATTGGCCACACAGGCCAGACTGCTTCGCGTGCTCGAGACAGGGGAATACTTGCCAGTGGGCGCCACGGAGGTGAGAAAGACTGACGTGAGAGTGGTCGCCGCCACTAATGTCAACATGATGAAGGCTATCAGTGAGGGAAGGTTCAGGGAAGACCTCTACTATCGGCTCAACTCGATACCAATACACATGCCTGCCCTAAGGGAAAGGGGAGAGGACATACCGCTGCTCTTCCGCTTCTTTGCCATGCAGATGGCCGAGAAATACAAGATGGACAAGGTGGTGCTCAGGGATGGCGCCAAGGAGATGCTTATGAAATACAAGTGGCCCGGAAATATCCGGCAACTGAAAAATATCACTGAGCAAATCTCAATACTGAGCCAACAGAGGGAAATCACTCCTGATATCCTGTCGCAGTTCATACCGCAGGATGTGGAAACCACACAATTGGCAAAAACCGGTTCGTATTCGAATGAAAGCGAACATAGTTTCGAGAATGAGAGGGAAATACTCTATAAAATCCTCTATGAACTCAGAGGAAGTGTGGCTGAACTGAGACAAGAGGTGGCAATGCTTAAGAAAAAGCTCGGCGGGGACAAAGTCAATGAACTGCAACCGACAAGGTCTGTGCCTGCTACTCCCGCTTTCCTGCCACGCCATGAGGCAGAGGATGCCGAGGCTGAGGAATATGTGGAGCCGGAAAGGGTGTTTGACGATCAGAAAAGATACATCAATGAGCGGATTGTCAATGAGCATAAGGGAATGACAACTGTCTCTGAGATGAGAAAAACGGAGGATATCTATCCTGAAAAGACTGACATCAGGGCGGACGAGACCAAGGAAGTGCTCAACCTTGACGTGGTCGAAAAGCAAATGCTCATGAAGGCACTCGACCGCAACAATGGCAATCGGAAAAAGGCGGCGGAGGACCTCGGATATTCCGACCGTACTCTCTACAGACGACTGAAGCAGTATGGACTGGAGAAATATTAACTTGGATATTGACATGAAGGTAAAGACAAACTATATAATGAAGATAGCGATAGTCGCCATCTTTGCTGTGGTGCCTATGGCATGCTCGGTGTCGCTGAAGTTCAACGGCGCCAGCATCGACTATACCAAGGTCAAGACCATACAGATAGCTGACTTCCCAATACGCTCAAGCTATGTGTGGGGGCCTATGGCGAGCATCTTCAACAACCAGCTTAAGGATATCTTCGCCAGCCACACCAAACTCAGTCAGGTGAAGCGCAACGGTGACCTCAAGATAGAAGGTGAGATAACACGATATGACCAAAGAAACAAGTCGGTGTCGAGTGAGGGATACTCATCCCAAACTGAACTCTCTATGACTGTCAATGTGAGATTCACCAACAATACAAACCACTCTGAGGACTTCGAACGACAGTTTACGGCGCAGACAACATACGAGAATACACAGTCACTCAACTCTGTGCAGGAGGAACTGGTGACGCAGATGGTGAAGGAGATCACCGACCAGATATTCAATGCCACCGTGGCTAACTGGTAACAAGCAACTAATGAATATAGAGTGAATATAATATATATATAAGGTAAAAAATGGATTTGACGAGACTCATAAACCACCCGGATGAGATGGACCGCGACACTCTCTATGAGTTGCGCTCCTTGCTCGCACTATATCCATATTTCCAGACAGCACGGCTTCTGCTGCTGCAAAACCTCTACCTGCTACATGACCCTACATTCGACGAGGAACTGAGAAGGGCCGCAATATATATCACTGACCGCAAGGTGCTCTTCAAACTAATCGAGGCGGCACATTATAAACTGCAACCGCAGAAAAGAAAAGATGTGGCGACTGATGGAAACAAAGAGCAAGGGGCAAAGGAAAACAGGACATTGTCGCTCATTGACAACTTTCTCGAGACAATACCGGTGGAAACAGACAAACCGGAGGAGGGCAAGCCTCGACGGAAACCTACACCAGCTGATGCAGCCGTCGATTATGTGGCTTATCTTATGGAGAGCGAGGATGATGACATAGCAGAACCGGAAACACCGCAACTGCGCGGACAAAGTCTGATTGATAACTTCATAGAAAATGAGACAGGACGCATAGTGCTTAATGAAACACCGGAATACGTGCCACAACTCAACGACAGTAATGACGGTGGCAAGGACGGCGATGACGGATTCTTCACGGAGACCCTCGCCAGAATATATATCAAGCAAGGACGGTATGACAAGGCTCTCGATATCATCCGAAGACTGAGAGACAATTGTCCGCAGAAAAATACCTATTTTGCTGACCAAATAAGATTTTTGGAGAAACTGATTATAAATAATAACAATAAATAATAAAAAAAGATGTACACATTATTGGTAATCCTAATTTGCCTGGCTGCAGTGCTCATGATTGGCATCGTGCTTATCCAGGAGTCAAAGGGTGGAGGTCTCTCTTCGAGCTTCGCATCCTACAATCAGATTGGTGGTGTGAGAAAGACTACTGACTTCATTGAGAAGACTACATGGTCGCTTGCAGCCGCAATGGTAGTAATCAGCGTGGCTTGCGCCTATGTCGCACCACAGGCTGTTTCTGACTCTTCTGTCATGGAGAATGTACAGAATCCGACAACCAACCCCAACAACCTCCCGGGATTTGGTGCAAGTCAGACTAAGCCGGCTGCTCCTGCCGCTGGCGAGAAGGCTGCTCCTGCCGCCAACGAAAAGGCTGCTCCTGCCGCTGGCGAAAAGGCTGCTCCTGCTGCCGAGTAAGTCGGTTTTGATGATTTAATGGCTTATATATAGCATTAAAATCAAAAAAGATGTTAAAAGGTACGCATTTTATTTGGTAGTTTCAAATAAAATGCGTACCTTTGCACTCGCTTTCAAGAAGTGGTTCAAGTGGGAGCCGCAAAGGGAGCAAACATGGTGCCCGTAGTTCAGTTGGTTAGAGCGTCAGATTGTGGTTCTGAATGTCGTGGGTTCGAGTCCCACCGGGCACCCTCCTAATGGAAATAGTCGTAATACCTTGTGAGATAAGGTTTTACGGCTTTTGTCGTAATATACAGTAATATAATCATGGCAAACAACAGACATGCATATCTAATAATGGCGCATAATGAATGGGAACTGCTCAACACGCTACTCTCACTCATTGATGATGTGCGCAATGACATCTTCTTGCATATTGACAAGAAAGTCAAGGTGATGCCCAATCTTTACCAACCAAAGTATTCCAAGCTATACCTTACACCTAAGCGTTATGACGTGAGATGGGGCGACGTGGGGCAGGTGCATTCTGAGATGCATTTGTTTCGTACGGCATACGAACATGGGCCTTATCAGTATTACCACAAATTGTCGGGAGTGGATTTGCCGATAAAGACACAGGACTATATCCATGACTTCTTCGACAATCACAATGGTAAGGAGTTTATCGGTTTCTTCACACTTACTGACTTTATCAAGGGCGATATAGAGCGCAAGAGAAGACGCTATTACTTCCTGATGCGCTGGAACTACCGCACACCTTTTGTGCCGAAATGGAAGGTGACACTCGCAAAGGTGGTTCGCCATACTGCATTGAAGATACAAGACATTCTCCACATGGACAGAGGCAACGAACTGACTTTCCGCACCGGTCACAACTGGGTGTCGCTGACAGGGGATGCCGTGAAGTATCTTCTCGACCAAGAGGAATTTATCAATCGCCGCTTTGCCTATACCACTTGCGGCGACGAGATGTACAAGCATTCCATACTCATATCCAATCCAGAGATACGCGAACGTATCTATGACCTTGATGACGGCATCCATAGCTGTATGCGCTTCATCGACTTCAACCGCGCTTCTGCCGAGCAGAAACGCCGAGGCGAGCCATATACATGGCAAGACGGTGACACCGATGAACTGCTCAACTCTGAATATCTCTTCGCAAGAAAATTCTCAAGCAAATATCCTGGGGTTATTCGGGAAATAGCGACATACCTAAAAGAACACTAATACGTATAATTGATTAAAGTGCAGATTATGAGGATAGTATATATATATCAATCTTTCGCATCAAAAGCTGGTATGGAGAGGATTCTCTCTGATAAGATGAATTATCTTGTCAGACACTATGGTTATGAAGTAACATTTATAACTTATGAACAGGGTAAACATCCTTTAGCATTTGAACTTGATAAGAGAATAAATCTCCTTGATTTGGATGTACGTTTCTTCCCTTTGTATAAATTGAATCCAATTACACGGTTTTTTAAAAAAAGGAAGTATCTGCGTTTGTTAATATCAAGACTTGACATCATTCTTAACAAAATCAATCCGGATTATGTTGTCTTGACTACTTACGATTTTGACAAATTCAACAGTATATTGACCTTGCCTTATCGTTTTGTCGTTGAATCTCATATATGTATGTCAGATATCAGACAAGAATTACGACAGAATAATTTTCTCCGAAGATATTTTGCCAAAACCCTTGATGATAATTGTTTTAAATATCTTAATAATGCCACTTGTATGGTTTGCTTGACTAAAGACGATAAGCAAGAATGGGAGAAGCGCATACAGATTCCAATACATGTGATTCCCAATATTGTATCAAAGATTCCAGATAATTGTTCACCATATTCAGAGCGTCCTAATAGGATATTGTGTGTAGGACGATTAACCAAGCAAAAGGGATTTGACTATCTGATAAAGGCATGGTCGATAATTGCCCCAAAATATCCTGATTGGAGAATTGATATTTTCGGGAATGGTGTGTTGGAGAATGAGATTCACAATATGATAGAGGAGTACAACCTGTCGCAGTCAGTGAAGATAAACAAGCCAACAGGTAGAATATACGATGAATATGATAACAGTTCAATATATATCTTGAGTTCAAGATATGAAGGTTTTGCCCTCGTTTTATTGGAGGCTATGAGTTGCGGAGTACCTTGCATAGTATTTGATTGTCCTCATGGACCATCCGAACTGATATCCAATGGTGAGAATGGTGTTGTGGTTCCTCTTGCAAATGTCGAGAAGATGGCAGAAGCTATAGAATGGATGATTAATCATAAAGACGCTCGGGTGAGAATGAGTGAAAAGGCAAGGCTCAGTGCGAAACAATATTCTGCTGAAATCATCATGCCTCAGTGGGTAAAACTGTTTGACGAATACGTTGGTTGACATCAATATTTTCTTGACGCTAAAAGATTTCTGATGACAATATATAACTCAGGGCATAGTTTGAATATGACGAGACTTCTCGGTATGTATGATTTGTCCACTTGCTTCAATAGTTGGAGCAAAACCCTAATAATCTCATTCCTTCGGCTGAATATGCTTCTGTAATGTATAGTGAACCATAGAACAATATTTATATTGACACATACATTAACTGACAGTTTCTTCTGGACATCTCCCGACGTTTTCTTTGCAAGTTCGGCAACAATCTCTATTGCTTGGCAACTAAGCAACAATTTTTCAGTTGACATATTTGCCACACATGAGCCAGTGTTATGGCGGTAGATATAAAAAGGTATATTGGTGTTGACGAATAACTTGCAGTTTAGAAGAGCTGGTGTGATGAAAGCCCAGTCCTCCATATAAGATACTTTTGGTGGAAAATGGAGATTGTTTTCCTTAATGAGTTTTAGTGATATGAGATATCCTGTACTATATCCCTCTTTGTGTCGAGTCACTTTTACAATAGCTTCTTTACCATCCATAACATCGGTGACAATGTTTTTTGCGGTAAATCTGTAGTCATCAAACATTTCTTTTTCATCTACCTCTATAATAACACCTTTTATGATATCAGCTTTGAACTCAATAGCAGTCCGTAATACTTTCTTGAGGCTTTTAGGTATAAAAAAATCATCAGAATCAATGAATGTCACATAATGGCCTTTAGCTATCTTTATGGCGTTATTTCGTGCGCAAGCTACACCTTGGTTCTCTTGATGAATAATATGAATATTGTCATGTTTTGTGGCATAATCGGATATGATATGGTAACTATTATCATTACTGCCGTCATCCACAATAATGATTTCAAAGTCAGAACTGTCAATATCTTGATCATAAATACTATCAAGACAATTAACAATATATTTTTCGGCATTGTATAGCGGTATAATTATTGAAAGTGATAAATGCTTGTCCATAATGATTTATTTATATGCTTTTAATTACTTTTTCCATTTGATATTTCCATGACAGATGTTCCACTGTCTTTCTGATGTCTTCAGGATTGATATCGTTATTGTCAATATAGTCTATAATGTACTGTATGTTGATAGATGATTCGTCGGCAGGAGCTTTTATTATGTATGGTTTATTGTCGAAGTCGCTGTCATTCTCAGAATATATAAATGATATGCCACGAGCTGCATATTCACGGTTTTTGAGTGTCTTGATGTCCGTGATGCCGCTTCGGTGTCGGCCGAGACTGCCTATGGCAAACACGCATTGGTTGAACACCTCATCGAGCTGTTCGCCAAATAGTCTTCCATGATTGATGACATATTGTTCTATCCCATATTTTTGGGCTGTTTGGGCTATTGTGAGATAACCGTTGCTTGTCGTCCCACGGTCGTCCTCCCAACCGACGACGTGGAAATACACCTTCCTTCCTTCAGGATTCTGATGATAGTATTCTCCCATGCCGGCAACAAGTCTGTCAAATCCATGCCAATAGTGGATTTCAGCCACTGCAATAAGATGTATATCATCCGTTTTCTTTGGATGGTGCAGAGGTATGCTGTCGAGGTCAATGCCATTGCTGATGCGAATCGTTCTTTTGCCGAATATTGTTTTCTCGTTTGAGAAGGTCACTATGGCTTGCATCTTTGCGGCAAGCTGCTTTCTGAAAGCCTTGTCGATATAAAGCGGGAGCTTGTATTTCAGAGGATAGCCCTTAAACTCCGCATCGTAAGGGTATGTGGGAATCTCTTGGACGCATTTTATTCCCGCCTTTCCCAATTTGCCGAAAAGATTCACTATGATGGGGCTTGCATTCATAAAACAGCGTGCATAAACCATCTCGATGCCGTTTTCCACGCAATATCTGTATATACAGCCAAGATTGATTCTTGAACGGATTGCAGCCAATGTGCCTATGCCATAGTCGTAAATAATATTATTGTCAACATATCGGCAACGATGTCCGCGAGAGTCAAAGTCGTAGTAACAGAGATGGACCTCATGTCCATTCTGTCGCAGTCCCTTCACCTGATAGTGAATCTTCTTGCTTATTCCGCTTTCGTCTGAGAATCCGTGATATACGAGGAATAGTATTTTCATCTTTTTCTATAACTCAAATTTCTCCACTATCGGTGCCATGTCGTAATACTTGTATTCGGCAAGTCGGCCACCAAAGATAATGTCCTTCTCCTGGTCTGCCAATGCCTTGTATTTGGCATATAGTGCATTGTTCTTATCATCGTTCACGGGATAGTATGGTTCCAGTCCGTCGTGCCATTCCTGTGGGTATTCCCTTGTGATGACGGTTTTTGGGATGTCATATACCTTGTCTCCAAACATCTCGAAGTGCTTGTGCTCTATGGTTCGGGTGTAAGCCACCTCCTTGTCTGTGTAGTTCACCACGGCATTGCCCTGATAGTTTGGGCAGTCGAGAGTCTCGTGTTCAAACCTCAGACTGCGGTAGTCAAGACGTCCGAAACGATAGTTGTAGAACTCGTCAATTTTTGCCGTGAAGACGAGCTTGTCGGCCAGTTCCCTCCATCTGTGAATGTTTGCCTTGTGACATCTGTCGTCTGCCTGGAAGAAGTCAATGCCAGTGATGATGTCGCATCCTTTCAGCAGTCCGTCGATGAGCTTGTTGTAGCCCCCGATGGGTATGCCTTGGTATGAGTCGTTGAAGTAGTTGTTGTCGTAAACGAATCTCACTGGCAGTCGCTTGATGATGAAGGCGGGCAGTTCTGTGCACTTCCGTCCCCATTGCTTCTCGGTATATTCCTTTATCAGTATTTCATAAATATCCTTCCCGACGAGCATCAATGCCTGTTCCTCAAGGTTTTGCGGCCGTCTGCCGTTGAGCTTGGCTCTCATTTCCATCTTCTGCTCGTCGATGATTCTTCGGGCTTCCTCTGGAGTGGTGATATTCCACATCCTTGCGAAGGTGTTCATGTTGAATGGGAGATTGTAGAGACGTCCGTGGTATTTGGCGAGCGGTGAATTGGTGTATCTGTTGAATGGCACGATAGAGTTGACAAAGTCCCATACCTGCTTGTTGGAGGTATGGAAGATATGTGCCCCATACATGTGTACGTTTATTCCCTCGATATTCTCACAATAAATATTTCCTCCTGTATGCCCACGTTTGTCAATGACGAGACATCTGTAGCCTTGGCTTGTCAGTTGCCAAGCCATCATCGCCCCGTAGAGTCCGGCTCCAACTATAAGATAGTCATATTTTTTCTCCGTCATATCGTGAATGTATTTGCTATTGTTTGATGATATTTTCTGCTGCATCCTCGTAGTGGTCGGTCTTGAAGAATATGCGTTTGATACCCTTGAGCTGCACTTTCGCACGATATGCGAGGCTTTTCAGGAGTGAGCTGTTGCCGAGTGTGCCATATCCTGTCACTGGTCGTGCTTTGCTGTCATGTACGAAAGCGATCCTGCCATGTTTCTTCAGTGAGAGCGCTAATGAGCCGTCCTCACCGCGTCGTATGTCCGTTCGGATATGTTCCTTGCGTGCATAGTCGGCATTGAATGCGAATACCATGCCTCGGATGCACAGTTCCGGTCGTTTGAAATGCTGTACCCATAGGAATGTGTCGCGTATGAACTCGAATATCTTGAGTGAAAAGGCAGAATGCCCTTCATCGGGATAATAGCTCCAAAAGGCTCCCACACAAGCCACTCCCGGCTTGGTGAGTTTTTTCATCATGACATCCAAATAGTGGGGCGGGTAGAATGTGTCGGCGTCAATGAAGAAATGGTATTTCCCGCGTGAGTTGTCGAGTCCGCATTGTCGTGCAAACCCTGGGCTTTTTCTTTGCTCATTGAAATATCTTAGTCCCAATGCCTTATATACATCTTCTGTATTGTCTGTCGAATTGTTGTTGACACCAAGTATCTCTATGGGATATTGTGTTTGCAGTTCGCTCAGCGACCATAGGCATGCGGCAAGTCTCTGTCCTTCATTATATGCGATGACCACAACGGATGCCACGGGATGGTCCGCCTGCAGTCTTTGGAGCTTTTCCTTTATCTCCTTCACTGTGCTTTGTGGCACGGATTCAAAGGGCTTGTTATAAATGGATAGATACTTATTAAACCATGTCATAGCGCATTATTTTTTGTTGCTGCAAATATACAAATAATATCCAAAACTACCAAGAAAAAGTCGATAATTATAGTATTTTGGGATGATTTATTTTAATAATTAATGAATTTTATGCAAATATCAGTGAAAAAGTTTGGATTATCGACATAAAAGTAGTACCTTTGCAGCCGGTAAGTTACTTTCGTCCATTGGGCGGTCTTATCGAAAATAGTTACTTTAGTTTAAAAAACGTTTGGGCTGGCTCATTTCAGATGCCAGCCCATTTTTTGATATGTTTACCAATATGCCTGTATCATTTCTTTTCTTTCAGTCTTTTCATGCAACAGCTGCTGCCGTCGAAACAGTGTGTGCAGACCTTTTCCTTTGGCAGTCCTATCGACTCGATCAGTTCCTCTATTTTGTTGAACTTCAGAGTGGTCAGTCCCAGTCGGCGTGCTATTTCGTCCACCATGCGCTGGTATTCCGGTGAGTTGGTGGTGGCATATTCCTCAAGCTTGGCATTTTCGTCGCCTTCGAAGTCGCGTATGATGCGCCGTGTGATGAGTTCGAGGTCGCTTTTCGATGATGTGAATCCGATGAACGGGCATCCATATACCAATGGCGGACATGAGATACGGGCGTGTACCTCCTTGGCTCCGCATTCAAAGAATGTGCGTACATTGTCGCGCAGTTGTGTGCCTCTGACTATTGAGTCATCACAAAACACCACTCTGTTGCCCTTCATGATGGCACGGTTGGGTATGAGTTTCATCTTTGCCACAAGGTCGCGGCGTGACTGGTTGCCTGGTGTGAAACTGCGTGGCCATGTGGGAGTGTATTTCAGCACAGCCCTCTTGTATGGTATCTTGTGTCCTTCGGCATATCCCAATGCGAAGCCCACTCCCGAGTCGGGTATTCCGCAGACGAGGTCGGCTTCAGTGTCGTCAGTTTCTCCCAACATCTTTCCGCATTTCTCCCTTACATCTTCCGTGTTGATTCCCTCGTAGTCGCTTGCGGGAAAACCATAATAAACCCAAAGGAAAGAGCATACCTGCGAGCATCCCGATGGTCCCTGTAGCTGCTCCATACCATCGGCACGCAGTTTGACGATTTCACCAGGCATCACGTCCCTTACCACCTCATAGTCGAGGTTGGGGAATGCAGTGGTTTCGCTGGTTGCTGCGTAGGCTCCCTCTTTTCGTCCGATGACGATAGGTGTTCGTCCCATCCAGTCGCGCGCCGCAATGATGCCGTCTTCGGTGAGGATGAGCATTGAGCACGAACCCTCAATACGCTCATACACCATGTTGATGCCATCGACAAAGTCCTTGCCCATGTTGATGAGCAGAGCCACAAGTTCAGTCTGGTTGATTTTGTTGGCCGACAGTTCGCTGAAGTGCATACCCTTTGCGAGCAGCTCTTCGGCTATCTGTGGCAGGTTGTTTATCTTTGCCACTGTCACCACTGCATATCTGCCCAGATGAGAGTTGACGATGATAGGTTGCGGGTCAGTGTCGCTGATGACTCCGAGTCCCTGACATCCTGAGAAGGTGTCGAGCTCGTCTTCGAATTTCGACCTGAAATAGTTGCGCTCCAAGCTATGAATAGACCTTGAGAATCCCTTTTCCTTGTCGAATGTTACCATACCTGCACGCTTTGTGCCGAGATGTGAGTTGTAGTCTGTGCCGTAGAACAGGTCGTTCACGCAATCCACTTTGGATATTGTTCCAAAAAATCCGCCCATAAAATATTGTATGTATTGTTTATGTATTTACTTTCGGGCTGCGAAGTTACTACATTTTTATGAAATATACAAGAAATATGCAGGAAAACTGCAAAAAAATCATCATTCCTTTGGTATTATCAAGAAAACGCCGTAACTTTGCAAAGAAAGAAAAGACATATCATGCACAATTTGCAAACATACATAGACCATCTCCCTGCGGGAGGTATTGCCGCTCGTGTAAATGAATCCCTGCGCTCAGTGCCCCGTCTTGTCGTCACAGCTCCTCCCGGAGCCGGCAAATCGACACTTCTTCCCCTCACCATGCTCCAAGCGATGGGAGAGGGCAGGATTATCGTGCTTGAACCGCGCAGGATAGCCGCCCGTCAGATAGCCGAGAGGATGGCCGAGATGATAGGCGAAAGGGTAGGGGAGACCGTGGGTTATCGTGTGAGGTTTGAGACTCGCGTCAGCAAGGCCACCCGCATTGAGGTGGTCACCGAGGGCATCCTCACCCGTATGATGGTTGACGATGCCACCCTCGACGGCATCAGTGCAGTGGTCTTCGACGAGTTTCATGAGCGCAGCCTGACGTCCGACGTGGCTCTTGCCCTTGTTCGTGAGGTGCAACAGGTGTTGCGCCCCGACCTTCGCATTGTCATCATGTCGGCCACCATCGACACATCCACCCTGTGTGAAGCCCTCGACGCCCCGCTTGTGGAGAGCGACGGACGCATGCATCATGTTGACATCATCCATGCCGATGACGACATTGACCCGCGTGGCATTGCCGATGCCGTGGCCCGCACTGTTGCCAAGGCCCATCGCCAGCATGATGGCGACATACTCGCCTTTCTCCCCGGTCAGGCAGAGATAGAGAGATGTCTTGAGATGCTCTCCGGCTCACTCGGCGCCACCCGTGTCCTTCCCCTTTATGGCATGCTCTCACCTCAGGAGCAGCGTCTTGCCATATCCCCCTCTGGTGATGGCGAGCGCAAGGTTGTTCTTGCCACGCCAGTGGCTGAGACATCGCTCACCATTGAGGGTGTGCGTGTGGTGGTGGACAGCGGATATTGTCGCACCATGGTCTTCGACCCCCGC
Source organism: Prevotella sp. (assembly GCA_034101015.1). Classification (GTDB taxonomy): domain Bacteria; phylum Bacteroidota; class Bacteroidia; order Bacteroidales; family Bacteroidaceae; genus Prevotella. Next base: position 56,819 of record JAXEKN010000043.1, read on the forward strand.
AATTCGATGTCCCATCTGGAGACGGTGCGTATCTCTCTCGACATGGCGCGCCAGCGGGCAGGACGAGCCGGACGAGTGGCCGACGGCGTGTGCTATCGCCTTTGGACACGCCCTTTGGAGTCGCGCATGGACGAGTGCCGCCAACCGGAAATAATGGATGCCGACATGGCTCCCACCTTGCTCGACGTTGCAGCATGGGGTGGTGGGGATGTGATGAGTCTGCCTTGGCTCACGCCGCCTCCACAGGCTCATGTCGCTTCGGCTTCAGCCTTGCTCCGCTCCCTTGGTGCAGTGGATGAGGCTGGCCATATCACTCGTCATGGGCGTAGCATGCAGCAGATGCCATGCCATCCGCGTGTGGCTAAGATGATGATCTGTGCTTCCGGCGACTCCGAACGTGCGCTTGCCGCCGACATCGCCGCATTGCTTGAGGACAAGATTCCCAATTCAGATGCCGATCCCGACATCAACACCTATATTATATTATTGCGCGAGGCACGCCGACGCTCCAAACTCGGCAGATGGCAGCGCATCGCCACCATAGCCTCGCAATACCGCCGTATGGCGGGTGGGGTGGCTGAGGACAATGCCATGCCCGACATCTACATATCGGGACGTCTGATAGCCATGGCTTATCCCGAACGAATAGCCGTGTCCGATGGTCATTGCCGTTATCGCTTGGCCTCCGGCGACTATGCCTCCATTGACGGGCGCAGCGATCTCTCAGCCCTTGAGTTGCTTGCTGTGGCTTCGCTCGACTCCCGTGTCTTCCTTGCCTCACCGCTTGACAAGTCCGATCTCGAAATCCTTTCCCGTGAGCGCGATGCCGTCTATTGGGACAATAAGGAGGGGCGTGTCATTGCCCGCCGTGAGCGGCGTGTCGGCACTATTCTCATTGACTCGCGTCCATTGACCGACGACATACAGGCCTTGCGCCAAAGGGCTATCATCGAAGCAGCCCCGAAATATGGCATGAGCATGTTCTCATTTGGCGATGAGGTGCAGGCATTGCAGCGTCGTCTGGTCACTGTTGACTCGTGGCATCCCGAACTCTCGTTGCCCGCCGTGGATAATGTATCCGTGCTGTCAAGGATAGAGGAGTGGTTGCCGATGTATGCGCCCTCAGCCTCCACTGTGGCTGACTTGCGGCGCATAGACCTTACGGAGGTCATTTGGTCGATGCTCACCTATGACCAGCAGGTAGCGGTCGATCGTCTTGCCCCTCGTCGTCTCTCCCTTCCCTCCGGTCGCACTGTCCGCATCGACTATCGCCAAGGAGCCGAGGCCCCGGTGGTGAGTGCGCGTCTTCAGGACTGTTTCGGCATGACCGACACTCCATGCCTTGATGACGGTCGCCGTCCGGTGCTTATGGAACTGCTCTCACCAGGATTCAAACCGGTGCAGCTCACCCAGGACATGCGCTCCTTTTGGCAAACCACATATTTTGACATCCGCAAGGAGCTGCGTCGCCGCTATCCCAAGCATCAGTGGCCTGAACATCCATAATCACATTATTTTTGTATAAAAGAAGTTAAATGATATGGCAGGCAGGGCTTGACGTTGGAATATTATTTTGTATTGTCGATAATTCTTTGTACTTTTGCAGCCGCGAAATAAGTATTAACTATAGATAACTCAACTTTCGCAAGTAAGGGAAGTTAAAGAAGTTAAGGAAGTTAAAGAAGTTAAAGGACGTATGTCCAAGCCTCATAAACTCCTTAACAGAAGCTAAAAGACTATTGTCTTTAAATTCTTTATCTTCTTTAACTTCTTTAACTTCTGAGAGTTGAGCAAATGCGAAACTTAAATAGATAATATTACAATTTAATATATTTATATAATGATGAAAAAGAGTAAGTTATTGATGACGGTGGTTCTCGGCGCAATGCTGGCAAGCAGTTGCGGAACGAGCAGCACGGTGCCCATTACAGGGCGCAAGCAGAACATCCTTGTAAGCGACGAGCAGGTGTTGAGTCTCAGCAATCAGCAGTATCAGGAATACATGAAGTCGGTGAAGCCCTCCACCAACACCAAGAACACAGCCATGGTGAAGCGGGTGGGGCAGAACCTTGCCAATGCCGTGGTGAAATACCTTCAGCAGAATGGTATGGGAGCCGACGTGTCGCAGTATAAGTGGGAGTTCAACCTTGTCCAGGACAAGAACGTCAATGCCTTCTGTATGCCTGGCGGCAAGATTGTCGTTTATGAGGGACTGTTGCCAGTGACCAAGGATGAGGCTTCTCTTGCCATCGTATTAGGTCATGAGATAGCCCATGCCGTTGCGAAGCATTCAGCAGAGAGACTGAGCAATGAGGTGCGCAAGCAGTATGGTGCACAGATTATTGGCGGAGTGCTTCAGGGAGCAGGAGCCAGTGCCAATCTCCAGCAGATCAGTTCCACTGTGTTTGGCATCGGCACACAGCTTGGCGGTGCCGCCTATTCCCGCAAGCAGGAGAACGAGGCCGACCATCTGGGGCTTATCTTTGCAGCCATGGCAGGCTATAATCCCGAGGTGGCCGTGACATTCTGGCAGCGCATGGCCCAATCCACAGGCGGTTCATACACCATCCTCAGCGACCATCCGAGCGATGCGAGCCGCATCAAGAACATCCAGGGCTGGATGCCCGAGGCAAAGCAGTATTACAAGCCGAAATAGCATTTCCCCCGGTCCATGAAGAAACACTTATTTACCATAGTATTATCTGCATTGGCGGCTCTTGCCGCCAATGCCCAGGAAGTCAAGCTGCAGATGAAGGCTGAGTATGACGACGAGGTTTATAGCCCGTCGTTGAAGATGTCAACACCAATGTCAACGTCACCAACGTTGTCGGAATTCGGCATTGGTCTTGACAGTCTCCACCTGCCAGAACTTGACGACCGCGGCAGAGTCATGCCCCGCGGCTATTATCCATATTACTTTGGCGGCTCGTGGAGCAATTGGCGACTGCATGAGGGACTCAACCTGAGTCTCGGAGCCTCCATATTCTCCCAGTTTGGCAAGCATGCTTATGGTGGTGTCGGTTTTGCACAGAACCTCTCGGTGCAATATGCCACTGCCCTCACCTCTCGCCTTTCGATAGCCGTGGGAGGTTATCTCGACAATATGTATTGGGCGAACACCACATTCCGCGATGCAGGCATGACCGCCGTACTTGGGTATAAATTCAGTGATCAATGGGAGGGCTATGTCTATGGTCAGAAATCCATAGTGACCAACGTCCCCATTCCTCGCTATATCCAAGACCTCAATGAAATGGGCGACCGCATCGGTGCCGCCCTAAGATATAACATCACCCCAAATATCAGCGTGCAGATGTCGGTGGAAAGCAGGAGGGCTAATCATTAGCCTCATAAGATGTAATTTTAGTTAAATATTTCGGGTATTCTGCATATATACCAAAAAAAGACCGTATATTTGCATCACGTAAAGTACGTGACGTAAAAAACGTGATGACATGAATAAGAAAAAAAGAATACCACTCAATCCATTTGTACTGACGGGATATGTCTCGCCTGATTATTTTTGCGACAGGCAAAAAGAGACTGACAAAATCATATCAGCATTGCTTAATGGAAGAAACATTACCTTAACAAGTCCACGACGTATGGGCAAGACAGGTCTGATACATCATGTTTTCCATAACATGCAGGAAAACAATGATGTGAAATGCTTTTATGTTGACCTTTATCAGACGGACAGTCTTGAACTTTTAGTCAAGAAATTAGCAGATACAATTCTTGGCACACTTGACTCTACGGAAGACAAGATTGTGAAGAATGTAGTTTCTTTTTTCAAGATGTTACGACCTGTTGTTACAATTGACCCGATGACAGGTGAACCGGGATTTAAGGTGGATGTTGAGCCTGGACAGGCTGAATACTCCCTGTCTGAGATATTCGCATATATGGAACAGTCGGATTACAGATGCTTCGTGGCTTTCGATGAATTTCAGACAATAGCCGGATATGCAGACAAGAATGTAGAGGCACTTCTGCGCTCATATATCCAACGACTTACCAATGTCAACTTCATATTCTCGGGCAGTCAGCGGCATGTGCTCGAAAACATGTTTGTTTCTGCTTCAAGACCCTTTTATCAAAGCACACAGATGATGCTTCTCGGAACAATCGACGAGAATGCTTATTACATGTTTTCCTCTGAAAAGATGAGAAAAATCGGTCAGTCGATTGACCGGGACACATTTGATTATATATACACAAAGTTGTCCTCTCATACATGGTATGTTCACACCCTGCTCAACAGACTATACGAAACTGGTCTTGAGACCATCAACAAGTCTATTGTCGATGAAATCCTATCCGACATATTGTTGGAAAACGAGGGTACGTTCCAAACATTCCTTCGTCTTGTCACCCCCATCCAGACGCGAGTACTTTATGCAATTGCTTCCGAGGGTTCAATCAAGGAAATTCAAGGCAAAGCCTTCCTGACAAAATATCAGCTTGGTGCTGCAAGTACAGTGAAAACTTCCGTAAAATCGTTAGTCGAGAAAGAATTGCTTATTGACAATAACGGAGAGTATCAGCTATACGACCGTTTCTTCGGGCTATGGCTTGTTGAGAATGTAAGGTGAATAATTTTATAACTAAATTAAACAATAATTAGTATGAAAAAGACTATCCTATCATTTATCATGCTTGCCGCAGCATACATCGGCGCGGCAGCACAGACGGCACCACAGGTGCAGACAGTCAATGGAACGCTCGAGGGCATCGACTGCTCGGGAGTCAAGGTGTTCAAGGGAGTGCCATTTGCAGCACCCCCAGTCGGAAATCTCAGATGGAAGGCTCCCCAGCCCGTGGAGAAATGGGAGGGAGTGCGACAGGCAAAGGACTACGGTCCCAACCCCATGCAGGAAGCCGTCTTTGGCGACATGATGTTCGGCACCAAGGAGATGAGCGAGGACTGCCTATACCTTAATATATGGACTCCCTCGAAGACGTGGAACGAAAAGTTGCCCGTGTTCATCTACTTCAACGGCGGTGGACTCATGGCGGGCAGCGGCAGCGAACCCCGCTATGCTGGAATGACCCTCGCCCGCAACGGCATTATCGCCATCACAGCCAACTACCGCGAGGGCATCTTCGGATTCTTAGCCCATCCCGAACTGTCGAAGGAAACGGAGTATAAAGGTTCCGGCAACTATGGCTTCCTCGACCAAGTGGCAGCCATCCAATGGGTGAAGGACAATATCTCTGCCTTCGGAGGCGACCCCTCGCGCATCACCATCATGGGCGAGTCGGCAGGCTCGATTTCCGTCAGTGCCCTCATGGCCTCACCCCTCAGTCGCGGTCTCATCGCCCAAGCCATGGGCTCCAGTGGTTCCGTGCTTGGCAATGACGGATGGAAAACCCTCGCCGAGGCAGAGAAACTGGGAGTGGAGAAAGTGAAGAGTATGGGATATAAGAAAATTGCGGATTTGAGAAAACTGCCCGCCGACGAACTCATGCGACTGGCAGGCGTCAAGAGCATGCCCATATTCCACCTCGACGGATATTTCATGCCCAAGCAACCGATGGACATCTATGCCGCAGGCGAACAGGCGCAAGTGCCCTGCCTCATCGGCAACAACAATGCCGAGATGCCCGCATTCGCCTTCCTTGGCGGAGGTGCGCCCACCCTCGCCGGTCTCTCCCCAGCCATCGAGAATTGGCTTGGAGTAAAGGCAAGCGAGGTGCTGCCCATGTATGGCATCAACACCGATGCCGACATCTTCGGATTGCCCGGCTACGCCCTCGGAGGCGACATCTTCTTAGTCTATTCCACATGGAAATGGCTCGACATGCAGCAGAGCACAAGCCGCCAACCCGTGTATCGCTATATGTACTGCCATCCACGCCCCGACATGAAGCAGAAGGACCTCGTGGCAGGCCTTGCCGGCGGAGTGCAGAAGAAGGCTGATTCAGCCCCCGAGATGCCCAAGACACCGGGAGCAGTCCACTCTGCCGACATAGAATACCAGATGGGCACCCTCCCCACCAACGATGTCTTTGCCTGGACCGCCGACGATTATGCCATCTCCGATGTATTCGTCAGGTTCTTCACCAACTTCATCAAGACAGGCAATCCCAACGGACTCGGTCTGCCCACATGGGATCCCATCAACGGCAAGTCCGTAGCCCCCGTGATGATGATCGACCGCCAGTCGCGTCAGGAAATCCTGCCCGACGTCGAAGCCCGCTATCGCTTCATCGACAAATGTCTGATGAAGAAATAAGCCGAGAAAAAAATGAAAATAACGACGATATTAAAAGACTTATTCCTCGCCCTTGCCTCCACCCTTCTCTTCGGTGGAGGCATAGGCTTTCTTGGCGTATGGCTATTCAATGCCGAGATATCCACCATGCTCCATGTGTCTGTATATATCTTTGGGGTAATGTTCGTAATATGGTTCCTCATCGACTACCAGGAGATGAAGAACGAACAGGCCTACCAGCAGGCCGTCCGCGAGGAGGAAGAAAAACAGCAACGCATGAAGGAGGAAAAGCAGCGCACCATCCACTCACTCGAACAAAAATACGGACATTGCTCCTACGTCATGGCACCCTATAAGCAGCCTAACGCCACTGACCTCGTGCGCATCTATCCCGAAGCCCGTATGATGGTAATCCAAGGCAAGGAATTCAGCTACGACGAAATCCTCACATGCCGCATCAGTGAGCGCGATGTCAACGACACTGCCATGGAGACACACACCGTCACCACTCCCGACAATGCCCACGTTGCCCGTAGAATAGCCGTCGGAGCGATGATAGGAGGCATCAAGGGGGCCACCCTTGCCGCCTTCACCACCCGTCCGCGCACCATCACCACCACCGAATATACCTATCACCCCGTCACGCGCACCAAATACTCTGTCGTCATCACCACCACGCGCAGTCCCAACCCCATCTCCATCTTCATGAACGAAGACTACAGTCGTGCCCTGCGCCTGATGAAACAGGTGAACACGGCGAGATATAATTAACACAGAGTCACCGTCATTACAACATCCTCCACAGGCCGGTCGTTTCTTCCGGTGGCCACATTCTGTATCTGCTCCACCACGTCGAGCCCCTCCTCCACTTCTCCGAACACCGTGTATTGGTTGTCGAGGAATGGCGTACCGCCCACAGTCGTATAAGCCTTCACCTGCTCCTCAGTGAACTTCGGCGCTCCCTGCTCGCTGCATATAGCGTGAGTCTGCGCGATGAGGTCGTCCTGCAATTCCTGCAGAGCCGCACGGTCGCGGTTGCGTCTGAGTTCCATAATCTTCGCCTTGTTCTCAGCCACAAGTCTGTTGAACACCGTCTGCTCCTGCTGCATGGCCATCTGCCTCTCCATCTGCTTCAGTTCCTGAGGCTTGTAAGTCTTTCCCCACACGATATAAAACTGGCTGCCGCTGCTCTCCCTGTTGGGGTTCACCTCATCGCCCGTGCGAGCCGCACTCAGCGCCCCGCGCTTGTGGAACAGTTGCGGATACACAAACTCCGCCGGGATGGTATAGTCAGGTCCACCCGTGCCGAGGTTCTTCCCAGCCGGTGCTCCCTTCGAGTCGGGGTCGCCGCCCTGAATCATGAAGTCCTTAATCACACGATGAAACAGTGTTCCGTCGAAATATCCCTCCTGAGCGAGTTTCACAAAGTTGTCACGATGACGAGGCGTATCGTCGTACAGGCGTACCACAATGTCGCCCAATGATGTCTGAATCTTTACTTTCACTTTATTACCTTTTTATACGTTATTAATTCAACCATAACAAAAATTTTATGCAAAGGTAATTCATTTTCCGTGAAATAAAGACAAAAAATCTACTTTTTTCTGAAAAAACTTGGAAATATGGAATAATCTCCTTATATTTGCAACAAATCTAATTGATTAATGCAGAGAAGATAAGCTGTATATTGTTCAAATATAATTTATTAAACAACTGAATAATATGGAAAAAGAAATGAACCGCAAGAAATACGTGATAGTAGGCGGAGTTGCCGGCGGCGCTACAGCAGCAGCCCGAATCAGACGACTCACCGAAGATGCAGAGATTATCCTGTTCGAAAAGGGAGAATATATATCGTATGCCAACTGTGGCCTACCTTATTATATAGGAGGTGTGATAGTGGATCGCGAAAAGTTGTTCGTGCAGACCCCCGAGGCGTTTGGGCGACGTTTCAACATCGACGTCCGCACACAGAGCGAAGTGACAGCCATTGACACCGAAAAGCGAGAGGTAACCGTCAAGACCTCAGAGGGCAAGACCTACACCGAGAGCTACGACAAACTGCTTCTGTCGCCAGGAGCCTCACCCGTTGTGCCTCCACTTCCCGGCATACAGGGCGAAGGAATCTTCACGCTGAGGAATGTGAGTGACACCGACAGGATAAAGTCATTCATGAACCACCGCAGAGTGCGCCGGGCAGTCATTGTGGGAGGAGGATTCATCGGTTTGGAGATGGCCGAGAATCTTCAGCATGCAGGCGCAGAGGTTGCAGTCGTTGAGATGGCACCACAGGTGATGGGGCCTATCGACTATTCGATGGCCGCACTTGTACATGAACATCTGCAGCAACAGGGTGTCAAACTATACCTTGAACAGGCCGTGGAGAGCTTCTCCCGCGAAGGGGAAGAGCTGACCGTACAGTTCAAATCCGGCATTCAGCTGAAAGCCGACATGGTTCTTTTGAGCATAGGAGTCAGGGCAGAGACTCGCCTGGCACAGGAGGCCCACCTGAAATTGGGTGAGATGCGAGGCATCTGGGTGAATGAATATCTGCAAACCTCTGACGACAATATCTATGCCGTTGGCGATGCCATCGAATATCCCCATCCCGTCACAGGCAAGCCATGGCTCAATTTCCTTGCCGGACCCGCCAACCGTCAAGCGCGTATCGTGGCCGACAATATGGTGCTTGGCAACAGCGTCAAGTATGAAGGCTCGATAGGCACTGCCATCGCAAAGGTGTTCGACCTCACGGTGGCATCAACCGGTCTGCCTGCCAAACGGCTTAAGCAGATGGGCATACCATATCTCTCCGCCACCATACACAACGGTTCTCATGCCGGTTACTATCCAGGCAGCCTGCAGATGGACATCAAGATTACATTCTCGCCGACCGACGGCACACTGTATGGAGCGCAGATAGTGGGCTACGACGGTGTCGATACGCGCATCGACCAGTATGCACTCGCCATCAAGCAAGGCGCGACAGTAGAGCAGCTCACCCGTCTGGAGCATGCCTATGCCCCTCCGTTCTCATCAGCCAAGGATCCCGTGGCCATTTCGGGCTATGTGGCTTGTAATATCCTCAGCGGCAAGATGCAGCCCGTATATTGGCGCGAGATGCAGCAAGCTGATACCGACAAGATAACCCTTGTCGATGTGCGCACTCCAGAGGAATATGCTTTGGGTACCATTCCGGGAGCGGTTAATATTCCGCTTGACGATATGAGGCAACGTCTTGGCGATATACCCGCCGACCGTCCCGTATGGCTGTTCTGCGGAGTTGGCTTGCGCGGCTATCTTGCATCCAATATTCTTAAGGCACACGGATATGCCGAAGTGCGCAATCTCATTGGCGGACTCAAGACCTATAAGGCAGTCACCGCCAAGATAGCGACACCTGATGGGTTTACCGACAAATGCCAGAATGACGACGCATGTGGTTGCAGCCATTCCCCCGTTCTGGACAAGACAACGATTAAGGTCGATGCCTGTGGCATACAATGTCCTGGACCCATCCTGAAAATGAAGCAGGCGGTTGACGGACTTGAAGCAGGACAGAGGTTAGTGGTCAAAGCCACTGATGCGGGATTCCCGCGTGACGCCGAGGCATGGTGTCGCACCACGGGCAACAAGTTTATCGGCCGTCATTCCGAAGGCGGCATACACATCGTGGAAATAGAAAAGTCTACTTCCCAACCATCCGATACAGTCCTGTCGGCAACCAGTGTGCAGGGCAAGACGTTCATCCTCTTCAGTGATGATCTCGACAAGGCTCTTGCCACCTTTGTACTCGCCAACGGAGCCGCAGCCACGGGCAAGAAGGTCAGCATCTTCTTTACATTCTGGGGACTCAACGCCATCAAGAAAGCACATAAGCCCAACGTGGCGAAGGACATCTGGGGACGGATGTTCTCATGGATGCTGCCGTCCGACTCCACCAAACTATCACTCTCCAAGATGAACATATTTGGCATAGGCTCCCGAATGATGCGCTTCCTCATGTCAAAGAAGGGTGTTGACTCACTGGAGTCCCTCCGCCAGCAGGCCATTGACAACGGGGTGGAATTCATTGCCTGCCAGATGTCGATGGATGTGATGGGAATCCGCCGCGAAGAGCTTCTCGACAATGTCACCGTTGGCGGTGTGGCAAGCTATATGGAGCGGGCAGAACAGGCCAATGTCAACTTGTTCATATAAATGCTGGAAACAGCCGGGAATAACCATTTATAACTCCGCTGTGACTTCGCTGTAACTCCGCTGTAACTCCGCTGTGACTCCGCTGTGACTCCGCTTCCCAAGCGTAAAAGAGCGGACATACAGCGGAGTCACTGTTTTTCACCTTTAATTATCGCCAAAAATAAACAAATAATAGTCGAATTTGCAATTTGCAATTTGCAATTTGCAATATTTTGCCTTGCTCCCATACTCTGCCATAAAGTGTATAATGCTGAGAATCAGTTACATGTGTTCCCATTTTCTTCCATGTTTCAACCCGAATAACCCCAAATATTGCAAATTGCAAATTGCAAATTCACTGTTTTTATTGCAAAAGCCCCTCAAAAGGCCCCATTCTCACTCCTATATTGCCAACAACATCACCAACATCTGCTTCAGCGACAATCCCTCCGCAGCAATTCCGGCATCCTCATTGACGTATGCCACAATCTTATGCTCCACAAGAAAATCCATCAACTTGTGCCGATACTCCCGATTTTGTGCTGTCACCCATAAGTCATCATCAAGAAAAGCATAGTTCACATACCTCTTAATCCATCCCTCTCCTGGGGATGAGGTCGTCATTTCCCCACACTTCCATGTCAACTTCCAGAATTCGTCCGTCTTCATGTAATACCATGGGTAATACATCGGCGTGAGGTTCTCTTGCCTCGCCTTCAAGAAGAAGGTGCGGAAAGTGCCCTCATATATTGGTTTCACGTCGTCATACTCAATGCGGTTGCATGTTATTTTGCCACTGTCTATTGCTTTCAGCACAGACAACAGCAGCACTGGTTTAGCAACAATCTTGAGCCGGCTCCTCTTCAAACTTCCCTGCTTAATCTTGAAGAGCCTGTTCTCAAAATGCATAAGCGCAGCGTCATAATCATAATATAAAAGTCTCTTGTCCATAATCCATAAAATTAAGAATCATGGCGCAAAAGTACAAAATAAAGTTAGGTTCTCCAAATAAATAATGGAAAATCTGCTATAAAAACAGATTTCCCATTAAACGTATAGTATCCTATAATGAGGATAAATAATTAACGTAATGAGATTTATAAAAAGACAATAAATCATCATTATTACTATATAGATAATTTTTCCACGCCGGATTTATCTCAATATAAGGATCCAGTTTAGTGTAATGAAGTCCATATAAACATGCATTTGAATAGTTTATTGATTCCATAACAATATCCTGATAATCCTTCACTTTTATCCATGCCTTTAATATGTTAATAGGTGGAGATTCAAGTATCATATCTACAATATCTTCAAATATACCTGACATAGGATAGTCTTTTATAGAATTATAAATTATATCCTTAGATGATGTCCATTCAAGTTGGACATTCATATTATCTTTCGATTCTCTAATTAGATAGTTAATACATTGTGTCATTAATCGTTCTTTCCCCCTCATCACAGAATACTCATTTAGTACTACCCATGAATTTGCAATCATCATACAAGCAAGATTATCAAATGATATTCTTGTGGATTGTTGTTTGTCATTCATAAAATCAACAATAGACATAATCCACAAATAATCATAAGAATTTTTACAATACAAATCAATATCTTTAAGTTGTCCTTTAGGCACAAAACAACCAAAACTATTTTCGTTTGTAATCATATTTAAAGACAATGACTCAAAATTGTTTTTTGCATATTCAAAATCACTAGAAGACAATTCTCCAATAATTAAATCACTATCTGAATCTAAATCATCTGTGACATTGCCTGCATAGTCATACCATATCCCATCATATTTTAATTTATTTCGATTACGTAAACGGTATTCTTTAAAATCTTCAATTTTATCAAAAAAGTTTTCCTTATTGATTCTTTTAAACAATTCAGAATCCATAAAAGCAACAAGAAGTTTTTCTCCCTTTACCCATTTATTATCTTTTCTATCAATGCCTTTTACTGTTAAACACTTTGATTTATAATTAAAGCGATACGGCTTTCCCCTAAAGACTTTTAAAAATCCTGATGTAGCATATTCCGTTTTTCCCTGATAGTTTACAATTGAACAATCTGACAATGTATTATATATTGTAAAAAGACTCGACAATTCATAAACAGATTCGCCATAGTTTTGTGAATCCGAATGATCTCCATATGGTACTATTTCTTCTAATACTTGATTTGATACAATTGCCGACGTAATTGAGCTGTTAGTCATTTCTTGATCCGTAAGAATTCCAATAGCTCTTTCTACTTCATTAATAATATTCATTGAATTATCTTCCCCAATTAATGATATTTTCAAATCAGACAAGAAAGATATACACGTTTTGGTAAATAAGTAATCCGCTTCATCTATCTCAAAAGAACCCCTATGTATCTTATCATACAAATCATACACAGAGGGGAAATAGCTCAAGAATTCTCCTCTATCATATTTATTTTTCTTTAGATATGAGAAATACTCATAGTTTAAACATATTTGGATGTTATCCTCCAAATGGGAAAATAAACTTGCTTTTTCTTCATCTGTATCATGATATAACTGCGACTTCTTTTCTATATGTGAAGATAACATATCTTGGTATTCTTTTATAGCAACCGATGAATAATCAATAACTTTATTATCACTTTCTGAATATCTTAATATAGCTTCATCAGACAATGATGTATAGTTTTCCAATAAAACAGTTTTCAATGAAGACCTTCCTGATGGTAATGTCAATAGAAAATAAAGATCATTATCAAGTTCTACATACTTGACACAATCGCGTATTTTATTTTCAGAAGGACTAATGGTAGGGTCTAACATTAAAGTTAGAATATCATCTTTACCTGCAAATGGAATAACATGCCAAAATGACTCAATCTGCATATACCAAAATGGCAAATATACATCATCTATATTAGCATTACTAGTATCAAATATCCTTCTGCAAATACGATTATATGCAGTTTTTAACGAATCGTCATATTTAATTTCGTTATTATGCAACACATTGGTTTCATACAAGTCAATAATTGCTAATAGAAGTATGGCCTTTGGTGGATATTTCCGACCATACTTCTGATTTGTTTTGAGATTCCTTAATTCCTCTATATAGTCCATATTTTTATCATTTAGATATCTTCTGGTTTTTCGTTGATGTCCTTTGTCTGATTGCTATATGTGCAAATCTCCAAAAACATATCAAGAAATGCTCTATGAGAAAAGAAATAGCCTTTATCCTTAGTTAATTTTTCTTCCATTACAGAAAAACCATAGTTGGCATATTCCTCCATGGTATCCATTAGCTGCGAAACAATCGTGGATACTTTAATTTCACCCTTGTCAAGGGCTATCCAATCAATGTCTGTCCTTGCCACTAGTGCAATAAAAATGTATGATCTCAAACCCGAATAAGCCTTTCTATTCTTTTTCGAATCTAAGTTACCCCAAAATTGTATCGGTTGTCCCAATGTTTTTACGTCATCAGAATATTCAGACAACGGTAACCTTTTGTTGCAATATAGACCGTAAAAAAAAGCTAAAATATATGGTTCATAACCTGCACCTAATATTTTTCCTTTTACTTCTGTATGCAAAGATGCGCCTACACCGTAGTCTGAAATAACTCTCATGACACTTTGCTCATACTTTTTTTCGAATCGGGGATTTCTTTTTCCCCAAATATCAATAATCTTTTCATCCTTACCGATGACTTCTTCTATAGTATTCAATAAATCTGCCATAACTATTTTATTTTTGTAATTATTGTTCTGATAGTGCCTAAAACCTTATCGTTAAATGGCCTTTGCTTTTCAATCCTAAATATACTTCCTTCAATTTCTTGAATACGATTCATATCAAGAACCACCTCACCCTTAGCAGATTCTTTCAGGAAACTCTTTGTAACAATTATTACCTGTTTATTCAATCTGCTTATCACATCAAAAAATTCGCTTTCCTTTGCATCTGTAAATGAAGATGTTGGTGCATCAAAGATTAAAGGGAATTGGGTGTTCCCTCTTTCTGCTGACAGTTTACCTATTGCAAATAGTACAGACATAAGATATGTTGTTCTTAAAGCAGTGTTAGGATTAAATATTCTAGTATTATCGTTATTCATAAGTACTGCTTCGCCCTGACCATTCGCTTTTTCCAAAATTCGTATTGTTCCTTTAAAATCGTTAGAATTCAACTTTTCAAGGAAGGTGTTAGCTTCATCTTCAATAGAATGGAGTAACCTTTTTTTGTTGGTTTCTTTGGCATTTCTAAAAGCCTCTGAAATTTGACGGATTATTTGAGCAGCTTTGGCATATATTGCAGCAGATGTACCCTCTGCAAGGCTACTCAATTCATTTTGAGCATTCTCCAAAAAGACTAAATGTTTACTTCTTTCACCTTTCAATAAGCTCACCCTGTTTTCGGCATTTTTCTTTTGGTCAATCCAGTTAGAAACTTTCTCATAGTTAGATAGCAATTGCTCTTCAGACAATCCATCTGCCTGAGCCAAAATACGCTTTTTCTGCTCATATTCAACATTAAGATTATCTTCTATTTTTTTCACTTCATCATGCAGTCTATTATTAAGTGAGACCACTGTTTGTATCTGATGTTTCATCTTTGTAATAAGCGACAAATTATCATTGAGAGTTGTATCTCTTTTTTGTAATTCATCAACATACTTATTAACATATAATGGAGGTATTTCGTCATCCTCATCCGCTTTTAGCGATTCTTTATATTCCTCTAATCGTTTAAGCATAAATTCCCATGCATCAGAATGCTTGGGAGCCTTTCTTCCACATATTTTGCACACTTCCTCGTCTAACATTTCTTGCATAATCTTTTGACCTGGAATATGTACTGGAAGTGGAACGAAATCTGTCTTCTGCATCTTCTTAATTATTTTCTCAGCACCAGCAGACATCAAGTAATTCTGAAGCAGCAACCTACTTTTCTTACCTATCTCGCTAATTTTACTAGAATATTCTTCTGCAATAGGAGCAAATCCTAAAAGCACCCAAAAGTCATCAAGCAATTTAACTGTATAATTTTCATCTATTCTTGCCCGAGTCTCTGCGCGTTTTTTCTCTAACGTTTCTATTCTTCTATTTACAGCTACCAATAGCTTTGAAGCTTCTTTACTTTGCTCGATATTTTTCAATAAGCTATTAAAGTTTATAGCCTCGTTTTCCTTTGTACTAATTTCGCTTTCAATATCTTTCAATAATGCATTTTCTCTATCTATTCGGCTTTTCAGATTCTTTATTTTATCCGAATTCTTCTTATCAATTTTTTGAGCATTGTCTCTTGCTTCTTCAGACCATACAGTCGCCTTATTCATAAAATTGAAATAAGTCTCGAAATCCTTAACATCACTGAAGGTTTCTACCAACATCTTTAGTGCATTGGATGTCTGAAAAACATCAAGGTTGCTTTCACCCTTAAACATAGTATATCTTCTAATGTCTGAGGGCAGGTCAAAATCAAAAGTATTCCCATCCATTGGGATCCTTTCTACATCATTACAATCAAACATCGTGTATGAATAGTTTGATGTTCCCACGTTTCCGTCCAAGTTCTTCGTAAAACGGAAAGTCTTTTCTAATGTTTTAATATTCCCCTTATGTTCATATATCATAGCTACACGAACATTGTCTGATTCTTTATACTCGAGTTCATCAACTCTTTTTTGTGAGATGAATTTTGTATCCATTTTCATGGTACCATCTGTTCTAAACAACCATTCCAAAGCTTCAAATAAAGTTGTTTTTCCATCTCCATTAGAACCTATAATTAGATTTAACCCATTATTTAACTCAAATGAATTACTCTTATAATAGCTTCTAAAGTTCTCAATTTCAATTTTGCGAATTATCATAATAAATAATTATCATTTATATAATTAAAAATTGTCTTATACACTTTCTTTTGTATGCTGATGTCATCAGAACCATCAAGCCCCTTAATTATTTTCGCCACTGTAGCCACCACGATATTGTCTGAACTCAGAGCGGTAGAAAAGTCCTCGTATTCAGACTTGTCATATTCATATAGTTCTTGAAGCTTTACGTCATCAAGTACCATCTGCAACATTCTTTCCTTGTTTGTCATTTTATGTAATCGTTGTTATAAAGGTTTAACGCATAATGTTCTAAAACTTCTCTTAATTCAATTTCAGAGTACGAGGGGTTCTCTGAAAGAAGTGCAAAGTTGTTTACCCTTGCCAATTCTCCTTTCAAAAGAGACTGTTCCATCTTATAGCTGCAACTTTCCGGATTAAGCTCAGGTGCAACTACAAGGTCATGTAAATATGCCATCTGTTTATCCGGGTGTGTCCTAAGAACTCGACCTCTACGTTGAATGAATTGTCGCGGATTACCTGTGCTTGCACAAAATATTGCGAGTTCGCTTCTTGGGACATCAACACCTTCATCAAGACATTTCATAGATGTTAATACTTGTAATTTACCAGTTGAAAAATCATTTAGTATTATATCTCTATCTTTTTGTCCTGAAATGAACTTTCTAACAGTGACTCTTTCATCAATACTTGTAACAACTTTGGTGTATATATCTATCAGATGTTCTGTATCCATATCACTTGTTACCTCATCTGTTTTTTCATAGTTGTCCAAGTAATCTGGTCTATTACCCTCGGGTACATAGACCAAAGTGTAATTTAAGTTTCCTTTATCTTTTATTCTGTCTCTAATAATTGTTTCAAATACCGATAATTTGTTTATTGCTTTATGTATTATTCTTTTCCTTGCTAATAGGAGCATTTTGAGTTTCTCATCAATATTGACAAATTTGTTGGTATCATAATTGAAGTATTTCGAAATTCTTTCTGATAATATTGAATACTCTTTCATTTCATCAGAAGTTAATTTCACAAGATGGGGGTAGTACATATACTTACAAAGGACACCATTTTCAATAGCCTTTTTCATGCTATACTCAAATGTGTACGTATTTGTTACACCAAAGAATTGTCTTATTTGCTCATTCCCCTCATCATCGAATTGTCTATCAGGAGTTGCAGACAAACCAATACGTCTGAGGTATGGAATGAATCTCAATCTTTTAAGCAAAGAAGGAGAACCCATATTATGACATTCGTCCGCTATTAAGAGTACTCTTCTCGAATCAAAAACATTAAGAAGGTCAAAAACATTTTCTCTTGAATATGATGCATAAGTAGATATGATGACAAAAGATTCGCCTTTTTCATTGTCACTTAAATATTTTTCATTAAAACTAATTCGTTCAATATCTTCTCGCCAGTTAGGATTTTTCGAATACACTTTAATTATTCGATTAAAGTTGAACTTTCGACATTCTTTTTCCCATTGATTCACTAATGTTGTGGTAGGGACCAGAATTATTGCTTTATAGTAATTCTTCTTTTTATATATTTCCAATAGACAATTAAGTGATGTTATCGTCTTTCCTGTTCCTGTTGCCATTGCAAAAAGAGCTTTCTGTCCATTGTTTCTCCAGTTTTCAAATGCCTCTTTCTGATAATCACGCGGACCAGAAGGGTACGGGAACGATGGATATGATATTGATAATTCTTCACATACAAAATTGTCAGTATTTATCTGTTCTTTATTTTTTTGTTCTTTTATCTTTTTCAATTTTGTCTCAACATTGAGCAACTCTTCAATGTCTTTGTCTCCGAAATTGGATTGTATTGCTGTAATTAAGTTGTCTGGAGACAAATATTCAATATTCTTTTTGCTATGATTCATAATTGAATCGAAATCTTGTTTTTGATTCTTAATCCTTTTCTGAACCATTGGGTCAATAGAGTCACTTCTATCTATCTTTATTTCTTCTATATTATTGAATAGCCCACTAATTGTGAAATTTGCAGAACCTGTAAAAGAAGTCGTACTATCTCCATCTCGAAATTGCCCCGATTTAGTATGAGCTATGCCATTCTTATTCTTTGGTCTGATAATACGTATATCTATTCTTTTATCGTAGATTAAAAATGCAAGACATTCAAAAAACTGCATTTGATATTCGTCAAATGTCGTTTTAAGCTCTTCAAAGTTTGACAAGTCAAAACAATTTATAATCTGACCAAAGCCAGGTTTCAATCCCTTGCTTATTGCCTGTTTATCTTTCTCTGATACTATCTCGTTTATTACCAAACGCATTCTTCCCCCATTTGAAATAAATGTCGCAAATCCATCTGCAAGCACACTGATAGTAGCTGAGCTAAAATAGCCCAACTTTAAGTCAAACTCCATACTGTTTGCAAGTCCATCATTAAAGAACTTTTCCGGAGAATTTTCTTCATCTGGACGATAAGTCCCGTCTTCAGCCCAATCAACTTCGTATAACATAACTGACTATATAACCAACCACGACATTAGTTTATTCCATATTATTTCAAGCATTGCGTATGTTCTTTCATTGACAAGTTCTGATTTCCATGAATCGCAATAATCCATAGAGCTTATAGACTTTATATGATTACTGTACTTGCAAGCCTTTAACAACTCTATTGTGTTTTCGTTCAATGAAATACCAATACTTTTCGCTTTTTCACCCACATCATTCAATACATCTTGGTCATCTTCTGAAACACATTTATAGTAAAGGAGTTTTTCTTGGAATCCCTTATTACCCGCAGAAGAATTAATTGTTTGAGGAAGAAGAGTGAGATTTCCTAGTGTATTTACAAGCATTGAATCTTGTTCAT
The DNA here is from genome assembly GCA_034101015.1 of Prevotella sp. Lineage (GTDB taxonomy): Bacteria > Bacteroidota > Bacteroidia > Bacteroidales > Bacteroidaceae > Prevotella. The sequence goes on from JAXEKN010000043.1 coordinate 75,933, forward strand.
ATAACTTATTGTCCCACACCCCATTGTTTTTCTGAGGTGCGACATGTTCAATAGTTTTAAATTCATCCGCCTGCCAATAATCTAATCTTAAACAATTAAATGAACCTTCTTTCCCTTGTTTAATAAGACCTTTTTTATTGTTGTCTGGAATTGTATCATTTACAGCCAACAATAATGCAAACCTGATCAACTCCTTGTTTTGATCACTATATTTAAGAAATTGTTTTGCCTGGTGTTTCCAATCACGATATTTTATACCTTTATCTTCAAGTGTGTCATGAAAATACCTTACGATTTCTTCTGGTTTAATAGTTCCATTTTTCTTTTCAAATAATTTTCTATATGCAATATCCAGTCCTCTATTAGAGAAAACTGACCTCCATATAAAGTAGAATGCTGCTGTAGCTTTTGTCACTTTACTAAAATTCTCATCTGCATTTGGCTCATTATTTATTATATCTTGATATGCCGAAGCTAAAGTTGTAATAGCCATTCTATGATTTGATCTTTTTAAAAATAAGATGAGTAATGAAACTAATTCCACATCTTCATGACTACCATTTATATTGAACGTTTTACTTCCATCATAATCAAGCCACAATTTATAAAAAGTTGCATAGTCACCCATTGTTTTAATATATCTTTCTTTTTCTTCTATAGATAGTAGGCTTTCAAAATTATTTATTAGAGCTTTCCTCTCGCCACTAAAATGAGTTGGTACTTTAATTCCATTAAAACGCACGAAGAATGAGACGATAAAGTCATTTGTTCTTTTAGTTTTCAAACTTGCTGTTTGAGGTTCTGAAAGAAAGTTTTCTACTTTATTGAAATTATCTTCAAATGAAGAACCGATATACTCTATATCATTCTTTTTTAGATAATTAATTATCACAGGTTTAAACGTTTCTATTGCTGTTAATGGAGTACCCGTAGCATTCAATGACTGGAACATATCGAATGCCCAATCTTCCTTATCTGCTTTAATATCACAAACACAACACCTCTCAAGTAAATAATGACATGCTGCAAGGATTTGAACTAAAGAACAAATCGCAGATGTTTCTTTGTCCTTATCTGTAGTAAATTGCCTTTCTACAGTAGATACAAGACTATGACGAGAGCATTTCCAAATCATTCTCTCAGGAATATTATATAATATTTGCCGAGCATCTGGAAATTCTATAGAATTGTCTATATGTGCCTCTTCTACTTTTTTAAGCCACCTGTCTATTTTTTTATAGTTCTGCGAATATGTAGTATTATGTTCAAAAGTTGCTAAAGTAGTAGTAGGGTCGTTTTGACTATTAATATAAGTATTGATAAACCTAGCCTCAAAGTTCGCAATTTCAGAGCGGTAGGCTTCATTAATGTCGCCATCAGATGTCCAATAGTCATTTGCTCCTCTGATTACTCTTGGTTTAAACCGTGGCGTACCATTATACAAATCAACACTAACAATATGGAATAAATTTTCTTTCCATTCATTGATTATCTCTACAACTTCAGAATAAATTGGACTATCTTTTTTTATTTCACATTGGCATCTCAATAAATGTTTTATTAACAATGATGCCATTATTGAAATTGTAATAACACGTTGTTGTCCATCAATAACCATATCGATTCTCGAGGGTGTTCCCTTGGGATCCTTGTTATGATACTCTTTATTTTGGACTGTGATTACAGTGCCTAGAAAATGTATTTCATTCTCAGCTTCATCTTTATTTAGTAATCGTTCTACTCCAGAAGCAATATCATCCAATAATTGGTTAATATTCTCTCTATCCCAACTATATTCTCTTTGATAATCTGGAATATAATAACCAACACCAGCAACACTAAAGAACTCAAGTACATTAATGTTACTAGATTTGAACAATTTGTCAATATCAATCGTATTCATAGGCCTACTTTATATAAAACAATTAGTACACATTATATCATCACCAAGGATGTCAACGAGAGTTGTGCCTTGTTGCTGCTTACGGGCTTGCTCCTGTCGCTTGATTATATCGAGCTTTATCTGGCGTACACGTTCTGGGCGAGCAAGTTCTGATAGACTTTCGCCTTGATTCCAAGTATAACCATCTTTCTCAAATGTCATTGCCTTGGCATATAGGTCGGGATGCTGTTCATATAGCCAAATCCATTCAATCTTCTGCTGGAAGAAACAGAAATAGCAACCACTACGACTGCGGCAGTATGTACCTGTTTTGCCGTCAATCTCAAATGGTATTTCCTCGTAATATGCTGGCACACCGACACCGCTCTCCCTCAACAGTCTAAAAATATCTTCCTTTACAAGTATATCTGTATTGTCGAGCAATGGGAAATCATCCAGTTTGCCAACCGGATAATCGGTTGTCTTTAGAAACTCGAATACAGCATGGTTGAACAACTTGATGTCATAGTCGAGTAACGCATTCATCTTTTTTGAGTAGTAGAACTGCTTGGATATGGGTTTCTTTGCCGTTTCCATTATATCCTCTTTGAGTATGCCTTCTGGGCATAGCCTTTCGTAGATGTCAACTATTTGATCAAGATTCTCTTTATGCAGAAACTTGTTTATTACATCTATACTCCAGATATTCTTTCGGAACGGAAAGACTGCTTGAATATTCGGCTTTGATGATATATATCCGTCTCTGTCCTCATCGCCTCTGATTCCAACGTATGACACAGCATAATCATCACCTACATATTCCTCAAACATGTCAAGCTTCATCTTCTTCGTACACCATCTGGCTTGTGGTGACGGAAGAAAGCCTCCCATAGATTTCAGAAAATGCTCAAATGGAGTAGGCTCAGGACTTCCTTCAGCTGCCCTAAGTCGTACTACTTCTCCGAGATATGCCTCTAGACGATTGATGAGCACTTCGGTTTCAGCCAGTTCACACCCAGTATCTGAATTGTAGTATTCTATCTTGTGATATGGATACTTCTGTTTCAGATATATTGCAAGTGCCGCACTGTCCTTGCCTCCTGATATTCCAAGTATATGTCTTACCTTCATTTCTTTATCTTTTCATTTAAAATATCAAGAAGAGTACATACATCAAGATTATTGTCTCCCGAAAGAAGACTCTTTATTTTCTCCTTGAGTTTGTTCGACTTCTCTTTTTCATTCTCTGGCAGAACATAAGTTTGTGTCTTGACATTTGTACCCTTGTTTGTCACCATATCAAAGGAATAGGCATCTAAATTGTCCGTGTCTTTGTTTATATGTTTGGATATGTCGGCGTATTTCTCACATTCCCTGAACAGATATATGAGTTCATCCGCAAGTTTGTCTTCTTGGTCATCACGGAGTGAGTCCAATCTATTTTCTATTGCGGTATAGCAAATGGACTGATACCATAGTGTCCTGTTATCATATTCGGTCATAATATGATGATAAAACTCACGTTGGCGGTCTGTCAGAAGATACACCTTTACATTTGCAAGCCTATCCCGAATTTCCTTTACATATTCTTTATATTCATACGAATCCAGCCCTAATCCTTCAACTATTCGCTCTTCAATTCTGTCAATAAGTCGAGTATAGCACGAACGCAGTTCTTTTATTGCTCTCTGAATTACAGCTCCATACTCATCGATTGAGCGTTCTTGTTTCAAACTGTCTTTATTAAATCCGAGAGCTTCTGGTAAATCTTCGAAAAATGCCTTTTCCGGGTCTTTAGCTGTAGCCAAGACATCACGGAACCGCATCGTTGACAGGTGTTCGAACTTTTTGGTGTTCCGAGTATAAGTATTTAATCTCTTATAGAAGAAGAGGAATGGTTTGATGGTCTCAACAAACTTGTCGCTTTGTATGTTAAACTCATCACCAAGGTTCACAAATTTTCTATATTGATTAAAGAACCCCAGTTTTATACCATCCACTGCAAAAGCCTTTACAGAGAAATCACCAGGATGCTTCTGTAGAAGATCGAAGAATTCTTCATTGACATTTGGCATATATGCCCCTTTTGATGAATCATAAAGGGCATAATCCTGTCTCTTTATATAGAGATATGTCGGTATCCAGAAGTCGATAAAACCTTGTTTCAGCTTATATGGTTTATTGGAAAGTATCTTTATTAGTTCTGATATCTTTCGTGGTTGGCTGACACTTCTTTCAATAAACTCTTCAGAAGCATTCCATAGACTCATTATTCCCTCATTAGATGGTTTGTCGGCAAAACAGCCATTAACATGCAGGCCTGTATTCTTTAATAATGAGTAATATATAGTTTTCTCTGGAGGAAACTTGTCTTTGTCAAATCCCCAGTCATCCTCATTGCCATGATTAATCATAGCATTGAGATATTTTGCCTTTGCAGAAGAGATGGTTCCGCTTAACTTATGTTTATTGAACAATTCATTGTTCATTATTGGAGTTTGGGAATAAACTTCATCACACACTTTGGATAAGAGTCTATTGAAATCACGCATGGAAGATACCGTTTGTTTGAGGCCATTGTATATCCACGTGACATTTCCCTTGTATTGGAATAAGTTGTCGCTAATCGTTTTATTAAGTTGTTCCTCCTCGTATTCTTTTAACTTCTTTATTTCGTTTATTGCCACACGGTCTGCACTGTCAATAAGTACTTTCTCCAAAATATATTTGTACTTCTCGATATTGTATAGATGTTCTACTATTTCATCTGTATTATTGAAAAACGCAAATATTGTAGCTCCCTCATGTTCTTTACTGAATTGCAGCAGATCTTTCAGGGCATTTTTCTTTGTAGAGAATATGAGTTGTATGAATCCGTCGGTATCTCCTGAAGGGATTATCTCCACGGCCTCCTCTCTGATTTCATAATCAAAGAATCGTGGTGTTCCTTTCTGATAGTAATGAGCCTTGACTGGTGATATCCTTTTATTAAAGAACACGATGAGGTCGTCTATGAAGCTTGTCGGTCGAGACACAATCAATCCGGCCTTGGTTATTTCTTCCTCAATATTAATATCGGTTCCTTCAAATAGCATTAATCTCTTTTTGTATTCAGCAAACCTTACTATCTTATACGTTTCAAGTTTTCTTATGATAGTGTATGCATCATCTATCCCCATTGCATATTGTGCATACGTTGACAGGGCTTCTCTATTTAATGTGAATGTTGACGGACCAAACAGATTGAGCAGCCCAATAGCCTTAACAATATTGACTGCATGAAGCATTTCTTTACGGGTATCCCATTGTTGGCTTTCTGTCCTATCAATTGATACCATTATGGAACTCCATGCCATTGAATCTGTATTGGCGTCCTTGAGGTAACTGTAAAAATTATACTGCACATAGTTGTACACCATTTGCAAGTTGTATGTCAGATTATCTTTCGGTTCGAATTCTGATATAGAATCACTTCCTTTAGCAGCAAGGAATGTGAACAATGAACGTTCATTCTGTCCATATCTTTGAATAGCGGCTGTGATGGCAACAGACGAGATGGTGTCCATTGGATAGAGTTTGTAAGCAGTATCAATACTAAAACTTTTAGACACATATCCAATATTCACCGCAAGGTCATACAAGTGTTTTACACATGGTCTGTCACTCTGCACCTCGTTACCATATAATTGGCTTGAAGCCAAACTCAGTATTTGCTCAATGGGCTCAACAAATGCTATTTCCTTGAATCTTCCCTTTACTTTTGTCCACTCGTTAATCTGTGCTTCTTTTAATCCCCTTGCATAAGAACTGAAATTCTGATGGAGGGTCGTAAGTAGAAGTACATTACGTGATGGTACGTTGGCAAATTCTGCAAGTTTCTGCAAAAAATACAATTCCTGTTCTGGATTGTTTTTTGCCGCGTGTTCTAATACTTTACCAAATTCATCTATTATTATAACCAGAAATTTATTGTTTTTATGAAGCTTGTTATAATAGGCTTTAAGGTCGTCGAGCACACTGTTGCCATTGCCTTCGATACCCATTTTCTTGCGTAGCAATGTTGACAATTCTGAATAGTCACCTACGATATTCATAAATTCAAAGCCTTTGCACTTTGATAAGTTTGAAGGAGTCAACAGATAGTGAGTTTGTTTCTTTTGTGTCAAATCAGACTCTAATGCAAGCAAGAAACTTGACTTTCCTGTTCCATAAGTTCCAATAATAGTAAAAGTATGTATTCCCGACTTGTAAGAGTCGAGGATACTACTCATTGACTTTTGCACGTTTGGCGTGACTATGTATTGAGTGTCTTTTGAAAACCCTTCTTCAATGTTTGCTGAAAGGCTAAATTTCTGTTCCATAATAATTGTCTAATACTTGTTGAATGCTTATTGGCTTAATGAATTGCACCTGTCTTATACCCGCCACATCGCTATATTGCATATAATCGGCATATTTACCGGATAGTTCTTGTAGCATATGAATTGTTTCCAACTCATTCATGCAGAATGAAAGACCAACTTTCTCTTGAATGTATTCAAAAGGTATGGTTTCATCATCTCCCTTAACCGAAAGTATTGCATATAAGAAAATGTCGCTTATAACATTCCTTTTCCCCTCAATATTGAAATAGTATTCCTTTGTCTCTCGTGACTGACGTATCAGGTCGAGGTCGATAAGCAGTATTGAATAGTCTTCGTTTGATTTTGGCTTGGATGGAAGGCAATAACTTTGTAGTAATACCCCTATGTCTTTTTTTATGGTATTGACATTAAATTGGTTTTGCTTTCCATCTTCTGCAAAACGTCTTTTTATATACGAAACAACATGGTCTCGGCTAAAGCTTTTACGTTCTTTCTGAAAACCACGAAACATCCAATCATAGATAGTTGCTTCAAGGTTGTTGATAATATTGAAGTGCAATATCCAAAGCGTTCCAAGGTCTTCGATATATTTATCTTTGCCCGTCGCGTCATCAAGAAGGTATTGTCCGAGGATTGTTGTATGTCCTGTTGAATCAATAATACCAAAAGCCTTAAGCCAATATCTAATGGAAGCAACCATATTCTTGCCAACACCTAAATCCATTACTGCTTCAGCAGAACTGAACTGGTTGCCTGCAACAACAAAGTCATATCCTTTTTTCAGCCATAATGACTTGCAAGGAAAGGACTCATGGCCCGAAAAATTATATTTAACAACAGACATTTTTTTCTATTATATAATAGGCAATGTCCCAGTTGCCTTGATGTTTCTGATAAGTGATTGAGCTGTTATAAAAAGAATGCGTGGAACATTCCAGTCGTCCATCTCACTACTCGAGGCTTCTCGCATTGCCCAACAATCAGAGACGGACAACGCAGAAGCCCACGCATAGGTATATATATAATTCCATACAGTGAAAAGCCACCATAAAAAATGGCTGTTCACATCTGGATACAATATACCCAACCGTGGACATTCACCGTTGTCTCTGTCTTGTGATTGTTTGGTAACTTTGCGAGAATTACGAGTAATCAAAGACAAAGCGCTTGGTAAACGCCCTTTTCATATAAGCTGCACCCACCCGCTAACCCCTTGCGGGGCTTCTGCAAGCAAATGCAACTGCAAAAGTAATAAATATTTGTGAAAGTACAAAGGAAATTTATAATATTTAAGGTTTTTATTTGTTTTGGCAACTAATTATACTTTAAATACAGCTTTCAAAGCGTCTTGCCATCGGAGGCAGTTATCAAATAATCCTTGATAACTGAATTTTTATCCAACTCATTGTCTTTCAGTATGTTTATGATGTGATAGGACACGTTTTGCACCGAGGTCCCCAAAAGGTCCGAAATTTGTGACTCGGTATTGACGGATCAAGTTCCATATCAATCTTTGTTTGATGGTTCAACATCATTATCTAATAAGCCTTGGTCTTTCTGCCCTTCAAAGAACTTCTTTGCAGACAGTGGAGATACGACTTTGCGGCCAGTCTTGGCTTCCAACTGCTCGCGAGCCACACGAGCCACATCGCCACCATCGGCAGCACATTGCATGTTGTCCTCTAACGTTTGGGGATTCTTGGATTTTGTGATGCTTGTAGTTGAGAGTTCTGCAAGCATGTTCAACACTAACTCCTCGTTGGTCATGTTGTCGCGCAGATTCTCTTTCTTCAGGCCTTTGAACTGCTTGTATTCCTTGGCACTTTTGCCTGCCCAATGCTGATAGATTATGTCGGTAAGAGTGGCATACTGGATGCCTTCTTCCACGTTGTGGAGCTTCCACTGGTCGGTCAAATCCTTGCGTATCTCGATGCTCTTGAGGCGTTGGTTAATCCAATTGTCGGAGTAGCCAAGACGCTTGTAGTCCATCATCGCCTGCTGGATGCTCAGCTCTGGGTCTTGCAGTTGGTCGATACGTTCTGACGCAACGTGTGCCATCCACTGTTTGATTGGCTCTGCTTTGGGGGATGGAATGGACTGAATGATACGGAAAAGTTGCTCTGTGTCAGCAACATCGGTTTTGTAGCTTTTACCGTCAGAAGAACGCAACTTCAGTTGGTTACAATTTGTAACCGACTCATTCCCCTCTTTTTTAAGTCTATGTTTAAGTACCTTCCAGTAGTTTCTGGCGTGTTCGGTATCGGGCTGGTCTGTCAACACACCTACCACATCGACTATAGAGAAGTACCACTTCTCCTGCTCATCGTCCCATACGGTACGAATCTTTTTGTCTTCAAACAATTTTTGAATCTCCCGTTTTGTCATATCGTATTCAGTTTTAGTTCGCAACCCCTTTTTGCATGCAACTGCAAAAGTAATGAATATTTGTGAAAGTACAAAGGAAATTAATAATAATTAAGGTTTTTGTAGGGCGAAGGGCTAAGAGTGGGGGAGAGTGCATTTGACAGTTCTCAGAAGTTCTTTTGTCTGTTCGCATAAGTTCTTTTGCCAGTTAGCAAAAGAGCATTTGTCAATAGGCAACAAACCACAAAAACAGTCATCCTAATATCGCAAGGATAGGGTATTCAGATACAACAACGGCAGGGTATTCAGATACAACAATGGCAGGGCATTCAGTTATAACAGGAATAAGGCATTCGGTCGCCATAAGGGCAGGGCATTCGCCTAAAAGGAGGAGGTTGTCGGTTAGACTTGTCAACATATTCACTCCGTCTTGCCCTTGCAAAACTGTAATTTCCCTTATTGATGTACAGTCCCATAGTCACTCGTAATTAAATCTGCGGCAAAAATTTTCGGGGATTTTTATAGTCGAAAAGGGTGAAAAACAAAGAAAGAAGTCCGTGAGAACTTCTTTCTTTAATGGGTTTTGCGGAGAGAGAGGGATTCGAACCCCCGGTACCTCTCGGTACGGTAGTTTTCAAGACTACTGTAATCGACCACTCTACCATCTCTCCAAAGCATGGCGGAAGGCGTTGCTTCTTGAATGCGGGTGCAAAGGTACGTACTTTTTTTGAAACTACCAAATTTTTTTGTGTTTTTTTTATTGTAAAGCATGTTTTTTCCTTTTTTTGCCCCGTAATAGTATGATTTTGGTGGAATTTCTTTGTGTTTTGCCGATAATTGTGTAATTTTGCACTCATGATTTATCCAAGTAATTTTGAAACCAAGATAGGTTTCGACGACATACGACAGCTGTTGAAGCAGCGTTGCCTCTCGCCATTGGGCAAGGAGGCCGTTGACGGGGTGTGCTTTTCGGGCGACTCCAGTCAGGTCAACCAGTGGCTCAGGCAAGTGAGGGAGTTTCGCATCGTGCAGGAGAAGGAGGACTCCCTGCCATTGAGCTATTTCTTTGACATGCGCGAGGCTATCAGTCGCCTTCGGCTTGAAGGCACACATATCGAGGAGCATGAGCTGTATGACCTGCGGCGGTCGATGGAGACCATCTGCGGGGTGCTTGCCGTGTTCAACCGCGGCGAGGGCAATGACGACGGCGGAATGCTCTATGACTATCCCTCCCTCCATGACATGGCGGAGGGTGTGATGGGATTTCCGCAGATAGTGAGACGTATCGACCAGATACTTGACAAGTTTGGCAAGGTGAAGGACTCAGCCTCGGCTGCCTTGTCGGAGATACGCCATCAGTTGGCGAAGACTGAGGGTAGTATCTCTCGTACCTTATATAGTATATTACGTGCGGCGCAGAGCGAGGGTCTGGTTGACAAGGATGTCACCCCCACACTGCGCGACGGCCGATTGGTGATACCAGTGGCGCCGACGCTGAAGCGACGTATCAAGGGTATCGTGCACGATGAGTCGGCCACGGGCAAGACCGTATATGTGGAACCGGCTGAGGTGGTTGAGGCCAACAACCGCGTGCGTGAGCTTGAAGCAGAGGAGCGTCGCGAGGTGATACGCATACTCACCGAGGTGTCGGCGGAGATACGTCCCTACGTGCCCCAGTTGCTCGAGTCATACAGGTTTCTCGGTGCGGTCGATCTGTTGAGGGCGAAGGTGGAATTGGCAAAGACCATCGGCGGCATAGAGCCACGTGTGGAGCGATACCCCCTCATCGACTGGACGCATGCTGTGCATCCCCTGCTACAGATGTCATTGGCGAAGCACTCCAAGAAGGTGGTGCCATTGGACATACAGTTGACGCGCGAGAAGCGCATACTGCTCATCTCCGGTCCAAATGCCGGCGGAAAGTCAGTGTGTCTGAAGACGGTGGGCCTGTTGCAGTATATGCTTCAGTGCGGACTGTCGATACCCGTCAGCGAGCGTTCGCGCACGGGAGTGTTTGACAATGTGATGATAGACATCGGCGACGAGCAGAGCATTGAGGACGACCTGAGCACCTATTCCAGTCATCTCTTCAACATGAAGAACATGATGCGCCAGGCAAATGACCGCACCATACTGCTCATCGACGAGTTTGGTGGAGGTACCGAACCGCAGATTGGCGGCGCCATCGCCGAGGCTGTGCTGAAGCAGTTTTGCGGGAAGAAGACCTACGGGGTCATCACCACCCACTATCAGAACCTGAAGCACTTCGCCGACGACCATGAGGGAGTGGTCAACGGAGCCATGCTCTACGACCGCCATGAGATGCGTGCCCTCTTTCAGTTGGCCATAGGCCGCCCTGGGTCATCGTTTGCCATAGAGATAGCGCGCAAGACGGGTATTCCAGAGGAGGTCATACGTGATGCCTCGGAGATAGTAGGCTCTGACTATATTCAGAGCGACAAGTATCTTCTGGACATCGTCAGGGACAAGCGATATTGGGAGGGCAAGCGCCAGACCATCCATCAGCATGAGAAGCAACTCGAACAGCGCATTGCCCATATGGAGAAGGAGATAGAGGACATCGAGCGCCAGCGCAAGGAGATACTCCGCAAGGCAAAACAGCAGGCGGAGGAGCTCCTCGGCGAGAGCAACAAGAAGATTGAGAACGCCATACGCGAGATACGCGAGAACCAGGCGGCTAAGGAAGAGACCAAGCGAATACGTGAGGAGCTCAACGCCTTCCGCCAGGAGGTCGATGACATCGACACCAAGGCCACCGACGAGATTATCCAGCGCAAGATGGAGAAGATAAGGAGAAGGCAGGAGAGGAAGAAGGCCCAGCCCCCCTCCAACCTCCCCCAGGGGGGAGGCTCGCCTGCGGATGGTGTATCTGGCGATGTGTCGCTTTCGAGGAAGGGTAATTCGGTGCTGGACATCAAGATTGACCAGTTGACCGTGGGCTCTACGGTAAGGATTAAGGGACTGTCGTCGGTGGGCCGTATAGAGTATATCGACGGCAAGATGGCGACCGTGATATTCGGCGACATGAGGACCAAGATGAGAATAGATAGGTTGGAGGGGGCGACCCCGCAGCCATCAGGAGGTGCCGGTGGGGCAGGGGAGCACAAGCATGCCGACCTTGCCGCCCAGCAGTCGAGCCGTATGACCCGCGAGACGATCGATGCCCACAAGGTGAACTTCCGGCAGGACATTGACGTGAGGGGAATGCGTGGCGACGAGGCTCTCAATGCCGTGATGCACTATATCGACGATGCCATACTGATGGGTGCGTCGAGGGTGAGAATACTCCATGGCACCGGTACCGGGGCATTGCGACAGCTCATCAGACAATATCTCTCAACTGTGCCGAATGTCACGTCTTATCGCGACGAGCATGTGCAGTTTGGCGGGGCGGGAATCACCGTAGTGGAGATGTAATAAGGATACTTTAGAAAAATAAATATGATACTGAAAGATGCATTGGATATTTATCTCGACGAGATAGGCGGCAAGGCGCTGCTTACGGACGAGGAAGAGAAGCAGTTGGCGGAGCGCATAGCGCAAGGAGACGCCAAGGCAGTGGAGAGGTTGACGACAGCCAATCTCAAGTTTGTTGTCGCTCTCGCCAAGCAGTATGCCGGCAAGGGTGTCGATATGGAAGACCTGATCAGTGAGGGCAATATAGCCCTGCTGAAAGCGGCGGGCAAGTATCCGCGCCATCAGCAGAAGCGCTTTGTGGTATTTGCCGCTCCATTCATACGCGAGGCTATGGACAAGGCGGTGGGTGAGTTGACCGACACGGCGGCTTCGCAGATAAAGCGCGAGGAGAGTTTGGCGTCCTCCGACCATTCCGCCGACGAGGCCATGATTGACGAGATAGAGCAGTCGCTCGACTCGTTGGACGACCGTCAGCGCAAGATTATCTGTGAGATATACGGCATTGGTTCGCATCCCAAGACTATGGCGGAGATAGCTGAGGAAATGGGGCTGAAGCGCGAGCGGGTGCGCCAGATTCGCGACAAGGCTGTGCGAAAGCTGTGTAAGGAGCACAGGGCGCTGAAAGAAATATTAAAAAATTAAAGAATGGGAAGTTAAAGAAGGTAAAGAAGTATGTCCAAGCCTCTGAAACACCCTTGACAGAAGCGCATAGACTATTGTCTTTATCTTCCTTAACTTCTTTAACTTCCAAATAAATATGTTAGGAACAATAGTCAATACATGCACGATAATCGCGGGGTCGGTGATAGGCTCCGTGCTTCATCGGGGCATAAAGGAGAAGTATAAGACCGTGCTCTATGACGGTCTGGGACTGGCCAGTTTGGCGATAGGTCTGAATGCCACCATCACCAATCTGCCCAAGAGCCAGTACCCGGTGCTGTTCATCATCTCCATAGCCCTTGGCGGCATCATAGGTACACGGTTGGACATCAACGGTCGTTTCCACCGTATGGTGGGAAGAAAGAAGAAGGGGCTGGCCGACGGACTGTCCACCGCCATACTGCTGTATTGCATCGGTCCGCTGTCAATGCTCGGTCCGGTGATCAGTGCTCTGAAAGGCGACAACACCTTTCTCTTCACCAATGCCACCCTCGACCTTGTCTCGTCCATCGTCTTTGCCTCTACCTATGGCATAGGCATGGTGCTTGCCGCCCCGGTGCTTTTTCTGTGGCAGGGTATGTTTTGGACGATAGCCCATGTGTCGAGCACAGCCGTGAGTGATGCCCTGATGTCGGAGCTCCTCATCGTCGGTGGACTGATGATTACGGGCAGTGGGTTGAGTCTTCTGAATCTCAAGGACTGCAAGACCCTGAATTTCCTGCCTGCTCTCCTCGTTCCTGTCATTTGGTTTGTGATAATGGGATATCTATAAGTAGTATCCATTATCTTGATGGCGTGTTGTCTCATTACCGTCGCCTGCAGTGACAACTTCTTCAGTGAAGGTGCTGCTTGGATGTCTTCTGCATCCTTTGGCATTTTGAAGATAATTTCCTTTTTCATATGCGTTGAATATTTGTTTTTCTTGTAAATCAACGCATATTTCTATGGTGATGCAAACCAACTTCGTAAATCCAGTATTCCACTTCGTGATTAGTTACCGGAGCCACTTCAATAAGCGTTGGTTTGCCTAAATATACGAATTAAGGCCCACGGAATAACAGTGTATTCCATGAGCCTCTTTAGAATCATTTTGTTTTATTTGATTATTACTTTCTTTCCATTATTGATATATACACCCTTTGCAGGCTTGCTCACCTTGCGACCTTGCAGGTCGAAGATGCCTTCGGCATTGCCATTTCTATACAAGCTTTCGTCAGTGACAGTGATACACTCTATGCCTGTGGTCACGCCATCGCCAGGGAAGGCGAAGCCGCGTGCAAGCTTGGCTGTCGATGGTTCTGTGGCAGCTTGTGTAGATACCTTCAGATAAGCCTTGCCTGGAGTTACCCTAATCTGCGAACCGTCATTGCTTGTCACATTACCTGTCTCGTCTTTCACCACACCGAGATAGAAACCTATGCCTTCTTTCTTTTGCACATCATTGTATGTCAGACAATAGTGTTTGTAGTTCGTGTCATTTAGAACTCCGGCATCTTTTGGTGTTGCCACGAGGTCGTTCTCTCCTGTTGTAGCAGCAGATACTTCATCACTGATGTCCTTGGCATTCAAATATTCGCAGCCTGCCTTCAGCAGCACGCCTTCTTCCTTGGCCACTTTTTTGTCGCTACGCTTGGCCAATGTCAGCTTGCCGCCGCTTACGGTAGCGTTATATACTGTGACATTGCCAGTAGGAGCTGTCAGCTCTGCATTAGAATTCAAGTTGCTGAATGTTGCCCAGTAGTTTTTGGTCTCTCCGTCCTGTGCAGCTCTAATCACCTTGTAGTCGGAGCAGAGAACAGGATAATCCTTCGTTCCGAGCTGCTGGCCCCATTCGCCGTAAGGCGATGAGCCATTGAGCAGATAGCATACCTCGCCGCTACCGAATTGCTCTTGGGCCTTAACCTCTGCCGAGCCTTCCACGTCAGCACCATCTATACCGCCAGTGGCTGTGCCGCTAATGTAATAGCAGTTTGTGATGATGCCCGAATTAACTCCACACACTCCTCCTACAGAATTTTTTCCACTGACAGCACCCGTGTTATAGCAGTCTTCTAATGTGGCACCTGCATTAGATCCGCATACACCGCCGACCCCATTCTTTCCGCGGATAGAAGCTGTATTACTGCTCAATTTGATGACACCTCCATAAGCCTGTCCGCATACACCGCCAGTGTAATCATTTGATCCGCTGACTGCGCCTTCATTAAGGCAGTTTTCTATTGTGCCAGAGTAAATAGCTCCACACACACCGCCGATGTAAGATACAGACCCACTGACTGAACCTCTATTTTTGCAATCTTTGACGGTGCCGTTATTTATTCCACATACACCGCCAGCTCCACCTCCTGTGCTGCTGCCAATGACAGTTCCTACGTTAGTGCAGTTGTTAATTTCTCCATTTTTATTATAACCACATATACCGCCACCCATCATCCTGAACTGGAAATAGGAATCCAACACTCCTACGTTGGAAATCTTGCCGTCGCTATCTACACCTCCGAACAAGCCAACCATTTCTTTGCTTGTATCATTGAAATACAATCCGCTGACGGTATATCCTTTTCCGTCGAATGTGCCGATATAGTTTTGATAATTGAAACCAATTGGTGTCCAAGCGACGAAATTACTGCCGTTTGTCACTTTGCCAGAAGCATCATACTGCAATGACCCTAACAGAGTTTTACCTTCAAGACCACTGTTCACAACTATATTTGCCGTGAGCACTGCACATGCGGCTTTGTTTTGCTTTGTTCCAGTTGGATTGGTGTTCTCATCATAGTTGCACACACTTGCATCACCATTCACCAGCGCAGCAAACCAATAAAGCTCGGCAGCTGTGCCGATTTGATAAGGACTTGCCGATGAACCATCGCCTGTTTGAGGCTTTGAAGGAGTAATAGTGTTTTGTGCCCACGCCACGGAGGGCATCACCATTGCCGCCACGAGCATGAGCGTCGCGGCGAGCCATTTGAATTGTGTAATTTTCTTGTTCATATTCTATGTTTTATTATTATTATGTTAATGCAAAGTTAAGCCATTTTGCTTGTCTCAACCAAATTTTACCACTATACGGCTGTATTATCCACCGAACGGCAGCTATTTGCCAGTAAACAGCGGTCTTGGCTGTGTGCCATCCCATCCGCATCTGGAGGCCTTAAACACACAGAGCCTTCCGCCTGTGCCATTGTCTGACACCTGCGGAAGGCTCTGTATCTATATGTGAACGAAGACGTTACGGCAAAGCCGATACCTCCCCTAAAACTCTAAGGCTCAGGGAGTTGAATTCGGTCTCGTGTATGGTTGGCTTTGCTGTCATACGATGCAATCTATATGTCTGTTATTTCAATGTTGAACCATGTTATAGTTCATTACATCTGTAATGGAATACACACGTCCCATATTCTCAAAAGTGAAATATTGATCATCAAGTATATACCACTTATTGCGTTCCTTTATAGGCATGGCAGATATATCCTTAAACATAGAAACTGGCACTATGACTTCACGGCCATCTGTAAGATAGACCGCCATCTTTCCACGTTTCTCAGTGAAATTCAGTCGTTTGATTCCGACATTGATATTTGGCATCTTGCACATATTCGTATTCTTATTTAAGTTTAATTTCTTTAGGATGAGTTTTCTCTCCGTTGAAAGATTTCGTCATCTGTTCATTTATATACTCCCAATTGTCATCTATAATCATCAACAGCAAGTCGTTTTCTTTCGACGAGAGTGAAGACTCATATATCTCAACCTGTTTCTGCCCATGCGACTCAAGCCAAATCTTAGCAACGGAATACTTTCCTCTTGCTCCCTTCAGTCGAGGGAATACATGGACATGCCTCCTGTTCTCATACTTATCCACTGGTATTGAAACCAATACGTATGCTCTGAGAAATAGATATAACAATGCTAATTGTCCCCTGTCTTCAATATTTAATGGCTTGCCACACCTTAATGGCTTTTATTTTATAACTGCGCTGCAAAGATACGAATTTTCTCTCAAACAAATGTCAAAATGCTTAGATTGTTTTTGTTTTTACAACAATTTAATGTTTTTAGCCACCTTTTCTCTACAATTTCGCCACTTGCGAAGCTTGATGAGCTCCTATATTAATGAGAAATGTGCGAATAATAATCCGCAACAAAGTTAGTACCATCCTCCCACATTCAAGTGGAAGTCGCAGATTATTCTCATTCCCAACAGCAATGAATATGAGAGCGTGACCTATTTCGACGGAGACTGTGCGCTCAGCCTCTGTCCGCCTTCTATTCGTCCTTATCCACAGGACACCCGTGGCGTGGTGCAGCATGAGGCATATGGTTATAAACCTGGTGTTAAATAGTTGTAAATGAACGGCAACATTCGTCTGAATGTTTGGATTACATACAAATATGAACAAGGGGGATAGGCTTAAAAAAGTATAAAATATTTGGAGCAATGGATTTATTGTATTACCTTTGCAGCCAAAAGAAGGAATATTATGGATAGTAACAGCATTATACGATTTGACTGGGCGGCGAAAAGAATGCTCAGAGACAAGGCTAACCATGCAGTGCTTGAGGGTCTTGTTACTGTGTTGTTGGGCGAGAAGATTACTATAACGGAGCTTCTTGAAAGCGAAAGTAATCAGGATTCGTCGAGCGACAAGTTTAATCGCGTTGACTTAAAGGCTTTGGACAGTAAGGGCGAGATTATCTTGATTGAGATTCAGCTGACGCGTGAATGGTATTATCTTCAGAGAGTGCTTTATGGTGTGTCGAAGACCATAACAGAACATATCTCACTTGGTTCGACATACAAGGACGTGAAGAAGATCTATTCGATAAATATCCTTTATTTCGATCTTGGCAAGGGCAGTGATTTCCTGTATCATGGCACGACCTCGTTCGTAGGAGTGCATACCAAAGACCAACTTGTCATACGCAAACGCGATGACAAAGTAATCAAGGAGATGAAGCCTTCTGAGTTTTTCCCTGAGTATTATCTCATTAGGGTAAATGAGTTTAATGACATTGCGAACACTCCCATAGAAGAATGGCTTGACTTCCTGAAGAACAACCGTATCAAGGATGATACCAAGACTCCCGGTTTGCGTGAGGCAAAGGAGCAACTGCGTATTATGCAGATGGATGAGGAGGAGCGTAGGGCATACGACGATTATTTGGATACCATTCGCACTCAGGAAGGTGTTCTTGACACATATCGCATGGAGGGTATTATAGAAGGTCGTGCAGAAGGTCGTGCAGAAGGTCGTGCAGAAGGTCGTGCAGAAGGTCGTGCAGAAGGTCGTGCAGAAGGTCGTGCAGAAGGTGAGTTTAACAAGGCAATATCAGTTGCTCGTGAAATGAAGAAGTTAAAAATGGGAATTGATATTATAAGTCAAGTCACAGGACTCTCGGAATCAGAGATTAATACGATAGAATAGAACATAAAAATCGGGTTGCATCCCATTGAGGGTGCAGCCCGAATTGTTTTATTGAACACAGTGACAGAGAGCTTAATAAATTATTACTCAAGAAACAGAAGTAACATCTCTGTCGGTATATGAGAAATCTCTTATCTTATAAATAACATTTCGCGGTATTTCGGCAGAGTCCACAGGCCGTCCTCTACAATCATCTCAAGACTGTCAATCTCATGGCGTATGCTGTCCATGGTGGTGTTGACATTGTCGTGATATGCGATGGCGCGCTTGTGGATGTCGTCGATGCGGTTGGCCACGCGGCGATGCTCCACCAGTTCGTCAACGAGAGTCTCGATGCGCTCTGTGCGCTCGGCTATCTCCTCGATGAGCTTCTTGTTGCGTGTGCTCAGCCGTTCGGCCTTGTCGGCGTCGAAGATCTGCCTCATGGCCTGAACGTTGCGGATGAGCTGGCTCTGATAGTGGGTGGCCACGGGGATGATATGGTTCATCGACAGGTCGCCGAGTACGCGGGCCTCTATCTGCACGCGCTTGACGTAGGTCTCCCATTTTACTTCATTGCGCGCTTCAAGTTCCTTGCGCGACATCACCTTTGTCGCCTCAAACATGCGGATACTATCCCCGTCGAGATAACGCTCGAATACCACCGGGCAACTGCTTTCCACGTCGAGACCACGGCGGCGGGCTTCCTCCACCCATTCCTCGCTGTAGCCGTTGCCGTCGAAGCGGATGGGCTTGCATGTCCTGATGTCCTCGCGCAGGATGTCGATGATGGCGCTGAGCTTGTCCTCGCCTTGGGCGATGAGGCTGTCAACACGCCGCTTGAAGGATGTGAGAGTGTCTGCCATGGCGGCGTTGAGGGCTATCATCGCCGAGGCGCAGTTGGCCTCTGAGCCGATGGCACGGAATTCGAACCGGTTGCCGGTGAAGGCAAAGGGTGAGGTGCGGTTGCGGTCGGTATTGTCGATGATGAGGTCGGGAATCTGGGGTATGTCGATCTCCATGCCCTGTTTGCCGCGGATGTTAAAGAGTTCTTCCTTGTCGGCCTGTTCGATATGGTCGAGCACCTCGTTGAGCTGCTGTCCGAGGAATGACGAGATGATGGCGGGCGGGGCTTCGTTGCCGCCAAGTCGGTGGGCATTTGTGGCCGACATGATAGATGCCTTGAGCAGTCCGTTGTGGCGATATACGGCCATGAGGGTCTCGACGATAAACGTGACGAAGCGGAGGTTTTCCTCTGGTGTCTTGCCCGGGGCGTGGAGCAGTGTGCCGTTGTCGGCGAGAAGGCTCCAGTTGTTGTGCTTGCCCGAACCGTTGATGCCGTCAAACGGCTTTTCGTGAAGCAACACGCGGAAGCCGTGCTTGCGTGCCACTTTTTTCATCAGCGACATTAGGAGCATGTTGTGATCGACTGCAAGATTGCATTCCTCGTAGATGGGAGCCAACTCAAACTGGTTGGGCGCAACCTCGTTGTGGCGGGTCTTGCAGGGGATGGCCAGTTCGAGGGCCTGTATCTCCAAGTCTTTCATGAATGCCTGGACGCGGTCGGGGATGGTGCCGAAATAGTGGTCGTCCATCTGTTGGTTCTTCGCGCTCTCGTGGCCCATAAGCGTACGGCCGGTGAGCATAAGGTCGGGGCGGGCGGAGTAGAGGCCTTCATCGACGAGGAAGTATTCCTGTTCCCATCCTAAATTGCACGTCACCTTGGTCACGTCATTATAGAAGAGGCTGCACACGTCGGTGGCGGCACGGTCCACGGCATGAAGGGCGCGAAGCAGCGGAGCCTTGTAGTCGAGGGCCTCGCCGGTGTAGGAGATGAAGATGGTGGGGATGCAGAGCGTGTCGTCGATGATAAACACCGGCGACGTGGGGTCCCATGCGGAATAGCCGCGTGCCTCGAAGGTATTGCGTATGCCGCCGTTGGGGAATGACGATGCGTCGGGCTCTTGCTGCACGAGCAACTTGCCGCTGAAGTTCTCTACCATGCCGCCCTTGCCGTCGTGCTCCACGAAGGCATCGTGCTTCTCGGCTGTGCCCTCGGTGAGGGGCTGAAACCAGTGGGTGTAGTGGGTGACGCCATATTCCATAGCCCATTTCTTCATGCCTTCAGCCACTGCGTCGGCGATGGAGCGGTCAAGGCGAGCGCCATTGTCGATGACGTCGATGAGTTTGGCATATACGTCGGCGGGCAGGTACTTGTACATCTTCTGGCGTGTGAAGACATACTTGCCGAAGTATTCCGACGGTCTTTCATTGGGGGTGGCTACGTCTAAAGGCCTTTTCTTGAAGGCCTCTTCCACCACTTGAAATCTTAAGTTTTCTGACATTTCCTATTTCTCTTTTTTTGGTTGTTTGAAGTTTGCTTATATTCAGTCGAATCCAGTCGGATTCAGTCGATGAAGCGCCGGGTGATACCGCTGTATTCCTCTATGCGGCGGTCGCGAAGAAACGGCCACCATCGCCTCACGTCCTCGCTGTGGTCAAGGTCAACGCCGACGATGACGCTTTCCTCTTCCTGGTCGGATGCCTCATAATATATTTCGCCCTGGGGGCCGGCGATGAACGACGTGCCCCAGAACTGTATGCCCTTGGTGCGTCCGGAGGGGTCGGGCTCAAAGCCCACACGGTTGACGGTGACTACGGGAAGACCGTTGGCCACGGCATGTCCGCGCTGTACGGTCTGCCATGCCTTGCGCTGGCGCTCCTGTTCCTGTGGGGTGTCCGACGACTCATATCCGATGGCGGTGGGATAGATGAGCAGTTGGGCTCCCTGAAGGGCCATGAGACGGGCGGCTTCGGGATACCACTGGTCCCAGCATACCATCACGCCGAGCCGTCCCACGGACGTGTCGATGGGATGGAAGCCGAGGTCGCCGGGGGTGAAGTAGAACTTCTCATAGTAGGCGGGGTCATCGGGGATGTGCATCTTGCGGTATTTTCCCGCTATGGTGCCGTCCTTGTCGATGACCACGGCGGTGTTGTGGTACAGGCCGGCTGCACGACGCTCAAAGAGCGAGGTGACGATGACCACGCCACACTGCTTGGCTATCTCGCCATACATCTGTGTGGATGGGCCGGGGATGGGTTCGGCGAGGTCGAAGTTATCAACTTTCTCTTCTTGGCAGAAGTAGAGGGAATTGTGGAGCTCTTGCAGCACCACGAGTTGTGCGCCTCGCTTTGCGAGGTCGGCTATGCCCTCTGCGAGTCTCAGAATGTTTGTCCTGACGTCAGACACGTTGTGCTGCTGCAGGAATCCTATTTTTATCTTTTTCATTGTTTTTTTTAAAGTTGACGAGTTGATTGACAAGTTGACAAGTTGACGAGTTGTGTCAGCTAATCGACTTGTTTTTCAATACCACACCGGCGGGAAACTGCATGGTGCAGCAGTGAAGCGAGCCATGCTGGATGATGACGGGGCGGCAGTCGATGCCTATGATGTCGCGGTCGGGGAAGGCGTCGGCAATCACCTGTGCCGCCTCGGCGTCGAGGTCGGGCTGGTCGTAGGTGGGATAGAGCACGGCGTCGTTGATGACTAAGAAGTTGGCGTAGGTGGCTGGCAGACGCTCACCCTCGTGGTAGATGGGGCGTGGCGACGGTAGCCGGAGCAGTCGGTAGCCTCGTCCGCTCTTGGTCTGCAGCAGCCGCAGTTCCTCCTCCATCTTGTGGAGCTCCTCATATTGCGGGTCATTCTCGTCGTCGCATCCCATATATAATAAGGTGTCGGCGGGAGCCACCCTGACGAGGGTGTCGATATGGCCGTCGGTGTCGTCGCCGATGAGATGGCCATGGTCTATCCATATCACACGGTCGGCATGCAGCCGGTCGATGAGTTGTCGTTCGATGTCGTCCTGGGTCAGAGGCTGGTTGCGGTGAGGTGCCATCAGGCATCCCGTGGTGGTGAAGATAGTGCCCTCACCGTCGCTCTCGATGGCTCCGCCTTCAAGCACGAAGTCGAGGTGGTTGACATATTCGCCGTTGACCGCACCGGCATTGAAGAGCTGGCGGTTGATGGCATTGTCGAGGTCGGCGGGGAATTTCTCTCCCCAGCCGTTAAACCGGAAGTCGAGCAACTGTATGCCCGTGAACGGCAACTGCTGCTTGCGGTCAACGAGGGTGATGAAGGCATGGTCGCGTGCCCATGTGTCGTTGGTGGCGCATTTCACGTAGGTGATGCGAGGCGAGTGGGGCAGAAGCTGTCTCACCTTGTTGGGCTCGGGGGTGACAATGACAAGCCTTTCGCGCTTGACAATCTCTTGGGTCATCTGCACGTAGGTGTGTGTGATTTCGGGGAGGATTGGGAGCCAATCCGTGGCGGAGTGAGGCCATGTGAGCATCACTGCGCTTTGTGGTGCCCATTCGGCCGGCACCACCTTTTTTGTCTTATCCTGTCGTTCCATATATCGATATATAAGATAAATACGGCGCAAAATTACATATTTTTTTTGACTTTCGTGCATTTTCCTCCCATTTTGTTTGCATAAATGGAAATAAAATGATACTTTTGCGGCTCAAAAAGCTCTTTTAAGACGAAAAGCAATATGTTAGAGATAAAAAATGCTACTTTAAGTATGGCGGGGCGACAGCTCTTTATGGGCAAGTCGCTCAGGGTGGACGATGGCGAGGTGGCTTGCATCACGGGAGAGTCGGGATGCGGCAAGACATCGCTGTTGAGGGCCATACTCGGTTTTGTGTCGCTCGACGAGGGACATATCAGTATTGACGGCGAACTGCTCACTCCGGCATCGGCGGGGGAGTTTCGTAAGTTTATGGCTTACGTGCCGCAGGACCTTGCCCTGCCTTCCGAGACGGTTGGCGAGATGGTGGGCTTGACTTTTGCGCTAAAGGCCAATGCCGCGACGCCTTTCTCGAAGGAAAGGCTTATGCACGAGTGGCGAATGCTTGACCTCGACGAGGAGCTATACGACAAGAAGGTCAGCGAACTGAGCGGGGGGCAGCGACAGAGGATTATCATCTCCACTCTTGGATTGCTGAAAAAGCCGATAGTGCTCGCCGACGAGCCTACTTCGGCTCTCGACACTCATACCGCCGGTCTCGTGCTCGCATATCTCAAGGCCTTGGCGGCTAATGGAGCCACGGTGCTTACGGTGAGTCATGACCCGGCATTCGCCAATGGTTGTGACAAGAGAATAGCAATCCCTTGATTGACTTCGTTTCTTTAATATTTTAATATTTTAATTTTTTAATTCTTCGAAGAAGACAATGGACATTTCATGGTTCAGTATGGCAGTGGGACTGCTGTTGATGGGAATACCTCTCTATGTGTTCTGGCGATTCGGCGTGAAACTCGTCAACTCCACACTTGTGGCAACAATCAGAATGGTGGTGCAATTGTTGCTCATCGGACTGTATCTCAAGTACCTGTTTATCTGGAACAGCGCGTGGATTAATCTCTTGTGGGTGGCCGTGATGGTGGGAGTGGCTTCATTTACCGCCACCAATCGCACACATCTCAAGAAGACAATGTTTCTCATGCCGGTGGCTGCGGGGTTTTTTGCCTCGTCCCTTGTCGTCGGAATGTACTTCCTTGTGTTTGTACTAAGGCTTGGGCATCCTTTCGACGCACATTATTTCATACCCATCATGGGCATCCTGATGGGCAATATGCTCAGTGTGGCGGTGATAGCCCTCAACAGCTATTACGACGGACTGCAGCGTGAGCACCTGCTATACCAATATCTCCTTGGCAACGGCGCATCACATCTCGAAGCCATCACGCCATTCTTGCGCAAGGCTGTGGAGAAGGCTTTCGCCCCGTGTGTGGCCAATATGGCGGTGATGGGACTGGTGTCGCTGCCTGGCACGATGATAGGCCAGCTGCTTGGAGGCTCGTTGCCCGGAGTGGCCATCAAGTATCAGATGATGATTATCATCATCACCTTTGCTGCCTCGATGCTTTCGCTCGGCATCACCCTTTATCTTGCTGACCGCCGCTCGTTTGACCGCTACGGCAATCTTCGGGATATATCCGCCGCCTGACGTCCCCAATAAAAACGAAAAGCCCTTGTTCCCAATAAAGCGAAAAGCCCCTGTTCCCCGCAGTTTTGCTGTGAAAATGAAAAGCCACCGTTCCCCGCAGTTTTGCTGCGGGGCTCATTTAGTCTTCCCCCTCACCCATACCTTATGCGACCCGGCTCCTGCCGCTTTGATAGGGCTGTCGGTCATTGAGCATATCTTCTTCAGTTCCACGGAAGCCGACGAGCGGCAGAGATTATTTGCACTGGCATAGTCGCCGAGAGTCATGAAGCCGTGGCGGTCTATGAGCCGCAGGGCGTTGCTGATGCGCTTTTCGAGGGTCAGGCGATTGCTTGGCTGTCTGTTCACGTCAGACATGGCTCTTTGACACTCCGTTTTGTCGCGTAGTTTTCTCAGTGTATCGGGGTCGGTCTTCAGGGTCCAGTTTTTCACTCTCACCTTCCTGTACTTCATCTTGTCCTTTTCGTCCATCATTTCCTTGGGCTTGTCGTCGCAGAACTCAAGCGACAACGAGAACACTCCAAGTCCGTCAATCTTCACCGAGTGGCCCATTGCCAGATAGCTGAGCATGTGTTCCACCACGCTGCCGATTACCGTTTGCACCAGTGCCTCGTTGCATTGGGGGTAATAGCTTCTCAGCGTCTTGAGAAACGACTCGTAGTCAATCTGGTGGTTGAGTATAAACTTCGGATATACCACTTTCTTCCCGCTCTTTGACACGTCGGGTGCTTCTTGTAACAGATAATTTATCATACTATAGCCTTTCTTTTATATTATGTTTATTCAAGTTTCCAATGCCATTGCTCTCCACGCATAGACATTTGGTCCCTCATTACTTCCCCTCATAACTTCTCCCCCTTGCTGCATTTCCTCTCTGCCTGTGTTTCATTCATTCGATTTAATGCAAATGTATGTTCGCATTAATGCGAATCGCCGTTCGCCTTAAGCCAAATGTACATTCGCCTAAATGCGAATAAATGCTTTCCAACTGCAAAGATACATTTTTTCAGGCATACGGCAAAACTTTTTCAGTATTATTTTTGAATTCTTATAGTAATATTATAGATTTTTGCAATAGTCATTTTATGCGCATCCCATTTGGTATGCATGCGTCTCGCCTGCAGCTGATGCGAACACCATTGCGGATGCCTCTGGGAGCGTGGGCGTCTCGCCCGCGGCCCGCCGCAAAGACTAATCAAAAATAGTCATAGAGAAGAGATAGATATATGCTTTATAGTCAGACTGCGGGCGGGACGCCCACGCTCCCAGAGGTATGCGCCGAGAATGATGAAGTCTGGAAACATATATCCACACGGAATTGACCAGGGTCAACATTATGAGGCATGAGATGACATCGGTCAATGAGGGGCGGCAAGGGATGATAAAGGTCAAAATAATGACGCTTTTATGGAGAAATGACGGAAAAAAGTATTGCGGAATGAAAAAATCGCCGTATCTTTGCACCGTCAAAAGCAGTAAGCGACTGCTCAGACAGATGAAAAGAAGACACGTGTTAATATAAAAAAGGACGAAAAGACATTTAGGATAACAATAGTGAATAATCAGGAAATGGGCGAACAAAGGACCGCCCGTAAGTGAAACTTGAAAAGATTGTATAACAAAAAGATTGAAAGGGTAACATTATGAGACGTATGATCAACAAATTGACAGCAAACAAGAAGTTCAACAAGTATTGCGTCAACGTACTTAGTATGTACAACTATGGTAGAGTGAACATGCCGGTGTAAACCACTTGGCATCAGTAAATAACGATTAAAGAGAGAGAGACTGGATGCAGGCGGAAATGCCTCTTCCGGTCTCTCTTGCATTGTGTATTCCACATCCATGCCCATATTCATGTCCAAACTAAATCAAGAAAAAGTGTGAAAAGCATAATTTCAGGGTCAAAGACGTCGGGATAATGAAAGAAATGATGTAATTTTGCAGACGAAAAACGAAAAATTATCAAGAACAGCAAATACAAATACATGGAAAACGTTTCGGTGAAGAAAAACCTCCTCAAGCTGACGATGCCGATATTCATCGACATAGCTTTAGTGATGCTCCTTGGAGCTGTCGATACGGTCATGCTGTCGAGATACAGCGACGACGCGGTGGCAGCCGTGGGGCTTGACAACCAACTTATCTCATTCGTGTTTCTCATCTACCAGTTTGTGTCGATGGGAGCCGCCATACTGTGTGCACAATACTATGGTGCGGGATATCGCACGCGGTTTATGCAGATAGTGGGCATAGCGGTGATGGTCAACACGTTAATCGGCATGACGGTGAGCTGTTGCCTGTGGTTATGGGCCGAACCTCTGCTGACTGCCTTCGGGCTGCGCGAGGGACTGATGGGCGACGGTGCACGCTATTTGGAGATAACGGGGTCGCTGTCGTTCTTCCAGGCATTGTCGCTGACGTTCAGTGCCGCACTGCGCTCCACGGGAAAGACCATCAAACCGATGATCTCCACCGTGACTGTCAATGTGATGAACATCATCGGCAACTATGCCTTGATATTCGGCCATTGGGGACTGCCCGCCATGGGAGTGGAGGGAGCCGCATGGGTGACTGCAAGTAGCCGTATCGTATCGACCGTCATCCTCGGATGCTTCATGATGGGAGTGTGGCGCACGGCTCAGAAGGAAAAGCACGACTTTGCACATCGCGGCATAGTGTTCCACACGCTCAGAGCGTCGTATTTTGTGATTAGCCTGCCGTTTAAGGTTGTGTTCAGGTCGGCGGCGGCAGCGCGCACGGTCTATTCGTCGTACAAGAGATATTTCCGCCCATTCCCATGGCAGGAGATGAAAAATCTCTTCCACATAGGCATCCCGGCGATGAGCGAGGAGATGTCATATTCACTGTCGCAGATAGTCATCACCTTCTTTATCAATCAGATAAGTACGGAGGCCCTCACCACCAAGGTGTATTGTACCACCACCATCACCTTTGTCATACTCTTCAGCGTGAGCATCGTGCAGGGGGGAGATATCCTTGTGGGACACTACATTGGCCAATTGCGCTATCGTGCAGCATATATCCTCGGCAACTATGTGTATCGCATGGGCACCATGTTGACGCTTGTGGTGGCGGCGATGCTCGCCGCCGGGGGACATTCGCTGCTGACCTTCCTGACGGACAATGAAGCGATTATCCGGACAGGCACGTGGATTTTCTGCATCGACTTCTTCTTGAGCTACGGACGTGTGAAGAATATCTTCGCATGTGGCACGCTGAGAGCCACGGGGGATGCCGTGTATCCCGTCGTGGTGGGAGTCATCTGCCAATGGACGGTGGCGGTGGGCATTGCGTGGCTATTGGGCATACCATGTGGCTTAGGACTGATAGGCATTTGGGTGGCTTTTTGTATGGACGAGAATATACGTGGCATCATTCTCATGCGCAGATGGCATTCACTGAAATGGCAGGGCAAGGCGTTTGTGTGATATTAAAGAAGGAGTTTCCTTGAGCGAAGCGAAAAAAGAAGTTAGAATAAAAAATCATTGGAATGAAAAAGATAATATTAGGATTCATAGGGCTGTGTATATGCGCAGCCGCGGCGGTGAAAGGACTGTCGGGAGAGAATGGACAGTTGCTGTCGGTGGAGAAAAACCAGTCGTCGGCGGGAAAGAAAACACAGTCGTCGGCGGGAAAGACCAAGACCGGCGAAGCAAGTGGCGGACAGGTGGAAGTGCTTGCAAGAATGACGGAAAAGGCAGGCGCTGACGGAGAGATAATGCTCAGGAGAACGGGGTATGTGACATCATATAACCCGCAGACCAAACAGCCCAACTGGGTGGGATGGCGCCTCACCGCCGACCATGCCAACGGACCATACAAGCGCGGCGGCATCAAATTCCAGGAGGACGAGGATGTGCCGGAGCCTCGCGCCACGGATGCCGATTATCGTGGTTCGGGATATGACCGTGGTCACATGTGTCCCTCGGGCGACTGCAAATGGAGCGAGGAGGCTCAGAGCCAGTCGTTCCTGTTCACAAATATATGCCCGCAGATTCACGGGTTGAACGCAGGCGACTGGAATGAGATAGAACAGCAGTGCCGCCGATGGGCAGAACAGATGGGGGAGATTTACATCGTCAGCGGACCAGTATTCTACACAAGCGCAAGGCACAAGCGGATAGGAAAGAACAAACTGCCTGTGCCAGAGGCATTTTTCAAGGTGGTGCTTTGTATGCAGGGCACACCTAAAGCCATAGGGTTCATATACAAGAACCAAGGCGGCAACCGCCCCAAGGGCGACTATGTCAACACCGTGGATGAGGTGGAGCGAATCACGGGTATCGACTTCTTTCCGTCACTTCCCGACGACGTGGAGAATAGGGTGGAGGCCACTGCATCTTTGGATGACTGGTATTGAAAGAGTTAAATAAGATAAAAAACACGGAGATAATTTGCATAATTCAAGGAAAAAAAGTAATTTTGCAAACTGAAACAGACGGGTGGCGATGAAATGTGCCCGTGCAAAATTATAAAACTTAAAGCTGAAGAAGCGTGAAAATTAAGGAAGTGTTGAGCGCCCTTGAACGATTCGCGCCTCTGCCCTTGCAGGAAGACTGGGACAATGCCGGCTTGCAAGTAGGATTGACAGAGGCGGAAGCATCAGGGGCTTTATTGTGTCTTGACGTCAACGAGGACATCATTGACGAGGCTGTCAGGCGAGGGTGTAACATCGTCGTCTCCCACCATCCTCTGCTCTTTCGCGGATTGAAGCAGATCGGTGGCGCTGACTATGTGCAACGCACTGTCATCAAGGCTATTAAGAATGACATCTGTGTCATCTCCATGCACACCAATATGGATAATGCCCGGGATGGGGTCAACTTTATGATGGCCCGGAAAATGGGGCTTGGAAATGTCAGGTTTCTCGCCCCAAAACAAGGTGAGGATGCCGGAAGCGGTGTGATGGGCGAACTGTCCAAGCCAATGCCGGCCATGGACTTTGTCATGAAGGTGAAGGAGACATTCAGGGTGGAGTGTGCCATGTGCAATCAGCTGCTCCAACGTCCCGTGGAGCGAGTGGCAATATGCGGCGGTGCCGGCGACTTCCTCCTGCCACAGGCGATAGCTTCCGGCGCAGATGCCTTCATCACCGGCGAGATGCATTATCATCAGTATTTCGGCACGGAGCAGAAACTGCAGATATGCGTCATCGGACATTATCAAAGTGAACAATACACATCGGAAATATTTAAGTCAATAATCACGGAGGAGTGTGGGCAACTGCCTGTATATGTGGCGGAAACCAATACGAATCCAATAATTTATTTGTAATTCAACATGGCAAGAAAAGATCCTACGGATTTGTCGGTGGAAGACAAGCTGAAGACTCTCTTTCAGCTTCAGACCACCCTTTCGGCAATCGACGAGAAAAGAGCGCTCCGCGGTGAGTTGCCCCTCGAAGTGGAAGACCTTGAGGACGAGATTCAGGGCTTGGAGACACGTATCGAGAAAATTTGTGCCGAAATCGAAGAGTTTCAGAATGCAGTAAGCAGCAAAAAGGCTGAAATACTTGAGGCACAGACCAGTCTGGCACGCTACAAGGCTCAGCTCGATGAGGTGAGAAACAATCGAGAGTATGACACACTGAGCAAGGAAATCGAGTTCCAGAGTCTCGAAATTGAGCTTTGCAACAAGAAAATTCGAGAGGCTCAGAACCGCATCAACGAGAAAAACATGGAGAAGGTCCAAAGCGAGGAACTCCTTGTGGACCGCCAGAAGGAACTTGAACTGAAAAAGAGCGAACTCGACGACATCATGGCCGAGACACGTGCAGAGGAGGAAAGGCTGAAACTCAAGACCCAGGAACTTGAGGCTAAGATTGAGCCACGACTCCTGTTGTCTTACCAGCGTATACGCAAAAGCGCACGCAATGGTCTTGGAATCGTCTATGTGCAGCGTGACGCCTGCGGCGGATGCTTCAACAAGATTCCGCCACAGCGACAGTTGGACATCAAGATGCACAAGAAAATCATTGTATGTGAGTATTGCGGACGAATTCTTATTGACCCCGAATTGGCCGGAGTGAAGATAGAGAAGCAAGGCGAGGAGGATAAGAAGACACGCAAGCGTGGCATTCGTCGCAGAAAGACTGAGGAATAATCCTATATAAAGTAGTAAGGAGTAGTTATAAGGAGATAAGGGAAGTAAAAAGACAAATGTCCCTTATCTCCTTTTATCTTCCATTATCTCCGTTTAATAAAATATTTTCATAGTCGGGTATATCCTTGAGGAATAAATATTTTTGATTGTCATAATCAATATGACAACAATAATGAGACAAACCATTGCTGACCACCAAATAATCCACGTGCAGGAGCATATTGTAGGTCATAATCTGGTCAAATGTCTTTTGGGTGATATTTACGTTAGGGGCCTTGTACTCCATTATCATGCGGGGATGAAGCGAGCGGTCGTATAGCACACTGTCACACCGCAACTTCTTGGCGCCCACGACAAGCTGAATCTCATTGCCGAGAAGTCCCTCGGGATAGCCCTTGTGGTCGATAAGATAGTGAACGAAGTGCTGACGGACCCATTCTTCTGGTGTCAGGGCGACGTACTTGCGGCGCAAGTCATCGAAAATCATCTGCCGGTCGCCGTCTTTTCGTATCTTTATGCCATATTTTGGCAGGTTTAAGTCGTGCATATATATAATAAGGTGTAAATTATTGCTTATTTTCTTTGTAGTCTCACTCTTTTTCTATACCTTTGCACACAAATCATGCAGCGGCAATTCATCCGTATCTTGGATTTGTCGGCTGCAAAGTTACTAAATAAATCGCAAATAACGCAATGGCAGAAACAAAAATTGCTACTTTCGACTCTATTATGGCCGATCTGAAGGCCAAAAGATACCTGCCCGTCTATTATCTGATGGGGGATGAGCCATACTATATAGACAAGATAACAGAATATATCACCGACAACGTGCTTACTCCAGAGGAGGCCGACTTCAATCTGACCGTAATCTATGGCACCGATGTCACGGGAGTAAGAGTGATGGAGGCAGCCCGCCGCTATCCCATGATGGCAGAGCATCAGGTGGTGATAGTCAAGGAAGCCCAAAAGTTGGAAGGCATTGATGCCTTGGAGAAATATCTCGAAAACCCGCTTGCCTCGACCATCCTTGTGTTCTCACATAAGAATGGCACTGCCGACCGACGAAAGAAGGTGATGGCAGAGATAGCCAAGGTGGGAGTAATCTTCGAGAGCAAGAAACTGCGCGAGCGCGACCTCGTGCCGTTTATCGAGAAATATCTCTTGGATAAGGGGGCAAGCATCGACCCGAAGTCAGCCAACCTGATAGCGGAGTCAATCGGGGCAGACCTGTGCCGACTGATTGGTGAGCTTGACAAATTGCTCATCTCACTGCCAGAGGACAACAAAAGAGTGACCCCAGAAGTGGTCGAACGACAGATAGGAGTGAGTAAGGACTTTAATGCCTTCGAACTGCGCGACGCTATCGTCAACCGCAATGTTTTCAAGGCAAATCAAATCGCAAATTATTTTAACAAAAATCCAAAGGCTGGAAGTATCTACTCCGTTCTCCCGTTGCTCTTTGGTTACTTCCAAAATCTGATGATCGCATATTATTGCCCACAAAGAGCCAGTCAGGAGGCAGTGGCAAAATGGCTCGAACTGAGAAATCCATGGGCGGCCAAAGACTATATGACGGGCATGAGAAATTACTCAGGAATGAAGGTGATGCAGATCATTTCCAAAATGAGAGAAATAGATGCCAAAACCAAGGGCTTGGACAACCCCAGTACACCTCCAGAAGAGCTGCTTCAGGAGCTAATTTTCTTTATTCTTCATTAGTTTTTGATGCTTTTTATGGCTGTTTTTTGCTAAAAGGAGTGCTCGACTGGAGCACTTTTTTTATGCCCTTTTCTATCATTCTCAGTGGGTTAGATGGTATTTTACCCCTTCAAAACTCGCGTATTTTCGGCTTCTTTATATCTTGGCGGGAATAATCCAAAAACGCCGAAAACTCACTTAGGGGGCTATCTTGAAGAGATGGAAAATTTAGTATTAACAATTGCCAACGTTTTGTTCTGTGAATTTAGATTTGTAAATCCATAACACCGCGCTTGATAATTCACAAGGCTAAACCGTGATTTGCAAAATCAAATCACAAGACTTCGGTTTAGATTTATAAATTTGCAAACCTGAATGTTTAGGACTTAAAACCCGAATGTATTATTATTCATATAGATATTTAATATATAATACATTTAAAACCAATGCTTTATTCGATTTATTGAGAATTGGATAGATAAAATAAGGATTATTTTGTCAATATTTGAGATATTTCGTGCATACGGGTCATTGTGTGCTATAAATATCACATTAGAACCCAATGAATTGCGTAAGAATACCAAATAAAACATTAGTGATGTTTTAATCCCTAAATTCATATTTGTAAATGTAAACCGCTAAGCCGACATTATTTTAACTTTATGTTTGTGAATTTAAAAATAGAAACCAAAAGTTTAAAAATCTAAATTATTCTTCAATAATTTGGTTGTTACAAAAAAACTCTTTACCTTTGTAAACGAAAAGAAAAACGGGGCAAAATGCCCCATAATATAACATTAAGCACAATGAAAGACAGAATCAGACAGATTATGGAGGCCAAGCAGATGACCCAACAGGCATTTGCATCCTACCTCGACCTATCGGCAGCTACACTGAGCAGCATCTTCTCAGGAAGGACCAAGCCTACCCTCTCGACAGTAGAGGCACTGAAAAAGAAAATTCCTAACATCAACATCGAATGGCTGATGTTTGGCTTAGGAAATATGTTCATAGATGACAATGAGTCAATCGACAGCCAGGAGCCTGCCGCCCATCCTACCCCAAAGCCACAGGAGCCGATGCTCGACTTTGGTTTTGATGATACGCCATCATCCGCTATGGCAGTCGGATTTGCAGCCGAGCGACACCAGGAAGTTAATGGTGTAAGAAATACACCAAGGGAAACGCCCAAAACGGAAGTAAGATATATTGACAAGCCACAGCGTCATGTGATAGAGATAAAGGTCTATTATGACGACTTCACATACGAGAGTTTTTACCCGTCGCCAAAGAAGTAATTTCAGTCGAAAAGAGAAAAAAATCGAAAAACATTTGGTAGTGTCTATTATTTAAAGTACCTTTGCAGCAGAAAACGGAAATAACACGATAAGAATGACAATGAAGAAATATGTCCTCGACCTTACGGTCAAAGCTGTGGAGAGAGTCAACGGGAAATATTCACTCCTTCGACTCACCCATGACTCACCCCTGCCCGAGATGCTTCCCGGACAGTTTGTGGAGGTGAGAGTAGATGGCTCGCAGAATACATTCTTGCGCCGCCCCATATCAATCAACTTCGTGGATAAAGACAATAATGAGCTGTGGCTGCTTGTGGCTGCCATAGGTGACGGCACACGCCATATAGTGGCAGTGAAACCTGGTGAGAGACTCAACTGCGTGTTACCGCTCGGCCGGGGATTCACCATGCCGCAAAGCCCTAATGAGAGTGTGCTGCTCGTAGGAGGAGGCGTTGGAGTGGCACCGCTGCTGTATATGGGTGCCGAGATGAAGAGAATGGGCATAGAACCCACATTCCTTCTTGGAGCGCGAACGGCCGCCGACCTCTTGGAACTCGCATTATTTAAAAAGTACGGGCGCGTATGCGTGACGACAGAGGACGGGTCTGAGGGTGAAAAGGGATTTGTCACCAATCACTCCGTGCTTGGCGAACACTTCGATATGATTGCCACCTGCGGCCCCAAACCAATGATGGTCAACGTGGCGAAATATGCCATAAAGGCGGGTGTGGAATGTGAGGCCTCGCTTGAGAATATGATGGCTTGTGGTGTCGGAGCATGTCTCTGCTGTGTGGAGAAGACCACTGAGGGCAATCTGTGTGTATGTAAGGAAGGACCAGTGTTTAATATTAGGAAACTGTTATGGCATCTCTAAATGTAAAGATAAAGGATCTTCAGATGAAGAATCCCGTGATGACGGCATCCGGCACATTCGGATATGGACTGGAATTTGCTGACTTCGTGCCGCTCGACGGCATTGGAGGTATTATAGTCAAGGGCACCACGCTCAAGCCTCGTGAGGGCAATGATTATCCCCGTATGGCTGAGACACCGATGGGCATGCTCAACTGTGTGGGACTTCAAAACAAGGGGGTTGACTATTTCTGCCAGCATATATATCCCGAGATAAAGGATATAGACACCAATATGATAGTCAATGTCAGCGGTTCTTCTCCGGAGGACTATGCGGAGTGTGCCGCACGTATCGACGCATTGGACGGCATCCCGGCCATTGAGCTTAATATATCCTGTCCTAATGTAAAGGATGGCGGTATGGCTTTTGGAGTCACGTGTGCTGGTGCAGCCAGTGTGGTAAAGGCAGTGAGGGAGAGGTATCACAAGACTCTTATCGTCAAACTGTCCCCCAACGTCACCGACATTTGCGAGATAGCGCGTGCAGTGGAGGCAGAGGGAGCTGACGGCGTGTCGCTCATCAATACGTTGATGGGCACCTCCATCGACATAGAGCGCAGGTGTCGCCGCTTGAGCATAGGAACAGGCGGATTGAGCGGACCGGCTGTTAAACCGGTGGCACTTCGTATGGTGTGGCAGGTGGCAAGGGCAGTCAAGATTCCCGTGATAGGACTTGGCGGCATCATGACTGCGGAGGATGCCATAGAGTTTATCATGGCGGGCGCCACGGCCATTGAGATAGGTACTGCCAACTTTATCGACCCCACAGTCACCATCAAGGTGAGAGACGGCATCAACGACTGGCTCGACCGTCATGGATGTAAGTCGGTGGAGGAGATTATCGGTGTAGCAGAATAAGAATAAGGTGTAGCAGTATTAAGAATAAACAGTAAATATATAAATAAAGAAATGAGCAACAAGTACATTGCCGTGAGCTACAAGCTCTATACGGTGGAAAATGGAGAGAGAGAATTTGTGGAAGAGGCAACTGCAGACCGTCCCTTCGTGTTTTTAAGTGGTTTTGGAGTGACTCTCGAAGACTTTGAAAAGCAGATTGCCGAATTGGAGGCAGGAGCAGACTTTGAGTTTGAATTGGACAAGGACCATGCCTATGGTGACCATGAGGCAGAGCGTGTGCTGAGCCTTGACCGTGATATGTTCTGCATCAACGGACATTTCGACCATGAGAATATCTTTGTCGATGCCATAGTGCCACTTCAGAATGAGGATGGCAACAGATTCTACGGACGTGTGCTGGAGATCACCGACGACAAGGTGAAGATGGACCTTAACCATCCCCTTGCAGGCAAGACCCTGTGCTTTGCCGGTAAGGTGATAGAGAGCCGCGAGGCCACCAAGGACGAGATACAGGGCTTCATCAATCGCCTGAGCGGTGAGGGATGTAGCTGTGGTTGTGGTGACTGTGGCGACGGCTGCGGCGACGGTTGTGACTGCGGTGGCGAGCATCATCATCATGATGGTGGCTGTGGATGCGGTCACTGTCATTAAGAATCAGCAATAGTGAAATGAGAAATACATTTGGCAACATATTCACTCTGACGTCATTTGGAGAGAGTCATGGCGAGGCGGTGGGAGGTGTGGTTGACGGTATGCCTGCCGGCATCGACATCGATCTCGACTTCATACAGCATGAGCTTAACCGTCGCCGACCAGGACAGAGTGCCATCACCACAAGCAGGAAGGAAGCCGACCGGGTGGAGATCCTCAGTGGGGTGTTTGAGGGAAAATCCACGGGGTGTCCTATCGGATTTGAGGTGCGCAACACCAACCAGCATTCCAATGACTATGACAACATGCGGGATGTGTTCCGACCCTCACATGCCGACTATACCTATACGGAGAAATATGGCGTGAGGGATCATCGCGGTGGCGGTCGCTCGTCGGCACGCATCACTATAGCCAGGTGCGTGGCAGGAGCGCTGGCAAAATTGGCACTCAGACAGATTGGCGTGAAGGTCACCGCATATACATCCCAGGTGGGTGACATTACCATCGACCGTGATTATCGCCACCATGACCTCTCATTGGTGGAGACCAACGCAGTGCGCTGTCCAGACCCGGAGGCCGCAGTGAGAATGGAAAAGCTCATTGCCGAGGTGAAGGCAGAGGGAGACACCATCGGCGGTGTCATCACATGTGTCGTTGAGGGTTGTCCCGTGGGATTGGGAGAACCGGAATTTGGCAAACTGCATGCCGTCCTCGGCGCGGCCATGCTTGGCATCAATGCGGTCAAGGGATTCGAATATGGTTGCGGATTTGACGGAGTAGCTTGTCGTGGTTCACAGCTCAATGATATTTTTGGGGAAGGATTCCACACAAGGACCAACAATAGCGGCGGCATTCAAGGTGGCCTGAGCAATGGTGAGGACATATATATGCGCATTGCCTTCAAGCCAGTGGCTACACTGCTGATGCAACAGCAAACGGTGGATAAGGATGGCAATCCCACCACACTGACAGCACGTGGAAGACATGATCCCTGTGTGCTGCCTAGAGCGGTGCCTATAGTGGAAGCAATGGCTGCAATGACCATACTTGACTATTATCTTGCGTCAAAAACTGTTAAGATGTAGATTCTATGGTTAATTTTTTAATAAATTAAGAAATTAAATGGACTATTATTTGTTACATATAGAAAAATGCATTATCTTTGCAGACGTATACAATATCATACTGGAGTTTGTGAAAATACCAATATGAAGAATTTAGTTAAGTCTAGTTTAGTTTTTGTGTTGGTTAGGGGCGGCTGTTTGGCCGTCCCTTTTCAGTTATTGGAAGTAAGACCGACAATGCAATGTATTTCGACATAATATAATAAGCCGAATAATATGTATACCTCAATAATATGATGATAATGAAGATATTAAAATTTATGGACATCGATAAGATGAGACGGCGAGTCATAATGGCGCTCATGGCTTGTGGCGCATTGCTGGCTCACGGAGCCAACTATGTGGATAACTTCGTGGGAGGCAGGACCGACTTTCGCGACGAGAGCATATATTTTGTGCTGACGACGCGATTCTACGATGGTGACCCTTCCAACAACTGGCAGTGTTGGGACAATCAGGACGCCAATGAAGGCGACCCCGCATGGCGAGGCGACTTCAAGGGGCTTATCGACAAACTCGACTATATCAAGGCTTTGGGATTCACCACCGTGTGGATTACCCCCGTGGTTCAGAACGCGTCGGGATATGACTATCATGGCTATCATGCCATGGACATGTCGTCAGTGGATTGCCGTCTGACCTCAAAGGCCGGGACCGACAACGGTGTCAGCGAGGATATTGACTTCCAAAAGGTGATCGACGAGGCCCATGCCAGGGGAATGAAGATAGTGCTTGACATAGTGCTCAACCACACCGGCAACTTCGGCGAGCGTCGCCTCTGCCAGCTCTTCCGTCGTGATGTTGATGCCAACCAGGCCACCATCGACAAGTGTATGATACCCATCACCCGGGATGATACCGACGACTGGGGCAATCCCGGACGCCTGCCGACCGACTATCTCTCGCTTCCCGGTGGCGAACAGTATCAGTCACGCCTTCATGAGATGAAGAACAATGACGGCATCAACCATGACACCCACAACTACTGGCATCATAAGGCCGACTTCAACTGGGATGATGACACGAGATGGTGGGGACAGATAGCAGGCGACTGTGTCGATCTGAACACCGAGAACCCCGCCGTATATAAATATGTACGCGAGTGCTATGGCGAGTTTATCAAGATGGGAGTTGACGGTTTCCGCATTGACACCTCTGGACATATTCCCCGCACCACGTTCAACAAGGCCTTCATACCATATTTCGCGCAGTTGGGAGAGCAATACAAGGACAAGCGCCTCAATGGCTGTCCCTTCTATATGTTTGGCGAGGTATGTGCGAGATTCCAGGGTTCTGTGACCTATCGTTGCCTGCCACCGCTGTCGCCCTATTTCTATACATGGAAGTCCGACGACGGCCTGTTGGCGCGATGGAATGACGACGCAACCTACTGGGACACTGTCGAGATAGGGCCACAGACATCCGCCACGTCCCTCGACAACCAGCTGCTTGCCGAGGAGGAATATGCCGCCAACAAGTCGGAGGCTTCACAGCCGCGCTCGGACAATGCATGGCTCAAGGGCAATGACTATCATCGTCCCGACCATTCATCCGCCTCAGGCATGAATGTGATAGACTTCCCCGTGCATTATTCCTTCAACAGTGTGGGAAGCGTCTGGGGACTGTTTGACAGTGATGATTATTATAACGATGCCACATACAATGTGGTGTATGTCGATTCGCATGACTACTCCCCCGGACCCAATGATGCCAATCGCTTTAATGGCGGCACGGACCAGTGGGCGGAAAACCTCTCCCTGATGTTCACCTTCCGCGGCATACCATGCCTGTATTATGGCAGTGAAGTGGAGTTTCGCAAGGGCATTAAGATAGACAATGGACCCAACGGCCCTCTTTCCGCCACTGGCCGCGCCTATTTCGGTGGATATATCAAGGGGGAAGTCACAGTCTCAGACTTCGGACTCTACACGGACGCCACGGGTAATATGGCCACAACCCTAAGCCGCCCTTTGGCGAAGCATATCTCACGCTTGGCGCAGATCCGCCAGCATGTTCCCGCCCTGCGCAAGGGACAATACAGCAAACAGGGGTGCAAGGCATCTTCCGGCGGTTATGCCTTCAAGCGCAGGTATGTGGCCGACGGCATTGACAGTTATGCCCTGGTGAGCATCTCTTCGGGAGCCACCTTCACGGGTGTGCTCAATGGCAGGTATATGGACGTGGTGAGCGGCGACGTGAAGGAAGTCACCGACGGCACACTCACCACACGCAGTTTCTCGGGCAAGGGCCGTATGTGTGTATATGTACTTGGCGCCACGGAGAAGATAGGCATTGATGGTCCTTATCTCTATACATCTTCGCCTGCCAGTCTCCCCACGCTTGCCTATGACGGCACGGAGGAGGAGAAAACCACCAACAATGGGGCGGGAGAGGGCAGCGAACCGTCTGCTGGCATCGACCAGTTGGAGGTGTATGAGCCATCACTTGCCACAGTCGATGAGCGTTCGGTGTTTTATGAGGCTTCGGCTGAGTGCAAGGGTGTAAGGATATGGGTATGGAACAGTGCCTTCGGATTCACCGGTACGTCATGGGACAACCGTCCGTCGATGAAACTAATGGGCAAGACTGCCGACGGTCAGCATAAGATATTCAAGTGGACTTATGAGGGCGATGAGGCTTCCATGCCCACGGGGCTTATCTTCCAGGAATATGGTGGCAGTCAGACAGCCGACCTTGCCTATGTCAACAATGGCTATTTCATAGGCAGCCGTCATGACCATACCATCGACAATGTCTCTGCCATTCACGTCATCGAATGTTCCCCATCCGTTGCCCCCACCTATTATACGATAGATGGACGCAAGCTAAGCTCACGTCCATCCCATGGTTTGTATCTGAAAAAGTCAGGTAGTGTTACTTCACTACATATTTCTTCTGGTTCTTGATCACCAGTCCCTTGTTGGCTTTTACGCCGCCAAGGTTGTAGCCCTTCACACTGGCATCAGCGG
This sequence comes from Prevotella sp., assembly GCA_034101015.1. Lineage (GTDB taxonomy): Bacteria > Bacteroidota > Bacteroidia > Bacteroidales > Bacteroidaceae > Prevotella. Next base: position 115,697 of record JAXEKN010000043.1, read on the forward strand.
CACGCAAGCTGTTGATGCCGGTAGATACTGCCTGGGTCACTTTAATATCATTGTCACTTTCGGTGAAGACAATAGTCACAGTGGTGTTGTCCTCGGCTACTGTCACAACTTTGTCAGTACTGGGGTATGCAATGCTCCAAGTTTTATTGGCCCTGACCTTGAATTTGTATTCTCCGGCAGCCACATCCTTAATTACTGCTGTCCATGTACCTTCGGGACTTTCTACCATGTCAATGTCTATTGTCCAGTCTTTGCTTGCCGGGAATGAGCCTATAACGGTATATGTGTATTTAATTTCCACAGGTGCCTCGTCTGAAACTTGTTTGGCATCTATTTCATGTGTAGATTCGTTAAATGTAATTGTAACAGTGGACTTTGGGGCATTCACATGTAATAAGTAGTTGTTGCCTGGATATGCCTCAACCCATGTGCCATTGGCTCTGACTTTGAATGCATAGTCGCCTGCATCAACATTCTCAAAAACAGCAGTCCAAATGTTATCGTCGCCTTTAACCATAGGGACATCAACTTTCCAATTATCACAAACTGGAAAATCACCAATTACGCTCCAAGTTGTTTCCTGCGCATTAGCTGTCAAGACTGTAAAGATCGACAGCATGATAAAAGTAAATAATTTCTTCATAAGTTTAAATTTTTAATTATTAATAATAAGATATAAATCGGTGCAAAGATACAAAATAAAATTTTAGGATGCAAGTAAAAAGCGCAAATAATAGATAAATAATATTGCGCAATCGTTTGCATTTATTCCACGCTTGAGATGGTGACGTCATCGAAGTCGTTGAGGAAGTCAATAAGTTGTTCGTTGCTGCTGTCGCGCTTCACCTTCATAGCAAGACTGGCCTCGAATATTTCCCCCTGGCTTGTCTTTCTCTCCTTCAGTTCATAGGAGATTATTTCGAGCGACTTCTGTCGTAGATGCTTCACCGCCTTCTTGATGCTGTCCTGTGAAGATGCCGAGAATGAAAGCATCACCGTGGTGGTGCTGATACGTGGTATGAGGATGCTTAGTATCTCGAGTCCGAAGAGCACCATGACCGTGGTTACGGCAGCGGCGATGTACATACCCGTGCCGCAAGCCAAACCGATGGCGGCGGTGACCCATAGACCGGCGGCAGTGGTAAGTCCTCTCACCACATTCTTTTGGAAGATGATAGTGCCGGCTCCAAGGAAACCGATGCCCGACACCACCTGTGCCGCCACACGTGAGGAGTCTTTTAGGTCAACCCCAAAGCCATATTGCGACACGATGCAAAACAAGGCACTGCCGAGTGCCACAAGAAAATGAGTGCGAAACCCCGCATCCTTTGCGCGGTATTCGCGCTCTATGCCGATGATGCCCCCCAAAAGCAGGGCCACGGCAAGACGGAGAGTCATGTCAAGAGCGTTGTCCATAATGCAAATACCGTTCTATTGTCTTGGTGATCTTCTCGTGATGAGAGCCACAGGCAAGCTGAGCAGCAGACCGACGGTGATGTTCATCGTCATGATGTTAAGTGCGGTCATGATAGGCGATGAGTCGGCAAATTCCTTCAGTGCCTGTGTCATCTCGTTGGCATTCATGCCATATACCTTCAGTGCCTCCTGCATCTCGCTTGTCGATAGCATTGATATGTACTGGCGCATGAGATATCCGCCGTCGATAAAGGCGAAGTAGATATATTGTGCCAAGGCGAAGATGATGGATGCATAGAAAAACATCAGTGCATAATAAAACATCGAGCGCTTGCCGGAGATGATTCCGTCCCTAATCTCGTCGCGAAACTTGGCGAGGCGCTTTCCTGCATAGAACGGGCTGACAATGGCTATGATGCCGCCAATCGTGCCGAGAAGCGGAGTGGACATTCCTCCTATATAGCAGGCGAAACTGGCTATCCACAATATACCTATATATAAACCGTCAACACGTGCGAAAGCCCTCAGTTGGATATATTCCTGTGTAGTCATCATAATGCGTTTTTCTTGTTTATAATTATATAATATTGTTTATTTTGGGTGCAAAGTTACTAAATAATGGGCAAATAATCAAATAAAATGAGGGAAAAGATAATTTTTTTGGCAAAAAGTTTGCACAATTCAAAAAAAATGCCTACCTTTGCACCCGCTTTTACGCAAAGACGGGCAAGTCTTGCACGGCCAGCTCCCTTCGAATCCTCCAGGACGGGAACGTAGCAAAGGTAGTTGGTTGTAGCGGCGCGATGTAAGTAGCTTGCCCACCCGCCTCTTTAGCTCAGTTGGCCAGAGCACGTGATTTGTAATCTCGG
>JAXEKN010000064.1:0-119700 GCA_034101015.1 Prevotella sp.
CAGTATCAAATGCTGCTTATAAGAAAGTCAGTGGGAGAACGCGCGTTTCTGCTGGCAAACAATTTAAATCACAATTCACTAAAAAAACGTATTAAAATGATGAAAACAACGAAAACAAACAAGTGGCAATGCCTGAAGGCACTTGTCATGTTGCCAATAGCCGCCTGTGCGGTTGTGGCTTTCGCCAGTCCTGCGGTAGAACGCACTACCATGGACATTGAGCGTGAAACGGAAAGTGCGATTGAGTCGTTAAATGTGACTGATGTTTCTCAGGATAATGGGAAGTCGAAGAAAATGGTTAAGTCCCAAGTCAGTCAGAAATCCATCGAGAAGGGCAGTCAGAAGAGTACTTCTATAGACAAACAGAAGGATAATACTAAAGTATATGATGTAGTGGATAAGATGCCTTCTTTCCCTGGTGGCAATGCTGCATTGTTTGAATATCTTAGTAATAATATTCAGTATCCAAAAGTGGCTGAAGAAAATAGGATGGAGGGTAGAGTGATTGTTACATTTGTAGTTGAAAAAGACGGCTCGATATCCAATGCAAAACTGGCGCGCTCGGTGAGCGAAGAATTGGATGCCGAGGCTATTAGAGTAGTCAGCAGTATGCCTAAATGGCAGCCTGGTTCACAGAATGGTGAACCTGTAAGCGTAATGTTTACTGTTCCTGTGATATTCAGGCTTAGCAGTGGAGTATCAACCCCTTATAAGAAAGAACATTCATTGGAAAGTAATGAAACAAAAGTCATTTATATGGTGGATGGTAAAGAGGCCAGCGAAGAAGAAGTGCAAAAATTATCTCCGCTGAATATTGAGTCGATGACGGTGGTTAAGAAAGCATTGCTCCTAAAACAGTACGGTGCTAAGGAAGGTGACAAGGTAGTTGTGATCCAACGAAAGAAACCATAAAATCTCTATAGAATGATATGCGTATCAATTGGAGCTAACGCTTCAATACCGTAGCCTTCCTTTGTGAAAAGGAGGGCTTTTGGCATGATTTTCGGATATTTTCATCATTAATCATTAAGAAAACAAAAAAAATCAGCAATAAGTTTCAATATATCAGAAATTTTGTGTAACTTTGCACCCCAAATGGAGAAGATAGACAGATTAGAGTCATACAAAATAGACCTACATGGCTTGAACGAGGGTGTCAATACATTCCTTTTTAAGTTGGACGACGGGTATTTCGAGGCGATTGAGTCCGAGGATGTCCGTCATGGACTATTGAATGTCACGATGCAGATAGACCGTAAGGGGAATGTCTTTGAAGTGGCATATCAAGTGGAGGGCAATGTGGTGGTTTCTTGCGATATCTGTCTTGACGACATGGAGCAGCCAATAGAGGCTGAGAGCCGATTGGTGGCAAAATTTGGTAAAGAATACTCTGAAGACGATGACCTCGTGACCATTGACGAAGACGAAGGTGTTCTCGATGTATCGTGGTTCATGTACGAATCTATAGTGTTGAATATCCCAATCAAGCACGTTCATGCACCTGGTAAATGCAATCGTGAGATGATGAAGGCGCTCGAAGCGCATTCCGCTACCCGAAGTGGCGTTGAGGAGGAAGAGATTGTAGATCCCCGTTGGAGTGAGTTGTTGAAAATAAAAGAAAACAAAGAATTTTAAACATTTAAAACATTATGGCACATCCTAAAAGAAGACAGTCGAAGACTCGTACACTTAAAAGAAGAACTCATGACAAGGCAGTAGCTCCTACATTGGCAGTATGCCCTAACTGTGGTGCTTACTACATCTACCACACAGTATGTCCCACATGCGGATACTACAGAGGCAAGGTTGCTATCGTAAAGGACGAAACGGCTGAATAATGGGCAAGATCAACGCGATAATCACTGGTATCGGCGGTTACGTTCCCGACTACGTTCTGACAAATGAAGAACTGTCGAGAATGGTTGACACCAATGACGAGTGGATTATGACGCGTGTAGGAATAAAAGAGCGCCGAATCCTCACTGAAGAGGGACTCGGCACTTCCTATATGGCGCGAAAGGCTGCCAAGCAGCTTATCCAGAAGACTGGGGTTGATCCCGACACAATTGACGCACTCATTGTGACCACTTCTACCGCCGACTACAAATTTCCTTCCACTGCTTCTATTGTGGTTGGCAAGTTGGGACTGAAGAACGCTTTTGCGTTTGACATGTGGGCTGCCTGTTGTGGCTTCCTATATACCCTTGATGTTGCCGCCTCGATGATCAAGAGCGGACAGTGCAAGAAGATTATAGTCATCGGAGCTGACAAGATGTCTTCTGTCGTCGATTATAAGGACCGCTCTACCTGCGCACTCTTTGGTGATGGTGCTGCCGCAGTGCTTGTAGAGGCTACTGAGGAAGAGAACATCGGTGTGATGGATTCACATTTCCGTACGGACGGCAAGGGATTGCCATTCCTTCATCTAAAGGCTGGAGGTTCGGTGTGTCCACCATCGCATTTTACCGTTGATCACCGTTTGCATTATCTATACCAAGAAGGTAGAACTGTGTTCCGCTATGCAGTGACAAGCATGAGCGATGACTGTGCGATTATTGCCGAGCGCAATGGGCTTGACAAGGACAACATTGCTTTTGTGGTGCCACATCAGGCTAATATGCGTATCATTGAGGCTGTGGCCAAGAGATTGGAGTTGCCTATGGATCATGTGATGGTGAACATTGAGCATTATGGTAATACCAGTGCAGCAACCATACCATTGGCTCTATGGGACAATGAAAGCAGGCTTAGGAAGGGCGACAACCTTATCTTCACTGCATTTGGAGCAGGATTCGTACATGGCGCATCCTATTACAAATGGGCGTATGACGGTTCGTCGGCTACTATTCCGGCAAAATAAAGACCTTTATATCAAATGATATGATACATTACCAAGCGCGCTCCTTCGATAAATGTCGTTGGGGTGCGCTTTTTGCTAATTCTCAAATAATAGATACACAATGCACAAGGCAGGATTTGTAAATATTGTGGGTAATCCCAATGTTGGGAAATCCACACTGATGAACCAACTCGTGGGCGAGCGTATCAGCATAGCCACTTTCAAGGCGCAAACCACGCGTCACCGTATAATGGGCATCGTCAACACGCCAGAGATGCAAATCGTATTCTCTGACACCCCCGGAGTGTTAAAACCCAACTATAAGTTGCAGGAGTCCATGCTTGCATTCTCGGAGTCGGCCTTGGCCGACGCAGACGTGTTGCTATATGTCACGGACGTGGTGGAAAACCCAGAGAAAAACAGGGACTTCCTCGACAAGGTATGTAGGATGACTGTGCCGGTTTTGCTGCTCATCAACAAAATAGACCAGAGCGATCAGAAAGCATTGGGCGAGATTGTGGAGAAATGGCATTCATTGCTCCCTAATGCAGAGATATTGCCAATATCTGCCAAGAACAAGTTTGGTGTGGATTTGCTCCTGAAACGTATTGCAGAACTGCTGCCGGACAGTCCGCCGTATTTTGACAAGGACCAGCTGACAGACAAACCAGCCCGCTTTTTCGTGAGCGAGATTATCCGTGAGAAGATACTGCTATACTATGACAAGGAGATACCTTATTCGGTCGAGGTGAAAGTGGAGAGTTTTAAGGAGAACGACAAGCGAATACATATCAATGCCATCATATATGTGGAGCGCGAGTCACAAAAGGGTATCATTATTGGCCATCAGGGTGTGGCGCTGAAGAAGGTATCGACGGAGAGTAGGAAGGCCTTGGAGAAATTCTTCGACAAAAGTGTTTTTCTTGAGATTTTCGTCAAGGTAGATAAGGACTGGAGAAGTTCGGTAAAGGAACTAAACAGCTTTGGATATAATCCGGAGTAGGACTTTTTTTATTTATAATTAGGAGTTCAATCTTATATAATAATTAATTTGATAATAAATGGGAAACTTAGTAGCTATAGTCGGTAGGCCCAATGTGGGAAAATCGACATTATTCAATAGACTGACCAAATCGAGAAAAGCAATTGTCAGTGACGAGGCCGGCACAACACGCGACCGCCAATATGGCAAGTGCGAATGGTGTGGGCGTGAGTTCTCTGTTGTTGATACAGGAGGATGGGTGGTCAACTCTGACGACATCTTTGAGGAGGAGATAAGGAAGCAGGTTGTTATTGCCACCGAGGAGGCAGACCTGGTATTGTTCCTCGTTGACGTACATAATGGCGTGACTGACTGGGATGAGGATGTTGCACAGATCTTGCGTCGCACGAAGTTGCCTGTGATACTTTGTGCAAATAAGTCAGATAATAACATCGAGCAGTATTATGCTGCCGAGTTCTATAAATTAGGTCTTGGCGACCCAATGTGCATCTCTGCTGCCACGGGAAGTGGCACCGGTGACCTGTTGGATATGGTCGTAGAGAAGTTGAAACCTGAAACGGGAGAGATACTTGAGGATGGCATTCCACGCTTTGCTGTGGTAGGACGTCCGAATGCCGGCAAGAGCAGTATCATCAATGCATTTATCGGCGAGGACCGCAATATTGTCACTGAGATAGCAGGCACTACCCGTGACAGTATATATACAAGATATGACAAGTTTGGTTTTGATTTCTACTTGGTCGATACAGCAGGCATACGCCGCAAGAACAAGGTTACTGAAGACTTGGAGTTTTACAGCGTGATGCGTTCCATCCGCGCCATAGAGAACAGCGACGTGTGTATCCTGATGCTTGACGCCACCCGTGGCATTGAGGCTCAGGATATGAATATATTCCAGTTGATACAGAAAAACAATAAAAGTTTGGTTGTTGTAGTAAATAAGTGGGATTTGGTTGAGGAGAAGTCGCAGAAGGTAATTGACACCTTCACTGATGCAATCCGCAACCGTATGGCTCCATTTACTGACTTTCCAATTGTCTTTGCCTCAGCCTTGACAAAGCAGCGTATCTTTAAGGTGCTTGAGACGGCCAAGGATGTCTATCTGCACCGCACAGTGAAAATAGGCACTACGAAACTCAATGAGGTGATGCTCCCCTTGATAGAGGCTTATCCGCCACCATCAATCAAAGGCAAGTATATTAAGATAAAGTATTGTTCGCAGTTGCCAAATACCCAGATACCGTCTTTTGTATTTTATGCCAACCTTCCTCAGTATATCAAGGAGCCATACAAGAGATTTCTTGAGAACAAGATCCGTGACAATTGGGACTTGTCAGGCACACCGGTGAATATCTTCATACGTCAGAAGTAGAAGTGTTAATGGAAGATTCTAAGACATAGGATGTTAATGAAGAAGACTATATTGTATTTATGTGTCGTTGTAGTGATGATGGTTTCATCCTGTGGCGGCAATGAGATAAGAAAAGAAGATTTGGCGGCTCAGGCTGCCAAATCTTATTATGACAGTTTGTTTGCGGGAGATTATGAATATTTCGCACGTGGTTTTGTGGGTGTTGACAGTGTGCCGCCACATTATCTCGAACAGCTCACGGTCAATGCCAAGCAGTATATTCACGAGCAAAAGGAAGCTCATGGTGGTGTCAGCGGCGTAGAGATAATTAGTGCCAAGAGTGACACTGCTGTTTGTGTCACAAATGTCTTTTTGTTACTGTGTTTCGCCGACAGTGTCAAGGAAGAGATAGTGGTGCCAATGGTTGAGATGCAAAATGGCGGATGGCTCATGAAGTAAGTCGGGGCTGCAAGGGTTAGTGCCCCGTCTTCTCCATATATGTAGCTCTCATCTTTTTGAGTAGGTCGCTTGCGAAGATAAAGTCGGCAAGACGCTGGTTATCAGTGCCCATGATGTCCTTACTTTCTCCCTGCCATTCTTTGTACCCTTGATAAATGAAGATGATATTCTCGCCGATACCCATGACAGAGTTCATGTCGTGTGTATTGATGATGGTGGTGATATTATATTCCTTTGTGATACTGTGAAGTAGTTGGTCAATGACGAGTGATGTCTTCGGGTCAAGGCCGGAGTTGGGCTCGTCGCAGAAGAGATATTTCGGATTTAGGGCAATGGCTCTGGCTATTGCCACACGTTTCTGCATTCCGCCTGATATCTCTCCTGGAAATTTGCTCTCTGCATCAACCAGGTTGACACGGTCGAGACATATCCTCGCTCTCTTGACCCTGTCTTTGTATGTCATGTTGGAAAACATGTCGAGTGGGAACATTACATTCTCAAGCACTGTCTGCGAGTCGAATAGGGCGGCGCTTTGGAATATCATTCCCATCTCCCTCCGGAGCATGATTTTCTCTTTTTTGGTCATAGCCACGAAATCCCGCCCGTCGTAGAGCACCTGGCCGCATGTAGGTGTAAGCAGTCCCACGAGGTTTTTCATCAGTACGGTCTTTCCCGAACCGCTTTGTCCTATGATGAGATTGGTCTTGCCATTCTCAAATGTTGTAGTGATGTCTTTCAATACGTCCTTGTCGCCGAAAGACTTGCACAAATGTTTTATTTCTATCATGATGTTGTTGTGCTTAATAATGAAATAAACTGGCTATGAGAGCAGTTGGGTGAGAAAGACGTCGGAGCATAGAATGAGCACACTGCTCGTGACCACGGCGTCGGTGCTCGACTTGCCCACGTTGACCGAACCGCCCTCCACCGTGTAGCCGAAATAGGCTGGTACACTGGAGATGATGAATGCGAAGAAGAGACTCTTGATGATGCTCATCCATACAAACCAAGAGTTAAAACTGTGTTGCAGTCCTAATGTGAGGTCATCAGGCAGCAGTACCTGACCGATATATGCAGTGCCATACGCACCAAGGATGCCTGCCGCAGAACTAAAGATGACAAGAAAGGGCATGATGGTGATAAGTCCGAGAATCTTGGGCAGAATCAGGTAGCACGCAGAGTTGACACCCATGATGTCAAGTGCGTCAATCTGTTGTGTCACCCTCATAGTGCCTATTTCAGAGGCGATGTTCGAACCTACCTTGCCAGCGAGTATCAGACACATGATTGACGATGAAAACTCCAGGAGCATTATTTCACGGGTGGTATAGCCAGTCACCCATTTGGGCATCCATGGACTCTGGATGTTGAGCTTCATCTGAATGCATATCACAGCACCGATGAAGAAGGAAATGAGAAGCACGATGCCAATGGAGTTGACACCCAACTTAGCCATTTCCTTGACGTATTCCTTGAAGAACATCCTAAACCTCTCTGGGCGTTGGAATGTGCGGCTCATCAATATGACATATCTGCCAAATGAAGCCAATGATTTCTGTATTATCATAATTATATAGACTTTTTCGGGCACAAAGTTACGTAAAGTTATAGAAAAAACAAAAAAAAATCGAAAGTATTTTGTTAATTCCGACTTTTTACACTAACTTTGCAGCCATATTTATAAATAAGTAATGGATGAAAATGCTACAAAGGAGTGTATGGTGCTCCGTACAGAGGGACTTGTGAAGCAGTATGGAAAGCGTACTGTGGTCAACGACGTGTCGATAAATGTCAGGCAGGGCGAGATAGTTGGACTGCTTGGACCAAATGGTGCCGGAAAGACCACTTCGTTTTATATGACCACGGGTCTTATAGTGCCAAACGCAGGGCATATCTACCTCGATGATCTTGAAATCACGAAGTTTCCAGTGTATAAGCGTGCACGTGCTGGAGTGGGCTATCTGGCTCAGGAAGCAAGTGTCTTTCGCAAGATGAGCGTGGAGGACAATATCATGTCGGTGCTTGAAATGACCGGAAAACCACGTTCTTATCAGTTGGAGAAGTTGGAGAGCCTTATTAAGGAGTTCAGTCTCCAGAAAGTGAGAAAGAACAAGGGTGACCGCCTTTCTGGAGGTGAGCGCCGACGTACTGAGATAGCCCGCTGTCTTGCCATTGACCCGAAGTTTATAATGCTCGACGAACCATTTGCGGGTGTCGATCCTATTGCCGTGGAGGAAATCCAGCAGGTGGTGTGGAAGTTGAAGTATCGCAATATCGGCATACTCATCACCGACCATAATGTACAGGAGACTCTGAGCATCACCGACCGTGCCTATCTGCTGTTTGAGGGACGTATCCTTTTTCAGGGAAGTCCAGAAGAATTGGCCAACAACAAGATAGTCCGCGAGAAGTATCTCAGCAATAGCTTTGTGCTCCGCAAAAAGGACTTCCAACTTATGGAAGAGGAGAGAAAGGCCAAAGAAGCGGCTGCAAATGAGGCTTTTTAGTAAAATAAATGGTTAAAAACTGCTAAAGTTGGTGATATTCCGACAAATATGTGTAACTTTGCACCTCAATTTGGACATTATCATAAAAAATAGAATAATAACAATAAATATATAAGTAATAAAAGAAGATGAATATTTCATTTGAAAATCCAGACAAGGTAAATGGTGTACTGAAGATCACCATTGAGAAGGATGACTATCAGGGCGAGGTAGAGAAGGCCCTGAAGAACTATCGTAAGCAGGCTAATATCCCAGGCTTCCGCAAGGGACAGGCTCCTATGGGTATGATTAAGCGCCAGTTTGGCACCCAGGTTAAGTATGACGTTATTAATCGTGTTTTGGGCGAGAAGCTCAATGGTTATATCGTTGACAACAAGATTGCCATGTTGGGCAATCCAATGCCTAATGCCACTCAGGTTGAACAGGATTTAGAGAAGGACGGTCCCTTCGAGTTTGCTTTCGATATCGCCGTGGCTCCGGAGATTAATATCGAGCTCAACGAGAATGATACAATCGACCACTATTCCATTAATGTTGACGATGAGCTTATCGACCGTCAGGTGGATATGTTCCGCAGCCGCAGTGGCCACTATGACAAGGTCGAGGAGTATGATGCCGCCCAGAACGACATGCTCAAGGGTGACCTCCGCGAACTTGATGCAGATGGTAATGCCAAGGATGACGGTATCGTGGTAGAACAGGCTGTGCTTATGCCTGAGTATATCAAGGTAGAGGATCAGAAGAAACTCTTTGATGGTGTCAAGGTCGGAAGCGTAATCACCTTCAACCCCAAGAAGGCTTATCCTGAGAGCAATGCAGAGATCAAGTCATTGCTGAAGATCAGTGATGAGCAGGCTGAGGCTCTTCAGTCAGACTTTACCTATCTTGTCACTGAGGTGTCGCGCTTTGTCAAGGCTGATGTTAATCAGGAACTCTTCGACCAGGTTTATGGCGAGGGTAACGTTAAGGACGAGATCGAGTTCCGCCAGAAGGTTGGTGAGTCCATCAAGGCTCAGTTCAAGAATAACGAGGAGCTCAAATTCATGCTCGATGTACGTAAGTATGCCGAGGATAAGGTAGGTGAGCTGACTTTCCCCGATGAACTTCTCAAGCGCATCATGAAGGCCAACAACCCAGACAAGGACGAAAAGTTCGTAGAGGACAACTATGCGGGCAGCGTTAAGGAACTGAAGTGGAGCCTTATCAAGAATGAACTTCTCAAGGCCAACAATGTCAAGGTCGAGAAGGACGATGTGGCATCAGTAGTAAAGGACGTGGCACGTATGCAGTTTGCCCAATATGGCATGACCAATGTACCTGACGAGTATCTTGATAACTATGTTGAGCAGGTATTCAAAGATGAAAAGAATCTTGAATCTTACGTTGAGCGTGCATCGGACGTAAAACTCGCAGAAGTGCTCAAGAATGTTGTTAAATTGAATGAAAAAACAGTCACTTTGGACGAGTTTAACAAGATTATGTCAGAAAAATAAGATTTTTTAGGAAAAAAACCTCATAAAATTGAAGGTTATCGACTTTTTTTATTAATTTTGTTCCACGAACGAAATAAAAAGGTCGATAGCCTTCTTTTTTTGTCAATAAAAATTTATAGAAACAGAATATAATAATATATAGAATATGAATGATTTTAGAAAATATGCAACCAGGCATCTTGGAATTAACGGGATGGTTCTGGACGATGTGTTAAGCCAACAGGCGCAGTATCTCAACCCCTATATACTGGAGGAGAGACAACTCAATGTGACGCAGATGGATGTCTTCTCACGACTGATGATGGAACGTATCATCTTCCTTGGCACACAAATTGATGACCATACCGCCAACACACTTACAGCCCAGTTGCTCTATCTTGACTCTGTCGATCCTGGTAAGGACATATCAATATATATCAACTCACCCGGCGGTAGTGTCACGGCAGGTCTTGGCATCTATGACACAATGCAGTTCATATCCAGTGACGTGGCCACTATCTGTACAGGTATGGCAGCGTCAATGGGTGCTGTTCTCCTAGTGGCCGGACAGGAAGGCAAGCGCTCCGCATTGCCTCATAGCCGTGTCATGATCCATCAGCCTCTTGGCGGAGTGCAAGGACAGGCATCAGATATAGAGATTGAGGCAAAGGAGATTATGAAGTTCAAGAAAGAACTTTATACCATCATTTCCGAACATTCACATACACCTTTTGACAAGGTATGGGCAGATTCCGACCGCAATTATTGGATGACCTCCGAGGAAGCAAAGCAGTATGGTATGATAGACAGGATTTTGACAAGAAAGAAAGGCAATGAGGAAACAGTGTAATTTTTGTGGCCGAAGTGAGAAGGATGTGCTTCTGCTTATCTCTGGTGTCAATGGAAATATATGCAATGACTGTGTGCAGCAGGCCTATAAGATAATGACAGAGGCTGGTATAGGCGGGCTGGCTGCATCGGCTAACAAGACAACAGGCAATAAAAAACTCACTGTCCCCAAACCTAAGGCCATAAAGGAGTATCTCGACCAATATATCATCGGTCAGGACGATGCCAAGCGCTTTTTGGCAGTTGCTGTTTATAACCACTACAAGCGTCTGCAGCAACCTGAGGATCCTGACGGTGTGGAGATAGAGAAGAGCAATATAATAATGGTAGGTAGCACCGGTACTGGCAAGACCCTTCTTGCACGCACCATAGCAAAACTGCTTGATGTGCCGTTTACTATTGTTGATGCCACTGTGTTTACCGAGGCTGGATATGTGGGCGAGGATGTAGAGAGCATATTGTCACGACTGCTCCAAGTGGCTGACTATGATGTGGAATCCGCACAGCGAGGCATCGTCTTTATCGACGAAATAGACAAGATAGCACGCAAGGGCGACAATCCATCCATCACCAGGGATGTCAGTGGCGAAGGAGTGCAGCAGTCCATGCTCAAACTTCTTGAGGGAACTGTTGTCAATGTTCCGCCTAAGGGTGGACGAAAACATCCCGACCAAGACTATATCCATGTAGATACCCGCAATATACTGTTTATTTGCGGTGGGGCATTTGATGGCATTGAGCGAAAGATAGCGCAGCGTCTTAACACACATGCAGTGGGATTTGACTCAGTTCTTCAGAACAAGAAGCTCGACAAGGGTAATATGATGAAGTATATACAGCCCGACGACCTAAAGGCATTTGGATTGATTCCCGAACTTATAGGTCGTCTGCCAGTGCTTACTTATCTTAACCCGCTTGACCGGGATGCTCTTGAGAAAATACTCAAGGAACCCAAGAACTCCATCATCAAGCAGTATCAGAAACTGTTTGATATGGATGGCATTAAACTGTCGTTTGAGGAGGATGCGCTACAGTGTATTATAGACAAGGCTGTCAGCTATAAGTTGGGAGCACGCGGACTACGCTCTATAGTGGAGTCTATCATGACAGAAGCCATGTTTGAGGCTCCATCTTCACGCAAGAAAACATTTGTTGTCACTCGTCAGTATGCCGAGCAACAATTGCAGAAGAGCAGTACATTCACAGATTAAGTCATTATAGAAAACGAACAACATATTGTTATGGCAGACAAAAAACAACTATTAGCTTCTCTAAAGAAATACTTTGGTTTCGACAAGTTTAAGGGCGACCAGGAAGCTATCATCTGCAATCTCCTCGATGGAAATGACACCTTTGTGCTTATGCCTACAGGAGGTGGAAAGTCCCTTTGCTATCAGTTACCGTCGCTCATAATGGAAGGCACGGCAATTGTCATATCACCATTGATTGCCCTGATGAAGAATCAGGTCGATGTGATGTGTAATCTTAGTGATGACAATGGTGTGGCGCACTATATCAACTCCTCACTTAACAAGACTGCCATAGACCAAGTGAAGAGTGATATTGTCAATGGAGTATGCAAACTGTTGTATGTCGCGCCGGAGTCTCTCACCAAGGATGAGTACGTGGAGTTCCTGCGTACGGTGAAGATATCGTTCTATGCCATTGACGAAGCACACTGTATTTCGGAATGGGGACATGATTTTCGTCCGGAATATAGACGTATTCGTCCTATTATCAATGAGATTGGTCAAGCACCTGTGATAGCCCTCACAGCCACAGCCACAGACAAGGTGAGAACCGACATAAAGAAGAGTCTCGGCATTCTCGATGCCAAGGAGTTCAAGAGCTCTTTCAACCGCCCCAACCTCTACTATGAGGTGCGCCAGAAGACCCAGGAGGTTGACAAGGACATAGTGAGATTCATTCGCCAACATCCAGGCAAGAGTGGTATTATCTACTGCCTGTCGCGTAAGAAAGTGGAAGACCTTGCCGATATATTGCGTGCTAATGATATAAAGGCGGCCGCTTATCATGCAGGTCTTGACACTGCCACCCGCTCGCAGACTCAAGATGACTTCCTGATGGAGAAAATCGACGTCATTGTGGCAACAATAGCATTTGGTATGGGTATCGACAAACCGGATGTGCGCTTTGTCATACACTATGACATACCAAAGAGTCTGGAAGGATACTACCAGGAGACGGGACGTGCCGGACGTGACGGTGGTGAGGGATTGTGTCTTGCCTTTTATAGTCAGAAAGACCTACAGAAACTGGACAAGTTTATGGAGGGCAAACCCGTAGCAGAACAGGATATCGGACGCCAACTCCTACAGGAGACGGCTGCATATGCCGAGTCTTCTGTGTGTCGCCGCAAGCTCCTGTTGCATTACTTTGGTGAGAATTATGACCATGACAACTGTGGCAACTGTGATAACTGTCTGCATCCTAAGAAAAAAATTGAGGCAAGCAGTCAGTTGGTCATCGCTTTGCAGGCCATCATCGCCATAAAGGAAAACTTCCGTGAGGATTATGTCATTGACTTTATCACCGGGCGTGAAACCGATGAGGTTCTCGCACATAAGCACCAGAACCTTGAAGAGTTTGGCTCTGGTGAGGATGAAGACCCAAAGATATGGAGCCCACTCATACGTCAGGCTCTTATTGCAGGTTATCTTAAGAAAGACGTTGAGAACTATGGTCTTCTGAAGATTACTTCGGCAGGCAAGAAATATATCAAGAAACAGACGTCATTCCCTATCGTGCTCAACAATGAGTTTAATGACGATGAGGATGCTAATGAGAACAACGTACAGTCAAGTGCACTTGACCCTGTGCTCTCGTCGATGCTTCGTGATCTGCGCAAGAAAGTGTCGAAACGAATGGAGCGACCGCCTTACGTCATATTCCAGGATGTGTCTATTGAACAGATGGCTACCGACTATCCCGTCACTCTTGAAGAGCTGAAGAGCATCCAGGGGGTTGGTGAGGGAAAGATTAGACAACCTTATGCAAAGGAATTTGTGGATCTCATCAAGAGATATTGCGAAGAAAATGAAATTGTAAGACAGTCTGACCTTCGGGTCCGCACTGTGGCGAAGAAGTCAATGCTTAAGGTGAGCATCATTCAGAGCATTGACCGACAGATTGCTCTCGACGACATTGCCAATGCCAAGGGCATCGACTTCGACGAGATGCTCGATGAGGTGGAGGCAATCGTATATTCCGGTACAAAACTGAATATCGACTATTTCCTTGACGAGGTGATGGATGAGGAACATGTGGATGACATCTACGACTACTTCGCCAATTCCGATACCGACAACTTGCAGGCTGCCATTGATGAGCTGGGCGACGAATATTCCGATGATGAGATACGACTCGTCCGAATCAAGTTTATCTCTGAAATGGCTAATTAAGTGGAGTAAAGTGGAGATAAAGGAAAATAAGTGGAGATAAAGGAATAAAGGATATAAAGAGAATGCAGTATAAGATAAAAGCTCCCTCTTGTCTGAAGTCGGAGATAAAACTGCCGGCTTCCAAGAGTATCGGTAATAGGGCATTGGTCATCAGTGCCCTTGCAGGTGGTGAAATAACACCATACAACCTGTCCGATTGCGACGATACAGCGGTGATGGTCAGTGCATTGCGTGACATGCCATACGAGATAGACGTCAAGGCTGCTGGTACGGCGATGCGCTTCATGACAGCCTATCTCGCTGCCACACCGGGTGAACATGTCATCACTGGCACAGAACGTATGCGCCATCGGCCGATAGCTGTGTTGGTGGATGCCTTGCGCAGTCTTGGGGCATGTATCGAGTATATCGGGGAAGAGGGGTATCCACCCCTTCGTATTGTAGGACGGCAATTGTATGGTCGTCGTCTTGACATATCAGGTAATATCAGTTCGCAGTTTATTTCTGCCATACTGATGATAGCGCCAACATTGAGTGGTGAACTCGAACTTCATCTCACTGGAGAGATATTCTCACGTCCATATATCGACCTCACATTATGGATGATGCGTGAGTTTGGCGCTGATGCCGAGTGGACAGATATCGACACTATTGTTGTCAAGAACGTACCCTATCGTCCTACATCTTATTATATTGAGAACGACTGGAGTGCGGCATCCTATTGGTATGAGATGATGGCACTGAGTGGTGGCGAGGACGATGAAATAGTGCTTGACGGACTACTTGATGGCAGTAAGCAGGGGGACTCTGTGGTGCGATATATCTTCAGTCTTTTAGGTGTGAAGACCGTTTTCGAACCTTCCACGCTAAAGGGAATGTCGAGAGTGCGCCTGCGCAATACCGGACGCTGCGTGCCCCGTTTGGAATATGACTTTGTCAGTGCTCCTGACCTCGCCCAGACGTTTGTTGCCACTTGTCTTGCCAAGAATGTACATTTCTCATTTACCGGACTTAAGACGCTTAAAATAAAAGAGACCGACCGAATAGAGGCATTGAAGTCAGAAGCCCGTAAGTTGGGATATGTGATACGCGATGTTGACAACTCACAGCTGATATGGGACGGAGAAAGATGCGACCCTTCTCCACATGTGGTTATCGATACATACGAGGACCATAGAATGGCTCTCGCCTTTGCGCCATTGGCCTATGTCCATCCCTCATTGCGTATCAATCAACCACAAGTGGTCACCAAGTCCTATCCCCATTTTTGGGAGCATCTTGTCAGTTGTGGTTTTGAAATATCTCAATCATTGTCATAACGATGGGTGTAGTGGTGCTTTTGGTCATTTCACTCGTGGTGCTCGGCGTTGGGGCAGCCTTGCTCAATAGGTTTCTCTCAAGGGGTGAGCCAGAAGAAAGAATAGTCACCCGTGAGACATGTGCCACATGTAATGGTGAGAACACGCGATGTGAACAGGAATGTATGATGGAGGCTTCCACACAACCTGTGGAATATTATGATGACGAGGAACTTGACCATTATCGTGGTCGTCCGTCCGATTCCTTCACCGATGGTGAGGCCGAGGAGTTTCGCGATGTGATGTATAGCATGCGGCAAGATGAGGTGGAGGGGTGGAACCGCAGTCTCATTCTACGTGGCATCAACCTGCCCGACCAGGTAAAGGACGAAGTCATCCTCTTGATTGAGAAGTAAACTGCCATGATGTGAAGTGATATATATTAAACATAATAATTTCATACTGTAATTTTGTCAATATTAGAGTATAGCTTTTTCCAGAATGCACTGTTGGGCTGCCTGATGGCGAGCATCTTGTGCGGTATTGTCGGTACATATATCGTCAGTCGCCGTCTCGTGTTCATAAGTGGCGGTATCACCCATGCCTGTTTTGGTGGCATTGGACTTGGTGTTTATCTTGGCGTCAACCCTATATTATCTGCCATGCTCTTTGCCGTGGCGAGTGCATGTGGAGTTGAATGGGCGAGTACCAAGGGGCGTATTCGTGAGGATTCGGCGATTGCACTCTTTTGGACTCTCGGAATGAGCATAGGCATAATATGCTGTTTTCTTACTCCCGGGTTTATGCCCGATCTCCCTTCTTATCTCTTTGGCAGTGTTCTCACCATAAGTCGTCAAGACCTTATTCTTCTTTTCGTGGTCACGTCAGTTGTTGTGATTATCTTCCTTAGTCTGGGGCGTATGATAGTGTCTGTGTCATTTGACCCCGTGTTCGCGCGTTCCCGCCGATTGCCGGTAGTATGGATTGAGTATGTCATGATGATTGTCATAGCTGTGACTATCGTCTCCACCTTGCGTCTTGTTGGGGTGGTGCTTGCCATTAGTCTGCTGACAATTCCGCAGATGACAGCAAATCTCTTTACATATAATTATATGCGGATGCTCCTGTTGAGTATCTGTTTCGGTGTGGTATATTGTTTCTTTGGATTATATTTCTCATATATACTCAATGTTCCCTCTGGCGCATCCATCATCTTCGTGTCAATCGTCGGGTATCTTTTATGCCGTTTTTTCTTGATGATGGGTCATTTTGTACAGTCGTCTTCTTCATCTGCCAAGCCATCGTCGGCAGTTGTCAAGTCATTGACAGGCTTAATGGTTGTCTTGACGCTTACATCCTGTGGTACTAAGAAGAATACGGCATCGACCAGATGGTGGCAGTCGTTCAACACTCGATATAATGTCTATTTCAATGGAAGTCAAGCCTTTATTGAAGGAGCACAGGAGAAGGAGCAGTCTTCA
The DNA here is from genome assembly GCA_034101015.1 of Prevotella sp. GTDB lineage: Bacteria > Bacteroidota > Bacteroidia > Bacteroidales > Bacteroidaceae > Prevotella. Next base: position 16,682 of record JAXEKN010000064.1, read on the forward strand.
GTGGATGACTATACAGAGTTGTTGCCACTCTATCCTGTGTCCGACAAGAAAAACCATGATATAGGTAAGGCTAAGTTTGATGTTGCTATTCTCAAGTCAGAAAAAGCCATCAAGTTGCATAGTATCAAGACACGCCCTCAATGGAATAAGTCCCGACGTAAGACACCGAGTGATATAGAATGGCTTTCGCGTCGCGAGTATAATCCCTTTATGTGGAAGGCATGGCTGCTCATGGGTAAGTCGCAGTTTCAGAAAGGCAGTTTTGATGAAGCCGCCGCAACCTTCTCATATATGTCGCGTCTCTATTCCACCCAACCTGCGATCAACGGTATTGCCAATGCATGGCTGACTCGTTGCTATGCGGAGCAGGGTTGGCTTTATGAGGCAGAGGACATTATTGTCAAACAGCGTAGGGACAGTATTCATTATCGTGCAGCCACGGATTGGGACTATGCTTTTTGCGATTATTATCTCCATGCAGGCGACCATGCTCAGGCTGCCCAGTATCTACGTAAGGTCATCAGTCATGAGCGCCGTCGTCGCCAGCGTGCACGTCAGTGGTATCTCATGGGACAGTTACAGACCATACTTGGCAATCGTCAGGCCGCTTATGATGCATATCGTCATGTGGTCAGACTCAATCCACCATACCAGTTGTCGTTCAATGCACGCATAGCTCAGACTGAGGTGATGGCTGCCGGTGCCTCCCGTAAGATGATTAATAAATTGCGCCGTATGGCAGCCTCAGACAACAATAAGGATTATCTCGACCAAGTCTATTATGCCATCGGTAATATCCATCTTGCCAACCGTGACACAGTGCAAGCCATAGCGGCCTATGAGAAAGGATGTCAGAAAGCCACTCGGAGTGGTGTGGAAAAGGGAGTGCTGCTGCTCGCCCTTGGTGATGTCTATTGGCAGCGCGAGAGCTATTCCAATGCACGTCGCTGTTATGGAGAGGCCATCGGTCTGCTTGACAAGGAGAGAGATGGATATGAGCAGTTGTCTGAACGTTCTGTTGTCCTTGATGAATTGGTGCCTCACACGGATGCCATCCATCTTCAGGATTCTCTGCAGACGCTTGTGGCGATGTCCGAATCAGACCGCAATGCAGCGATAGACCGTGTCATTGATGAATTGAAGCGAAAGGAAAAGGAAGAACGCCGCAAGCAACAGGAACAGGAGGCTGAAGAACAGGCCAATAGGCAATCGGCAGAGTCGGGCGGTAATAACGTCTCATCAAATAGGAATCAGGCAAAGCCGATTATCCCTGGCACAGGCGAGAAGGGTTTATGGTATTTCTATAATCCCATGGCTGTAAGTCAGGGTAAGCAGATGTTCCAACAACAGTGGGGCAAACGAGAGAATGTTGATGACTGGCAGCGAGTAAACAAAACCGTTGTTCGTCTTGATAACTTATCCACGGATAATGAAGGTGATGATAATAATGACGGATCAGATTCAAAAGACGACAATGCCAGGGGTGGGTTCACTCCCAATGACAGTTTGTCGTCGTCAACCTCGTCAAATGTATCGGAGAAGGACTCGCTTGATCCCCACACACGAGAGTATTATCTTGCCCAACTGCCCTTCACCCCTGAAGATAAGGCAGCGAGTGACGCTCTCATCATGGATGGCCTGTACAATTCCGGTGTCATCTTCCAGGACCGATTGGCTAATATGACGCTTGCCCTAAAACAGTATTCGCGCCTTATTTCACAATATCCGGATTATCAACGTAATGACGAGACACTATATCATCTTTATCTGCTTTATCTCCGCCAAGGCGACAAAGTTCAGGCTGATGTCACCCTAAAGCGCATGCAGGCTGATTATCCCGAAAGTCAGTGGACCATTCTATTGTCAGATCCATATTACTTTGAGAACCAACGCTTCGGAGAGCATATCGAAGATTCTCTGTATGCAGCTTCCTATCAGGCTTTCCGTGATGACCGCTATGAAGAGGTGATGGCTAACGAAGAACTCTCAAATGAACGTTTTCCGTTGGGTGCCCATCGTGACAAGATTGTTTTCATAAGTGGTCTGTCACTGCTCAATCAGGGTGATGCCAATGCTTGTCTGCAGCGAATGAAGACAGTGGTGGAGAAATACCCTACAAGCGAGGTGTCGCCAATAGCAGGTATGATAGTTAAAGGTGTACAGGAGGGCAGGAAGATACATGGAGGAAAGTTTGACCTTGGGGATGTATGGAGCCTACGAACAGAGATAGCCCTTGCTTCCGACTCCACGCTCAGCGACACGCTCTCCGTTTCACGCACTGTACCTCATCTCTTTGTTATACTATTCGAACCTTCCAAGGTTGAGTCCAATCGTCTGCTTTTTGCAGTGGCAAAACATAATTTCACATCGTTCATGGTGCGCCAGTTTGATATTGCCATTGATGAAGTGGAAGGTATCGGACGACTTGTTGTCAGTGGTTTCCTCAATTATGACGAGGCGGTGCAATATGCCCGACATATCAAAGGCGACAACACTCTCAAGAGGTATCTTGACTTATGCCGGTCTATTGTTGTCAGTGAGACCAACCTCCGTCTTATTGGCGTGAAATATAGTTATGATGACTATCACCAGTTCTATCTGCGTAAGATAGCACCTATGAAGGTCAGTGGCGAACAGTTGCTCAATATCCCTGACCAAGTGGTCACTGAGGTGTCTGAAGAAGAAAATGACACAAATGCTGCCGACAATGCTGCCGACACTGAGGGAGACCTCTTTGATGAGGGACCTGCTGCTGATGATAATGTGGATATAGACTTCGATGAGGATTTCTACAGATAAAGAAAAAGGAAAGAATATGAAAAATGGCACACTTCTTTGGGCAGACGATGAGATAGACATGCTTCGCGCCCATATCATTTTCCTCGAAAAAAAAGGCTACGAGGTGATAACGGTCAATAATGGTTATGATGCCATCGACCAGTGCAAGGAGCGCACATTCGACCTTGTGCTCCTTGATGAAATGATGCCTGGACTAAGTGGGCTTGAGACATTGCAGCGCATTAAGGACATGGCTCCTGCCACACCGATTGTGATGGTGACCAAGAGTGAGGAGGAGGATATAATGAATCAGGCGATTGGTTCGAAGATTGCTGATTATCTCATTAAGCCAGTCAACCCCAACCAAATACTGCTCACATTGAAGAAGAACATACACCGGCGGGAGATTGTGGCTGAGGTCACCGAATCCGGCTATCAGCAGAATTTCCAAAGGATAGCCATGCAGATAATGGATTGCCGTACATGGAATGACTGGGTGGAGGTGTACCGCATATTGGTTCATTGGGAATTGGAACTAAGCAATACTGACAGTCAGATGACAGAGATGCTGTCAATGCAGAAGCAGGATGCCAATAACGGATTTGCCCGTTTCATCAGTCGTAATTATCTTAACTGGATGGAGAGCTACGTTCCTGGCGCACGTCCTGCTGACCGGCCGATGCTTAGTCCGGAGATCTTCAAGTCTGTTGTTTTTCCTGCACTTGATGCCGGTGAGAAGGTCTTTATGGTGGTGCTCGACAATTTCCGTTATGACCAATGGAGAATGATAGCCCGTGAGGTGGGTGACCTTTTCGATATTGAAGAGCAACTCTATTGCAGTATCTTGCCCACTGCTACACAATACGCACGCAATGCTATCTTTAGTGGACTCATGCCAAATGACATTTCCAGAATGTTTCCCGACTTATGGGTGGATGAAGATGAGGACGAGGGTAAGAATGTAAATGAAGAACCACTAATACGAACTCAGATAGAGAGGTTCCGACGTCATGATTCCTTCTCTTATCACAAGATTAACGACAATGTTGCTGCTGAGAAGTTCATACAGCGTTTCCGTCAATTAGAGAAAAACGACCTCAATGTCGTTGTGTTCAACTTTATAGACATGCTTAGTCATGCAAGGACAGAGTCGAAAATGGTGAGGGAACTGGCCAATACGGAGTCGGCATACCGCAGTATCACACTTAGTTGGTTTAGGCATTCCGTCATTGCCGAAATGTTCAAGTTGCTCGCTCAGAGCAACTATAGGGTAATTGTTACCACAGACCATGGTTCCATACGTTGCGATAAACCCGTGAAGATTATTGGCGACCGAAACACCAACACTAATCTTCGCTACAAGTTGGGTAAGAACCTTGCCTATGATGCCAAAGAACTGTTTGTCATCAAGGAGCCTCGTCGTGCACATCTCCCTTCACCTAATATCAGTACAAGTTATGTGTTTGCCACAGGAGACCTGTTCTTTGCCTATCCCAACAATTATAATTATTATGTGTCATACTATAAAAATACATTCCAGCATGGAGGCATCTCACTTGAGGAGATGGTGGTGCCGCTTATCACTATGCGGCGCCGACGCTGACCATTGCTATAAACTTCTTTAACTTCTGATACTTAAAAAAAAGATATATTATGCAAATAAGAATAGACAATATTGACACTATCCGCAATGCAGCGCGCGAGTTTGTCAATGCCATTGGAGAGAACACCGTATTTGCCTTTTACGGTAAGATGGGTGCAGGCAAGACCACCTTTATAAAGGCAATATGTGAAGAATTGGGAGTGGAGGATGTTATAACATCACCCACATTTGCCATAGTCAATGAGTATCGCTCGGATACGACAGGCGAACTGATTTATCATTTCGACTTTTACCGGGTCAAAAAGATTGAGGAGGTCTATGACATGGGTTTTGAGGATTATTTTTATAGTGGTGCCCTATGCTTCATAGAATGGCCGGAACTATGTGAAGAGGTATTGCCTGAAGATTCTGTCAAGGTCACAATCGAAGAATGTCCTGACGGCTCACGCCTCGTGGTGACCCATGTCTGTGAATGAGTACAATAAATGAGCCGGTGGAAGCAGATTCCATCGGCTCATAGAATGTCTAATCAGATTACAGACTGTCTGATTATATCAAGGCTTTGATTTTCTCGTCGATGACCGCCTTTTTGGCTGCACCTACGATTTTGTCAACTATCTTGCCTTCTTTCATGAAGACGATGGTGGGAATACTGCGAATGCCAAATTCGGCAGCGATATCGTCAGCTTCCTCTACGTCACATTTGCCTATGGTCACCTTGCCGTCATATTCCTCGGCAAGTTCGGCAATGATGGGAGCAACCATACGGCATGGACCGCACCATGTTGCCCAAAAGTCAATAACCAATGGCAGTTCACCATTCTTGTAACTCTCGTAATTCTCGTTTGTGATTTTCACTTCCATTTTTCTAATTGATTTTTTATTGTTTGTTATCTTAATTAATTTATTTGATAGTCAATGGCATCATGTGCCTCGATATATGCGATAAGGTCGTGGCGCACGTCGATATCCTTTGAACGTGAGCGCATCAAGACATGATTGTCAGCCTTGCGGTCCACCAACTGAAAATAGAGTTTGGTCTTCCCGGGATGTTGGCTGATGATATGGCTCAGTTCTTCCACCACCTGTTCGTCAATGGACTCAGTGTTGACACTGATCGTGATACGGTCAATGGCTCTCTCCTTGACAGTCTGGAGATATTCAATGTTTTGCACCTTCAGGTCCATGAGGTTACTGTCGCGGAAACGTGGCACAAGGCGTGCGGTGATATATACCGAAGCATTTTCGAGCAGCATACTGTTCCACCTGCCCCAGTCTTCACCAAAGAAAGCCAGTTCGCCAGGTCCGTCAAAATCTTCTATGGTGACAAATCCGCAAGGTTTGCCGTTTTTGGTGAATTTCGACTTTATGCCTGTGACAATACCTCCGATGATGATGTCCTGCCTGTCGGATAGTGATGGTATGTCTTGTAGTTCTGAGCATTTAGCATTGCATAGGTTGTCAAGCACTATGCGGTATTCATCGAGTGGATGTGCTGACAGATAGATGCCTACAAGTTCGCGCTCCCGGTTAAGACGTTCTATGTCGCTCCACGCTTCTCCTTTTAAGATGGGAGGTGTCGCTATTTCCACTGCATTGTCATCACCAAAGAGAGAGTAGCGGGCTTGTGACTGTTCCGCCTGATATAGCTGTCCATATCTAACGAGTGTCTCCACAAAGGTTTCACCTTTAGCGTTTTTGGCAAAGAAGTCCTCACGCTTCAATCCTTGAAAACTGTCAAATCCGCCGCTGAGCACTAAAGACTCTATACATTTTCTGTTGCATGCAGAGAGGTTCACTCTTTGTACGAAGTCGAAGATATTTTTGTATGGTCCGTTCTTCTCGCGTTCGTCAATAATCTCAGTGGCTGCTGCACCTCCGACACCCTTGATGGCCGATATGCCGAATCTTATCTTTCCATGGTGATTGGCGGAAAATTTCTGCCAACTTTCGTTGACGTCTGGTCCGAGAGTAGGTATTCCCATTGCCCTGCATTCATCCATGAGTTTTGTTATTTCAGTGATGTTGTCAAGGTTGCGGCTCATCACGGCAGCCATATATTCCGCGGGGTGGTGTGCCTTGAGATAGGCTGTCTGATAAGCCACCCATGAATAGCAAGTGGCGTGACTCTTGTTGAAGGCGTATGAAGCAAATTTCTCCCAGTCGCTCCATATTTTCTCCAGTACAGTGGGGTTATGGCCATTTTTCTTTCCACCCTCGATGAACTTTGGTTTCATTGCATCTACGATAGCCTTCTTTTTCTTTCCCATCGCCTTGCGCAGTGCATCACTTTCACCACGTGTGAAATCAGCGAGCTGTCTTGAGAGGAGCATGACCTGCTCCTGATAAACCGTGATGCCGTAAGTATCCTTAAGATATTTCTCCATACAGGGGATATCATACTTGATTTCTTCCCTTCCGTTCTTTCTTGCGATGAAGGAGGGAATGTAGTCCATCGGTCCTGGGCGATACAGAGCGTTCATGGCTATGATGTCCTCGAATACAGTTGGTTGCAGTTCCCTAAGATATTTCTGCATACCAGGTGATTCAAATTGGAAGGTGCCGATGGTGCGTCCTTCTGCATATAGTCTGTATGTGTCCGCATCATCAATGGGAATAGTGTCAAGGTCAATAATCTTTCCTGTTGTGATGCGAATGTTTTCCACCGCCTCCTTCAGGATTGACAATGTCTTAAGACCTAAGAAGTCCATCTTGATTAGTCCTGTTGATTCAATGACGTGACCATCGTATTGCGTACAGTGGAGCTTATGTCCGGGGTCGTTCTTGTCTTCAGCCACCGACACTGGCACCCAGTCGCTGATAGGGTCACGGCAGATGATGAATCCACATGCGTGAATGCCTGTGCCCCTTACCGTACCCTCAAGCATCTTGGCATATTCCATGGTGTTGTGGAGCTTTGGGTCTGGGCTGGCTTCTGCCTCTCTCAGTTCCGGTATGCACTTTATGGCATTGCCGATGTTCATCTTCATGCCGTCGGGCAGTTTGTCGGGTATGAGTTTACATAGCCAGTTGGCCTTTTCAAGTGGCAGTTTCTCTACTCTTGCCACGTCCTTGATGGAGTTTTTCGTGGCCATGGTGCCGTATGTGATGATATGGGCACAGTTTTCGTGTCCATATTTGTTTTCCACCCATTCCAATACACGTCCTCTTCCGTCATCGTCGAAGTCGGTGTCGATATCTGGCAGTGAGATACGGTCGGGGTTGAGGAAACGCTCAAACAGGAGGTCATACTTGATGGGGTCGATTTTCGTGATGCCAAGACAATATGCCACCACGGAGCCTGCAGCCGAACCACGACCTGGTCCTACCATCACTCCCAGTTCCTGCTGTGCTGAGTTGATGAAGTCCTGCACGATGAGAAAGTAACCGGGGAACCCCATGGTCTTCATAATATGCAGTTCGAAGTTTACCCTTTCTCTCACCTCTTCTGACAGTGGGGTGGGGTATAGTCTCTCCGCTCCCTCGTATGCCAGTTTTGAGAGGTAGTCGGCCTCAAACTTTATTCGATAGAGTTTGTCAATGCCACCGAGCTTTTTGATTTTCTTCTCGCCTTCCTCGCGAGGCAGTGGGTTTTCGCCGTGTTCGTCTGACGTAAATTCTTCAAAGAGCTGTTCGGGAGTGAATTTCTCGCGCCATTGCTGTTCTGTGCCGAACTCTTCCGGTATGGGAAAGAAAGGCATAATGGGAGCATGCTCAATGTCATAAGTCTCCACCTTATTTAATATATCAAGGGTGTTGGAGAGTGATTCCGGCACATCTGAGAAGACATCATTCATTTCTTCCCGTGTCTTAAACCATTCCTGTTTGGTATAGAGCATACGTGTGGGGTCGTCAAGATCCTTGCCTGTTGACAGACACAGCAGGTGGTCGTGTGCCTCTGCATTTTCCTGGTCAACAAAGTGCGCATCATTGGAGCATACCACCTTGATGCCATATTCCTTGGCAAACTGCAACAACACGGCGTTAGCCTTTTGCTGTAGTGGAAACGTTTCGCGGTTGGCACGCACGGTCGGGTCTTTGACCTCATGGCGTTGTATTTCGAGATAATAGTCGTCACCGAAGAGGTTATGATACCATTCCACAGCCTCCCTGGCTCCTTCAATGTCATCATTGATAATTTTCTTTGGCACCTCACCACCAATACATGCCGAACATACTATAAGGTCTTCATGATAGCGTTGGAGGTCGGCACGGTCGGTGCGGGGACGTCCATAGAACCCGTCAATCCATGAGTTGGAGACGAGTTTGATGAGATTCTTGTATCCGTTGTAGTTTTTGGCCAAGACTATAAGGTGGTATCCCGAACGGTCGCCGTTTTCCTTCACCTTGTCTTCCTTGCGGTGTTTGGCAACATACATCTCACATCCGAAGATAGGCTTGAATGGTTCCTTGCCTTCGTCTTTGAGTTTTCCGTTGACCTTGTTACAATAGTCAAAGAATTCCTTGATGCCAAACATGTCGCCATGGTCAGTGATGGCCATTCCTTTCATACCGTTGGCAATGGCCTTGTCAACGAGTTTGGATATACTCGACTGTCCATCCAGTATCGAGTAGTATGTGTGTACATGAAGATGTACGAAATCTTGCATATTTTCAGTCGTTTTTTATGAAATCGAGCCCAAAGTTACACTAAATTTATGAGATAACCAAAAGAAAATGCCAAAAAGTTTGTTTATTTGCAAAAAAAGTGCTACCTTTGCAGAGATTTAAATCAATCAGTATATAATATCCATGGGAAGAAGAATAAAAAAATTGAAGAAAATACGCATCCATCGCGAAGGTACCGATACTCTGATTTACAGTGTATTGGCTATAGGTATTGTAGCTTATTTGCTATATCACTTTGTTGAAAACAAGATTCCCTTTTGGAGTTTTTCCGTAATATTCGGGGCTGCATGGCTTGTTGTCCTTAACTTTTACCGTTGTCCAATAAGGTATTTCGAGGGCGACACCGAACGCATTGTCGTGGCTCCAGCCGATGGAAAAATTGTTGTTGTCGAGGAAGTGATGGAAAACGAGTATTTCCATGAGAAGCGCTTGATGATATCAATCTTCATGAGCTTGTTTAATGTTCATGCCAACTGGTTCCCTGTTGATGGAAAGGTGAAGACTGTTGTCCATAAGGATGGCAACTATCACAAGGCTTGGCTACCCAAGGCCAGTGAGGAAAACGAACATTCGGATGTAATCATCACCACTCCCGAGGGTGAGGACATTCTCTGTCGTCAGATTGCAGGAGCAATGGCCCGTCGCATTGTCACTTACGCCAAGGAAGGTGAGGAGTGCTTTATTGACGAACACTTGGGATTTATCAAACTGGGTTCTCGTGTTGACGTCTATCTGCCTCTTGGTTCTGAGCCATGCGTAAAGATGGGACAGACCACGACCGGTGACTTGACTGTTATCGCGAAACTAAAGAAATGACATCAGGATGGCTAATATTATCACAAGACATATCCCCAACGGTCTGACATCGTGCAATCTCATCTCCGGATGCATAGCCACAGTATTTGCGTTGGCATACAATTACCAATTGGCATTAGGGTTTATCGTACTTGGTGCTGTATTCGACTTCTTTGATGGCATGAGTGCGCGCCTTCTTCATGTCTCTTCGCCTATTGGCAAGGAGTTGGATTCACTTGCCGACGATGTCACGTTTGGTGTAGCGCCTTCTGCCATGATATTCAGTGTCCTATATACACACGAGTATCCTTCTTGGCTTATCCCCCTTAGTGGTGTGCTACCATATTTGGCATTTGTGATGGCAGCCTTTTCCGCAATTCGCCTTGCCAAGTTTAATCTCGACGAGCGACAAACCACCTCGTTCATTGGTTTACCAACACCTGCCAATGCTCTCTTTTGGGCGTCGCTTGTTGTAGGTGGCGAGGAATGGTTGTCCGCTTCTCCCTATATCACTGTTGGTATTTTGCTGATGGTGTTTCTCAGCAGTTGGCTGCTTGTGGCAGAGATACCTATGTTTGCCTTGAAATTCAAGCATTGGGGTTGGAAAGGCAATGAGGTCAAGTACGTGTTTGTCATCTCCTGTCTGCCCATACTTCTTGTCTGTGGCATTAGTGGCATAGCTGTTATTATCGCGTGGTACATTATATTATCAAAGATTTATGCTTAAAGGTCTTTTGTTCTTGATTGTATTGGCGTTTGTCATTGTTGCCATTATCGTCTTGGTAGTGGTCAACTTTGTCTTGTCATTGATTCGCAGGATGCGTCATCATGTGGATGATATGGATGACATAGTATATGACAATAATATGAAGAGACATTCCGCGCAATATAATTTCCGGGGCAGGACAAATCGAGGTTTTAATAATACCAGGACACATACATCCCGCAGCCGTTCTGAATCTGGCGAGACCATTGTTGACACACGCGACCCCATGACAGCCAATCGCAAGATTATCTCCGATGACGAGGGTGAATATGTTGACTTCGTTGAAGAGGCATGAGTCAGAGAATGAATTTCACTTGCTTAAACTCATATTCCGACAACGTTCCGTCAATTCTTTGTAGTTCCAAATGTCCATTGGGCATTATTCTTGAGAGTTTGGCTTTGAAACGTCCGTATTTGTCCTCATATTCATAAATTCCGTCTTTGCGGTATAGGCTATTGTTGTATATCCTTCTTAAGTATTCATATTTTTTCCTGTTTACATATTCCACGTATTGGCAGAACCTGTCCATAATATCGTCCAGCAGTTCTTCACGGTTAATCTCATGGCCGGCAATAAAAGACAGGGATATGGGGTTTGGTGCATCGCCACGGAAGAACAACTGGTTTACATTTATACCGATACCCGCAATGTATTCATTGACAAATCCTTTTCTGATTGAGCATTCCGACAGGGTGCCACTGACTTTCTTGTCATGATAATAAATGTCATTCGGCCATTTTATTGTGAACCCTTCGTCGTGAAATGTATAAATGAAAGTCTCGCATAATGCTATGGATGTTGCCATGGTGAGTATAAATTGGTCACCGATCCATATATTTTCAGGTTTTAACTTGATGCTAAACAAGAGGTTTTTCCCTTTTTCGCTTTCCCATTTGTTGGTGCCCTGTCCGCGGCCGGCCGTTTGATATTCAGTGGTCACAAGTAGTATGTCGCATCCTGGTGGAACAGGCACATGTCTGATATAGTCGTTTGTTGATTCTGTCACTATCAACGTCCTTCTGTCGCAATATAATGTTTTTTCTTCCATTTTTTTTTGTATTTTAAAATAAAACCATTAACTTTGCACCTATGGAACATCAAGAACAGATTAAGAAAGACGAGTTCTACATGCGTAAGGCATTGATAGAGGCACGTCAAGCCTTTGATGAAGGCGAAATACCGGTTGGAGCGGTTGTGGTATGCCGTGATCGTATCATTTCCCGCGCACATAATCTCACTGAGACATTATGTGATGTTACAGCTCATGCTGAGATGCTGGCCATCACATCTGCTGCCAATGCCCTTGGTGGCAAGTATCTCTCTGAATGTACCCTTTACGTCACCGTTGAGCCATGCACGATGTGTGCCGGAGCAATCGGTTGGGCTCAGATTTCCCGTGTTGTTTTTGGGGCCTCCGATGAAAAGCGTGGTTATCGCCGGTATGCCCCAAATGCTCTTCACCCCAAGGCTATTACCACAATCGGTGTGCTCGAATCAGAGTGTTCCGAGCTAATGAAGGATTTCTTTAGGCAAAAACGCTGATCCTGTATGATAGCATTTTTGGCTCTCATGGATTAGTCCCCGTATGTATTGTATGTATTGCCTAGGTCGGGATTGTCCCCCATATATGTGTCAGAACTGATAGTCTGCTTGATGATTCTCTGATTGTAATCCTTACGTATGGGACCATTGCGCAGTACGAAATCCTTGAAGTTGACCGTCGGTATTACTACACCGAATACACCCACTGCTGCTCTTGCACCACGTGAGTTGAAGTTGCTGATTATGTATGCCGTGGCGAAAAATTTATGCTTATATACCTCTACGTTGTTAAAGCGGTGGAAGTCCTCAAGTACTGAATCCTTTTTCAGCGAGTCTGTCTCGTGGTCAAATGTAGCGATTCCGTTTCTCACGATGTCATCAGATGCGTCGCCCTCGTGTCCGTGGCTTTCCTTAATACACTTATATACACCATTGAGCGTGCCCTCCATCATTTGTTTTTCTTGAGGGACTGTAATGTTGGCCACGAGGAGTATGACCCCCATGGCAACGACCATGATAATAGTCTTGCCTAAGCAACTTCTAAAAAATTCCGATACGAGCGATTGTTTTTTGTATTCGCTCTTGTTTGTCTGAATGTCCATAATTGGTAGGTCTTGTTTTTATAGGGTTAATATAATGATTATTCAGATATGGTGAATGTGTTCTAATGGTTGTGAATGAGATTCATAAACTCCTGGCGTGTCTTTGCCTGGTTGAATGCTCCACTGAAATCGCTGGTGGTGGTGATGGAGTTTTGCTTTTCCACCCCTCTCATTTGCATGCACATATGCTTTGCCTCTACCACGACCATCACGCCTAATGGTTTAAGCGTCTCTTCTATACATTGTTTAATTTGCAGTGTCATCCTCTCCTGCACCTGTAGTCTGTGCGAGAAGATATCCACCACACGTGCTATCTTGCTTAAGCCAGTGATGTAACCATTGGGTATATAAGCCACATGCACCTTGCCATAGAAAGGCAGCATATGATGTTCGCATAGCGAGAAGAAGTCAATGTCCTTGACGATCACCATCTGGCTGTAGTCCTCTTTGAATAGTGCGTCTGTGAGTACTTTGTGTGCATCCATCCCGTATCCACGGGTGAGCACCTGCATTGCCTTTGCCACTCTTAATGGAGTTTTTTGCAGTCCCTCTCTCTTTGGGTCTTCTCCCAGCAGCTGTAGTATGTCCTCGTAATGTGACGCCAACTGTTCGAGTCCGTCACGGTATTCTGTTTCTGGATTCATTTAATATTGAACGTTTATTTTGCCTCTGACGATAGAGGCCTGTTTATATCCCATTTTATGCACTTCCTGCAGTAGTTCATGTGCTTCCTCGTATGTTCTGAAGTTGCCCACCCTGCATATCCATCTTGGTGAATAGAAGTGTACGTATATAGGTTGTTCCGGAAATTTTCTCTTTATGGCATTGCCCACGTTTTCAGCCTTGATACGGTCGTTACGTGTGTTGCCGCCTGTGAACACCTGCACTCTGTAGCCAGTCACCTTATGGGTGTTTTTCATCACCTTTTTTCTTGTATCTGTTTCAGAAGATGATGTATCGACAGGGTTTTCTTTTTCCGTATGTGTCTTGTTTTCTGTCGGAGCGTTCTTGTCTGTATGCGTTTTTTTCTCCGTATTGGTGTTCTTTTCTTGTGGTGTGCTTTTTTCGGTTGGTGTTTTTCTGTCAGTACGATGTTCTGGCTTTGTAGTGGGTGTCGTATTGCCATTTACGAGTTGGTCTATGGTGGTGTCTTGGGTCACGGTCACCTTGCCCTTTCCGGGTTTTTTAAGTCGGTCGAGAAAGGTTTGAGCCTCTGCATGGCAGATGCCTGTCAGTGCGATAATGGCTAAAACGGCAATTTTCTTCATCTGTCTTTTGTTTTTAACACAGAGTCATCGAGGTGCATCCATGTCTTTTCATGAATGTGCTTTTTCTCAGTGACTCTGTGTTGTTATTATAATATTACTTCTTCCAAGCGTCGATGATGCCCTTGAAGTCGGCAGCCTTGAGAGATGCACCTCCAATCAGTCCACCGTCGATGTCAGGCTTTGCGAAGAGTTCGGGAGCGTTGCTGGCCTTGCAGCTTCCGCCGTAGAGGATGCTTGTCTCGTAAGCCACATTCTGTCCGTACTTCTCAGCTACGCAGCTACGGATGAAGGCGTGGATTTCCTCAGCCTGCTCAGCAGTGGCGGTCTTGCCTGTACCGATGGCCCAGATGGGTTCGTAGGCGATGACGATGTTCTTGAACTCCTCGGCAGTGAGATTGAATACGCTACCTTCCAGTTCTGCCTTGCATACCTCGTTCTGCTTTTCGGCTTCGCGCTCGGCAAGGCTCTCACCGATACAGAAGATTACCTTCAGGCCGTTCTTCAGGGCCAGAAGCACCTTCTCCTTGAGAATTTCAGGAGTCTCGTTGTAATACTCGCGACGCTCAGAGTGTCCAAGGATTACATACTGTGCGCCAGTGCTCTTTACCATCTCAGCTGAAACCTCGCCTGTGAAGGCACCCTTCTCTTTGTCTGCGCAGTTTTCGGCACCGAGACCGATAATGTCCTGGTTGAGGAACTGTGCGATGCTTGCCAGATGGATAAACGGAGTGCAGATTACCACGCCACAATTGGGTTTTTCTGCTGTCAGTGTCTCGTTGAGCTCCTTGGCAAGAGCGATACCGTCCTGCAGGTTCATGTTCATCTTCCAGTTACCTGCTACAATTTTCTTTCTCATTTTTCTTTTCTTTTTTAAAAGTTGATATAAAATGTTAGACTTTTCTTTCTTTCTCAGCCATGATGTCCATGCCCACAGTCTGTCTGCTATCGTTAGCAGTGTGAGAGGCACGACAAACCACATTATTATGGTCAGTGCCCTCATCGGAATCTCCTGTTCCTGTGTGGTGCCGATGCCAGCCTGTCCGATAGGCTTGTCCATGTCCTTTTCTTCCGGCAGCATGTTATGGCTCCATTTTCCGATGATTACACCGTCCTTCATGACCACCAGTCCCGGGTTGCTCCTGATGATGGTCCTGAGTGTGGTGGCGTCAGTCAGGCAGAAGGGGTATTCCGCACCGGTCATTTCCTTCCATCGCTCTATCTGTGCCTCGCCGCTTGATGTAAGGCAGTAGAACGGCACATTGTTGGCAAGGGCGTAGTCATATATTCTGTTGATGTCACTAAACTGCATGTCATCCGACTTCTCCAAGTATGGAGCCACGAGAAGCATGGTGTAACCCCGTGAGTCAATGATGTCTTTAGTGATGTCCTCGCCGTCGGCACATCTTGTTATAGAGAAGTCATGGATGGGTGGGGTGTATCCCTCGGCTGTTTCTACCGTCTTGCTGTCGATGAACGTCCATGTCGAGTCTGGATAGTTGTCGAGCGTGAACTCTTTCCTTGTCCCCTCCTTCTCCAAGATGAAGGTAGTCTCAAACTGCGGCTGTGGCGCACCGTCAGGTATCTCCATTCCCTTTCTTATGTCAGCTCCCACGTGGTAAGGCCTGAAGTCAAATGGCGGAAGCACGTATAGGCTATAACCCGATATTGCGAGAATAAATACCACTGTATAGTTGATGACAATCCATTGTGTGGCTTGGCTCACTAACCGTTGAATGTCGGTGGCATGTCTTGCCAATATCACCGCCGCAGCCGTGAGTACCACGTTCTTGAAGAATGTCTCCCAGTTGGACAGCTTCACGGCATCACCAAAACATCCGCAGTCACTCACTGGGTTGTCAATGGCAAGCCATAGTGTTAGTGGTGTCATTACTGCCATTATGGCAAGTATCATTCTCGCCACTGCACGTCGTCTGATGGCAAAGAGCATCATCATGCCCAATGTAAATTCCACTGCCGACAATAGGATGGACGCTGTCATTGTGTAGATGTCCGCAATGCCGGTGATGCCCCATGCCTCAAGGTAGTCGCCGATCTTTATTTGTGTGCCGATGGGGTCAACAGCCTTTGTGAATCCAGAGAACACAAAGGTTGTCGCCACGACGATACGGGCGATGTTAATACCCCAGTTTGATAGCCCCGAAGACCGCATAGTTGATGATGTCCATATAGTTGCCGTCCACCCCCTCGCTCACGCGAGTCTCTCCTCTCAAGTCCTCAATTTCCTTGACACGCTGTATCTTGGTGAGGATAAGGTCGGTGTAGCTGCTCACCCTCATGGCTCTCCATGCCTCGTCGTAGTCATGGTTTTTGCGCTTCATGAGTTGCAGTGCCTCGTCGGCATGTTTGTCGTATAGGGTCAATGCCTCGTCAGGTGTGATATCCACGCAGTCGGCAAATCCCCGTTCCAGTTGGATAAGCCCTACGATACCATAGTTGATGAGGGCTATGAATTCTGGTCTTATTCCTTCCCCCACTTTCGACACTTTCTTTATTTCAAGGCTTCTTATTCTCTTGGCCTTGATAAACAGTTGGTCGGTGAGTGATGAGGGGCGGAGTATTCTCCATGATGCCCCATAGTCGTGCAGTTTGTCGGCAAAGAGTTGCCTGCATTCTGCCATGACCGTTTCAAATTCCTTGTTTGTATCCATAATTCGGGTGCAAAGTTACATATTTATATTGAAACCACCAAGAATAATTTGGTTATTCTTTTTGTTTTTTGTGAATATACTTGATTTTTGCGCATTGCGTGTCAAATCTTACCTGCAGCGAGTCGAGCCTCATCTTCATCTTTGTGAGTGCGTCAAGTTCTTCTGCGGATGCCTTCAGTTCGGCTTTGGCCTTATCCACGATTTTTTTCTTTATGTCATATTCCTTGATGGCTTCTTGCATTTTTTGATCGGTGAGGGCAAGGTCGGCCTGAGCCTCCTTGAGTGCAGCGTTTTGATATAGCTTGAGTGCTTTCTTGCGCGTTTCCACGGCAGTAGGGTATTCCTTCCTCAGCGAGTCAATGACTTTCATTGCCATGTCATATTGTCCTTCGCTGAAGTATTTCTCCGCTGTGTTGAGGATGTTGTCAGCAGCACGCTGTGAATTGTTTTCGCTGCAAGCCGCCAAGATGGCCACACTTGCCGCAATTGATATTAATATCTTCTTCATCTTCACGAATACTTTGTTTTGAACTGCAAATTTACATAAAATATGGTAGAAAAGGGAGAAACGCGGTGGTTATTTAGTGTTTTTTAACCAAAACAATACTAATTAATAATTTGAATTATCTATTTTCTCACTACCTTTGCACTTGTTTTTATCGAAAAATGCATAATAATGAAATTATATTCAGACAGTGAATTAGCGAAGATTCTTGACAAAGATATTTTCCGTCAGATATCTCAGGCTGCCGACGGCCTTGGTTTGGAGTGTTATGTGGTTGGGGGATATGTGCGCGATATCTTTTTGGAGCGTCCGTCCAATGACATCGATGTTGTGGTGGTCGGCAGCGGTATTCTTGTGGCGCAGCGTCTGAAGGAGATCTTAGGTCGTAGGGCGCATCTTTCAGTGTTTCGAAACTTTGGCACCGCACAGGTGAAATTCAGTGACACGGAGGTGGAATTTGTGGGTGCCCGTAAGGAGAGCTATCAGCGTGATTCCCGCAAACCGATAGTGGAGGACGGCACGTTGGAGGACGACCAGAACCGTCGCGACTTCACCATCAATGCCATGGCCATCTGCCTGAACAAGGACCGCTTTGGTGAATTGGTTGACCCCTTTGATGGTATCTACGACCTTGAAGACGGTATCATCGCCACCCCTCTCGACCCAGACATCACCTTTTCCGACGACCCTCTACGTATGTTGCGCTGTGTGCGCTTTGCCACCCAGCTCAACTTTATGATTGAGGATGAAACCTTCGATGCCCTTGGGCGTAATGCCGAGAGGATAAAGATTATCAGTGGCGAGCGCATCAAGGATGAAATCAACAAGATATTGATGTCCAAAACTCCAAGCAAGGGATTTGTTGACCTCCACCGCTGTGGCCTTCTCCAACTGATTATGCCCGAGCTCACCGCCCTCGACATAGTTGAGACCCGCAATGGTGTCTCCCACAAAAACAATTTCTATCACACACTTGAGGTGCTCGACAATGTCAGCCTCACATCCGACAACCTGTGGTTGCGTTGGGGCGCGCTTCTCCACGACATTGGCAAGGCAAGAACCAAGAAGTGGGAAGGAAATATATGGACGTTCTATAATCACAATTTTGTAGGAGCCAAGATGGTCCCTGCTATGTTTCGCCGTATGTCCCTTCCCCTTGACCATAAGATGAGGTTTGTACAGAAGATGGTGGAGCTTCACATGCGTCCTATAGCCCTGGCCGATGATGGAGTGAGCGACAGTGGCGTGCGCCGTTTGGTCAACGATGCCGGTGATGACATCGACGAATTGATGCAGCTCTGCGAGGCTGACATCACGTCGAAGAACGAGGTGAGAAAGAAAATCTTCCTCGAAAACTTCCGTATGGTGCGCGAGAAGATCACCGACCTCAAGGAGAAAGACTTTAAGCGTCTTCTACAGCCTGTCATCGATGGTGATGAGATTATGCAGATGTTCGGACTTCGTCCTTCCCGCGAGGTTGGGGAGCTGAAGAAGGTGATGAAGGATGCCGTGCTTGACAATCTTGTAGAGAATGAGCGTGAGCCACTTATGACACTGCTTATGGAAAAAGCACGCGAGATGGGGCTGATAAGAATTGATGATAACACGAAAAATAGACAAGAATAATAGGAAAATATCCAAAAAGGACAAGTGGAATGTGAAAAATAGGAATAAGAAGTGTTAAATAAACAATAAATAGATACATTGTTTATATATAAATGACTATCTTTGCACCCCGAAACCGACCGCTTCAATAGGTTATGGAAAAATAGACAAGTAAAATTAAACAGAATATATTTAAGAAAAAGTAGGTATGAAGACAACAAAGATGTTAGTGATGACAGCACTCGCTTCTGCAGTGCTCGCATCATGCGGCAGCAAGTCAGGCGGCAAGCCTAACTTTGCTGACAATGAGTATGCCGTAAGGACAGCGACAACGGAAGGAACTGAATTGCAGACAACTTATCCGGCAACCATCAAGGGTATTCAGGATGTTCAGATTCGTCCGAAGGTGTCAGGATTCATCACTCAGGTATGTGTACAGGAAGGTCAGACCGTCAAAGCGGGCCAGACCCTTTTTGTCATTGACAATGAGACATATCAGGCTCAGGTGCGCCAATGTCAGGCTGCCGTCAACACGGCCAAGGCCCAGCTTGCCACCTCAAAATTGTCGCGTGACAATGCCAAAAAACTCTTCGACGGCAATGTTATTGGACAATTTGAATTACAGTCGGCTGAAAACAGTTATGCCACCTGTGAGGCACAACTTGCACAGGCCAAGGCTGCCTTGGCTGCTGCCGAGGAGACTCTGTCATATTGTTATGTGAAGAGTCCCGCTGCCGGTGTGGTTGGTTCACTGCCGTTCAAGGTGGGAGCATTGGTAAGCGCATCCAGTGCTGAGCCGCTTACCACCGTGTCAGATATCAACACCATGGAAGTTTATTTCTCCGTCACCGAGAAGGACCTCTTGACCATGTGCAAGAACGCCGACGGTGTGAACGGTGCCATCTCCCAGATGCCAGCCGTCAAACTCCAGTTGGCCGATGGCTCGATATATGCTGAGCCTGGCAAGGTGGTCAAGGCCAGCGGTGTCATCGACCAAGCCACCGGTTCGGTGTCACTCATAGCCCGTTTTGCCAATCCTCGCCATGAGCTCCGCTCAGGAGGAGCCGGTCAGATTGTCATACCCAATGTGACGGGCAGCGCCATCATCATTCCACAGACAGCCACATCCGAGGTTCAGAACAAGAAGTTTGTATATCTCGTGGGCAAGGACAACAAGGTGAAGTACAGCGAGATAAAGGTCAATCCACAGGATGACGGTGTCACATATATCGTGACCGACGGACTGAAGCCTGGCGACCGTTATGTGTCCAAGGGAATCACCTCCCTTACCGACGGCATGGAGATCAAGCCCATCACCGAGGCCCAATATCAGAAGAAGATTGATGATGCCGCCAAGCTCGGTGAGGGCCAAAATTCCGCATCGTCTGTAATTGACGCACTGAGCAGCAAGAAGTAATTATTCAGTTGTCAACTAAAAAAAATAATAGTTATGACATTTACAAATTTCATTAAGCGTCCGGTACTCTCGACGGTGATCTCCATCTTCTTCGTCATATTGGGTACCATCGGACTCATATCACTGCCTATTGAGCAGTTCCCCGACGTGGCGCCGCCAACCATCTCGGTGCGCACCACATATACGGGTGCCGACGCCCAAACAGTGCTCAACTCCGTCATCACTCCCCTTGAGGAGAGTATCAATGGTGTGGAGAACATGACCTATATGACCTCACAGGCCACCAACGACGGTTCTGCCTCCATCACAGTGTATTTCAAGCAGGGCTCGGATGCCGACATGGCTGCCGTCAACGTGCAGAACCGTGTGTCCCAGGCTCAGGCCCTCTTGCCCGCCGAGGTGACACGTGTGGGTGTGACCGTCACCAAGCAGCAGACCTCCAACGTCATCATGTTCACCCTTACCTCCAAGGACGGACGTTATGACGACGAGTTCTTGACCAACTATAATGACATCAACATCATTCCTGCCATCAAGCGTATCAACGGTGTCGGTGGAGTGATGTCGCCGGGTATGAAGACCTATTCTATGCGTATATGGCTCCAGCCCGACAAGATGAAGCAATACAACATGATACCTTCCGACGTGAGTGCCGCCCTTGCCGAGCAGAACATCGAGGCAGCGCCTGGTAAGTTTGGCGAGCAGTCGGATGTGTCCTTCCAGTATGTGATGCGCTATCGTGGTCGTCTTAAGACCCCTGAGGAGTATGGCGACATTATCATTCGTTCGGATGCCAATGGCCAGACCCTCCGTCTGAAGGATGTGGCACGCATTGAGCTTGGAGGACTCGACTATAGTGTGTCGATGAAAAACAATGGCTATCCCTCTGTGATGGGTATGGTGCAGCAGATTGCCGGTTCCAATGCCACACAGATAGCAGCCGACGTGAAGGCGGAGCTTGACAAGCAGGCCAAGTCGTTCCCCCCTGGTATGGAATATAAGATTAACATGGACGTGACTGAGTTCCTCTTTGCTGCCATCGAGGAGGTTGTCTTCACCCTCTTCCTCACCCTTGGCCTTGTGTTCCTTGTGGTGTATGTCTTCCTTCAGGACTTCCGCTCCACGTTGATTCCTATGATTGCCGTGCCTGTGGCATTGGTGGGTACGTTCCTCTTCCTGTGGATTTTCGGATTCTCCGTCAACCTGCTCGTGCTCTCCGCGTTGCTTCTTGCCATCGCCATTGTGGTGGACGATGCCATCGTGGTGGTTGAGGCCGTGCATGCCAAGCTCGACCAGGGATATAAGTCAGCCCTTGAGGCTTCCATCGACGCCATGAATGAGATTACGGGAGCCATCATCTCCATCACACTTGTCATGTCGGCAGTGTTCGTCCCTGTGTCGTTTATGGGTGGCACGAGTGGTACGTTCTATCGTGTGTTCGGTATCACCATGGCAGTGTCTATTCTTATATCTGCGCTCAATGCCTTGACTCTCTCCCCGGCTCTTTGTGCCATTCTCCTGAAGCCCCATTCCGAGGACGCTGAGCATGGCAAGATGTCGGCCATCGACCGTTTCCATGCCGCTTTCAATGCTCAGTATGATAAGTTGCAGGCCAAGTACAAGCGTGGCGTGGAGAAGGTCATCCAGCACCGCATTGCTGCCGCGGTCACCGTCGTTCTCGGTATCGTCATACTCGTCATCACCATGGCCACTACCAAGACTGGTCTTGTGCCCGACGAGGACAATGGCGTATTGTTCTGTACCGTGTCCATGGCTCCTGGCACTGGTGAGGCACGCACCCGTGAGTGTGTGGAGCAGATTGACAAGCTCCTTGCCTCCAACCCCGCCATCATGTCGCGTGAGCGTTTGTTGGGATATAACTTCATAGCCGGACAGGGTTCCGACCAGGCCACGTTCATCATCAAACTGAAGCCCTTCGAGGAGCGTCCGGCAGGATTCTTCTATAATCTGTCGGGATTATGGCAGGGTGACGGTATCAAGCGCTTTTTCCTCAACCCGATGTCCAATACTGCCGTGCTCGGTATGATATATAAGCAGACCGCCGAGATCAAGGATGCACAGATCCTTGCCTTCGCGCCGCCTATGATCAGCGGATTCGGTATGACCAATGGTGTCACCTTCACCATGCAGGACAAGACCGGTGGCGACCTCAACAAGTTCTTCGAGATCACCAAGCAGTATCTTGCCGAACTCAACAAGCGTCCGGAGATAGCCCAGGCCATGACCTCCTACAACCCCAACTATCCTCAGTATATGGTTGATGTCGATGTGGCGAAGTGCAAGCAGGTGGGTATATCCCCAAATACGGTGCTGAGCACCCTTCAGGGCTATTACGGCGGTCTTTACGCATCCAACATGAATGCCTATGGTAAGCTCTACCGTGTGATGATCAAGGGCGACATCGAGAGCCGTGAGAATCCCTCTGGCCTAAATAATATATATGTACGCACGTCAGGCGGCATGTCACCCATCAAGGAGTTCTGCTCTTTGCGTCGTGTATATGGCCCTTCCAACGTCAACCGCTTCAACCTATTCACTGCCATCAATGTCAATGCTTCGGCAGCCACAGGTTATTCTTCGGGTGACGCCATCCGCGCCATTGAGGAAGTGGCCTCTCAGGTACTCCCCCAGGGCTATGGCATCGACTATTCCGGTTTGACCCGTTCGGAGCGTGAGTCGAGCGACTCCACAGCCATCATCTTCGTGATGTGTATCGTCTTTGTCTATCTGATTCTCTCCGCACAGTATGAGAGCTACCTCCTGCCATTGGCTGTGATCCTATCCATACCGTTTGGACTTGCCGGTGCGTTTATCTTTACCCAGGTGTTTGGTCATTCAAATGACATCTACATGCAGATTGCGCTTATCATGCTTATCGGTCTGTTGGCCAAGAACGCCATCCTTATCGTGCAGTTTGCCCTTGAGCGCCGTCAGATGGGTATGGCCATCAAGTATTCGGCCATTCTTGGAGCCGCTGCTCGTCTTCGTCCTATCCTTATGACATCTTTGGCAATGATCATCGGTCTTCTGCCTCTGATGTTCGCCTCGGGAGTGGGCAAGAACGGCAACCAGACGCTTGGAGCCGCAGCTGTGGGTGGTATGCTTCTCGGTACGTTGCTCCAGTTGTTTATCGTGCCTTCGCTCTTCGCTGTCTTCCAGTGGCTACAGGAGAGGTTGTCGCCGATGAAGTTTGCTGAGGATGTTGCCCATGTCGATACCGAGATCAAGCAGTTTGCCAATCCCTTTGCAGCCGCTGAGCTTCAGAAACTGATCGAGAAGCGCGACAAGGGTGAGAAGTAATCTGTGATTAATGACTATTGAATAAATGAATTTAAGATGAAGATTAAGAATATCATTCCATTTGCAGCCTCGGCACTCCTATTTGCCGGCTGCGGGATATACAATAAGTATGAGCGCCCTGAGGTCAACACCCAGGGGCTCATACGCGACGTAGTGTCCGACCGCGATACTCTTGCCGTGGCAGACACTGCCTCGTTTGGCAATCTGCCTTGGCGTGAGGTCTTCACCGACCCGCAGTTGCAGTCACTCATCGAGACGGCACTTGCCCACAATACCGACTATCTCAACTGCGCACTTAATGTCAAGATGGTTGAGGCACAGCTCTCCATGGCCAAGTTGGCGTTTCTTCCATCTGTGGCATTCTCGCCCAATGGCACCATCGCGTCCTGGGACGGCAATAAGGCCACCAAGACCTACCAGCTTCCTGTCTCTGCATCATGGAGCCTTGACCTCTTTGGCAATCTGCTCAATGCCAAGCGCAGTGTACAGATGCAGCTTCTTGGCATGAAGGACTATCAGGTGGTGGTCCGCACCAAGCTCATCTCTAATGTGGCCAATATCTACTATACCCTGTTGATGCTCGACCGCCAGTTGGAGATCCTCAATTCCATGTCGGACCTTACCCAGGAGACATTACGTATCATGAAGCTCCAGAAGGAACTCGGACGTGTCAACGAGACTGGCGTGCAGAGTGCTGAGGCAAGTCATCTCAGCGTCCTTGCCCAGGTGGTGGATATGAAGCGACAGATTCGTGAGACGGAAAACTCCCTCTCGCTCATTCTCGGCCAGCAGGCACAGGCCATCTCGCGCGGTCGTCTTGCAGACCAGTCGCTGCCTTCTGATTTCTCTACAGGCGTGGGATTGCAGTTACTCGCCAACCGTGCCGATGTCCACTATGCCGAGATGAATCTCGCGTCCTGTTTCTACGACACTCAGCGTGCCCGTTCACAGTTCTATCCTCAGATTACCATCTCAGGCAGTGGCACCTTCACCAACAACTCCGGTGCAGGCATAGTCAACCCTGGCAAGTGGTTGCTCTCGGCAGTGGGCAGTCTTGTCCAACCCATCTTCCAGAACGGCAGGATTGTGGCGGGGCTTAAGGTTGCAAAGTATCAACAGGAACAGGCTTTCAACTCCTGGCAGCAGGCCATCCTTGCCGCCGGTTCAGAGGTCAGCAATGCACTTGTGCAGTACAACTCCAGCAATGAGAAGTCAGTGCTCGACGGTCAGCGTGTGGATATCCTCACCAAGAACGTCGATATGACCCGCGAACTGTTCAACTCCCGTTCTGCCACATATCTTGAGGTCATCACCGCACAGTCCAATCTCCTCAATGCCGAGATTTCCAAGGTGCAGGATGATTTCTCCAAGATGCAGGCTGTGGTGAGCCTGTACTCCGCTCTTGGAGGAGGAAGGGAGTAAGATGCCTCACCCCCAGCCCCTCTCCAAGAGAGAGGGGAGGTAATTACCCTTATCGTCAGGAGATTGAGAGGGGGATGGGGGATAGGTCAGATATCATTGAAATATTGAGTGAGATATTCAGTTAAATAAAATTAATTATTAATTATGGCCAAACTTTCGGTATAATACATATTATCTCCCCTCTCTCTTGGAGAGGGGCGGGGGGTGAGGCTTTTTTTTTCTTTTTTTTGCTTATGATTAGCGACAAAGCATATATCGACCCGCAGGCGAAGATAGGCAAGAACGTCACCGTCTATCCATTTGCCTATATAGAGGGCGACGTGGTCATCGGCGATGACTGTGTCATCTATCCTTATGCATCAATAATGAATGGTGTGAGGATGGGACGAGCCAATAAGGTATATCAGAACACGGTGTTGGCTGCTGAGCCACAGGACTTCAACTATCGCGGCGATGCCACCCTCTTGGTCATCGGCGATGAGAATATCTTCCGTGAGAATGTGGTGATCAACCGTGCCACCTTCAAGGATGGGGAGACACGCATCGGCTCCCGAAACTTTTTCATGGAGGGTGTCCATGTGTCCCACGACACAAAGATTGGTGACTACTGTACATTCGGTTATGGCACTAAGGTGGCTGGTGACTGTGAGATTTCCAGTGGCATCATGTTCTCCTCGTCGGTCATCATCAATCCTGGCGTGCGTGTAGGTGGCGGTTCTCTCATCACATCAGGTGTACGTATCTCCAAGGATGTGCCCCCGTTCATCGTGGCAACACACAATCCCGTGGCTTATGGTGGTTTGAACGTCAAGCTCCTTGAGTCTTCCGGCACTCCTGAGAATATCATCAACCATATTGCCAATGCCTATCGTCTCGTCTTCCATGGCAAGACCAGCACCCACGATGCCATCCGCCAGATCAAGGAACAGGTGCCCGAGGGCAAGGAGATACGATCCATCATCAAGTTCCTCGAAAACACGAAGCTCGATATCATCACCAAGACGACATAGTGTTCTTGTTGCCCGAAGCAGTTAGAAACATAGTGCCCGAAGCGGTTCCCACCTGCTTCGGGCATTCCTTTTCTTCACGATTTCCAGGTGAAAAGTGAATATTCATCAATGCTGGAGCCACCGTTCCCCGCCCAGAGCCACCGTTCCCCGCAGTTTTGCTGCGGGGTCTTTTTCCATGTCGCCACGACCCTCGTCCCCCTTCGCTCTTCCTTCGCTCTTCCTTCGCTCTTCCTTCGCTCCAAATTCGGTGGAGCTTCGCTCTTCGGCTTTATAGGGAGAAGTGAATCACCGAAGGACCACCGAACCCAGAGCGAACCCAGAGCAGACCCAGGTCTAAGTTCACTTTTCACTTTTCACCTGGAAATCGTCTCGTTTTCCTGTTCTTCCATTACCTCCAAAGCCCATCAGTCCGTCATGTCCTCATGATGAAAACCGAGCTTTTCCCTTGTTTTCCGAAAATCCCGAAAATCCCGTGATTTTGACGTAAAAGTTGGACTTATTTATCCAAAACCAGTTTGTTTTTGCTTTGTAGGGGGGAGTTTTTCAGAATAGGTGAAATCCAAGTCTTTATTTATATAACCTGCGTACCTTATTAATAATTAAATTATTTATATATATAATATAATAATAAGACTACCCCAAACGAGACGAATTCCAGGTGAAAAGTGAACTTTTGGAAAATTCAGGACCACTATCCAAGAACCACACTCCCCTACAAAGCAAAAAACGAATGTTTTATTTAGATACAAAGACAACAAGTTTGTGCTTAAAATTATACCAGCTGAATAGTTACGTCGCACATCGTCCTAAAGGAGTATATTTCAGGTATAGGAAAATTGCAGGATTAATACGAGGCCTGACAAGGAATGCCAAGTTCGATGACACGGTCGCGGATGGAGTCGAGCTGTTCACGGGAAGCCTTGAGCAGGCCTGGTGCGGGAGTTTCGCGGTCGATGGTATATACCATCACCTCACGAGGGGCAATCTCTTTGACAGCGTCGAGCCATGGACGTACATAGTCCTCGCCAGTGTTGTCGATGCTTCGTCCGTCGAATGAGCCCTTCATGAACATGGTCTGAATGATGACATGTCCGTGGAAGGCCTTCATCGTCTCAATAACACGCTGGAGATCGTATGCCCCGGTGGGACGGTCCACGGTGGCGATATACTCCGGAGAGACTGTGTCGAGCTTCAGGATATTGTTGTCAACCGTCATAAGGGCGTTGAAGACTTCAGGGCGCAGAATCATGGTTGAATTGCTCAATACCGACACCTTGGCGGCGGGGAAGTACTTATCCCTAAGACTGACGACATCAGCCATTATCCCCGCAAAATCGGGATGGGCGGTCGGTTCGCCATTTCCGGCAAAGGTAAGCACGTCGGGAGCGGGCCCGTTGGTCTTCATGTCGATAAGACGCTCCTCAAGGGCCTGAGCCACCTGTTGACGGGTGGGGCGGGGGAGAGACGGACGGCGGTCGCGGTTGAAACCACACTCACAATAAATGCAGTCGAAGGTGCAAACCTTGCCGTCGGCAGGCATTAGGTTGATGCCAAGGGACACACCCAAGCGGCGGCTGTGTATGGGCCCGAATATGGGCGATGGATAAATCACTGTACTCATAATGTCGCTTCTTCTAATGTTTGAAAATCGGCTGCAAAGGTAGTGAAAAAATGAATAATTCTACATGATTTCCAAGTTTTATGCAGACTGAATGGTTAATTAAGATTAAATATCGCCCTTTTAAGGCAAAAAAAGTCATTTCCCATGTCCCGTTTCTCAATAATTTTGTAACTTTGCACCGAAATTAGGTGTACTATGTACAAACAATAAATGAGTAGAAAGAGAAAAAAGACACGCGGCAGACAGGGGTTGCAGGTAGTGACCCTCTGCATAAGTACCACACTGGTGCTTGTTCTTTTGGGAATGGTGGTGTTCTCCGTACAGACAGCGCGCAACTTGTCGGCGTATGTCAAGGAGAATCTGACGGTGACGGTGATGCTTGGTGACAATACGACGGTTAACCAGGCACACTTGTTGTGTCGTGACCTTTACCATCGCCCCTATTCGCGCAACATAGACTATATCAGCAAGCAACAGGCCCAGAAGGAACAGTGTGAGGCCATGGGCAGCGACCCGTCGGAGTTTTTGGGCTTTAATCCCTTTGTGGCTACGTTGGAGATACAGATGAAGTCCGACTATGCCTGCCGTGACTCCCTGAAATGGATAGCCAAGGAGCTGATGGGCAATGTCCACGTCACCGACGTTGCATACCAGGAGGACCTTATGGACAGTGTGAACGACAATCTGAGAAAGGTCAACATGGTGTTGCTGGCATTGGCGGTGTTGCTCACCTGCGTGTCGTTTTCGCTCATCAACAACACAGTGCGCTTGAGCGTCTATTCGCGTCGCTTCCTCATTCATACGATGAAATTAGTTGGTGCGTCGTGGTCGTTCATCAGATGGCCCTTCATGCGGCAAACCATCGTCGTGGGCGTCATTGCGGCCGTGCTGGCATGCGGTGCCCTTGCCGGATGCGGCTATGCGCTCTACAACTTTGAGCCTGGAGTGGTGGCCATCATCACATGGCGCGAGGTGGCTGTGACCGCCGTGGCGGTAGTGATGTTTGGCATTGTCATCACCTCCCTTTGTTCGTATTTCTCTGTGAACAAGTTCCTGAGAATGACAGCGGGAGAGATTTACAAGATTTAGTATAGGACATAATGAATATTTTAATTTAGCAAGTTATGGATAAGAAGAATTTGGCATTTGACCGTATGAACTACATACTGCTTGCCGTGGGCATGGCAGTGGTGGTCGTGGGATTCATACTGATGAGCGGAGGTTCATCGACAGAGGCGGAATACAACCCCGACATTTTCTCCGTGCGCAGGATAAAGGTGGCGCCGGTGGTATGTCTCGTCGGATTTGTATCCATGATATATGCTGTCATACGCAAGCCGAAGAACTGATTGACTCAATAAAATTAATTATAAATTGTAAATTATCAATTAGAAGTGGATTGGTTAGAAGCATTGATATTGGGACTCGTTCAGGGACTGACCGAGTACTTGCCTGTGAGCAGTAGCGGCCATTTGGCCATCGGCTCATATCTGTTTGGCATTGAGGGTGAGGAGAACTTGGCCTTCACCGTGGCAGTGCATGTTGCCACAGTGTTAAGCACATTGGTAATTCTTTGGAAGGAGATTGACTGGATATTCCGCGGACTGTTCAAGTGCCGTATTAACGAAGAGACCCGCTATGTCGGCAATATCATCATCTCGATGATACCCGTGGGTATCGTGGGTGTGTTCTTCAAGGACTATGTGGAGGATGTGTTTGGTTCTGGCCTGATGATTGTCGGCTGCATGCTGCTCGTCACCGCCGCCCTGCTCGCCTTCTCCTACTATGCCCGTCCGCGTCAGAAGGAAAAGATCTCATGGCGCGACGCACTCGTCATCGGCATAGCGCAGGCTTGCGCTGTGATGCCCGGACTGTCTCGCTCCGGTTCTACCATCGCCACGGGATTGCTTCTCGGCAACAAGAAGGAGACCTTGGCGCAGTTCTCGTTCCTGATGGTCATCCCGCCCATTCTCGGCGAGGCATTGCTCGACGTGATGAAGGCCGTGAAGGGAGAGGAGGCTTTTGGCGGTATAGACATCTTGCCTTTGACAATCGGTTTCCTTGCCGCATTCGTGTCGGGCTGTCTTGCATGCAAGTGGATGATTAACATCGTGAAGAAGGGCAAGCTCATCTATTTTGGCATCTATTGTGCCATAGCCGGTGTGGTGACCTTGATTTGCAGTATGATATAAAAAAGTCAGACCGTGAATTTCACAGAAGGAGAAATAATATATCTCAACAAGCCGTACAGAATGTCCAGTTTCGGGGCATTGGCGCGTGTGAGATACCTGATATCCCAAAAAGAGGGAGTGAAAAGGGTAAAGACAGGACATGCCGGTACTCTCGACCCTCTTGCCACAGGGGTGCTCATCTTGTGTACGGGCAAGAAGACCAAGGAGATAGAGCGTCTGCAGTATCACACCAAGGAATACACTGCCACGCTGCAGCTTGGTGCCACCACGCCCAGCTATGACATGGAGCACCCGGAGGACGCACACTATCCCACGGAGCATATCACCCGTGAGCTCATAGAGCAGAAGCTGAAGCTCTTTGTGGGCGAGATACAGCAGGTGCCGCCAGCCTATTCGGCATGCAAGATAGGCGGCGACCGTGCATACAAGCTCATGCGCAAGGGCAAGGACGTGCAGTTGAAGGCGAAGACCCTTCAGGTTGACGAGATCGAGCTGACACACTTCGACCCGGAGAAGATGCAGGCCAGCATAAGGGTGGTCTGCGGCAAGGGTACCTATATACGCGCTCTCGCCCGAGACATTGGCGAGGCTCTCGGCAGCGGAGCCTATCTCACCGCATTATGCCGCACCCGACTTGGCGACGTGCGCATAGAGGACTGCGTGACTCTCGATGACTTTCCACATTGGTTGGCGACGTTGGACACGAGAGAATCTGATAATAATCAAGAAGCGAAAAATTGATATTAGATAATGAAGTTATCACAGTTTGGTTTTAATTTACCGGATAAGTTGGTGGCATTGGAGCCACCCTGCAAGGTGTTTTACAATGAAGACGGTACGACAGACAAGATATACCGTCGCGACGAGTGTAGATTGATGGTCCTTCACAAGAAGAGCCAGCGTATAGAGATGTACAAGAAGGATATCGACGGCAATGAGATGACCAATGCTGCCGGCGAGAAGGTGTATATGACATTCCGGGATGCTGTCAACTATTTCGATGAGGGCGACACATTTGTATTCAACGACACTGCCACATTCCCGGCACGTCTTTATGGCACAAAGGAAAAGACAGACGCGAAGATAGAGGTGTTCCTGCTTCGTGAACTCAATCCGGACTTCCGTCTGTGGGACGTGTTGGTAGAACCGGCGCGCAAGATACGTATAGGCAACAAGCTCTTCTTCGACGGTGACGGACCGATGGTGGCTGAGGTCATAGACAACACTACCAGCCGCGGACGCACGCTGCGCTTCCTCTACGAGTGTCCACACGACCAGTTCAAGCGTGAGCTCTACGGACTTGGCGAGGCACCGCTGCCACGCTATATCATTGACCGCCGTCCTGCCACTCCCGACGACATGAACAATTTCCAGACCATATATGCCAAGCACGAGGGTGCCGTCACGGCTCCTTCCACGGGTCTGCATTTCTCGCGTGAGATGATGAAGATGATGGAGATAAGGGGCATCAACTTTGCATATATCACCCTGCATTGCGGATTGGGATGCTTTGAACCCATTGAGGTGGAGGATCTCTCGAAGCACAAGATGAACTCGGAGCAGATGTTCATATCGGCTGAGGCTTGCAAGATGGTCAACGACACCAAGGACAGGGAGCAAAGGGTATGCGTAGTGGGAATATCCACCGCGCGTGCCACTGAGTCGGCTGTGGGTACAGACGGCCGTCTGAAGGAGTTTGAGGGATGGACCAACAAGTTTATCTTCCCGCCATATGACTATGGACTGGCCAACTCGCTTATAGCCAACTTCTATCATCCGGAGTCAATAATGGTGATGGCCACATGCGCATTCGGAGGCTATGATCTGGTGATGGAGGGATATAACCTGGCATTGCAGCATGGGTATCGCTTTGGATGCTACGGCGACGCAATGCTCATACTTGACGATTGATGCACCACGACGTGTATTTCAGCCTCGGTTCGAATCTTGGCGACAAGGAGAACAACATACGCGAGGCTATAAAGAGAATAGGGGAGTTGATTGGCACCGTGGAGCGACAGTCAACTTTCCTTGTCACTGAACCATGGGGCTTCACCTCCGTCAATTCATTCGTCAATGCCGCCATCATGGTCACCACATCAATGTCGCCGGAGGAAGTGCTCCACACCACCCAACAGATAGAACGAGCAATGGGGCGCACCCAAAAGTCGGTTGACGGCCAATACCACGACCGCATCATCGACATAGACATCCTGACCTACGATGACCTTCATCTTGCTACCCCCCAACTGACCATACCCCATCCATTGATGAATGAACGTGAATTTGTAATGAAACCACTGCGGGAAATCAACGGAAAATGATAAAATATATGTTTTTTATAACAAAATATTAATTTTTTCTTATAAAAACTTGCATAATAAATATATTTTGCATAAATTTGCACCCACAATAAGATAGAGAGAAATACTTTAAAGGCAATTTTATGGAAAAACGCATCGCAAGTCTTTTGTCGATGCTACTGCTTTTTGTCAGTATGGCAGTGGCACAGACAAAAGTGACGGGAACAGTTGTTTCCCATGAAGACGGCGAGCCTGTCATAGGCGCGTCGGTAAAGGTGGAAGGGGCTAATACAGGCTCTATCACCGACATTAACGGTAATTTTACGATTGCAGTGCCCAATGGCAAGAAGATTGTCGTCAGCTACATCGGTATGGTGTCGCAGACACTGAAGGCACGCGAGGGTATGAAGGTCGAGTTGATGCCCGACGCGCAGACCCTCGGCGAGGTGGTCGTGACAGGTATGCAAAAGATGGACAAGCGTCTCTTTACGGGAGCCACCACCAAGGTGAGCGGCGACAAGGTGAAGCTCGACGGTGTGTCTGACGTGAGCCGCGCCCTTGAAGGCAAGGCGGCAGGTGTGTCGGTACAGAACGTGAGCGGCACGTTTGGTACTGCCCCGCGCATCCGTGTACGTGGCGCCACGTCAATCTATGGCAGTTCGAAGCCACTTTGGGTGGTGGACGGAGTCATTATGGAGGATGTCACCGAGGTGGATGCCGACGCTCTCTCTTCGGGTGATGCCGCCACGCTGATTTCCTCGGCCATTGCCGGACTGAATGCCGATGACATTGAGTCATTCCAGATTCTAAAGGATGGTAGTGCCACCTCTATATATGGTGCGCGCGCCATGGCAGGTGTGATTGTCGTGACCACCAAGAAAGGTCATTCAGGCAGCAACAAGATCAGCTATACTGGTGAGTTCACCATGCGCCTGAAACCAAGCTACAGCAATTTTAACATCATGAACTCCCAAGAGCAGATGGGTGTGTATCGTGAGATGGAGAAGGGTGGCATAATCAATTTTGCCACCACCTACCGTGCATCCGACAGCGGTGTGTATGGCAAGATGTATCATCTCATCAACTCATACGACGAGACGACAGGTTTCGGACTCGCCAATACGGAGGCTGCGCGCAATGCCTATCTCAAGGAGGCTGAATACCGCAACACCGACTGG
Source organism: Prevotella sp. (assembly GCA_034101015.1). Taxonomy (GTDB): domain Bacteria; phylum Bacteroidota; class Bacteroidia; order Bacteroidales; family Bacteroidaceae; genus Prevotella. The sequence goes on from JAXEKN010000064.1 coordinate 49,909, forward strand.
TTTGACCTGCTCTTCAGCAACAGTATCTCGCAGAACCATTCAGTCAGCATGTCCTCTGGTACTGACAAGGCGCAGTATTATACATCATTCAGTATAATGGACGATCCAGGGTGGTACAAGCAGAGCAGCGTGCAGAGATACACAGGTAATATCAATGCCCTGTATAACATATCCAAGAAGGTGACATTCAACGTGATAGGTAATGCCGCATATCGTAAGCAGCGCGCACCTGGTACTCTCGGACAGAGCCTTGACCCAGTGTCGGGAGAGGTGCGCCGCGACTTCGACATCAACCCCTATTCGTACGCGCTCAACACATCCCGCACGCTCGACCCCAACGAGTATTACGTGAGAAACTATGCACCTTTTAACATCTTCCACGAACTGGACAACAACTTCATGAACTTCAACGTGGTAGATACAAAGATACAGGGAGAACTGAAATACAAGCCCATCACCAAGTTGGAGATCTCCGTGCTCGGAGCATATAAGTTCTCAACCACCACACAGGAGCATGAGATACACGACTATGCCAACCAAGCATGGGCATACCGCGCCATGGACGATGCCACGGTGAGAGAAGCCAACCCATGGCTATACACCGATCCTGACAAAGTCAACTCGCTGCCCGTCAGCGTATTGCCCGTGGGAGGATTCTATCGCGAGACCAAGTACAGGATGAACAGCTGGGACTTCCGTGCCACTGCCAACTATAACGACGTATATAATGACGACCATATCGTCAACCTCTTCGGCGGTATGGAGGTGAACAACCTTGAGCGTCGCCGCACCTTCTTCCACGGCGTCGGCATACAGTATGACATGGGTATGCTGCCATCCTACGACTATCTATACTTCAAGCAGGGACAGGAGGAAGGCACGCAGTACTTCTCAGTCACTGACAGCTATACCCGTTCGGCAGCCTTCTTCGGCACTGCAAACTATTCATGGAAGGGACGCTACAGCGTCAACGGTACAATGCGCTACGAAGGAACCAACAAGTTGGGAAAGAGCCGTTCGGCCCGTTGGTTGCCCACTTGGAACGTGTCGGGAGCTTGGAACATCCATGAAGAGCCATGGTTTGACTCCGTGCGTTCCGTATTATCGAATGCCACACTGCGTGCATCCTACTCGCTGACAGCCGACCGCGGTCCTTCAAGCATCACCAACTCCAAGGTGGTCATCACAAGCTACAACCCATGGCGACCCACCACAGGCGAGAGCGAGACCGGCCTGGGTATCAACGACGTGGAGAACAGCGAGCTGACCTACGAGAAGAAGCACGAGTTTAACATCGGCGCCAACGTGGGCTTCCTTGACAACCGCATCAACCTTGAGGTTGACTGGTATCGCCGCAACAACTATGACCTTATCGGCGCCATCACCACCACGGGTGTGGGCGGTCGCGTCACCAAGTATGCCAACGTGGCTGGTATGCGCTCGCATGGTATAGAGGTGTCGCTATCCACGAGAAACATCGTCACCAAGGACTTCAAGTGGAACACCGACTTTATCTTCTCCAAGACAAAGAACACCGTCACCGACTTTGACTCCAACGTCAGGGTGATTGACATGGTGACCGGCACAGGATTCACCATGTCGGGCTATCCCGTACGCTCACTCTTCTCCTTTGACTTCCAGGGACTTAACGAGGACGGTGTACCCACCTTTATCAATGAGAAAGGCGAGGTGACCACCTCCGACATCTATTTCCAGGAATACAACGAGAAGAGCCACCTGGTATATGAAGGCTCCGTCGATCCCACCATCACCGGTTCGTTTGGCAACGTCTTCACCTACAAGAATTTCAAGCTCAACGTGTTCATGACCTATGCCTTCGGCAATGTCATCCGTCTCGACCCCGTCTTCAAGAGTTCCTACAGCGACCTGACAGCCATGCCCAAGGAGTTTAAGAACAGATGGACGGTGCAGGGCGACGAACTTGTCACCAATGTGCCAGTGATAGCCGACAAGCGACTACTCAACAACGACAACTACCTGAGCTACGCATACAATGCATACAACTACTCCACAGAGCGTGTGGCAAAGGGCGACTTCATCCGCATGAAGGAGATTTCGCTGAGCTATGACTTCCCCGCCAAGCTCATTCAGCCTCTCAAGCTCACCGCCCTCTCGCTGAAGTTGCAGGCCACCAACCTCTTCCTGATCTATTCCGACAAGAAACTCAATGGACAGGACCCTGAGTTCTACAACAGCGGCGGTGTGGCATCACCAATGCCTAAGCAGTTTACACTTACTCTGAGATTGGGAATATAAGATATATATGAAATAAGAATTATGAAGAACAAGATATTTATTATAACGGTTGCGGCAGGAATGGCCCTCACCTCGTGTGATGACTTTCTCGACAAGATGCCCGACAACCGTACGGAGATAAACAGCGCGGAGAAGGTGACCAAACTGCTCGTGTCGGCATACGCCGAGAGCAATACCAACTATCTCTGCGAAATGGCATCCGACAATGCCATGGACAATGGCAGCAACTATACCATCGGTGAGAAGCAACAACAGGAGGCTTACCTATGGGAGAAAGTGACAGGCACGGGCAATGACTCCCCACTGTCGTTCTGGAACAACACCTATCTTGCCATCGCGTCGGCCAACCAGGCTCTTGCCTCCATCGAGGAGATGGGAGGCATGGAGTCGATGAAGGCACAGCGCGGCGAGGCACTGCTCTGTCGTGCATGGGGACACTTCTGCCTTGCCAACTTCTTCTGCCAGGCATACTCACCCGAGACGGCATCGCAGAACCTTGGACTGCCTTATGCCACCAAACCAGAGACGACGGTGAAGCCGGAATACACCCGCGGCACCCTCGCCGAACTGTATGCCAATATCGAGAAGGACATCGAGGAGGGACTGCCTCTCATCGACGACAATCTCTATACCGTGCCGAAGTATCATTTCACACGTTCGGCTGCCTATGCCTTCGCCACACGTTTCTATCTCTATTATCAGAAGTGGGACAAGGCGGTGGAGTGTGCAGATAAGGTGCTCGGCGCCAACCCCGGTAAGGTGATGCGCGACTGGAAGAGCATTTACAATATGGCTGCCGACTACACTTCGCGCTGCAACGAGTATGTGTCAACCAAGTCGGCTGCCAACCTCTTGCTTCAGACTGCCACATCACAGATGCCTTTCTGGCTCGGTCCTTATAATATAGGTACGCGATACGGACACAACTCCACCTATATATGTGAGGTGGAGACATACCGCGGAGGCGGACTGTGGGGCAGCTATGGTGCCAACAACGACCTATATATGGCCAACTCCTGCTGGGGTTCGGAGCAGAAGATATGCTATGCGAAGTATAAGCAGGACATGCAGTATGTCGATAAGGTCAACGGCATCGGCTATCCATACGTGGTCACCGTGGTGCTCTCAGGTCCTGAGACCCTGCTCAACCGTGCAGAGGCATACGCCCACCTGAAGCAGTATGACAAGGCCGTGGAGGACATCAACACATGGATGGCATACAACTGCCGTGCAAGGATGGAGATAAGCATCGAGGATGTCGAGGTGGTATATGGAGACATGGACTATAATGAGGATGCCACGGGCAATCCACTTCCCGCTTCCCTGTCTTCCTCACCCAAGAAACGCCTGAACCCAAGCGGTTTCACTGTTGACGACGAGACTCAGGAGTGCCTCTTCCACTGTATTCTCCATGCACGCCGCTGCGAGACGATGGAGGACGGACTGCGCTGGCAGGACATCAAGCGCTTCGGCATTGAGATAGCCCACAACCGCAGCGGCGAGTCGCCGATATATCTCAAGAAGGACGACCCGCGCCGCGCATTCCAGTTGCCTGATGATGTTATCTCTGCCGGATTGGAGGCCAATCCGAGGTGATGGTTAAACGAATTAAATAATTGACAAAGATGAAGAAATACATATTTTTGGCAGCCATGGCATTGGGCTTTACGGCATGTAGCGAGGAGGACCTCAATCCGCAGAGCATCTTCGAGGCAAGCGAGACCATGGCAGAGAATGATTTCGACAGATGGCTTAAGACCAATTATGTCGATGAATACAACATACAGGTGAAGTATCGCTTTGAGTTTAACGAGAGCGATGCTGGCTACAACCTCACCCCCGCCGACTATGACAAGGCGGTGGCCATAGCCAAGCTCACCAAGTTCCTGTGGCTCGACGCCTATGCCGAGGTGATGGGCACCACGTTTATCCGCACCTACTGTCCGAAGGTCATCCACTTGGTTGGTTCGCCCCAGTACAACAGTGACGGTTCCGTGTCGATCGGTGTTGCCGAGGGTGGTATGAAGATCTCACTTCTCAATATCAACAGTCTCGATTTGACCGACCTCGACCCGGAGTTTCTCAACTATTGGTACTTCCACACGATGCACCATGAGTTTACCCATATCCTCCACCAGACGAAGAACTATCCCACGGAGTACAAGGAGGTCACACCTACGGGTTATACCTCCCAGAGTTGGGTGAACCTCACCGACCAGCAGGCTCTCGACCGCGGTTTCATCTCGCCCTATGCCTCGATGAACACCGACGAGGATCTCTGCGAGATGGTTTCCACATACGTCACCCACACCCAGGACTATTGGGATGAATGGGTGGCACAGGCCAGTGAGGAAGGTCAGGCTGCCCTTGCCACCAAGACAGAGATCATGAAGAGCTATCTGCTCAATACGTGGGGCATGGATATCGACGTGCTCCGTGAGGAGGTGCTCAAGCGTCAGGGTGAGATTGACCAGTTGAGCCTTACATTAGAGTAAACAACAATTATTTTATTCGGACGATGAATATGAAAAAGATATTTTATCTATTATGTATGGTGGTGGCAGTGATGGCCACATCATGCAGCAACGAGCAGGAAGATTTCTTCAGCGACTCGTCGGCCAACCGCGCCAATGCCAAGGTGAAGAGTACCATCGAGGTGTTGTCGTCGGCATCCAACGGATGGCTGATGCAGTATTTCCCCGGCGACCCCGAGACATGGGGCGGATATAACATGATTATCAAGTTTGGCGCCGACGGAAAGGTCACCGTGGCCAACGAGGTGTCTTATCCTGACTATACCGAGACCAGTTATTACAGCGTGAAGCAGAGCGCGGGAGTGATGCTGTCGTTTGACACTTACAACAACCTCTTCCATGTGTTCAGCGACCCCTCGGCACCTCTATCAGGCGACCTTGGCGAGGGTATGCAGGGCGACTACGACTTCAGTGTGATGTCGGCAGATGCTGACAAGGTGGTGCTTAAGGGCAGGAAGCAGGGCACATACGCCATTCTCACCCCCATGCCCGAAGGCCAGACGTGGGAGGAGTATCTCACCAATGTCAAGACGGTGAAGGACAAGATGCTCTCGCTGAAATATACCCTTGACGTGGATGGCAAGCAGCTTGTGGGCCAGCCCTACCGCCGCACACTGCGCTTCTATACCACCGACGAGGAGGGCAACACCAAGACCATCATCATGCCTTACGTGTTCTGCGAGGATGGTATCAAGACCTATGGCACTGTCAACATCGAGGGTGCAGAGATCTCCGGCTTTAACTTCTCGGACAATGGCACATACAGTGAGCGTGGCGGTTCGGATGTCAAACTCACACAGGTGGTGCAGCCCCTCAACCAGTTGCTCGTCAACTATCAGTGGTTTTGCGACTACGAGAATATGGGCACATACGGTCAGAAGGCGTGGAGATACTTCAAGAACGGTCTTGACCAGATAGGCGACTTCCTCATTTATGCCTTTGTCGGTACATACAACGAACGCTTCGGATTCCATTTCTATAGTCTTGCATCCGACGGCAATCGCTATGGCGGCGGACTGAATATGAGCATCTCCTTCATCGGCGACAACCAGGTGACGATGCAGTTCAACCAAAGCGGTTATGGCAGTGGAGCATGGTATCATGACAATGCCAAGATGGACTTTGCCATGTATCCCTTCGGATATGCCAAGGCGAAGACGTTCACCATCACCACCGACAATCCTCTCATGCCGTCATATCTCATCTTGACTGACAACAGCGACAAGGACAATGTCATCAAGTTGAGCTATTCAGTGGTTTATTATCCATTCCTTTCATTGGAATAGTGGTCTGAAGGGACTGGTCTTTCCACCTTATTTTGGGGTCGGGAGACTGGTCCTTGTCCTTTCTTTTTTGCTTGATTTATGCCAATTTGTATATGATAATACTATGTAATCGTGATAAATCGGATAAATTAAGGTAAAAAATGAAAGATTTCGTCGATTTTCCTTTGCAGTTTGAAATTTATTGTTTAATTTTGCAAGCGATAAATAAAAAATAGATGATTATACATTAGAGAGAGAAAATTTTATATAAGTTATTAATTAAAAAATTATTTTTTATGAGAAAGATTTACTATTTATTCTTAACGATGCTCTTTGGCATGGTCGGAATGACGGCTAATGCAGCATCGGACATTACTGTCAACTTCAATGTTGATAATCCCGACAATGTTAGAATTAGTGTTGATGGTGTGTACAAGACATTGGTTGCTGGTGACAATCAAATCGTATTGTCGGCTCCATACGGCTATTATAGCTCTGTATATGTTAATGCCACTGACGGCAACTTCATTACCAAGGTAACAAAGGATGGTTCGAACCAACTTTATAATGCATATAATTCTTATTGGTCTTTTTACCCATCTGAGGGAGATGATGGCAAGACTATCACCATTGAAACTGCCAAGGGAGATGATGTCAGAACAGCAAGCTGCAAGGTAACTGTTGACGATGCTTCGAAAGTGAGGGTTCAGCGCAGTGGCTCTTATACAACTGTTAATCTGAAGAATGGCGAGAACACCGTAAATTATATCCCTGGATATGAAACAATGTTGATGATTTCTTCCACTTCCTATGGTACACCTTTGTATAAGGCTACTCTTAATGGTGATGAATTGACATATTCTAATGGTTATTCTGCAAATTTGAATCCTGGTCAAGTTGATGAGATTGACATTAAGGCAAACTTCCCGGAAGGTCTTAAATATAATGTGACGTTGACTTATGTTAATAAAGACAAGGCTAAGGGTGTAGTTACGGGTGTTACTGTTGACGGCACTGCCATTGACAACTATGACACCGCTGGTGGTTTTGAAGTACCTGCCGGAAAGGCTGTGGCCCTTACTTTCGACAACGTAAACTATAAAATAGATGGAGTTACTCTTAATGGAACTTCAGTTACTGTATATAGCTCTTATAACTTTACTCCGACAGATAAAACTGTAATCAACATTGATGCGCACAAGTATGGCACTGTCAAGGCTAATTTGAATATTGACAACAAGGACAACGTGACTGTCTATAAGGGATATTCTTACAACAATGATGTTATTGATGTAGTAAATGGCAATAACGACATTGAACTTCCTGAGAATAATGCAATCATTTCAATCAAACCAAATTCTGGTTGCTATATTACATCAGTGACATACGGTGAGACAACACTCTCTAATCAGGGTGAATATACAATCTACAACATTACAGAAGGAATGGAAATCTCTGTTGTTTCTGGTGCAATCGTTCGCGACAAGTCGTTTACATTTAATATTGATGACGTATCTGCTGCACAGTATGGTGCAACTCTTTCACGTAGCGATCGTTCTTCTGTAGAAATAGCTACTGGTCCCAATACAGTTGATTTTGCTGATAATGAAACATCTTATTCATTTAACGCTTATGGTTCACCTGTATTTGGTGTGTTCAAGGGTGGCGTGATGTTGCCATTGCCTTATACAGGCGCTACATATGTTGACTTTACCGTTGCTGACGGTGATGTATTTGATGCATTCCTTAAGGCTCTGCCTTCAACTTATAAAGTGGCATTCACAGCTGCTTCCGACGTTCATACCTATTATATCACAGTATCTACCGATGCAGCTGGTGTGAACAACAAGTGGCAGACAGATGGCATCACCGCCATTGAAGGAACAGAATTCACAGTCACACTCTCTTCAAGCGAAAGCATCAATGTCAAGGTTGACGGTACTTATGTCCCAGCTAATACAGAGGGCAAATATGTATTCACTGTAAACAAGGCTACTGCCGTTGAGATCCTCGATCCGACCACCGATGGCATCAACAGCATCAACGCTGCCGCCAATGACGGTAAGATCTACAACCTCCAGGGTGTGGAAGTGAAGAAGATGAGCCGTGGTATGTATATCAAGAACGGCAAGAAGGTCGTAGTGAAATAATGATTTTCGAACTAACATTTAAGAATCATAAAATCACCTCTAAATGAGTGGGATGGGGTAGATGTGAAATCTTCCCCTCTCACTCGCTTTGTTTCTATACATACGAAAAACTCATAAAAAGGATATCATGAAAGTAAAGTTTCTTACCGCGTCATTGCTTTTGATGGCGCTTACCGCCTCCGCTCAGTCCAAACTGAGCATCTCCGACAAGATGCGCCTCAGGGAACTGAAGATGGAACAGCGCAACCCTAACATATTCCAATTCACAAGAAAGACACCAACCACGGTGAACGAGACATTAGGTGTACCTGCTACGCATGCCCTCGCCATCGCCCGTTTGGCTGATGGCGTGACTGAAGAGGACCTTAAAGCCCAAGGCGTGAACGTGCTGCGCTGCAGTTACGGATTTGCGTTCATCTCAGTGCCAGTAGATGATGCGGAACGTGTTGCTTCCCTTAAATCTATCAAGAACATACAACTTGAAAGACGAGTACAGCAGAAATTGAAGTATGCCCGCGAGGACACGGGTGTAGATAAGATTCACCAGGGTATCGGTCTGTCGCAGGCCTATACCGGCAAGGGTGTGGTATGTGGTATCGTTGACAATGGTTTTGACCTCAACCACATCAACTTCCTCGACGCCAAGGGCGAACCGAGAGTGAAATACTTCGAGACGGTGGATGTCAACAACACCACATCCACCAACATAGAGGATATCATCAAGCGTACATATTATAATACGCCCGACCAGATAAAAGACTATACACGCGACTATTCCGACACATACCACGGCACACACACCATGGGTATCATGGCGGGAGGATATAGGGGAAACGCCAAGTCAGCCCTCCTTACCGCCGACCATCGCGAGGCCACCGTGGATGACATCGCCAACCCCTACTACGGTGTAGCATACGATGCCGACCTCTGTGCCGCATCCTGTTCGTCGCTGACCGACATACAGATAGCAGTGGCAGTGGAAGACCTCCTCTACTATGCGGAATATGTCAAGAAACCCATCGTCATCAACCTCTCATTGGGCACCAACCAAGGCTCCCACGACGGTAAGGCCACAGTATGCCAGTACTTCGACGTGCTTGCCAAGGAACTCAATGCCAAGATAGTGATGGCCACCGGTAATGAGGGTGACGAGAAGATTGCCGCCACCAAGACATTCACTGCCGATGACAATACCTTCCAGACCTTCATCACTGGCGACTCGGTAGAGCTGGCTGAAGGCACTATCTATGTGCGCTCAGGCCAGTTGGACATCTATAGCAACTCGCTCACTCCCTTCAAGACTTTCCAGGTGGTGATATACAATACCGACAGAAACTCGATTGTCAAAAGATATGACATTGATATCAACGACGAAACCATGGCAACAGGTAAGTATTGGTGTTCGAGCAACTATCAGGAGTATGACGATGACATCGTCGATGTCTTATTCGATAAATACTTCAGCGGATATGTCGGACTGTATTGGGACAAGGACAAGACCATCGGCCGTGCCGTTTGCTCCGTATCATTCGAGATAATAGATAATCCCGAGAAAAATCCCGAAGGAAAATACAAGGTGGGAGTCTTCGTGGAAGGTGAGGACGGACAACGTCTTGACGCCTTTGCGGCAGGCTACTACTATGGTATGAGCAACTTCGGCATCGACGGATGGCAGGATGGCTCATGTAATGGTTCTATCAGCGACATGGCTTGCGGCAAGAGCACACTGAGTGTCGGCTCATACAACACCACCGACGCATGGGGACAACTAGATGGCTATGCCTACGGACAACCAGAGGAGAATATCGTGGAGGGCGAGGTGACACCGTTCTCGTCATACGGAACACTCATTGACGGACGCAACCTGCCTGACGTGCTTGCACCAGGAGCGTTCATCGTGTCATCGATGAACCGCTACTATATGACCGAGAACGGACTCGGCGACCGTGAGGACATGCTCTCAGCCGTAGCCTCTGTTGACGGCAAGGACTATCCCTTCGCATGGGCTGCCGGTACATCAATGGCTTGCCCGATGGTGACTGGTATAGTGGCCCTCTGGCTTGAGGCCGACCCCGACCTGACCATCGAGGACATCCGCGACATCATCAGAAAGACATCACGCATGGACGACGCAATGAAGAGAGCCGAGGACCCCGTGAAGGTTGGATATGGCAAGATTGACGCCTACGAGGGTCTGAAGGAGGTGCTCCGTCGCAAGGGAGACTCTGGCGTGAAGGGCGTGGCAGCAGATGACAACCGCCTGTTGGTGACACAGTCTGGCGAGCGTCAGGTGAAGGTGTTCCTCGCCGGTGCCAACAGTATCAATGCCGAAGTGTTCACCATGGCCGGCGTGAAGGTGCTGAGCCAGAAGACTGCCGGCGACGAGGCAATACTCAATCTCGACGGCAAGAACAAGGGCTCGTATGTCATCCGCGTCAATGGCAAGCAGTCAAAGTGTATTCTCGTGAAATAATATAAATATTAATATTGAATGAAAAAATTTTTTAAGACATGGCTCGGCTTTGCTTCCTTGGTGGGAGCATTGCTATGCCTGCCCCTGACAGTGACGGCGGCAGAGAATGAGCCGATTATCGAATTTAAGACCATCGTCAAGGAAAAGTCCGGCGGCACAGCCGTGACTATCTTCCTCGGTGGATTCAAGTCAGAAACCGACTATATAGACATCGACTGCGGTGCAGGCCCCGAGGAGCAGGAACTTGTTCCCGCCACCTTCGATTCTGCCAATGATGCCTGGACGGGCGGTATGTCATTCACCTGCACCCCAGGCAACGACGGTGTGGTGAAGATATATGGTGATGCTTCCAACATCGCGGTGATCAACTTCGAGGGATGCTACATCTCACAGCTCAAGATGGCTAAGATGGACAACCTCTATTATATTAATCTCGACCACAACGAACTGGAGGCTCTCGACCTCAGCGAGCAGTCGGCACTGCAGTATATCACCGTGGCTGATAACCCCTTCGACAAGTCACCGCTGAAGATTGGCGGCAACAAGCCCAACCTGCAGTTGCTCTCCATCGGACAGATTGGCAGTCTCGACCCCGACTTCAAGCTCTCCGACTACCCCACGCTCATCTCATTTGATGCCTACGCATGCAAGAGCCTCACCACTCTCGACACATCCAACTGCCCGGAACTACAGCGCCTCTCGCTCGACGGCACAGGACTTAGCTCCCTCGATGTGAGCAACAACAAGAACCTCACCATCCTCAACATCAGCGACACCAACATACCGTCGCTCGACATCAGCGGACTGGAATGGCTGCAGCAGTTCTACGTTGACCGACAGGGCACACAGACCAAGTTCAAGAACCTTGACGTGAGCAACAATATGGCGCTGATGTATCTCTTCGCCGCAGGCAACGGACTCACATCCATCGACGTCAAGAACAACAGATACCTCCAGCAGCTCTATCTCTCCGACAATAATCTCAGCGAGATAGACCTTTCAAGGAATACCAACCTCATCAATGTCATACTGCGCAACAACTGTTTCACATACGCCACACTGCCCGAACCGCAGAGCTCATGGAACCAGTATGACTACTATCAGAAGAACATGCCCATCAACAGGACAGTCAAGGTGGGCGACGTGCTTGACTTCTCTGGCAAGGTGCTCCGTGAGGGCACTGAGACTACATGCGCCGTGTTTATGGTCAATGAGGAAGAACTGACCACCACCGCTCTCGACGAGACATATTATAAGTATGAAAATGGTAAGGTGACCTTCCTCCAGACTCCATCCGACAGTGTCTATGTGGCATTCGCCAACACCATGTTCCCAGACCTGCAGCTCGACTACCTGCCACTGCGCACCGACAAGTTCATGGTCAAGACAGCCGAGGAGTTTGGCCAACCGAGTGTGGCATTCTCACTCACTGCCCCCATCTCAAGCTCAGGCGTCAACGTGAAGATGCAGATAGGTATGGCAAATGCCACACCTGATAACCCCAAGACCTTCTATGTCGATTTCGGCAACGGAGTGAAGAAGGAGTTTACCACCACTTCCGAAAAGATTCCAGAGACACTGACCATCGACCAAAACAGCAAGTACGGTACGCTCACTGTATATATACCGCAGGATGAGGAACTCACCGCCATCGGTATCGACGGCATGAAGCTCAACAGCATCAGTCTTGCCACGGCACGCTCGTTAGCATACCTATCGCTCAAGGGCACGGACCTCTTCGACATCGACCTGACATACAACCGCACACTGCGCAGCCTCGTGCTCAACGGCAACCACTTCGCCAACCTGAACATCCGCGGTGTCAACGACTACTATCAGAAGAACCTGCTGCAGGACATCGATCTCTCGAATAATGACATCTTCACAATCAGCCTCAATGACATGGGCACCATACACAACCTCAACCTCAGCAACAACGAGATCGAGGAACTGTCGCTCAAGGACGCTGACAACATGGAGACCCTCAACCTCAGCAACAACAAGCTCGCTTCGGTCAACCTCAGCTATATGACGCTGATGACCAAGTGTGACATCTCCAACAACCAGATTGTTGACCTCGTCATGCCCGAGGAGAACTCACTCAAGGAGTTCAAGTGTGAGAACAACTCACTCAACTTCTCCACTCTGCCCATCCTCACAGGACTTGACGTCTTCACATTCGCACCGCAGAACGACGTGGTTATAGCCACATTGGCCCCTGGCATTGACCTTGAGGACCACAAGCAGAACGGCACTACCGTTTATGTATGGAAACAGGAGGACGGTACCGTCATGACCGAAGGCACTGACTATACCATCACCGACGGTATGACACGCTTCCTCTCGCCAGTATTCGGCAAGAAGGTATATTGCGAGATGACCAATCCTGCATTCCCCGGACTGGCTCTCAAGACCACACTCGTCGAGGCTGCCGACATGCCAAAGAACAAGTTGGCCACATTCACCACACTCGAGGACGGTGCTGCCACAATGGTGCTCCGCGCCAATGACTTGACCACCATCTGCATCGACTGGAAGGGAGGCGGCGTGGCATTGGAGACATACGCCGTGGACAACAACCTCTCCATTCTCAATGTGAAGACACATAAGGGCGGCGAGTGCGCTGTATATGCTTACGACGCCAATGCCCCTCTGACTGTGTTCAACCTCACAGGTGCCAAGTTGGCTGACGTTGATCTCACCAACATGACCAACCTCAATCTCGTCAACATCGACAATGCGGGTATCTCGGAGATTAAGCTTCCTAGCGGTCATAACCTCATAGAGCTGAAGCTCAACAACAACAACTTCGAGACTATCGACCTCGGTGACCATGCCAAGGACCTCATCCTGTTGTCGATGAACAACAACAAACTGGCCTCCATCGATGTGACAGCCATCAAGAACCTGCGTATGCTCTATCTCGCCGGCAACCAGTTGACAGAGGTGAAGCTCAACAACAGCGACCTTGACGACCTCGACCTCTCGGGCAACCTGCTTGAGACCATCGACCTGAGCAAGACCCCCGGACTCGGACAGGTCTTCCTGACCAACAACAAGCTCCAGACCATCGACCTCTCCAAGGCAAGAGGACTGAGGGCTGTGCATATCGACAAGAATAAGTTCAGATTCAGTACACTGCCTCTGCCTGTTTATCAGGAATATCAGTATGGCAACCAGGAGGCAATCGATGTCAACGTGACTGACGGAGTGGTGGATCTCTCGGCAGAGAAGGAAATCGACGGTAAGGCCACCACATACCGCTGGTTTGTTGATGCTCCATGGTATGACGAGGACACCGGCGAACTCACCGGTGAGGAACTTGAACTCGACGACGAGTACAGTGTGGTTGACGGCAAGACCCTCTTCCTCAAGCCCATCAACAATGTCGTTTGCGCAATGCTCAACGAGACATTCCCCAACCTCACAGTATATACCAATGCCATCGACGTGAAGACTGCCGGCATCGAGGGCGTGGAGATTGACAATGACTCCAACGCACCCGTCAGGATGTACAATGCCAACGGCATGAAGGTTGACAACATCAAGGGCAATGGAGTATATATCATCAAGCAAGGCAAAAAGACCCGCAAGGTGATGAAGTAATACAAGGGAATTAAGAATTAAGAATGAAGATTGACACTGTCAATGAAGAATATTTGGTTAAAGTAGGTTAAATACTCTGCTTTAAACGCAAATTCTTCCCACTTCCTTCTTAATTCTTAATTCTTTTTCGTACCTTTGCACCCGCATTTCGCAAAATAACATATTATAAACATTAATTTTAAGTAAATCTATGTATTTAGATCAGGCAAAAAAACAAGAGATCTTTGGACAGTACGGAAAGTCTAACTCTGATACTGGTTCTGCTGAGAGCCAGATAGCATTGTTCTCCTACCGTATTTCCCACTTGACGGAACATCTGAAGAAGAACCGTAAAGATTATAGAACTGCTCGCTCCCTGACCAAGCTCGTAGGTAAGCGTCGCGCCCTGCTCGACTATCTCTACGATCGTGACATCACACGTTATCGTGCGATTATCAAGGCTCTCGGACTCCGCAAGTAAGTTTTAGGAAGCTGAAAAGATTAGTAATCCCGCAGACCATTCGGCTTGCGGGATTTTTTGGTAAAAAGTGAAAAAGATGCAAGACATTAGAAACATAGCAATTATTGCTCACGTCGATCATGGCAAGACGACGCTTGTAGATAAGATGATGCTCGCCGGAAACCTCTTCCGTGAGGGACAGGACCTTAGCGGGCAAGTATTGGATAGCAATGACTTGGAGCGCGAGAGGGGTATCACTATCCTCTCAAAGAACGTCTCCATCAACTGGAAAGGAACGAAAATCAATATCATCGACACACCGGGACACTCCGACTTCGGCGGTGAGGTGGAGCGTGTGCTCAACATGGCCGACGGATGCCTGCTCCTGGTCGATGCCTTCGAAGGCCCGATGCCACAGACTCGCTTCGTGCTCCAGAAAGCGTTGCAGATTGGATTGAAGCCCATCGTCGTGGTGAACAAGGTGGATAAACCCAACTGCCGCCCTGAGGAGGTCTATGAGATGGTGTTCGACCTGATGTTCTCGCTCAACGCCACGGAAGACCAGTTGGACTTCCCCGTGGTATATGGTTCGGCTAAGAATGGATGGATGAGCGAGGACTGGAAACAGCCCACCGACAATATCAGCTATCTGCTCGACAAGATTGTGGAGGTGATACCCGCACCGAGGGTCATTGAGGGTACTCCCCAGATGCTCATCACGTCGCTCGACTATTCAAGTTACACTGGACGTATCGCCGTGGGACGTGTGCATCGCGGCACGCTCAAGGAGGGACAGAACATCTCTATCTCCCATCGTGACGGAAAAATCGAAAAGACCAAGATAAAGGAGCTCCATATCTTCGATGGTATGGGAAGAAAGAAGGTGGAGGAGGTGCAGTGTGGTGACGTATGCGCCATCATCGGACTGGAGAAGTTTGAGATTGGCGACACTATATGCGACTTTGAGAATCCCGAACCCCTGCCGCCCATCGCCATTGATGAACCTACGATGTCTATGCTCTTCACCATCAACGACTCGCCCTTCTTCGGACGCGAGGGTAAGTTTGTCACCTCACGTCATATCAACGACCGACTGCAGAAGGAGTTGGAGAAGAACCTCGCCCTGCGTGTCAGCCAGTTTGAGGACTCTACCGACAAGTGGGTTGTCAGCGGTAGAGGTGTGCTCCACCTGTCGGTGCTCATTGAGACGATGCGACGTGAGGGATATGAACTGCAGGTGGGACAGCCGCAGGTGATATACAAGGAGATTGACGGCGTGAAGTGTGAGCCTATCGAGGAACTGACCATCAACGTGCCGGAGGAGTTTGCGTCCAAGATGATCGATATGGTTACTCGCCGCAAGGGTGAGATGACATCCATGGAGACTCAGGCCGACCGCGTGAACATCGAGTTTGACGTGCCTTCACGTGGTATCATCGGTCTGCGTACCAATGTCTTGACAGCATCACAGGGCGAGGCTATCATGGCCCACCGCTTCAAGGAATACCAGCCGTATAAGGGTGACATCGCAAGGCGCACCGCTGGTTCGATGATTGCCTTGGAGAACGGCACGGCATACGCTTATTCCATCGACAAACTGCAGGATCGCGGCAAGTTCTTCATAGACCCGGGCGACGAGGTGTATGCCGGTGAGGTGGTTGGTGAGCATGTGCATGACAATGACCTTGTGGTCAACGTGGCAAAGGCCAAGCAGCTGACCAACACTCGCGCAAGCGGTTCTGACGACAAGGCTCGCATCATCCCACGCACTGTGCTCTCCCTCGAAGAGGCATTGGAGTATATCAAGGAGGATGAGCTTGTGGAGGTCACTCCCAAGAGCATGCGTATGCGCAAGACCATCCTCGACCATAATGAGCGCAAGAAGGCAAGCAAGTGATTTTTCTAATCAACTTGTCAACTACATAGGATAGTGGAGGTTTTCGGGTGTGATACATTCGAGAACCTCCACTAAGTATTTACGGGCCTCATAGCGAGCCATGGGCAGGTCGTGGAGAAGGTAGTTGCCACAGTCGCGCGGTGCGGTGCCAGGCACTTCACCCTCATAGTCTGCCACAAACTGGAACGTGCGGCGCATCAGTGCCACGATGTCCTCGCTCTCAAGGTCACCGCGCAGCAGGAGGTAGTTGCCAGTGAGGCATCCCATCGGTCCCCAATAGACCACACGGTCTTTCCATTCCGGGTCGTTGCGGAGGTATGTGGCCGCAAGGTGCTCAATGGTATGTATTGCTCCCTGATGAAGCACAGGTTCGCGGTTGGGTTCCTTCATGCGTATGTCGAATGTGGTGACGGTCTCTCCGCCAACCTTGTCTTTTCTCGAAACGTATATGCCACGGAGCAGACGCTCGTGGTCAATAGTGAAACTGGGTATCTTGTCCATTGTATGTTATTATTTAACTTCCTTAACTTCCCCTTATTAGCGGAATTGCTTTTATATTCTCTCCAGGAACTTCTTAGTCATCTCAAACGACGTGTCGCTGACTGTGTTCCAAAAGTCATGATATTGCGAGGCATTGTTGTCCTTCAATGGTATATCTGAGATGACACGGAATGAGATGAAAGGGATGGAATAACAGTGGCAGGTCTGGGCTATGGATGCCGATTCCATATCCACTGCGGCAGCCTCCGGGAAATGTCTTACTATCTCGCGCATCTTCTCCTGAGAGTCAACAAACCAATCTCCGGTAACTACCAAACCATCGTGTACTCGCTTGGAAATGGAAAGCGCTTTCTCCACAAGGTCCGTAGGGGAGGTGAAGCGTGCTGGCATGCCCTGCACTTGTCCATACACACACTTGCCCATTGCCTCGCCGCAGTAAACGTCGTGGTAGGCAAGCTCAGTGCTTACCACTACGTCCATCACCTCCATGTCAGTGCGGCCGCCTCCGGCGCAGCCTGTTGACACCACCAGGTCGGGATGGTAGCGGCGTATCATCTCGCTTGCGCCAATGGCAGCATTAACCTTTCCGATGCCGCATTGGTGCAACACCAGTTCCTTATCTCCAAGTCGTCCTGTGACGAATCGTCTGCCACCGTCTTCTTCTGTCCTCAGCTCGGTGAGCAATTCACTGATGCGACAAAACTCCTTGTCCATCGCTATTATAATTCCAATCTTCATTGACATTTTTATGCAAAGATAGTTTGTTTTATTGAAATAACCAAG
The DNA here is from genome assembly GCA_034101015.1 of Prevotella sp. Taxonomy (GTDB): domain Bacteria; phylum Bacteroidota; class Bacteroidia; order Bacteroidales; family Bacteroidaceae; genus Prevotella. The sequence goes on from JAXEKN010000064.1 coordinate 67,834, forward strand.
AAAAAAAGCTAAAAAGATTGGTTTTTTGACGCAAAAGGCTGATAATTGCTGATTTTTTTGTACCTTTGCAACCAAAATGCTAATAGAAAAAACATAGGTAACGATGGATAGAATAAAGAAATGGCTGCCCGACGTGCTGGCAGTGTTATTGTTTGCAGTGATCTCATTTGCTTATTTCTTCCCCGCAGATACAGAGGGAAGGATATTGTACCGCCATGACTCTGCCGCCGGTCGCGGACTGGGTCAGGATGCGGCGGAATACCACAACCAGACGGGAGAGATATGCCGCTGGACCAACTCCGCCTTCTGCGGTATGCCGACCTACCAAAGCTCGCCGGCATACAATAGCTTGGACACTCTCGACGTGGTGGCCGATGCCTACCACCTGTGGTTGCCCGACTATGTATGGTATCTTTTCGCCTATCTCCTCGGATTTTATATCCTGTTGAGGGCATACGACTTCCGTCAGTCGTTAGCAGCATTGGGTTCGGTGATATGGGCGTTCAGCACGTATTTCCTCATCATCATAGCGGCGGGGCATTACTGGAAGGTGATGGCCCTGGCTTATTTGCCGCCGATGATAGCCGGACTGGTGCTTGCCTATCGTGGCAAGTATCTCTTTGGTATGCTTGTCACTGCCATCTTTGCCGCTCTGGAGGTTCAAGCCAACCATGTTCAGATGACCTATTACTACCTGTTTGTCATCATAGCCATGGTGATAGCCTTCCTCATCGACTCGCTTAAGAAGAAGCAGATGGCGCATTTCATGAAGGCAGCCGGGGCATGTGCCGTGGGAGCCGTGATAGGTGTGTGCATCAACATATCCAATCTCTATCATACTTGGGAATACAGTAAGGAGTCGATGCGAGGAAAGAGCGAACTGGTGAAGGCCAATGCCGCCAACCAGACATCCTCCGGCTTGGATCGCGACTATATCACGCAGTGGAGCTATGGCATCGACGAGACTCTCACCCTGCTCATTCCCAATGCCAAGGGAGGGGCATCGGTGCCTCTGACCCGCAGCGAGGTGGCCATGGAGCATGCCGACAATAATTATTCGTATATCTACCAGCAGTTGGGACAGTACTGGGGCGACCAGCCGATGACCAGCGGACCGGTGTATGTGGGAGCTTTCGTGATGTTCCTCTTCATCCTTGCCCTGTTTATCGTCAAGGGACCGATGAAGTGGGCTCTGTTGGCTGTTACCATACTGTCGGTGATGCTCTCGTGGGGCAGGAACTTCATGCCCTTCACCGACCTGTTCATCGACTATGTGCCGATGTATGCCAAGTTCCGCACAGTGGCGTCCATACTCGTCATAGCCGAGTTCACCATACCTCTCCTTGCCATGCTTGGACTGAAGAAGGTGGTGGATGACCCGCAGTATATATGGAGCAACAAGAAATACCTCTATATCAGTTTTGCCCTCACCGGCGGACTGTGCCTGTTGTTCTCGCTCTGCCCTGGCGTGTTTGACTATGTGTCTGCACAGGAGCGCCAGGCCTTTGCCGGTGCGCCTGCCGACCAGGTGGCTCCACTCTTTGCCAATCTCACTGAGATGCGCGAGGCAGTGTTCTCAGCCGACTGCCGCCGTTCGCTGCTCGTCATCTGTGCAGGATGTGCATTGCTCTTCCTCTTCCTCCGCGGCAAGTTGAAGATGCAGTATTTCGTAGGCATCACCTTGGTATTGTGTCTCCTCGACCTTTGGGCAGTCAACAAGCGCTATCTCAACGACGAGATGTTTGTTGAGGCAAGTGTCAAGGACCAGCCAGTCCATAAGGACTCGTCCATCGACTTTATCCTGCGCGACAAGTCATTGGGCTATCGTGTGCTCAACCTTGCAGGCAGCACTTTTAATGAGAACGAGACCTCTTTCTATGTCAACAGCATAGGCGGTTATCATGCTGCCAAATTGCGCCGCTATCAGGAGTTGGTGGACGCGCATATCCATAAGGAGATGAACGGTATCTTCTCTGCCGTGTCAAAGGCGCAGGGCGATATGACCCAGGTCAATGGCGACAGTATCTATCCTGTGCTCAACATGCTCAATGCCAAGTATTTCATCCTGCCTCTTGAGGGCGGTCAGACAGTGCCGGTGACCAATCCGTATGTCTATGGCAGTGCATGGATGGTGGATAAGGTGACTTATGTGGATAATGCCAACAAGGAGCTGGACGCGCTGTCAACCATGGCTCTCAGACATGAGGCGGTGGCCGACAGGAAGTTTGAGTCTGTGCTTGGCAGCAGTGTCAAGCAGGATGGGGAGAGTGTGGTCACCCTTACCTCCTATGGACCCAACCGCGCTGAATACGATGTGAAGTCGGCAAAGGGTGGAGTAGTGGTGTTCTCGGAGATTTATTATCCCGGATGGACTGCCACCGTGGATGGCAATCCCGTGGAGGTTGGACGTGTGAACTATGTCTTGCGTGCCATACAGGTGAAACCGGGTGCGCATAAGGTCACACTCAGTTTCGACCCGCAGAGCGTCAAGACCACAGAGACCATCGCATATATTGCATACGGCCTCCTGCTTGTAGTCCTCATCATCATCTTGGTGAGGATGAAGCGACGCAGAGGATAGGTTCACTCCACATAGTTGTGGGTGATGTTATGGCGTATATAAGCACGATGACCGTAGGCGGCAACGACACAGAAGCAGATGAGCGACAGAACGTAGGAGACATTGGTGGCAGGCAGTCCCATGACAGTCCAGTTCATGTCGATAATCAGTCCCTGGATGGGAGGGAAGACCGAACCGCCGAGGATAGACATAATCAGTCCGGCACCGCCGACCTTCACGTTGTCACCCACACCGCGCAGGGCAATGCCATAGATGGTGGGGAACATCAGCGACATCATCGCACTCACAGCCACAAGGCAATACAGACCGTTGCGGTCAGTGAAGAAAATCACGCCACCCACGCAACAGGCTGCAATCACGGCGAGTATCATCAGCAGTCGTCCAGGCTGGATATACTTCAGGAACCATGTGCATACAAAACGGCTGACACAGAAGAATACCAGCGCCGCGATATTGTATTTCTGTGACAATATTTCGGCGGCACGCTCGTCCATACCCTCCTCCATAAACACCCGTGTGCCATATTGGATGATAAATGTCCAGCACATCACCTGTGCGCCGATATAGAAGAATTGGGCAATGACCCCCTCACGGTAGTTCTTGGTCATATACAGTTCGTGAAGCGACGTTGACAGTTTCTTGCCGGAATGGGAGTCGGCATCCTTTGGCATGTTGGTGCATCTTATCAACACCAACAGAAGGACAACTGCAGCACCGATAAAGACGTATGGCTGTATCAGCACGTCGAGGTCGTGGTCGCGCAGAATGGCAAACTGCTGCTCAGAGAGACCGTGGCGCGCCGCAGAGTCCATGGGGCTCATCCTCGCCTGTACAAACTCCATCGCCACGTACATACCCGTGAGGGCACCGATGGGATTGAAAGCCTGTGCGAGGTTAAGGCGCTGGGTGGCAGTCTCCTCGCTGCCCATGCAATAGATATATGGGTTGCAACTCGTCTCAAGAAACGATAGTCCGCAGGTCAGGATGAAATAGGCAATCAGGAAGGGGAAGTATATGCCCGTCATCTTCGCGGGGATAAACAGCAGCGCGCCTGCGGCATACAGACCCAGTCCGACCATCACTCCAGCCTTGAATGAATACTTCTGGATGAACAGAGCGGCGGGGAATGCCATCACGAAATAGCCCAAGTAAAAGGCCACTTGCACAAAGGCACCTTCAGTGACACTCATGCGGAATATCTTTGAGAAGGCTTTGACCATAGGACTCGTCACGTCATTGGCAAAGCCCCAAAGGGCAAAGCACGATGTGATCATAATAAAAGGAAGGAGCAAGCTGACTCCGTTTTTCATCAATAAACCATTGTTTTTTTCCATGTCATTAGGCGTTTGTTTTCTTTTTCGATGCAAAAGTACATATTTTTTTCATATTTCTCGCAACTTTTCCGCTTTTTTTTATACCTTTGCACAAAAAGAAGCAAAAAACGAAATAAATTATGAAGAAACTACTCTCATTGCCGCCTAATCTCGTAGGCTCTTTCCATCAGATAACCGGTCTAAGCCGGGAGGACTATTTCTGCACCAATGACCCCGTGGGACACAAGCTCGGAAGCGGCGGCGGAACAACATGGCTCTTGGAACATTGTTTCCAGGACTCCGGTATGGCTGATATGAAGTTCGACCAATGGCTCGCGTCGGAGAAGCGCATACTTCTCCATGCCGGCGGACAGAGCCGCCGATTGCCGTCGTATGCTCCGTCAGGCAAGATACTCACCCCCGTGCCGGTGTTCAGATGGGAGAGGGGACAGTCCCTGTCGCAGTCGTTGCTCACGCTCCAACTGCCATTGTATGAGAGACTGATGAACCTCGCCCCCGACAATATCCACACCATGATAGTCAGCGGCGACGTGTATATCCGCGCTGCCGAACAGTTGCCCCCCGTGCCTGATGCCGATGTGGTGTGTTATGGACTGTGGCTCGATTCGTCGATAGCCAAGGACCATGGTGTCTTCGTCTCCGACCGCCGCTCGCCGTCAGTGCTCAAGCGTATGCTCCAAAAACCGTCGGTGGAGACACTCCAGCAGTTGCTCGCCGACCATTTCTATCTCACCGACATTGGGGTGTGGCTTCTGTCGGACAGGGCGGTGAAGGCTCTCGTCAAGCGTTCGAAGCGCAATGGCGAGATAATAGAATACGACCTGTACTCGGAGTTTGGATGTACACTCGGCACCGACCCCGTCATCGACGACGCCGAACTGCATGAACTGTCGGTGGCCATCCTGCCCCTGCCGGGTGGTGAGTTCTATCATTATGGCACGAGCCGAGAGATGATCTCATCTACCCTCGCCATACAGAATATCGTCAACGACCAGAGGGAGATAAAGCATCACGGACGCAAACCCCAACCGTCCATCTTTGTGCAGAACGCGATAATGAATATTCCCGTCACCGCCGACAATTACAATATATGGATAGAGAACTCATACATCGGGCCAAGGTGGCATCTCTCCCACGACAATATCATCACTGGTGTGCCGGAGAATGACTGGGACATCACATTGTCACCAGGCGAGTGTATCGACGTGGTGCCAGTGGGAGAGACCGACTATGCCATACGCAGGTATCATATCGACGACCGGTTTGCAGGCGCTGCACAGCAGGCTCCCGTCTTCCCCGTGGTCACAGAAGCTCAGCCCGACGTGACCGCCAAGGATGCACTGCGCATGCTCTCGGCGGAAGACCTGTCCAATGAGGCCAACCTCGTGCGGCTGTTCAAGCAGCGCAGGGCATTCCAGGGCAAAAACCTGCCGCTGCTGGCCCACAACTGGCGACATAGCGTCTTCTATCAGCTTGACCTCGCCGACACCTCACGCCAGTTCAAGGAGATGGACATACCCATGCCCGCGGAACTGCCCGCCGATGCCCCTCTCATGACACGCATACAGGATGCCATGTTCCGCAGCGACAGCGACAAGGCTTTCGCCCTTTTGCGCGAAGGACTCACCGAGATGGTCATGGGCGAGAAGCAACATCCCGTGAAGTCAGTGTATAACGACCAGATAGTATGGGCACGCAGTCCCGTGCGTATTGACATCGCCGGAGGATGGACCGACACACCGCCCTTCTGTCTGATGGAGGGAGGTAATGTGCTCAACCTCGCCATCGAACTCAACGGACAGCCGCCGCTGCAGACATATATCCGCCCGTGCAGCCAACCGCATATCATATTGCGAAGCATTGACCTCGGTGCTATGGAGATGGTGGAGACCTACGAGCAACTCGCCGACTACAAGAAGGTGGGAAGCCCATTCTCCATACCCAAGGCAGCTCTCAGCTTGGCGGGCTTCCTGCCGCAGTTCTCCGCCATGGCATATCCTTCGCTGAAGGCGCAACTCGAGGCCTTCGGATGCGGTATCGAACTGACGCTCTTCTCAGCCATTCCGGCAGGAAGCGGACTTGGCACGAGCAGCATACTCGCCGCCACGGTGCTCAGTGCCGTCAGCGACTTCTGCTCATTGGCATGGGACAAGAATGAGATATGCCGGCGCACGCTGACCCTCGAACAGATGCTTACCACCGGCGGTGGATGGCAGGACCAGTTTGGCGGCGTCCTCGGAGGTGTCAAACTGCTTCAGTCGCAAAAGGGATTCGACCAGCAGCCGCTTGTCAGGTGGATGCCCGACGATGTCTTCACACGACCGGAGTATGCCTCATGTCATCTACTGTATTACACAGGCATCACCCGCACGGCAAAGACCATCCTCGCCGAGATAGTGCGTGGAATGTTTCTAAATGACGGTGGGCAGCTCAATCTGCTGCGCCAGATGAAGGCTCACACCCTCGACATGTATGATGCCATCCAGCGGCAGGACTTCATGCGCATGGGACAACTCATACGTACCACATGGCTGCAGAACCAGGCTCTCGACTCCGGCACCAACCCAGATGCCGTGCGTCGCATCACCGACCTCGTCGATGACCTCTGCTTGGGATATAAGCTCCCCGGTGCAGGCGGTGGCGGTTATCTGTATATGGTGGCCAAGGACCCAGAGGCGGCAGTGAGGATAAGACAGGTCATCAGCGACAATGTCCCCTCGCCCAATGCGCGCTTTGTCGATATGACACTCAGCCGCAAGGGACTGCAGATCTCAAGGAGTTGAACACAGCCGATAGTTGAGTAAAGAACATTCTTTTTGACTACGATATGGAATTCAGGACAATAGTAGAGATAAAACCGCCGGCATTTACGGTGGAACCCGACGACCGCATACTGACGGTCGGCTCATGCTTTGCCGACCATCTCGGAGGGAAGTTTCGGGATGAGGCGTTTGTGGCGGATGTCAACCCATACGGCGTGATGTATAATCCCGTCAGCATCGTCCATACCGTGGAACGGTGGTTGGCTGAAAACGAAGCCGTGCCCTCGCTTGTATTGATGACCTTGGGCACCAACCACGTCTATCGTCTGAAGTCAACGGGAGAGATTGTCGATAACTGTCAGAAACGCCCCCAACGCCTCTTCTCCGAGGAGCAGCTCGGCATTGACGACTGTGCCGCCCAACTGTCGCGGGCGGTGTCATTGCTTGTAGGGCGCAATCCCCGTGTCAAGGTGGTGATGACGGTGTCGCCCATACGCTATGCCAAGTATGGCTATCACGAGAGCCAGCTCTCCAAGGCCACCCTCCTCCTTGCCATCGACCGTCTTGTGGCGGGCAGTGAGTTTGGTTCGGCAGTCTGTTATTTCCCTGCCTACGAGATTGTCAACGATGAGCTTCGCGACTATCGCTTCTATGCTCCCGACATGCTCCATCCATCTCAGCAGGCTGTGGATTATATTTGGGAGAGGTTCGTGGATGTGTTCTTTAGCCCGCGGGCACGTCAATACCTCAAGGAGTGGAAGCCCATACGCGAGGCATTGGCTCATCGTCCCTTCAACCCGCAGTCAGAGGAATACAAGGCCTTTATCTGCAAAACAAAGGAAAAGAAGACGGCTTTTTTCCTTAAATATGGTCGAAATGTCAGATAAGCGGTTAAAAAAAACTAAATAAAGTGGCGGGATATTGAAAAATGTCGTATATTTGCAACGTATTTCTAATAACGTAATGACATATTGTATTTATAAAGAAAAAACAAATTGTATTTAAGATGAAGACAAAAGTGACTTTTTTGACAGCCATCTTGGCCTTGATAATGGTAATGCCGGCTGCGGCACAGTATTACAAGCACACTGATGACGGTAATAAACTGTATTATGGTTTGCGCTTGGGACTCGGTTTTGCCACTGTTCACAACTCCGTCCGCGACGAATGGGACGGACCGTCGTCGCGCACAGGACTTAACGTGGGTGCCGTAATCGGTTATCAGCTCACACCGTCCTATCCCGTATATCTTGAGTCGGGACTCCTTTATACTGAGAAGGGCGGACGCAACGACAAAAGCCGTGACATCGGTAAGATAGACTTCAACCTCAACTATCTTGAGATTCCCATCTCCGTGAAGTATCAGGTGGACATCGACGGCGACTTTAATATCCAGCCTTTCTTCGGTGGTTATTTAGCCACGGGCGTGGGCGGTAAGATAAAGTATCATAAGGAGCGTGAGGTTTGTTCCTCCTTCAGTGGCAGTCGCTTCAAGCGCTTCGACGGCGGTCTTCGCTTCGGTTGTGGTGTGGAGTACGACATGCTCTATGCAGAGGCTGCCTATGAACTCGGACTTGCCAATATCGGGCGCGACCTCTTTGAAAAGACTCATAACTCTTGCTTCTACCTCAATATCGGTGTGAACTTCTAATCCCCTATATATAATAAGGTATAGAAATGGACTGGAAAGTTGGTGAAAAAGGGTGCAGAGGTGAAAATATTGCGGTATTTTTGAAAAAAGTTAGAAAAAAATTAGCTTAATTCAAAAAATATTGCTAACTTTGCCCCCAAATTCATTAATGATTATAGTATATACGTATAAGAAGCAATAGAAGTTTTTTTTTGATAAACAATTAATTAATAATAAGTCTAATTTTAATTTTTAAGAGATGAAAAGAAAATTAACTGGTATTTTGCTTATGTCAGCCCTTCTTGTGGGTGGCGCAAGCACATTCGTTTCTTGTAAGGACTACGACGGAGATCAGGTTGCTGATATTAATGCCCAAGTAGGTTCACTTAAGGAGATCGTAGATAAGCAGAAGAAGGATTTGGAGGCTTTACGAGATAGACTCGACCCCAATGAAGACGGCGCTCTTTATAAGAGTGTTGACTCCTTCCTTAAAGGACTTGACTTGGAAATTTCTTCAGATGCTCAGAAGCTGAATGAGATCAATGCGTTTGCAGTGAAACTGAAGAATCTTGTAAACTATGACTGGAGTTATCTTCAGGGCTTAGACAATAATCAGGACTTTATGTCTATGGTTGCAAGTGCCAACAAGGTTAATTCTTTTATTCAGAACGCCACAACAGCTGGATGGGGTGATAATTTTGAGAACCTTGTTACCTTGGAGCAGCTTAATGAGGCTATTGCTGGTCTTAGCGGTTGCCAATGTGACCTGTCTGGTTTCTTGAAGTCCGACGAACTCCTTGAGAAGGCTGTTGCAGCTGGTCTCATCGAGAAGAGTGAAGTTGAGAATATGCTCAAAGGTTACTATACAAAGGAGGAGATTGATAACCTGCTTAAAGAGAAAGTTACTTCCGCTGATATCACTGCTGCCATCGATGCATTGAAGAAGGAAATCGAGGAGAAGTTGGGTGACAAGCTCGATACAGCAACATTCGAGGAGTTCAAAAAGGCATATACAGAAGACTTCGATGCCCTAACAGAGAAAGTTGACGGTTTGGAGGGTGACCTCGCTGATTTGGGCAAGAGGGTTAAGGACCTTGAGGAATTGGCAACCGAGATGGCTACTTTGCAAGGTATAATTGAAAACTTGTCAGAGCAGGTAGGAAAGAATGCCACTAACATTGCCACCAATGCTACTAAAATTGCCAATAATACAGCAGCCATCAATACTCTTACAACGAGTGTTGAAGCATTGGAGGGTCGTCTTGATAACTTTGTTACAGGTATCAATGTTGACAAGGTAAGCAATCCTATCTTCGGTTCTCTTAATCTTCCGTTTGGAGTTAAGTCAACTGTTCTGTGTGGTATCTATGGTAGCAACCTCAATGGTGTAGTATTCCCTGTAGCAGGAGATGGTGAGGGATATGTGTTTGATGGACAGGAGAAATGGACATTGGCAAGCGACGCTCAGACTGTAACATTCGAAGGTATGGCTCAATCTGAGATCGGTGGTAATATCTATCTTTCTATCCAGCCGAATAATGTTGAAGCTGCAGGTAAGGCCATCACTCTGATTAGCCGCGACCGTGAGAGCTATGCTCCTGGCTATTCTTTGGCATTACTTAAGGAAGACAATTCCAAGATTACTACCCGTTCAGCTAAGGGCGGTAGCTATGTAGCTCAGGCTAAGATCGTTAATCCTTCTGCCGCAAAGGTTAATATTGACAAGGCTGAATTGGAAGATGCAGCACGTAATGTGTGGAACTCTATCAAGGATAGAACAATGTTTGATGTTCCTACTGTAGCTAAGACCATTTATTCAACATTCAAGAATGCTATTCCTGAGTATTATGCTGTTGACTATGCATGGATGGATGGTGAAACAGAAAAGCACGTATGGTCAGACTATGACATCGCTGCCATTACCATTAAGCCTCTCTCTTACGAGACTCTGAAGGGTAGAGGTGCTTCAATTAGCAAGTCTATTCCTCAGATTGAAGAATATCTTGGCATTAACCTCGCTGACTATCACTTCAAATGGGAAGATCTCGGTCACATGGACGATGTTCAGGCTTCTGTAACTGTTGAAATACCAGATGCATCTAAGGTTACAATTAATGGTGTTCCTGCTCCTGAAGTACAGGTTCATGAGGATAAAATTGTGACTATTCCTACATATAATCAGGCTGTTTTAGGTACTGGTGAGGTTCTTGATTATGTAGAGGATGTTGAAGTTAAGATTCTCGATGGTGTTGTTACCATTGGTGACATCGACTTTTCTAAAGCAGTTGTGACATTCGATACAAAGAAGGAAACATACTCAGCTACCGTTTCGATGAAAGACTTCAACAAAATGATTGATGACATCAACAGCCAGGTAGGTGGTATGATGGGTAAGGTTAATGATTTGGTTGACAAGATTCAGTCTGGCTTCGACAAGATTAATAATAGTGTTATTGCACGTCTGAACAATGCAATTGCAAAGGTGAACAAGATTACTGAGAATCCTAACAAACTGCTCCAGCCTGTTATGGTTTATAATGATGTGGCTAACGGAACAGGTCGTCTGAGTGAGTCTCCAATTGCTCCTACACTCTTTAAACTGAATGGTGAAAGCAGTGGTTCTGTAGCAATGTATCCTACCTCTTATACAGCTGAGCTCCTCGCTCCTGCATATAAGAAGTATGTTCAGGTTACTCCGCTCGATGGTGGTACAGCTTCATTCAGCAAGAGAATGCTTGACGCTGGTCATAGCCCTGTAACATTCACAGCTACAGCTGGTAAGTATGAGATTGTTTATGCAGCTATTGACTTCTATGGCAATCGTGTTGCTAAGAAGTACTACGTTGAGGTTAAATAATTTACATTTGGAATTTTAACATAGAATACATATTATGAAGATTAAGAATATTCTTTTGTCTGGTGTTTTGGCAATGAGTGCGCTTGTTGCCAACGCACAGGACGCACCCAAGACCGAATACGTATTCAATCCTCATTGGTACGTACAGGGTCAGATCGGTGCCCAGTACACCTTGGGAGAGGTGAAGTTTGGTGATCTTCTTTCACCCAACATCCAGCTCGGCGTAGGTCGTCAGTTCACTCCTGTTTGGGGTGCCCGCTTCTCTATCAATGCTTGGCAGAGCAAGGGTGGCATCAACTACTATAGCCTCAACCCTGATGACAAGGGCGCAAAGATTGGCAAGGACAAGTATGATTGGAAGTACTTCTCTCCTATGATTGACGGTACTCTCAACCTATCCAACGCTATCTGTGGTTACAACCCCACTCGTAAGGTCAGCGTAGGTCTGCTCGCAGGTGTCGGTTTGAACGTAGGTTTCAGCAACGATGATGCTGTGGCTCTCGCAAGCACTCTCAATGATGAGAATACTAAGGTGAACACAGGTGCTGAGCACATGCCAGCCGACTTTGCTTGGGATGGCACTAAGGTTCGCCTCATCGGTCGTCTCGGTGCAAACGTTGACTTCCGTATCAACGACGCTTGGTCACTCGGTATCGAGGCCAACGCCAACTACACCGGTGACAAGTACAACTCAAAGAAGGCAGGCAACGGTGACTGGTACTTCAATGCTCTCGTAGGTGTTCGCTACAACATCGGTAGCACATACACTACACGCACCATCACACCTCCCGCACCAATCGAGAAGGTTGTTGAGCGTATCATCGAGAAGATTGTTGAAGTTCCTGCCAAGACAACAGATGCTGTTCGCCAGAAGGGTGGCAAGATGCGCCGTGAGGTATTCTTCACCATCGGTAAGAACAAGATCAGCGAGGAAGGATTCCAGAGAATTCAGGAGATTGCTGACTTCATGAAGCAGTATCCTGAGGCAACAGTCACAGTGACTGGTTATGCTGACCGTGGCACTGGTAACAACAAGATCAACGACCGCATCGCTGCAGCGCGTGCTGATGTAGTGGCTAACGAACTTGTTAACCGTGGCGTGGCTCGCGACCGCATCCAGAAGTCTTCTAAGGGTTCTCGCGTTCAGCCGTTCAACGACAACGACAAGAACCGTGTGACTATCTGTATCGCTGAGGATTAATCCCCGTGGCTACACATATTACACATAATTAATTAACATAACCGGTCTTTCACCTATTATCGTTTAATATGGCGGAAGACCGGTTTATAAATGTCTATATATTCATGAAAAAAAGCCTGATTATTACAGCACTTGCCCTTGGTATATCACAAATGGCTAAATCCCAATTTTCAGAAGATGGTTTTTATAGAGTGCAGAATTGTACCACTGACCGTTATTTGTCTATAGTCGATGACAAGTGCTATAATGAAGTTTTGACCACATCTCCTGATATGTATGCTCTTAGGTCAATATATTCATTGGATAAAGTATTGACAGATCCTTCCACTGTGTTTTATATTAAGAAAAACTCATATAATACCACTTATTCGGCAGATGTCTGTAACATTTATGGCCAAGGCACGGACTTGTATAAGATAATAAGTCATTATCTTTATATTAGAGACCAAACCAACGGGACAGGAAATAAATATCGTGCATTTGCAATAGAAAGTGGTGTTTATTATCTTTGTGATAATAATGGAACGAATGATAATGGTACTGTAGCAACAAACAAAAATAATAAAGACTGGAGAATTTTCCCTTTTGGTGCAGATAAAGATTGTTATTTTGGTGTTAAACCTACTGTTGTCGCTAATGGCAGGAATTATGCTACAATGTATTGTGGATTTGGTTATAAGCCTTATTCCGCAGGAGTTAAATCATACGTCGTTGATAGGATATGGAAAGACAAGGTTATAATTAGAGAAGTTGAAGGTACTGTGTCAAAATTGACGCCGGTTATTATTGAGTGTGGTTCATCAGACTATGTTAATAACCGTCTTGATTTTACACTTGAAGATGGAAGCAAGATAGATAGCAACCTTTTGAAGGGTGTTATGTTCAATATATATTATAGAGACCATAACAATAGGGTGCTGAATGATCCAAATACGATTCGTGTCCTGGGTGTCTGCAGTGATGGGCAACCGGGCTTTGTCACCAAAAGTGAAAGCGAATTGGTGGCTCTTCCTGCCAATACTGCTTATCTGAAGGTTCCCGCTGGCTCCCCTGCGGAGTTGCCTCTTATGTCATACGAGGAATATACGTCGGGCATAAATGGTGTGGAGGCTGATAACAACACGTCATCGGATGTTGTCTCCCTGAGCGGCGTGACGGTTAGGAAGAATGCAGTCTCCCTCGATGGCCTGCCATCAGGAGTCTATATATGGAATAAGAAGAAGATTGTCATAGATTAAGGATAAAAAACCTCCCGACACGGGAGGTTTTTGTTTTAAATACAAAATCTATGGTTTGGTGAGTTCAAGACAGATGGCATCTTGCAGACTGCGTCCGCGTGAGTCCTTGAGCAGGCCGTTGTTGATGATGGCAAAGGCAAGGACATGGCCATTGGCGGCGGTGCAGTAGCCGGCAAGAGACTGGACGCCAGAGAGTGTGCCCGTCTTGGCATGCACATTCCCCTGGGTGAATGGGTTTTTCATACGTTTCTTTAGTGTGCCGTCGATGCCGGCTATGGGGAGGGAAGGATAGAGATGTAGATAAATGTTATTGTTTTCCCAGGCATAGCGCAGCAGAGCCACTTCAAGTTCGGCAGAAACATAGTTGTATAGCGACAGTCCGCTACCGTCGGCAAAGACATAGTCGGCAGGATTGAGCCCCACCTTTTTCACTAATCTCTTAATGATGTTACGGGCATGCTGAGCCTTCGCGGGACTATTGCCCGACGAGGCGGCAAGCTGGTAGAACATAGCCTCCGCATACAGGTTGTCGCTCTCCTTCATCATCTTCATGAGAATCTGGTCGATGGAGTGGGTGCGGGTGACGAGAGGGTAGGCATCCTCCGGTTTGTCGCCGTCGAGGAGGTTGCCGTCGAGATGGATGCCGGCATCAGCGAGTTCATCGGCAAGTCGCCGGGTGAACGAGTCCTTGCGCGAGATGAGCAGTGGGGAGAGCACAGGGTTGTCGTCATCCCAACACCATCCCCATCCGAGCCTGTCGTCATCCTTCATACTGTTGTCGGCGATGATATTGCCGCGGATGGTGTCGATGGCGAGAGAGTGGATGCCTTCTACGAAAGCCCGCATGTCGTCGGCATTGAAGCGAGGGTCGAAACCGCCGATGCAATACACGTCGCCGATGAGGGTGCTGTCTGTGACCTCGCCGGTATAATACAGTGAGGTGCGAAACTGGTGGGAACCGCCAAGACGGTCGATTGCAGCTATGGCAGTGATGAGCTTCATGGTGGATGCAGGACGGAGCGTCTTGCGGTGGCCGTGACAATAGACTGTTGAGTCGGCAGTAAGGTCATACACCATTACCCCGACACTGGAGATGTCGAGCACGGGAGAGTCGAGCACGCTGTCGAGTCGGGAGACAAGCGAACGTGAGGCGCAAGAGTCGCTGCTTATCGTGTCGTTAGACTCCGTTGCATACACGGAAAGCGGCAAAAAAGCCAATATATATAGTAAAAAAGTCTTCATACGCTGCAAAATTAATCAAAAAATAACGAATAAACAAAAAATAACGCAATTCTTTTGCATTATGTGAATAAATTTATCTAAATTTGCAGTCAAAATAGTAATTGCAAAGAATAAAAGCAATATAAGATATGGTCTTTAAGTATGACTTTCTGATTATCGGCGCAGGAGTTGCCGGTATGAGTTACGCCCTTAAAGTAGCAAGAGCGCACAAAGGTAAGGTGTGCATGATATGCAAGACTTCCCTCGACGAAGCCAACACGTCATTCGCACAAGGTGGAGTGGCTTCGGTGACTAACATGGAGCTTGACAATTTTGACAAGCACATCGAGGACACTATGATAGCCGGTGACTGGATCTCTGACCGTAAGGCCGTGGAGCAGGTGGTGAGAAATGCACCAGAACAGATTAGGGAGATGGTGGACTGGGGCGTCAACTTCGACAGGAAGGACAACGGCGAGTTTGACCTTCACCGCGAAGGCGGGCACTCGGAGTTTCGCATACTCCATCATAAGGATGACACGGGAGCTGAGATACAGCGCGGACTGATGGAGGCAGTGAAAAACTGTCCCGACATCACTGTGAAGGAACATCATTTCGCAGTGGAAATCATCACACAGCATCATCTCGGGGCAAGGGTGACACGACGCACTCCCTACATCAACTGCTATGGTGCATACGTGCTCAACCCAGATACGGAGAAGGTCGATACCTATCTCAGTAAGGTGACAGTGATGTGCACAGGCGGTTGCGGCGCTGTCTATCAGACGACCACCAACCCCGTGATTGCCACAGGTGACGGTGAGGCAATGGTGTATAGGGCCAAGGGCACCGTGGCTGACATGGAGTTTGTGCAGTTCCATCCCACGGCACTGTATCATCCTGGCGAGACCCATCCCGCCTTCCTTATCACTGAGGCAATGCGCGGTTATGGCGGCATACTGAAACTGCCCAATGGCGAGACCTTCATGGAGAAATATGACGAACGCCTGTCTTTGGCGCCGCGTGACATCGTGGCAAGGGCCATCGACAAAGAGATGAAGATTCACGGACTTGACCATGTCTGTCTTGACGTCACACATAAAGACCCTGAGGAGACAAAAAAGCACTTCCCCAACATATACCAGAAATGCAAGTCGATGGGTATTGACATCACCACAGATTATATTCCCGTGCGGCCAGCCGCCCATTATATGTGTGGTGGCATAAAGGTGGATCTCAACGGACTGTCGAGCATCGACCGACTCTATGCACTTGGAGAATGCTCATGTACAGGACTGCATGGCGGCAACCGATTGGCGAGCAACTCGCTCATCGAGGCAGTGGTATATGCCGACGCGGCTGCCAAGCACTCATTGGAACATGTGGATCTGTATGACTTCAACGACAAGGTGCCCGAATGGAATGACGAGGGTACATTGACAAATGAGGAGAAGGTGCTCATCACGCAGAGCGTGAAGGAAGTGGGCGAGATTATGTCCAACTATGTGGGTATAGTGCGCAGCGACCTCAGACTAAAACGTGCATGGGACAGGCTCGACATGCTGTATGAGGAGACGGAAAACCTCTTCAAGCGTGTGAAGGCAAGTCGGGATATTTGCGAGCTAAGAAATATGATAAACGTTGGTTATCTGATTACGCGCTGGGCTATTGAGAGGAAGGAATGTAGAGGTCTGCATTATACTATTGATTATCCGGTGCATGCCTACGATAAATAGGTTTTTGTATTTTTTTGAAGGGATGAGATATACTATTGAAAAGATAACTACGCTCATTGGAGCGCGCCGCATTGGTAATGCGGAAGCTGAAATAAGATGGCTGCTCACAGACAGCCGTTCGCTCTGCTTTCCAGAGGAAACGCTGTTCTTCGCATTGCGCTCAGGACGCAATGACGGACATAACTACATATCGGAATTATACCGTCGCGGAGTGAGAAACTTCGTGGTGGAAAGGGAATTCCACTACAGTGAGTATGAAGGAGCTAATTTCCTTGAGGTGGTCAGTCCGTTGGCGGCATTGCAGCGGTTGGCTGAGCGACACAGGGACGAATACGACATACCTGTTGTCGGTATCACAGGCAGTAACGGCAAGACTATGGTGAAGGAATGGCTATACCAGCTCCTGTCGCCACAGATGGTGGTGACAAGGTCGCCAAAAAGCTATAACTCGCAGATTGGTGTGCCTCTGTCGGTATGGTTGCTCGGTGAGCAAACACAGGTGGGCATATTCGAGGCGGGCATCAGTCAGCCGGATGAGATGCAGGCATTGCACGACATCATACAGCCTACTATAGGCGTGCTGACATCACTGGGCACTGCCCATCAGGAGCATTTCCGCTCCATGGACGAGAAATGCGAGGAGAAACTGGCTCTGTTTCATGACTCCAAGGTGGTGGCATACAACTCCGACGATGATGTGGTGAGCCGCTGCATGCGCAGGTCGGGTTATCGCGGTGAAAGACTGTCGTGGAGCAGGGAGGATACCAAGGCTGCATTGTTTGTCAAGAAGGTGGACCGACGCGATACTGTCTCCACCATATATTATATATATAAAGGTGTGGAGGGACGCTATCACCTGCCGTTTATCGACGATGCCTCGGTGGAGTGTTCCATCGCGGCTGCCGTCATCGCCCTCTATCTCGGTGTGAACCCCATTGACCTGGATGTCAGGATGTCAATGCTCGAACCGGTGGCCATGCGTCTTGAGGTGAAACAGGGTCAGCACGGTTGCACGATTATCAATGACTCATATAATAATGATGTCAACTCCCTCGACATAGCCCTTGACTTCATGAGCCGACGCCCCGACCAGGAAGGAAAGAGCCGTACACTCATCCTCAGTGATATATACCAGAGCGGTGAGGCTCCCGGACAGCTGTACCATAGGGTGGTGGAGTTGGCGCTGAAGCGAGGAGTGGACAAGTTTATCGGAATAGGCAAAGAGATAAAGGCGGCTCTTGCTGCCGACACCGCCGGGACGGAGGTGGACGGCAGTTTGGGCCAGGCAGCAAAACTGCCTGGAACGGCGGCTGCATGCGCCGGGGAGGAGCGCGCCTGGACGGCTGCGCGGTTCTTCTTTTTTGAGGATGTGGAGGAGTTCTTGAGGTCGGAGGTGTTTAAGCGACTGAAGGACGAGATCATACTGATAAAGGGAGCGCGCCAGTTTGGCTTTGACCATATCACGGAACTGTTGGAACAGAAAGTGCACGAGACCATCTTGGAGGTCAACCTCAATTCCGTGGTGGAGAATCTCAACCATTTCCGCTCGTTTATGCAACCCACGACAAAGATGATATGTATGGTCAAGGCTGATGCCTACGGCGCCGGTGCCGTAGAGGTGTCAAAGACCCTTCAGGACCATCGTGTGGATTATCTTGCAGTGGCAGTGGCTGACGAGGGTGTCACACTGCGCAAGAACGGTATCACGAGCAATATCATCATCATGAATCCTGAGATGACGGCCTTCAAGACCATGTTTGACTATGAACTCGAACCGGAGGTATATAGTTTCCGACTGATGGATGCGCTGATAAAAGCTGCCGAAAAGGAAGGAATAACGAGTTATCCCGTACATATCAAGCTTGATACGGGTATGCATCGCTTAGGCTTCAATCCCGAGAAGGACATCGACGATGTAATCTCCCGGTTAAAGCATCAGAATGCCATCATCCCGCGGTCGGTATTTTCTCATTTTGTTGGCAGCGACAGTGATGACTTCGACAATTTCTCAGCCCATCAGTTTGAATTGTTTGACAAGGCAAGCCGTAAGTTGCAGTCGGCTTTTGACCATAAGATACTAAGGCATATCGACAACAGTGCGGGAATAGAGCATTTCCCCGAGCGCCAGCTCGATGCCTGCCGTTTGGGCCTTGGCCTGTATGGAGTGGATAGCCGCGACAATCATATTATCAATACGGTCAGCACGTTGAAGACGACAATATTGCAATTACGTAATGTGCCCAAGGAGGAAACGGTGGGATATAGCCGTAAGGGAGTGCTGGAGCGCGACAGTGTCATAGCCGCCATACCGATAGGATATGCCGACGGCCTCAACCGCCATCTTGGCAGGGGTAGGGGATATTGTCTGGTCAATGGCATGAAGGCACCATACGTGGGTAATATATGTATGGACGTGGCGTTGATAGACGTGACAGACATTCCTTGTAAGGAGGGCGACACGGTGGAGATTTTCGGTGAACACCTTCCCGTGACGGTCTTGTCCGATTTGCTCGACACAATCCCCTATGAAGTGCTCACAGGGGTAAGTAATAGGGTAAAAAGAGTGTATTATCAAGACTAAATTGACAAAAATCAATAAAAAACGGCAATTTTCATTGGAAAGTTGCCGTTTTTTCAGAAAAAAGGCTTATCTTTGCAAACGAATTTGCATACCAATGCATTTTGCAACAGTTGAATAAATATTTTAAAACAACCTATTAATAAAAATGAGTGCTATTAAGACAAAGACGATGACCAACTTCAGATGGGTCATGTGTGCACTGTTGTTCGTGGCAACGACAGTCAATTATTTGGATCGACAAGTGCTTTCATTGACATGGAAGGACTTCATCGCTCCAGAGTTTCATTGGACAGATGACAACTACGGTACGATTACCGCCGTGTTCTCTATTGTCTATGCTTTATGTATGCTGTTTGCAGGTAAGTTTGTTGACTTCATGGGTACCAAGAAGGGTTATCTGTGGGCCATCGGCGTATGGTCGGCAGGTGCTGTGGCACACGCTCTTTGCGGTTGGTTGACAGTGAATATCGAGGGCTATTCCTCCGCAGCCGAGATGTCGGCAGTGCAGAGTGGCAGTGCCGCCGCCCTTTTGATAGCCACGACGAGTGTGTGGCTGTTTGTGGCTGCCCGCTGTGTACTCGCCCTTGGAGAGGCAGGTAACTTCCCCGCAGCCATCAAGGTGACAGCCGAGTATTTCCCCAAGAAGGACCGTGCCTTCGCCACCTCCATCTTCAATGCCGGTGCATCGGTAGGTGCCCTTGCCGCTCCTGCCACCATTCCACTTCTTGCCCAGTATTTCAAGGACCTCGGTATAGGAGGCGGATGGGAGATGGCATTTGTCATCATAGGTGGACTGGGATTCATCTGGATGGGATTCTGGGTGTTCCTCTATGAGAAGCCGGAGAAGTCAAAGTTTGTCAATGGCGCTGAACTGACATATATACACCAGGATGATGACATTGTAGCAGATAAAAAGCAAGAGGAGGCCGAAGAGCCGAAGATACCCTTCCTGCGCTGCTTCACCTTCCGTCAGACATGGTCGTTCATCACTGGTAAGTTCTTCACCGACGGTGTATGGTGGTTCTACCTGTTCTGGGCTCCTGCTTACTTCTCTGACCAGTATGGCTATAAGTCCAGTTCTTCTGAGGCCATCATGCTTATCTTCACGCTCTATGCCATAGTGACTGTCTTGTCAATATATGGCGGTTATCTGCCAAAGCTGTTTGTGGAGAAGAAGGGCATGAATCCCTACAACGGACGAATGCTGTCGATGCTCATCTTTGCCTTCTTCCCGTTGTTGGCATTGTTCGCCCAGCCCCTCGGAGCCTATTCCGCATGGTGGCCGGCAATCATCATCGGTCTGGCAGGTGCAGGTCATCAGGCATGGTCTGCCAATCTCTTCTCGACCATCGGTGACATGTTCCCGAAATCGACTATAGCCACCATCACCGGTATAGGCGGTATGGCAGGCGGTATTGGTTCGTTCCTCATCAACAAGGGTGCCGGTGCGCTCTTCACCTATAGTGAGGCTCAGGGTTCAGCATTCTCCTTCCTCGGCTTTGACGGCAAGGAAGCTGGCTACATGATTATCTTCTGCATCTGTGCCGTGGCTTACCTTGTGGGATGGATGATAATGAAGGCTCTTGTGCCGAAATACAAGCCCGTAGTAGCATAGTAATTAGGAGTTAAACAATAAGTTTTCCGTGAAAGCGGTGATATTAGCTAAGATAGTATCACTGACTTTCACGGATTTGTCGTATCTTTGCACCCGAAATTCATAACCTAAAAATATAAAGAAATGAAGAAAAGAAAGATTATGCTATTCATTGCGTCATGTTTGATGACGATGGGAGCCACGGCCGAGAGTGTCAGTGTGTCAACCCGTAGCACGTCCCTCGTTGTGGATGCCACCAAGGGACAGGACCTGAAGTTCATGTATTATGGTGCACGTCTGTCCGACAAGGACATTGCCACCCATTGTGAGACAGGAGGCTATAAGGGGCAGTGGAACCATTTTAGCGCATATCCCGCCTATGGTGTGAACTGCGACCAGGAGTATGCCCTGTCAGTGGTGCATGCCAATGGCGACATGGCTCTTCAGCTGCTTGTCGAGGGTGTGGAGAAAGACGGTGATATCACCGTCATCAAGATGAAGGACAAGGTGCAGCCCTTCTATGTAAAGGTATGCTATCGCACACGTCCTGAGTCGGAGGTCATAGAGACATGGACCGAGATTAGTCATCAGGAGAAGAAGCCGGTGCGCCTGACCCGCTTCGACTCTGGCTCCCTGCCCATCCGCCGCGGTGATGTGTGGGTGTCTCATCTCTATGGCTCGTGGGCTAACGAGGGACAGCTCTGCGAGGAACCGCTCAACGCCGGTATGCTCGTCATCGAGAACAAGGACGGTGTACGCAACTCGCATACCTCACATGGCGAGGTGATGATATCTCTTGACGGCAAGGCACGTGAGAACAGCGGTGACGTTATCGGTGCCGCCATCTGTTATACAGGCAACTATAAGTTGCGCATCAACACCCACGACGACGAGTATCACCAGCTCTTCGCCGGTATCAACGAGGAGGCGTCGGAGTATTATCTTGCCAAGGGCGAGGTGTTCAAGACCCCCGTGCTTGCACTGACCTTCAGCCGTGAGGGACTCAGTGGCGCATCACGCAACTTCCACAAGTGGGGACGCAAGTATATGCTCGCCCATGGCGACAAGGTGCGCGACATATTGCTCAACAGTTGGGAGGGTGTGTATTTCGACATCAACGAACAGGGCATGGACCAGATGATGAGCGACATTGCCTCTATGGGCGGCGAGCTCTTCGTCATGGACGACGGATGGTTTGGTGACAAGTATCCGCGCAAGACCGACAATTCCTCTCTCGGCGACTGGGTAGTTGACCGTCAGAAACTGCCTAACGGCGTGCCAGGACTTGTCAAGGCCGCCACACGACACGGCATAAAGTTCGGTATATGGATAGAACCGGAGATGACTAACAGTGTCAGTGAACTGTATGAGAAACATCCCGACTGGGTGGTGAAGACACCCGGACGTGACTTGGAGATGGGACGTGGCGGCACTCAACTCGTCCTCGACCTCAGCAATCCCAAGGTGCAGGACTTTGCCTTCTCCATCGTCGATAACCTGATGAAGGAGAATCCCGACCTTTACTATATCAAGTGGGATGCCAACATGAACATCCGCAACCATGGTTCGCAGTATCTGTCGATGGACCGCCAGAGCCACCTGCTCATCGACTACCATAAGGGATTCGTGAAGCTATGCGAGAGAATACGCGCCAAATATCCCGACCTCATCATTCAGGACTGTGCATCCGGCGGCGGTAGAGCCAACTGGGGTTATCTCCCGTATTTCGACGAGTTTTGGGTTAGCGACAACACAGATGCCCTCCAGAGGGTATATATGCAGTGGGGCACAAGCTATTTCTTCCCTGCAATTACCATGGCATCCCATATCAGTGCGGCACCCAACCATCAGACCTTCCGCACCATTCCGCTGAAGTATCGTATTGACGTGGCAATGAGTGGACGCCTTGGTATGGAGATACAGCCCAAGAACATGACTGACGAGGAGAAGCAGTTGTGTCGCAAGGCGATAGCCTACTACAAGACCATACGCCCTGTCGTGCAGTTGGGTAATATATACCGTCTGCAGTCGCCATACGAGAAGAAAGGCGTGGCATCGCTGATGTATGTGGATGACACCAAGGACAAAGCCGCCTTCTACTGGTGGAAGACGGAGACATTCGTAAACCAACATCTGCCCCGCATCAAAATGGCAGGATTGGATGCTTCCAAGACATACCGCATCCGCGAACTCAACCGTATCGACAACAAGCCTTTGGCATTCGAGGGCAAGACCTTTAGCGGTGCCTATCTCATGGCAAATGGTTTGGAGATACCATACAACCATGATGTTGACTATAACAAGAAGAACGCATGGTCAAGCAGGGTGCTCTATCTTGAAGCAGTGAGGTAATTTTTTGAGAAGTTGATTACAGGCTAAAAGTATATTCGAGCTGCTTCTTCATAAGTTGCAGCTCGTCTCTTATTTCAATAAGGCGACTGAGCACCTCGGCGGTCTTGTCAGCTCCGTCGCGGTTGTTGTTGATAATCTTCTTGGCGGCGGCAATCTTGAATCCGCGTACCTTGATAAGGTTGTATATCAGTTGCACCTGCTCGATATCCTTCTCCGAGTACTGCCTTATCTTACCCGCTCCACGAGTCTTGGGTTTCAGATATGGAAACTCCTGTTCCCAGTATCTCAAAGTGCTCTCGTTGAGTCCAAATTTCTCCGCTACTTCACTGATAGAGTAGTATAACTTCAAGTTTTTATCCAAATTTAGTGCCATATTTTATTTTTTTTTTATTTCAATTCCAAAAACATTTGCAAATGTACGAAAAAGAATGTACCTTTGCAACAAAATTCGAGGAAAAATAATAAAAAATATATAAAAGACATGATGACAGCAAATGAAATCCGCGATTCGTTTAAGAATTATTTCGAATCGAAAGGTCACGCAATCGTTCCTTCTGCACCAATGGTGATAAAGGACGACCCTACGTTGATGTTTACCAATGCTGGTATGAACCAGTGGAAAGATGTAATCCTCGGTACACGCGATCCTGAGCCTCGCCGACGTGCCGACTCTCAGAAATGCCTCCGCGTCAGCGGTAAGCACAATGACCTCGAAGAGGTTGGCCATGACACATATCACCATACTATGTTTGAGATGCTCGGCAACTGGAGCTTCGGCGACTACTTCAAGGAGGGTGCCATCGACATGGCGTGGGAATATCTTGTGGATGTTCTGAAACTCGACCCCAATGACTTGTATGTCACGGTGTTCGAGGGTTCTGAAGAGGAAAATCTTGTCCGGGATGACGAGGCGGCGGGTTATTGGGCAAAGCATGTGCCTGCCGACCATATCATCAACGGCAACAAGCACGACAACTTCTGGGAAATGGGCGACACCGGTCCTTGCGGTCCTTGTTCGGAGATTCATCTCGACTCACGTACTCCTGAGGAGAAGGCCAAGGTGCCTGGTCGCGAGCTTGTCAATAAGGACGACCCACAGGTGATCGAGATTTGGAACATCGTGTTCATGCAGTTCAACCGCAAGGCCGACGGTTCACTCGAACCACTGTCAATGAACGTGATAGACACCGGTATGGGATTTGAGCGTCTTGTACGTGCCATGCAGGGCAAGCACTCCAACTATGACACAGATATCTTCCAGCCCATCATAAAGGAAATATCACGACTCTCCAGTTTGGAGTATGGTAAGACCGAGGAGGTTGATGTCGCCATGCGCGTCATCGCCGACCACTTGCGTGCCGTGTCATTCTCCATTGCCGACGGACAGTTGCCAAGCAACGCCAAGGCCGGATATGTCATCCGTCGCATCCTTCGCCGTGCCGTGCGCTATGCCTATACGTTCCTCAACCAGAAAGAGGCATTCATGTATAAGCTCCTTCCCGTGTTTATCGGCGAGATGGGCGGTGCCTATCCCGAACTGGAGGCACAGCGCGAGCTCATTGGACGCGTGATGAAGGAAGAGGAGGACTCTTTCCTCCGCACACTCGACAAGGGTATCAACCTGCTCAACGGAGCCATGGACGAACTGAAGGCTCATGGAGAGACTGTCCTTGACGGTGCACAGGCATTCCGTATGTTTGACACCTACGGATTCCCTCTCGACCTCACCGAACTGATTTGCCGTGAAAATGGATATACTGTGGATGAGGCAGGCTTCAATGTGGAGATGGAGAAGCAGAAGGCCCGTGCGCGCAATGCCGCCGCCGTGGAGAACGGCGACTGGGAGGTACTGCGCGAGGGGGAACAGCAGTTCCAGGGTTATGACTATACCGAATATGAGTGTCATATCCTTCGCTACCGCAAGGTGACACAGAAGAAGCAGACCTTCTATGAACTTGTTCTTGACAATACTCCCTTCTATGGAGAGATGGGAGGACAGGTCGGTGACTGCGGTGTGCTTGTCAGTGAGGACGAGACAGTGGAGATTATCGACACCAAGCGCGAGAACAACCAGAGCATACATATCGTGAAGCAGTTGCCCAAGAATCCCGTCGCCGACTTCATGGCATGTGTTGACACCGACAAGCGTTTTGCCTGTGCTGCCAACCATACAGCCACACACCTCTTGGACTATGCCCTCAAGCAGGTGCTTGGCGACCATGTAGAACAGAAGGGTTCGTATGTCAGTCCCGACACACTGCGCTTCGACTTCTCACATTTCCAGAAGGTCACAGACGAAGAACTGCGTCAGGTGGAGCGTCTTGTCAACTCAATGATACGCGAGGACCTTCCTCTCGACGAGCATCGCGACACACCTATTGAGGAAGCCAAGAAACTGGGTGCCATCGCCCTCTTTGGCGAGAAGTATGGCGATAAGGTGCGCGTAGTGCGCTTCGGTCCTTCTTGCGAGTTCTGCGGTGGTATTCATGCCGCGTCAACCGGTCGCATCGGAATGTTCAAGATTATGTCCGAGAGCAGTGTAGCCGCCGGCATACGTCGTATAGAGGCAAAGACAGGTATTGAATGCGAGGAGATGATGTATGCCCTTGAGGACAGCATCAAGGCTATCCGTTCTTTGTTCAACAATGCCAAGGACCTGCGTGGAGTGATCCAGAAGTATATCGAGGAGCACGACGTGATGAAGAAGAGCATCGAGCAGTTCCAGGCCCAGGCTGTTGAGCGTGCAAAAGATGCATTGGTGGAGAAGGCACGCATGGTGAACGGTGTCACCGTGGCTTCAGCCATTCTTCCCATGTCGGCACAGTCAGCCAAGGACCTCGCCTTCAAGGTGCGTGAAGCCATCGGCGAGAACATGCTTTGCGTCATCGGTAGTGTCGAGGCCGGAAAGCCGATGCTCACTGTGATGATGAGCGAGGACGTGGTGAAAGACCATGGTCTCAATGCCGGCCAGTTGGTACGTGAGGCTGCCAAACTGATACAGGGAGGCGGTGGCGGTCAGCCCCACTTTGCCACTGCCGGCGGTAAGAATCCCGACGGACTCAGTGCTGCAGTGGATGCTATCATTGCAAAGCTGTAATCTTAGAATAATAAATAAAATAAGGCGGCATCACTTTTGATGCCGCCTTTATTTTATCTGTTATTAAGAGCGTTATTACTTAATAACCTTTTTGCCGTTCTGAATCAAGAGTCCCTTGGTTGCTACACGACCACCGAGGTTGTAAGCCTTACCATTGCCCTCAACAGCTGCATTCACATTCTGGATGGCTGTTGATGTAGGCTTATACCATCTTGGGTCACCAATCTTATTATCAATCAACAATGTGAAATTGTGGTTTTCAGGATCTGTGAAGATTTCTGCTGATGTCTTGTCGCCAGCAGGCAATTCCTTGATATCATTAGCTGCATATACGCAATCAGATGTGCGAAGGCAATTTGCTACTGTTATTGTGGCTGCAGTACGAATTCCTTTTGCAGTTTCAACGTAAGATTTGCCCAAGATAATATTAGTGAGATTAATATTTGTTGATTGTCCATTTGCATCAATCAGATATCTTCCTTTTACTACATTATTATAGAATGTACAATCGCTGATTGTAATACCGTTTTTGATAGCGGCTTTTGATGCTTCGATGAAGCTTCTCTGAGATGTGTCAAATGTAGAGTTCTTGATTTCAAGTTTGTCAACAGTTGTTGTTTCTGTTCCAAAATAGAACACAGAATAACCGTTTCCAGAAGCAAGGTTAGTACCGATACAATTATCTACAATAATATTTGTTATTGTAATGTTTGTAGAACCCTGAGTTCTAATAAGCGAACGTTCAAAATTCTTGAATTCGCAATTAGTAAATGAAATCTCATCTACTGCTGCGTCTTTAGCCTGATTGAATAAGTATTGACATCCACCGTCAGTAAGGTTTACATTTTCAAAACGGATGTATCCATGTGTTCCGTCGAAAAGGATTGACTTGTTGAATGACAAAACAGATTTCACATCGCCGCTAGCACCTGTGAATTTTATGGAAAGTCCCTCTGGTAATTTCATTGAGGCTGCGCCTTCTGAACCTGTGAGAGCAACAGAGATATCGCCCGCTGGCAGCTGTACTTCCACTGCATTATCCTCTGCTGCAGCGACAATAGCGTCAAAAGTGTCATTGTCAATGGTTGCCCCTGTTAGTTCATAAGTCTGTGCATTAGCACCCAAAGCCATGCATGCCATGGCAACTAAAGTAAAAATCTTTTTCATAATTGTAAGTTTTAAAAGTTTAATATTAGAGTTATTGTATTATTTCAGAACTTTCTTGTCTCCGACAATGATGATGCCCTTGGCATTCTGGTTTCTTCTGCGACCGCTGAGGTCATAGGCAGGAGCATCGTTATTATCGTTAACCATAATCGACTTGATTCCCGATGGAGTAGTAGCCCCATGGAGAGTGATACGCATGCCCACCTGCTTCACAAACTTGAAACCGATGCTGCCAGTGGCAGGAGTGTCAAGGGTGATGGTGTGAGTGGCAGTTGTATTGTCCGTGCGTGACGGGAATACATATTGGTCTTCAGCAAATGTATTGCCTCCCAATACCTTGAGATAACCCTCTGTGTTGTCCTGATTGCAGAAACCCTGGAAGTCGATGGACGAGATGGCAATGCCCTCAGGAATGTTGATTGTATAAAGCACATTGTTGGAATACTTTATACTTGATATTCCGCAGCTGCTGCTCGTCGCGCAGTCCTTGGCAGTTGACATTGTCATATAGAAACCATTGCTGAATGTCCAGTCGCCGTTGCTTGTCTCCGGGGTAAGCTCGTAGGTCGTGGTGACAGGCTCGTTGCTGAGGTTGATGATGCTTCCCATTTCCGTTCCACCTTCGTTCTGAGCAAGAGTGATGTCAGCCACGAGAGAGTTGAGATAGTTCTCAAGATTCGAATAGCCGTCGGCACCAATCGTTTTACCGTCGTTAGGGTCAGTGGCGTCAAGTCCATTGGCTATCTCCCATTCGTCGGGCATACCGTCACCGTCGGTGTCAGTAGGAGCCTCGGCAGAGGCGAGGGTAGGCCATGCACTCCATGAGTCGTCGGCGTCGGCAGGCTTGTTGTCGTTTTGGGAATTGACGAATCCCTTGCTCAAACCGCTGCCTGTGAACGAGGCCACACCATTACGGGTATCACTCACCATCAGTGCGTCGAAACTGTCGCGATGCAGGCTTGCTCCGGCATAATCCAATACCTTATTGTATGCATCGTCAGCGGTGTGGGTAGTAGTGAGCACGAAGTCCATAGGTTCAGCCAGTTTTATGCTGTCCTTGGTCTCGGCGGTGAAAGTGCCGTCGCAACCGCTGGCGTCAATCTGGTTGATAATACCATATGTCCAGTTGTCGTTGTTCACCTGGTTATACTTGCTGTTATAGTTGCCGGTGACATAGTATTTTCCCCATAGATGAAGTGCGGGAGCATAGGCAGGATATGTTTCGACATACTTATTGTTCCTGACTCCAATACCAGCAATGCGGTATCCCTTGTTGCCAGAAGGACTGCCCGGCCCCGGCTTGTAATAGTTGTTGACGATGTTCACCGTCATACCCTCTCCTCCATAGCATCCGTTGCCGCCGAAGTTGTATATCACGTTGTTGCGCATGTCCATACGCTCGTCAAGTTGAGTGGTGGGTCGCGGACCAAGGCGCGGGGTGCGGCTGCCGTGATGGGCAAGCAAGTTGTGATGGAACGATGCACCGCTGCCGCCCCAGTTGCCGCCATAGCCGTGGGCACCCTTTGAGTGTCCGGCATTTACGAGGCTCTGTGCCGCGAGGCACCACTGTACGGTAGTGTTCTTGTTGCCGAGAACGGAGAGGCATTCGTCGATTGACCAGCTTACCGAGCAGTGGTCGATCATCCAGTCCTGATGGTCGAAGCCGCCAAAGCCGTCCCAACCGTCGGCACCGTCAACAGTGACGTTGTTGTTGCCAAGACGGAATCGCATGTAGCGCACAATCACGTTGTTGGCCTTGATAGCCACGGGATAGTCAGCCACGCATATACCGTCGCCCGGAGCCGTCTGTCCTGCGATGGTGACGTTGCCGATTGTTATGTCGAGGGCAGATTTCAGATGAATCGTACCAGACACGTCGAACACGATAGTCTTGACACCTTTCTGCGAACATGCCCAGCGTAAGGTGCCCTCACTGCCGTCGTCGGCAAGTGATGTCACGTGATAGACATCTCCACCGCGTCCGCCGGAAGTGTAGCGTCCGAAACCCTCGGCACCGGGGAATGCCGGAGTCTTTTCCTGTGCTGAAAGTTCTGTTGCCGTCAGGCATAAGCCCGACAGCAACAGTGTTGTTAATAACATTCTTTTCATTCTCATACTAATATGTTATTCAGCCGGGAACCAGCGTGGGTCGCCGAGTCTCTGGTTGATTTTCAGCGTGAAGTCGTGGTTGTCGGGGTCGGCAAATATTTCCGACGACTTGAGGTCGCCCATTGGGAGTTCCTTGATGTCGTTAGCCGAGTAGATGCAGTCGGATGCGCGTAGGCAGTTCTCAACAGTTATCACTCCCGCTGTGCGCACACCCTTGGCAGTCTCGATGTAAGTCTTTCCGAGGATGGTGTTCTTCAGCGTGATGTTCGTAGGCTGACCGTTGGCGTCAATCAGATAACGTCCCGACTGAATTACATTGTAGAAGGTACAGTTGGTGATTGTGATACCATTCTTCAGCGGAGATGCCGATGTCTCGATGAAGCTGCGCTGTGCAGTGTCGAAGGTGCAGTTGTTGAGGTTCAGACTGCCTATTTCCTGGTTGGCAGGAGTGTCGAGCTTGAACTGGAACACCGAGTAGCCATTGCCCTTTGACATATTGGTGAGAACGCAGTTTTCGAGATTGATTGAACCGATGGTTATTACCGGCGAACCCTGAGTACGGATGACAGAACGCTCGAAGCCCTCAAAACGGCATTGGGTAAATGTCAAGTCCTCAGAGATAGTCGCGTCAGCACTTTGGTTAATCAGATACTGGCATCCGCCATCGGTGAAGTTGATGTTCTCGAATCTCAGATAGTTGCGTCCACCCTTGATGTTGATGCTCTTCACGATGTTGAGCACAGGAGTGTCGCCACCAGGCAATCCGAAGAATGTGATTGCCACTCCATCAGGAAGTGTGAGTCCGGCAGGTCCTTCGCTTCCATCGCCGTAAGCGTCCAGCACAAGACCGGCAGGAATACCGATTGTGATACTGATGTTGGTGGCACCTACGGCAGCCTGAGCCTCAGCCACGGCATCATTAATGATAGTCTGGTCGAGTCTCTCCATCGTAGCGGGCAATTGTATCTTATAGTCACCCGCAGGCATGGCAGCCGTGGTGCTTGTGGATACAGTGCCTCGCTTAGCCTCACCATTATATATAATAAAGGTATAGGCAGTTGACGGGTTGAGGGCGCTGACGGTTATCTCGCCCGTAGCCTTGGCATTGGCATCGAGAGTGATGTTCTGCACCTCCTCGTCGGCACAGATGACCACGATGTTGGTAGCCTCCATCTCAGCGTTCCATTTGAGTCTTACGTGATCCTCAAAGCGGTCGGCGTCGGTGATTTCATAGAAAATCTGCTCAGCCTTGGTCTTAAAGGTCTGTCCGCTCTTGTAGTAGCACCACTTTGAGTCGTTCTTGCCTTCTGCCACGCACTTCATTCTCAGATAGTAGCGCGTGTCTCCCACCAGTCCTTCCAATGTGTAGGGAGACTTTGTCACCTCCTTGTTTGCACCATACACCTTGGCATTGCTTCCGCCCATTGCCACGTCGTCATACAGGGAGTCGGTGCTTACTTCGATGATGTAGTATTCTGCACCTTTCATAGGGTTAAAGTTGACCTCGGCAGTAAGGTCTTCTGCCGTCACGCTAATCTTGTCGGAGTTAACACCGAACAGGCGGTCGAAGGCACTGTCAACGCCCCAGTCGTTGCCGTCGGTACATGCCGTGGCGGTCATGCCCAATGCCGCAATATATAAAATGTTTTTTATCTTCATAATTTCTAATTCCTAATTTCTAATTCCTCATTCCAAATTAGTCCGAGTATCCGTATGAGTTATGCAGTGTCCCGTTGGATGCTGATATTGTAGTAGATGCCAATGGCATGATGTAGCGGTTCTTCACCTGTACATCATCACCCACGAGACCGCTGCTGATTGAGGGCAGGTGGGTGTATATGGTCTTGTCAGTGGGGTCGTCGAGCTTTGCACCTCCAAACGAACTGACGTTGCCTGCATAGTCGGCCTCACTCTTGCCGTTGGGGATGCCGTGCCAAGTGATGCTCGAATAGTCGAGTTCGGTCTGTGCGGCATCCTTGTAGTTGAAGTAGAGCTTCTCCTGGTATGTGCCGTCAGCCAACTGGCGCAGGTAGGTTTCCTTGAACTCGAGTGTCTTCTCCACAAGCAGATTCCATCTGATGAGATCCCACTTGCGGTAGCCTTCACCGGCAAACTCCCATGCGTTCTCATCCACGATGGCTTTGAAGAATGAATCCTTGTCGCTCGGGATGGCTGCGATGTAAGCGTCGGCTTCAGCCTGGTGGTCGGCATCGAATGCGCGCTTGTGGACGAGGGCGAGAGCCTGACGTGCTGTCAGTCCGGCGTCACCGCTGTAGTTGCCGTCGGCACCTGCCAGTTCGTTCATCACCTCCGCATAGTAGAGCAGCACGTTGGCATAGCGCATCTTGATGGGGTTGATGCCTGTGCAGTGCTTGGCGGTAGCCACAAGATTCTGGCTGAGCCAAGTGTCGCTCATCTTGCGTGGGTCCCACTTTCCGGCATAGATGCCGAACGGAGTGTTGCCGAGCACGCTTTCCTTGGTGAGCGAACCGTCCTGTGCAATCTGCATATTGGCGCATGTGATGTCGCGGCGCAGGTCGTTGTCGGCGTATGAGTAGAGCAACGGGGCTGTGAGCTTCAACTTACCAGTTGAGTTTCCATAACCGTATTTTGAGGTAACACCGCTGAGGCGCACGCCGACAGTGTAGCCAAGCTCACTGTTGAGGTTGAGTCCGAGTGGGATCTCGAAGATATTCTCGTGATAGCTCTGGTCGAGAGTGAGTTGGTTGACGAGATACCACTGGTTCTCGAACGAGGGGTTGAGCGAGTGCTTTCCGCTGGTGATGATTGCGCTCAGATGGCTGAGAGCCTTCTCGTAGAGAGCCTTGCGGGTAGTGGCGTCAGGGCGCTGGGTCGGGTAGGTGGGATCGGAATAGTCTCCTGTCTCATATCCGCTCTTTGCACTTTCGCGTATGGCATATCCCGCACGTGTGAGGGCAATCTGTGCGATGAGTCCGTGTACGTATCCCTTGGTGATATGCTCCGTGGTATATCCTGTCACGTCGTCAGCCCATGGCAGCAGTTCGAGTGCCTCCTCCAGGTCAACCACGATGGCGTCCATGATGTCGTCGCGGTCGGTCTTTGGTAGGTAGGCGTTGCTCAAGTCCGACACTGTCGGTTCGGTCTTGAACGGCACGTCGCCGAATATCTTCACGAGGTCGAAGTAAATCATGGCACGCAGTGTGAGTGACTCGCCGAGATAGCGTTCCATTGACTTCTGGTCGGAGCCACCTGCAGTGAGCAGTGTACTGCTGCGTATGCCCGCCACGTTGAGGTTGGCGTCCTCGATGATACCGTAGAGGGCTGTCCATACGGCTCCAATCTTCGTCCAGCCCGGACTTTGGTTGTAGTTCATGTTGCCTCGCTCGCTCGATGCGTTGTATGCGTCAGAGCCGAGACCGTCAACCAGTTCGCAGTCACTGTTCGTGTTCCATACGATGGCGAGGTCCTGTGAATATGTACGATCCTGTCCCAATGCACCGTAAAGCTTGTTCACTCGGGTGCCGGTGTAGTAAACAGAGTTCCATACCGTCTCGTCAGTCTGCTCCGATGGTGATGTCTGGTCGAGGAAATCCGAGCAGGATGACATGGCAAAGATGCCCGCCGACAGTGTTAATATAGATATTGTCTTTTTCATTTTGCTTCTGAATATGTGATGTTAGAATGTTACGTTTATACCTCCCACGAATGTGCGGCTCTTGGGGTAGGCTGCGTAGTCAATACCAGGGCACATCGGGTTCTTCTTGCTGCTGGTATCCACCTCGGGGTCGTAGCCGTCGTAGCCAGTGATACAGAACAGGTTATAGCCGGTGAAGTAGATGCGCACGCTCTCCAGGAATATGCTCTTCATCCATTTCTTGGGAAGTGTATATCCCACAGTGATGTTCTGCACACGCAGGAATGATGCGTCCTCCACAGCATAGTCGATGGTCTGCATTGTGGATGCCGTGGTGGGATTGTATATGGTAGCCCCGGCATTGATTTCGTTCAGTCGTGCGATGAGGGCGTCAGCACTTCCAAAGGCGGCTATTGTGCTTGCTGTCGGGTTGCTCAGGTTGAGTCCTGTCAGCGGGTCAATGCCTGTGTATCGGTTGCCTGAAGCGAAGTCGGCCACGAGGTTGTAGTTCTTTGCCGAGCCGTGATAGAAGGCGTTGGCGAGTTTTGTTCCGTTGACAATCTGGTTGCCGAGCGAGTAGTTGAAGAATACGTTGAAGTCAACATTGCCCACGCGTCCGTCGAAACCGAATCCACCTGTCGTAGTCGGTACGGTGTTGCCAAGTCGTTGCTTAATCGGGTCGCCGTTTTCGTCAACCTCCAAGCGCAGGCCGCCAGGATAGTACTTTCCGCCTGTTATCGACGGGCTGTTGTCGGCGATGCCATCACGCAGTTTCCATGTCGTTCCTACGAGAACCAACTGGCCGTTGGGGTTGCTCACCGGGTCATAAACGGTGAAGAAACCGTTGGTCTTGTAGCCCCAAAGCTCACCAAGTCGTCCGCCTTCCTCTACCCTGAAGTCCTCGTACTTGGATATGGTGCTACCGCTCCACGAACTGCTCTGCCATGGGTTCTCCATGTTAAGTTCGTCAATCTTGTTCTTGTTGTATGCAATGTTGAAATTGAAGTTCAGCCCCCACTTCTTGCGGTCGGCAATCACGGCATTAACCGAAAGCTCGACACCCTTGTTGCTTGTCTTACCGAAGTTCTGGAACTGGTAGCTGTATCCTGTGCTGCTTGGCACTACCGACTGCATGAGCAGGTCCTTGGTGGTGTTCCAGTAGAAGTCCAACGTACCGTTGATACGTCCGCGCAGGAAACCGAAGTCAAGACCGAGGTTGCGGGTGATGGTCGTCTCCCACTTCAGGTCGGGGTTGTAGAGATATGTTCCATGCTCGAGCATCGGCTGTCTTTCCTCGTTGAAGAAGGGAGCCTTGCTCGTGTTGCTTGCCATTGAGTAGGTGGTTGAGAGCAGACCTGAGTTAATGCGGTTGTTTCCTGCAGTACCGAAGCTCAGGCGCAGCTTGAGGTTGGAGAGCCATGATTCAGCCGACTTCATGAATGCCTCCTCTGAGATACGCCATGCGAGGGCGAGCGAGGGGAAGTAGCCCCAGCGGTTGCCCTTGCCGAACTTGCTCGAACCGTCGGCACGCAGAGTGAATGTTGCAAGATACTTGTCGGCCATCGTATAGTTGATACGTCCGAAGTATGACAGCATGTTCTCGTCGGCTGCTATGTCGGCCTCATTAGGTAGCGCTGTGCCTGCCGATGTGTTGGCGAGCACCTCGCCGATGGTCATGCTTGTCGGGAATCCCACCGATGTGGCGGTGCGTGTGGTCTTCTCGGTGCTCGACCACTCCTGACCGATGAGCACGTTGATGCGGTCGCGTCCGCCAAAGAGTTTGTCGTTGGCGTATGTCACGGTGTTGGCATTGCGCCAGTCGCGCTGGTCAACCCTTGTAAACTGTGCCTGGGGCATACCGTTGTATCCGTATTTCGAGTTGGTGGTGGCGTCGCTGCCCCACACCTGCTCGGTGTTGTTGTATCTCCATCCGTAGCCGAACTCGCTGCGGAAGGTGATGTTCTTGAATGGTTTCCAGTTCAGGCCTGCATTGTAATTCTGCTGGAATCGCTCTTGGTATTTATATGTGGATGTGATACGCTGCAGCGGTGTGCGGCGTGTAGATGTGCTGTTGGCTTCGTCCTCGTCGTCGTTGGATGTCAGAGTCTCTATTGGAGCGTAAGCCACTGTGTTGGCAACGGTACTGTTGGCGGCATTCGACTCGTTGGTGTCGGCACCGCCGCTAAGTCCGTCAAGCTTGGTGAATCCCAGGCGGGCGTTGAAGTCAAACGACAGCCACTTGTTGAGCTTGGCGTTGAGTTTTGCGTTGATGTTGTTCTTGGCATATCCCGAACCGAGCATGATGCTCTCCTCGTCGGTATGCGAGAATCCGATGTTGAACTTTATGTCCTTCGAACCGCCGTTCACGCTGGCGTTGTATTGCTTCTGCAATCCTGTGCGGCCGAAAATCTCATCCTGATAGTCAGTGCCTTCCACCGACTTCCATATCTCAAGGTCGTTGAAATTGCCGTAGTCGGTAGAGCCGAGTTCATACTGGTAGAGGGCGAAGTCGTAGGGAGAGAGGGTCTTGACGGTCTTTGTCACCTTCTTCCATCCCAACAGACCGTTGAAGTTCACCTGGGTCTTGCCTTCCTTGCCTTCCTTGGTGGTGATGATGATAACACCATTGGCACCGCGCGCACCGTAGATGGCTGTTGATGAAGCGTCCTTCAGCACATCGATGCTCTGGATTTCGCTTGGGGCGATGTCCGAAATGCTCGACACGGGGAATCCGTCAACGATGTAGAGTGGGGAGTTGTCCTGTGACAGCGAACCGCCACCGCGCACCCTAATCTTCACGTCGGCATCGGGAGAACCTTCGGTGGTGGTGATGTTCACACCCGCCATCTTACCCGTCATTGCTTCGCTGACGTTGCTCACCGGGATGTTGGCAATCTGCTTTTCACTGATTGAAGACACCGAACCCGTCAGGTCTTTTTTCTTCACAGTTCCGTAACCGATGACAACCACGTCGTTGAGTGTCGTGGCATCGTCTTCGAGCACTACGTCAATAGATGTCTTGTTGCCTACCTTGATGGTCTGCGACTTCATACCGATGTATGAAATCTGCACAGGGTTGTTGCCTGACAACTTAATTGTTAAATTACCGTCGAAGTCTGTCACTCCGCCATTGCGAGTTCCTTTCTCCAATACGGATGCGCCAATGACGGCTTCTCCGTTAGAGTCCTTCACATTAATGCGAACGGTCTTCTGCGCAAAGGCAAAGAAACAAACGAGCGACATAAGCAAAGCCATTGAGGCTCTCTTCATTTGCTGCTTCATAATTTGCTTACTTTTGTTAGTTGTATATTATTTTTTTGATTATGTTCTGTATAATTTGGGTGCAAATTTATATAAAATAAATGGCATTCTATTACATTCCCTCAAAAAAATTTCGAATATTAACAAAATTTATATATTAAGCTCGTTTATTGAACTACTCAAACGAGTAGCTACCGCATAATATATAACATGGACGTAGAGCACTGGAAGGGCTTAATGTGAACAATAACGTCACCCGTCACCTTGCTTTCGTGAATGTTTTGGTGGTAATAAGGCTTAGAAGGGGATTGACTACTCTTTCCCTTTTCGCGTACCTTATTATATATTAATTAATAAAAGGGGACGGTGGACATAAAAAATTTGTTTTTTTAAGATGACGGGTGACGCTTGGCATGGAAGAAGCATTAGACAAGACACAGGCGAGCCAGCTCAAAGGTCAATCTGAGCCGATTGAAAGAGACTTCTGACTCCACTTAAAAGCCCTTTTGAGCCGGCTTTCGGCAGTGGTCTTACACGAGGTAAGACCCTACAAGCGGATGACATCAAAAAAATTTTTGATATTATCTCCTCTATGATTTTCTGAGCCTCTTTTATCTAATAATATTGCGTAAAAAACGGAATTTCGTGAGTAAATCAGCGGAATCTATGTTTTTTATCCACTTTCCGCTTGTTTTCTCACGAAAAAGTATTATCTTTGTGCCGTAAATTCAAAATTAGATGCTATGCTTATAGGTCGAGAAAAAGAAAAACAAGTATTGCTGAGTGCTCTCCACGAAGAGTATTCTCAGTTTATAGCAGTGTATGGAAGACGTCGTGTCGGCAAGACTTTCCTAATCAGGGAAACGTTTGATAACCGATTCGACTTTCAATTTACCGGTGCTGCAAATTTGTCAGCAAGGAAGCAGTTGCTGCGTTTTCGTCGTGCACTAAAAGAACACGGCCAACAAGATACACCTGAACTGACAAACTGGGGCGATGCCTTTGGTGAACTCAAACGTTTTCTTTTGAATTTACCAGAAGGGAAAAAAGTTGTTTTCCTTGACGAATTACCGTGGATGGATTCTCCACGCTCTGGATTTCTGTCAGAACTGGAGTCGTTTTGGAATGGATGGGCATCTGCGAGAAAAGACATGGTTTTTGTCGTTTGTGGAAGCAGTACCTCATGGATGGTAAAAAAAATAATAAAGAACAAAGGCGGGCTTC
The DNA here is from genome assembly GCA_034101015.1 of Prevotella sp. GTDB lineage: Bacteria > Bacteroidota > Bacteroidia > Bacteroidales > Bacteroidaceae > Prevotella. The sequence goes on from JAXEKN010000064.1 coordinate 105,395, forward strand.
ACAATCGCTTGAGTCACCGCATATCTCTCAATCCCTTCCCATTAGGATTATGCGAAAAGTTAGCTAAGTCAAGAGGTCTTGTGCTTAACAGGAAGCAGATACTGGAAGCCTATATGATCTTTGGCGGAGTGCCCTATTATTGGAGTTTGTTGCAAAAAGGAACAAGCATAACAGCCGAGATTGACAGACTGATATTTTCACCCGACGGAGAGCTGCATGATGAGTTTGAGATGCTCTATGCCTCATTGTTCAAAAAGCCGGAACCATATATTCGTGTCATAGAATTTTTGGCAAAAAAGAAGATGGGCATGACTCGTATGGAATTGCTTTCGAGTGGTGGATTTGCCGACAATGGAGCTTTTTCCGATATTCTAAACGATTTGGAATGGTGTGGTTTTATCCGCAGTTATACGATGATTGGTTATCGCACTAAATCCGAAATCTATCAGTTGACAGACCATTATACACTTTTCTATTACGAATACATTGATGGTACACGACAAGGTTCAAACTATTGGAGGTCAATGTTGGGCACACCAAAGTATAACACTTGGTGCGGTTTGGCATTTGAGCGTGCTTGCCTATGGCATGTTGACCAAATAAAGACAAAACTTGGAATAAGTGGAATCCTGACAAATGAATATGCATGGCGTTGCTTGCCGGATGAGAGCATCGGGCGGTCAGGTGTTCAGATAGATCTTCTGATTGACCGTAGCGATGGGATAATCGATGTGTGTGAAATGAAATACTCTAAGGATTTGTACACCATCACTTCCGATTACGCAGACGAACTTGCTCGCAAACGAAATGTGTTCCAGATCGTTACAGGCACAAAGAAGGCCATTCATAGCATAATGATTACTACGGATGGCCTAACTCGAAATCAATATTGGGGGGATATTCAAGCTGAGATACAATTGGATGATCTGTTCAATTGTTAGTGGGACAATACTTGTTCTAATGTGATTTTCTGAGCCTCTTTTTTCGTCAGTTGTCGAGACCATGGTACACGATGGGATATGTCGGCACCGGGACCGTGGTTGCCATATTCAAGATAGCGGGCAGTCTGTTCGCGGTTTTTCTGCCAGTGATGCCATCCCTCGGGACGTATGTGGCTTCCCATCTCGCAGTCGATGAAGAGAGTGTAGCCATAGTCGCGCCATGGTCGTCCGAGATACACCTTGGTGATGCCGTCGTCGGCAGTGAGACGACAACGATGGAAGACGTAGCCGTAGGCCTGGTCCTTGGGCGTCGATGCCGCGGTGATATAAGAGTCAGCCTTGGAGCGAATCTCACAGTTCTCAAACCATGCCGTCGATGGACCGAAGATAAAGTCCGTGGTGCCCTCGATATAACAGTCGCGGAATAGCATGGTGGTGCCCCCCGCACCGGTATATACCGTGTCCTGGTGGCCCAAGAAGCGACATCCGACAAACGTCAGACGTGTGCCCTCTGTATGTAGCGCCACTGCCTGTCCGAGACGAGCGGAATTGTTCTCAATGGTGATGTTCTTCAGTGTGATGTCCGAACCCTCAATCTTCAGTGTATAGGTGCGGAACGTGCCGATGCCCTTTGGTCTTTCGGCAGTGCGTATGTTGGCATGGTCATCGTAGGTGATGATGGTGTTGTCAGCATCCTCCCCACATAGTTCGATATTAGTGAGCCATGAAGGAATGACGAGCTTTTCCTTATACGTACCTTTCTTTATATATATCACCTTGTGATAGTCCATAAAGGCGCGGCACACCTCAATGGCGTCGTCAATATTACGAAACTCCGCCGTACCGTCGCGCGCCACGAATAGCGTGTCGGGGTTGTCATATTTGTTGGCAGCCGACATACCTATGGACATCATTGCCGCAATGAAAAGTAGTTTGTTTCTCACGCCTTTAATTCTTTAATTCTTTAATTTTGTAATTTTGTAATTTTGTAATTTTACAAAATTACATTACCTGCGTCACTTCCTGCAGTCCCTCAACCTTCTTGAGATTGTCCATGATGACCTTCATGTCCTTACGGTCGTGCACCCTGAGGTCAAACTTGCCGATGAAGATGTCATCGTCGCAGTTGATAAACACACGATGGATGTTGACGTTCATCTCCCGCGAGATGACATTGGTCACCTCGTTAAGCAGACCGATGCGGTCGATGCCCTTCAGTTCGATGGTGGCGTCAAAGTAGAGAGTGCGGTTCATGTCCCACTTGGCGTCGAGGATGCGGTTGCCAAAGCTCGTCTTCAGCTTGGCTGCCACGGGACAGTTGCGCTTATGTATCTCTATACGTTTCTTGTTGTCGATGAATCCCAACACGTCGTCTCCCGGTATGGGGTGACAACAGTGCATGAACTTATATTGCTTGATATTGTCATCGGTGATAAAGATAGGCTTTTTCTTGTTGAACTTGTCAGGCACGACAAAGAGCTTGTCCTCGCCTTGTGTGATAAGCTGGTCGTTGCCACTATCCTTCTTCTTGCCAAGAAACGGCAGAATCTTGCGCCATCCCTTTCCAGCCGTTTCCTTTTTCTTTCCCTGCAGCTCGTCGATGTCCTTCTCAGAGAGCAGTATGGTCTTTTCGCCAATGGCCTGATAGAACACCTCGCGCTTGCTCACATCGTGGAAGTTGGCGAGCTGGTCGGCGATGGCAGTGGTGAAGTCGATACCGTTGTCGGCGAGGAACTTCTTCAGGTCCTCCTCGCCTTGTCGCTGTATCTCCCTGCCGTTGCGGCGCAGTATGGCCTGTATCTTTGCCTTTGCCTTTGCTGTGCTGACGAAGTTGATCCATGCCGGTTGTACATGCTGCGACTTTGATGTGAGTATCTCCACCTGGTCTCCGCTCTGCAACTTATGGCTCAGTGGCACCAACTTGTGGTTGACCTTAGCACCGATACAGTGGCTTCCGAGGAAGGTATGTATGGAGAAGGCGAAGTCGAGAGCGGTGCATCCCGTGGGCATGGTCTTGATTTCGCCCTTTGGGGTGAACACGAAGATTTCCGACGCAAAGAGGTTGAGCTTGATGGCGTCGAGGAAGTCCATTGCGTCCGGTTGCGGGTCGTCAAGAATCTCCTTGATGGTGTGCAACCACTCGTTAAGCTCACCCTCGTCCTCCGTAAACTCAATCTCTCCGCCCTCCTTGTATTTCCAGTGGGCAGCAAATCCCTGTTCGGCAATCTCGTCCATACGGTCAGAGCGTATCTGCACCTCTATCCATCGTCCCTGCTTCGACATGAGCGTGACGTGCAGGGCCTGATAGCCATTTGCCTTAGGATGGTTGAGCCAGTCGCGCAATCGGTCGGGATGCGACTTGTATATCTGGCTTATTGCCACGTAGATATTGAAGCATTCATTTATTTCGTCCTCGCGCTGTTTGGGTGAGAAGATAATCCTGACGGCGAGGATGTCGTAGATCTCATCAAAGGAGACATGCTTGTTTTGCATCTTGTTCCAGATGGAGTAGGGGCTTTTCACTCTCTCCTTGATGATATACTTGATGCCCATCTTGTCGAGAGCCTCACGTATGGGGGCTGTAAACAGGTCGAAGAGCTCGTGGCGCGAGTCCTGGGTCGATTTCAGCTTGCTCTCGATGGCACTGTATTCCTCCGGATGCTCATATTTGAAACTGAGGTCTTCAAGCTCCGTCTTTATCTTGTTAAGACCAAGACGGTTGGCGAGAGGGGCATAGATATATAGCGTCTCTCCTGCAATCTTGTATTGCTTGTTGGCAGGCTGGCTCTCCAGTGTGCGCATATTGTGCAGGCGGTCGCATATCTTAATAAGTATCACGCGAATGTCGTCGCTCATGGTGAGCAGCAGTTTCTTGAAGTTCTCCGCCTGTGCCGAGGCCTGCTCGCCAAAGATGCCACCGCTGATCTTGGTCAGTCCATCCACAATCTGTGCCACCTTTGCGCCGAAGATGTTCTCTATGTCTTCCACGGTGTAGTCGGTGTCCTCCACCACGTCGTGGAGCAGAGCCGCACAGATACTTGTGGAGCCTAACCCCACCTCCTCGCATGCTATCTGCGCCACGGCAATGGGGTGCATGATATATGGTTCGCCCGACAGTCGTCTCACTCCTTTGTGAGCCTGCTTGGCGAAGTTGAACGCCTTGGCTATCAAATCGACCTTCTGTCTGTGTCTTGACTTACTGTATGTGTCGATAAGGTGCTGGTATGCACCGTTTATCAGCAGGTCGTCCTGCTCTTCCCTTTTTTTCTGCTCGTCGTCCATAATTTTAATTTTTTAATCCTTAAATTTTTTAATTTCTTTAATTAAAGATTAAAGACCTCATCTTACTCTCAGTTTCTTTCCTGCCCTGATGTTCGAGCCCTTGATGCCGTTGAGCTTCTTGAGCTTGGCCACTGTGGTGCCGTTGCGCTTGGCTATCTCCGACAGGGTCTGCCCGCTCTTGATGGTCACCGTCTTGCCGCCTTTGCTGCTTCTGCTTCTGCTGCTCTTGCTGCGTCGTGACGATGACTTGCGCGAGTATGTTGGCACCTCGTCATTGACAGTCACCGTGGCGCGCTTGGTCAGCAGCACGTCGGTATTGTAATTGAATATCGAGTCTTGCATGTCGATGAATTTTCCCACCTCGGTCTGGGGCAGTCTCACTGCGTATGGCTTGGTGTTGCCAGGCACGATGTCCTGTCGATATGCAGGATTGAGGGCTCTGAGTTGTTCGATGTCTATATTGCATACTGCGGCTATCTGTTCCAAGTGCAGGTTGCGGTCGATCATGACGGTGTCAGTCTTGGCTGGCAGTCGTGTTGTCATCGGGCAGATGTTATGTTCGCAGTAGTAGGTCATGATATAGTTGGCAGCAATGAATGCGGGCACGTATCCCCTGGTCTCCTTGGGGAGGTAGGGATAGATCTGCCAATAGTCCTTGCTGCCCTTGGCCCTGTGTATGGCCTTGTTGATCTGGTCCGGTCCGCAGTTGTATGCCGCGATGACGAGGTTCCAGTCGCCGAATATCTTGTACAGGTCGCTGAGATAGTGTGCGGCGGCGTATGAAGCCTTGATAGGGTCGCGCCTGTCGTCCACCAGGGTGTTGACCTCCAGTCCGTATGCCTTGCCGGTGGCGAGCATGAACTGCCACAGTCCGGTGGCTCCCACCCTCGACACCGCCTTGGGATTGAGTGCCGACTCGATCACTGGCAGGTATTTCAGTTCCAGAGGTATCTGGTATGTCTCCAAAGCCTGTTCGAAGATAGGCATGTAGAAATTGCTTGCTCCGAGCATGTAGCTGACCGAGTGGCGCAGTCTGCCGCTGTATCTGTCGATGAATTTCCTGACCACCTCGTTGTAAGGCATCTCGATGATGGTTGGCATACGGTGCAGTCGGTCGATATATGTCTGTTCCTCGAATACGGGATTGACATCTTTCATCCTGCAGTCGTTGTCCTCGTCGAGATAGGTCTTTGACATATATAGGTTGAGCAGACTGTCGAGTTCGAAGGTCATTGCCTCCGGAAACTCGATTACTTCTTCCTTGCCTTCCTCGTCGGTGACGGTGATTTCGTCGTCGTCACCTTCAAAGTCTTCTTCAATCTGTGCATGCATCGCCGCATTGCTTGCCAATAACAGGGCTGCTGATATAATAAATTTCTTCATCTCTCTAAGCAATATCCTTTCTTTAATTCTTTAATTCTTTAATTTTTTAATCTTTAATTCTTTAATTCTTATTTCCGGCATCTTTAATTCTTTAATTCTTTAATTTTTATTTCTGATGTCCGGCATCTTTAATTTTTTAATTCTTTAATTTTTATTTCTGATGTCCGTCATCTTTAATTTTTTAATTTTTTAATTCTTTAATTTCTGATGTCCAGCGCGCTGGACATCAGAACCTCACTCCTACGTTCACTCCCACTGCCGAGTTCTCCAAGGAGTTGGCGGTGAGCGAGCCACCAGTGATGACGGTGGGCGCCACTTTCAGGCTGAGGTCCTTTGATATGTCAAAAGCCGACAGTTCGGCATCCACGTAAGCGTCCACCACGGAGAGCGCATATACCCCGATGAGGCAGAACATGCTCATGTCCCTCCATCGGCGGTATTTGTCCTTACGGCTCTTGAACAGTTTTTTGTATCTCTCCTCATTCGACTTGTCGATGGTGGCGCCGAGATGCAGGAACTTATTGTAGCTCTGCGTGTTCGGGTCGCTGTCCATGATGTCGAGATAGGCCTGTGAATAGTCGCGATACATCATGTTGTTCCATGTGAGTGCATATACACATCCCATCATTCCACCATAGATGATAGGCAGCTTCCAGTATTTGCGGTTGTATATCTGACCGCCGCCCGGTATGACGAGAGCCATCCACAATGCCCTGTGGGGGTTGGGAGTCCAAGTCGCCCAGTCGCGCTTGGCAGCCAGTCCCTTCTGCTCTACGACAAGCAGTGTGTCCGACGCCATTTTCCGGATGGAGTCTTCCTGTGCCGATGCCGTCAGACATCCGGTCCATAGCATGATGCAAGCGAATATCAGTCTAATGTTCATTCTAAAGAACATGTTTCTTTGTCTCCCGTTATTTAACTCAGTTTGTCCAAGGCGTTCATAATCTTCTCAAGCTCCTCCTCATTGGCGAATGGTATGCTGATCTTACCCTTGCCCTTGGGCGAACAGGTCATCTGCACCTTGGTTTGGAAGAAAGAAGAGAGTCGCTCCTTGAGCATGTTGAACTCCTCGGGCAGTTGGTTGCCCGACTGTATCTTCTTCTTAGCCGTCTGCACGTCTTCGCCGCTTTTGAGCAGCTGTACCATCTCTTCCACCTTGCGCACGGAATATCCGTTTTTCTGTATTTCCTTAAACAGCTTGATCTGTACGCTTGGACTGTCAATGCTGAGCAGTGCTCGTGCGTGTCCCATGTCAATCTCCCTGTTCTTAAGTGCCATCTGCACCTGTGCGGGCAGTTTGAGCAGACGGAGGTAATTGGTCACTGCCGTGCGGCTCTTGCCCACGCGGTCGGCTATCTTCTCCTGTGTCAGCCCCGTGGCCTCGGCGAGATGCTCGTAGGCGAGGGCAATCTCGATGGCGTTGAGGTCCTCGCGCTGTATGTTTTCCACGAGGGCCATCTCCATCACCGTCTCGTCCTTGACCGTGCGGATATATGCCGGAATGGTTCCGAGTCCCGCTATCTGCGATGCTCTCCATCTGCGCTCACCGGCGATAATCTGGTATTTGCCTTCCTCGACCTGTCTTACGGTGATAGGTTGTATGATACCTATCTCGCGAATACTGGTGGCGAGTTCCTGCATGGCCTCCTCGTCAAATTCGCGTCGCGGCTGGTTGGGATTGGGCGCAATCTGGTCGAGTGGTATCTCATTGAGATTCGACGAGCCCTGAGTTCTCACCTCGCCGGTGTCAATCAGGGCGTCAAGCCCCCTGCCGTTGCCTATGTCGTCAAGTCCTCTTCCGAGGACGTTTCTGTCGTATTTCTTATGTACTGCCATAAAGAACTTTTCCTCTTAAATAATTTAATTTCAAGTTTCGCATTTGCTTAACTTCTTTAACTTCCCAACATCTAAATGCTGAGTTAATTCTTATTAATGATTTCCTTCGCCAATGCCAGGTGGTTCTTGCTTCCGGTGGAGTCAGCGTCGTAGAGAATGACAGGAAGACCGTGGCTGGGGCTCTCGCTGAGTTTGACGTTGCGCTGGATGACCGTCTTGAACACCAGTTCCTGGAAGTGGCGCTTCACCTCGTCGTATATCTGGTTGGCGAGTCTTAGGCGCGAGTCGTACATGGTCAGAAGGAATCCCTCTATCTCCAACTTGGTGTTGAGCTTGCTCTTGATGATCTTGATGGTGTTGAGCAGTTTGCTGATACCCTCCAAGGCAAAGTACTCACACTGCACCGGTATGATGACCGAGTCGGCAGCCGTCAGACAGTTCACGGTGATCAGTCCTAACGACGGGCTACAGTCGATGAGGATATAGTCATAGTCGTTCTTCACTGGAGCGAGCAGTCGCTTGATGACCGTCTCGCGGTTGTTGAGGTTGAGCATCTCAATCTCAGCTCCCACCAGGTCTATGTGGCTGGGTATGATGTCCAGTCCGTCAATGTCGGTGGTGTATATGGCATCCCTTACGTCAGCGCCGTTGATGATACACTCGTATAGCGAGCAATCCACCTCCTTGACATCGACACCCAAGCCGCTGGATGCGTTGGCCTGCGGGTCGGCATCCACTACGAGTACCGACTTCTCTAACGTGGCGAGCGATGCCGCCAGATTGATGGTTGTCGTGGTCTTACCCACACCACCCTTTTGGTTTGCTAATGCGATTGTTTTTCCCATTTTTTTCAAAAGAGTTATTAAAATATGGTGCAAAGGTACAAAAAAGATATGAAAAACCAATGATAATTGCAGTTTTTTTAGTAATTTTGCAGCCGAATGAACATTTTTTTATGGAAAATAAGAAACCTTTAATACTAATTTCCAATGATGACGGCTATCATTCCAAGGGATTGCGCTGTCTCATTGAGATGCTTCAGGGCATGGCCGACCTGCTTGTCTGTGCACCTGAATCAGCGCGCAGCGGATATGCCTGCGCCTTCTCTGCCACCGAACCACTGCGCCTGAAGTTGCGCCGGCGTGGCGAGGGATATGAGGTATGGTCGTGTAATGGCACACCCGTCGATTGTGTCAAGATGGCTCTCAGCCGGCTCACTCCCCACCGTAGGCCTGACATGGTCATCGGCGGCATCAACCATGGCGACAACGCATCGGTCAACACTCATTACTCCGGCACGATGGGAGTCACCATGGAGGGCTGCATGAAGTTCATACCCTCAGTGGCTTTCTCACTCTGCGACCATAGTGACGACGCTGACTTCTCACCGATGGCGTCGCTTGTAAAAGACATAACATCACGTGTCCTCGCACATGGCTTGCCCCGAGGCGTATGTCTTAATGTCAACTATCCTGTGGTGGAGGGTGGAGCCAAGGGCGTCAAACTGTGTCGCATGGCCATCGGGTCATGGAACAATGAGGTCGTGAAATGCAGTCATCCACGAGGATATGACTACTATTGGATGGTGGGCGAATACCGCAATGAGGAACCAATGGCGGAGGATACCGACAACTGGGCTCTCACCCATGGCTACGCCGCCATCACACCGACCCGCATGGACGTGACGGCATACGAGTCTTTTGAATTTATCCAACATAACATCGTCAATTAAGTCATCCGTAACATACAATGAGATACTATATGATAGTGGGAGAGGCGAGTGGCGACCTTCATGCCTCGCATCTTATCACCTCACTGCTGCGCCATAACCCCGAGGCGGAGTTTCGCTTCTTTGGCGGCGACATGATGGCAGAGGCGGCAGGTCAGCGCGGCATATTGGTGAAGCACTATAAGGAACTGGCATACATGGGATTCATCCCCGTGCTGCTTCATCTTCCCACCATATTGAAGAACATGAGCCGATGCAAGGACGACATCGTCAGATGGAATCCCGACGTGGTCATACTCGTGGACTATCCGGGGTTCAACCTGAAGATTGCCAAGTTCCTGCATGAACAGACCTCCATCCCTGCATACTATTATATATCCCCCAAGATATGGGCATGGAAGGAGCATCGCATCAAGGCCATCAAGCGCGACATAAGCGAGATGTATTCCATCCTCCCCTTCGAAGTGCCGTTTTATGAGGGGAAGCATCACTATCCCATCCATTATGTCGGCAATCCCACGGCATCAGAGGTTCGGCAGTTTCTCGCCTCCCACGACGGCTCGCTCAATATCCCCGACGACGACGGCCGACCGGTCATAGCCCTGCTCGCCGGTAGCCGCCTGCAGGAAATCAAGGACAATCTCCCCGCCATGATCAAGGCCACGCGCGACATCGCCGACCATTATCAGGTGGTGCTTGCAGGAGCGCCGTCCATTCCAGCCGACTATTATCGCCGCTTCATCAAGGATGCCGACGTGAGGATAGTCTTCTCGCAGACCTATCCCTTGTTGGCAAGAGCCACGGCGGCTCTTGTGACGAGTGGCACCGCCACACTTGAGACGGCACTCTTCCGTGTGCCCCAGGTGGTGTGCTATCGTATGCCTCTGCCGCATCTTGTGGCTCTTTTGCGCAAGGTGCTGCTGAAGGTGAAGTATATCTCTCTCGTCAATCTCATTGCCGACCGCGAGGTTGTCCCGGAACTTGTGGCAGACACATTCACGGTCAGCAACATACGCCGCCATCTTCATGAGGTGCTCCCAGGCGGCTCGCTCCACGACTCCATGCTTCGGGGATATGACGAGGTGGCGCGCCGACTGGGCACGTCGGAGGCTCCCGATGAGGCTGCGCGCCTTATTGTCGGCTCTTTGCGCCGATGACAATGATGTGGGCTTGCAGTGGCATAAATAGAATTGTTCTATTGTCTGATAGATATTTTCAGTTTGCGTCAATGAAGGATATTTCGTACCTTTGCACCAGAAAAAAGAAACAAGAGTATTAACCACTTAAAAATTAAAAGGAGATAAAGTTATGAGAAGTATCACGACATTTGACTTGCAGTATGCACACAGGTTCTACGGTTTTCAGGGTGAGGCCCAGTATCTACACGGCCACACAGGTGTCCTGACCATTGAGGTGGAGGACTCGGTCAACGAGGGAGTGAACATGGTTTATCCATGCAATGAAATACAGAAGGTGGCATGGGACGTGCTGAAGAATTTCGACCACGCCCTTATCCTCCGTCAGGACGACCCGCTGTTGCCCGCCATCCTCGACGTGTATGAGAAGACAGGACTGAAGAACGGTCATCCGCGCAACACGATGAAGGGTGAGGCTTTCAAGACCGAACTTGCGCAGGCTTATCCCGACAGCCGCTTGGTGGTGACCAAGGAGACCATGACCGTTGAGGGTATGATAAAGATTGTTTATGACCTTCTGAAGGACAAGCTCAACATTGCCAAGATCACCTTCACCAGCGGTGTGAATGCCGCCTCTGCTGAGTTCACCGAGCGCAAGCAGATTGACCGCTGTCCGCTTTGCGGCATCTCTCTCGACGAGAATGGAGTATGCCCCAAGTGTGGCTATCGCAAGAAGTAGCATTCGCCATAATACAAGAAAACACAATCCCGAATTGCACTTGCAGTTCGGGATTGTTTGTCTATTGTGTATTTCTCACTCAACTTTCTGAAGTAAAAAACAGTGCGGATGCCTCTGGGAGCGTGGGCGTCATTCAGCTGCGGTGAATCACACTGCCGCTGGCCTGATGAGTGGCGAGTATCAACACCTCGGCAATCTGCACATGTGCAGGAGCACTGGCAGCATAGAATGCCACGTCGGCAATGTCAGTGCCTGTGAGCGGAGTGATTCCCTTATACACGTTGTCTGCACGCTGGTCATCGCCATGGAAACGCACGTTGCTGAAGTGTGTCTCGACAAGTCCGGGCTTGAGATTGGTCACCCTCACGGCCGTATGTGCTACGTCAATTCTCAATCCGTCGGTGATGGCCTTCACTGCCGACTTGGTGGCGCAATACACGTTTCCTCCTGCGTAGGCGGCATCTCCCGCCACCGAACCGATGTTGATGACATGTCCAGCGTTGCGCTCTATCATTCGTGGCACAATCAGTCGCGTCATGGTGAGCAGTCCCTTGATGTTGGTGTCGATCATCGTGTCCCAATCCTCGACATCGCCCTCATATTCCGGTTCCAGACCGAGTGCGAGTCCGGCATTGTTTATCAGCACGTCGATGTCTCTCCATTCCGCGGTCAACGAATCGACAGCCTCTGTGGCAGCCTTTCGGTCGCGCACGTCGAAGCATAGAGCCATCACTTCCGTTGGCAGTTCGGCCTTCAGTTCGTCAAGTTTCTTGGTGTTGCGTCCAGTGATGATGAGTCGGTATCCGCCCTCGGCGAATTTGCGTGCACAAGCTTCACCTATTCCGCTTGTCGCACCTGTTATCAATGCGGTCTTTTTCATTGTCGTCAATCTTTCTTTTGTTATGTGGCTGCAAAGGTACAGTATTTTTTTGAAAGACAATGCAAAAATCGCAAAAAACTCCCGAATTATTTGGCAGTTCGGGATTTTTTATATACCTTTGCCACAAATATAACAGCTGCGATATTTATTAATAATAGTTCTATGAATAATAATGTAGTTCCTTTGGTATGTCCAGAATGTAAGTCACAGAATGTTCAATCTGAGGGCTTGCTGCATTTATGCTTGGATTGCGGGTACAAATGGGAAGACGCTCCCGATGGTGATTTGGGCGAAATGGTCATCTACCAGTCGGACGAGGGCATAAGACTCGACGTGCGGCTTGAAAGCAATTCGGTCTGGCTGAATCAAGACCAAATAGTCTCTTTGTTTAATAAGAGCAAATCAACAATCAGTGAACATATTTCCAATATTTTCAAAGAAGGAGAATTGGACGAGAAAGTGGTTGTTCGGAAATTCCGAACAACCACTCAACATGGCGCAATAGAAGGGAAAACACAGTCGAAGGAGGTGAAGTATTACAATCTCGATGTCATCATTTCCGTAGGTTATCGTGTCAAATCAATTCAAGGTACGCGCTTCAGGCAGTGGGCCACTCAACGGCTACATGAATATATTGTGAAAGGATTTGCTATGGACGATGAACGGCTGAAAAACCTTGGAGGAGGCAGCTATTGGAAGGAACTGCTCGACCGCATCAGGGACATACGTTCGTCAGAAAAGGTGCTTTATCGTCAGGTGCTTGATGTCTATGCCACCAGTGTTGACTATGATCCTCGTACAGAAGCATCCCGATTGTTCTTCAAGATAGTCCAAAACAAGTTGCATTATGCAGCCCATGGTCATACAGCTGCCGAAGTGATTTACGAGCGTGCCGATGCCGAGAAACCATTTATGGGCTTGATGTCTTTCAAGGGCGAACTGCCTTGTTTGAAGGATATCAAGATCGCAAAGAATTACTTGGATGAAAAAGAGATTAAGATTCTCAACAACATCGTCTCTGGTTATTTCGACTTTGCGGAGATTATGGCGTTGGATCATAAGCCAGTATATATGATGGACTATGTGAAGCAGCTTGATTCCATTCTTATGTCAACCGGTCGTCCGTTGCTTCAAGGAACAGGATGTGTAAGTCATGAAGAGGCAATGGAAAAGGCTCTTGCCGAATATCGTAAATACCAGGTCAAGACCATCTCGCCAGTGGAACAGGCATATCTTGACAGTATCAAGATGCTTGGAAAGAAGGGGAAAAGAAACATGGGTTATAATAAAACGCAAGAGTAATCGCAAAAAACACCCGAATTGTTTGGCAGTTCGGGATTTTTTATATACCTTTGCCTCCAAAATCATACGATTATGGGAATGACAGTCAGAGAAATGACAGTAGTTAAGGGATTTCCCAATCCTATGCGTTAAGAAACCTAAAACGCCGTTTTAACACTCCTAAAACGCCGTTTTACGACTCGTAAACCGCCGTTTTATGTTTCGCAAACCTCCGCTATATATTTTTCAAAACTGCCGCCACGTTCAGGTTGACTATGGTGGCGGTTAGTGGGTGGCATGAGAATGTTAACGTTCTCGCAAGCTCTGTCACCCCGATGGCAGCCGGCTGCCATCGGAATGACAGACTACCGCCACAGGCATGAAGGAGTTCGCAAAGTCGTTATCGTGTATCGGCGACGCCGAGAGCGTATAGACATCAACCCTTTAGCGTGGAAGGGTTATCGGCGAAATCCATCGTCGTTCAGCCTCTCCTCAACTTGAATAACTTTACTTCCGAATGTTGAGTGAAGTAAAAAACAGTGGCATCCGCATTGAAATGTTTACGAATAAACCATAAAAGAATATAGAGTTTCATCCGAATAAACAAAAAAATCTCCCGAATTGTTTGGCAGTTCGGGAGATTTTGTATATCTTTGCACCATAATTAAAGGTGCGGTTATTATATTTAAGAATATGTTGTGCCAGCATCTTATCTGTGAATGTGAAATAATAATATATGAGCAATAGCTTTATAACTAATAAAGACAAATTTCTGTCAGACATCATCAACGGCATTCTACCAAAAACAAATGCTGTTGATTTCCTTGTCGGCTATTTCTATTATTCTGGCTACAAAGAATTGTCAGAACAATTAAAAGACAAGCGTATCAGGATTCTGATAGGGTTGGACATTGAGATTCATATTACCAAAAATATCTGTGAAGTTGAAAATTTCAGGCAGCAACTTCAGTCGCGTGGAGTGTTGAAGGAAGAGTATTATGCCCAATTCATCAAGGCATTCAACGATACAGACTTTCTTGATACTGAAGAGAAGATAGGACAGTTTAAGATGTTCTACTCTAAGATTCTTGATGGTTCT